>JAJZUL010000002.1 GCA_021848545.1 Pseudomonadota bacterium
CCTCGGAGCGCAAGCGAGGATAGCCAAGGGCGCGGACGCGCCCGCCCGGCGATTGAGGGAAATATACATAATGCAGGGGAAGCGGGTTCACCCGATTCCCCTGGCCGCAACCCCGCCGAGGCTAGGAATCGGCGAGCCGATGACGCAAGATAGCGGGATTCCGACCTTGCGGAGTCATGACCCTTGCAGAACCAATCCGTTTCGTCCGCTTCGCCCCGCGAAGTGGTGGGCACCTTTTCCGACCGCGCCCTGTTTCAGGCGGCCGTCGAATCCCTGTTGCGCGCCGGCTTCGCCCGGAGCGATCTGTCGATCCTGTCCTCTCATACGTCGCTGGACGCCAGCGGACCGGAAGGAAAGCGCTGGCGCGACGTCCTGACCGCCTTGGTGGGAGAGTTCAAATACGAGGGTCCATTGGTGGCGGCCGGCCTGATCGCCGTCGCCGCCGGGCCGGTGGGCGCGGCCATCGCCGCCCTGATCGCCGCCGGTGTCGGCGGCGTCGCGGTCAAGGAACTGCTCGACGAGGTCACCGCCCTGCCCGATTCGGAAGGTTTCTCCCGGGCCCTGGCCGCGGGCAGCATCATCCTGTGGGTGGCCGCCGGCGACGAGCGCCGCGAGGCCGCCGCCATGAATGCGCTGGTGGATGCCGGCGCGGCCAATGTCCATGTTTTCCAGCGACCAACCGCTTGAGACCCTGTTCTGAAAGGACAGAATGACGGCATCCGCCCCCGATCACGCCGCCGCCCCGCCTTCGCCGGACGATAGCGCCGAGGCGCGGGAACACGCCACGCTTGAACGCGAGGCCCTGGCCCTTCACGCCTCGGGCCGACCGGGAAAACTTGAAATCGTCGCCACCAAGCCGCTGACCACTCAGCGGGATCTGGCGCTCGCCTATTCGCCGGGCGTGGCCTTTCCCTGTCTGGCGATCGCCGACAATCCCGATCTCGCCTTCGATTACACCGCGCGCGGCAATCTGGTCGCCGTCATCTCCAACGGCACCGCCGTGCTGGGTCTGGGCAATCTCGGCGCTTTGGCCGGAAAGCCGGTGATGGAGGGCAAGGCGGTCCTGTTCAAACGCTTCGCCGACGTGGACGCCATCGATCTTGAAGTCGACGCCCACGAGGTGGACGACGTGGTCAATGCCGTGCGCTTCCTCGGCCCCAGTTTCGGCGGCATCAACCTCGAAGACATCAAGGCGCCCGACTGTTTCATCATCGAACAGCGTTTGCGCGAAGTGATGGACATCCCGGTCTTTCACGACGATCAGCACGGCACCGCCATCATCGCCGCCGCCGGCCTGATCAACGCCGCCGCGCTGACCGGCCGCGATCTGGCGAAGATCAGGGTGGTGGTCAACGGAGCCGGCGCCGCCGGCATCGCCTGCACCGAACTGATCAAGGCCATGGGCGTTCCCCACGGCAACGTCATCCTGTGCGACACCAAGGGCACCGTCTGGCAGGGACGCCCCGAGGGCATGAACCAGTGGAAATCGGCCCATGCCGTACCCACCGACGCCCGCACCCTGGCCGAGGCCATGGCCGGCGCCGACGTGTTTCTGGGCCTGTCGGTCAAGGGCGCCGTCACCCCCGCCATGGTCGCCGCCATGGCCGAACGGCCCATCATTTTCGCCATGGCCAACCCCGACCCGGAAATCACGCCCGAAGAGGTCCGCGCCGTGCGCCCGGACGCCATCGTCGCCACCGGGCGGTCGGATTATCCCAACCAGATCAATAACGTCCTGGGCTTTCCCTACATCTTTCGCGGGGCGCTGGATGTGCGGGCGCGCACCATCAACGATGCCATGAAGATCGCCGCCGCCCACGCTTTGGCCCGGCTGGCCCGCGAGGACGTCCCCGACGAAGTCGATGCCGCCTATGCCGGACGGCGTTTGCGTTACGGCGCCGACTATATCATTCCGGTTCCGTTCGATCCCCGGCTGATCGCGGCGATTCCGCCGGCCGTCGCCCAGGCGGCGATGAATAGCGGCGTGGCGCGCCGGCCCATCGCCGATCTGGAGTCCTATCGCCGGCAATTGTCGGCGCGCCTGGACCCCACCGCCGCCAGTCTTCAGGCCATCGCCGAGACGGTGCGGGCCAATCCGCGCCGGGTGGTGTTCGCCGAGGGCGAGGAGGAGAAATCGATTCGGGCGGCGCTGGCCTTCCGCAATGCCGGGTACGGCACGCCGATCCTGATCGGCCGCGAGCAGCGCATCAACGACACCATCGCCGCTTTGCATCTGCCCGGCGCGGAAACATTGGAAATCGTCAACGCCAGACTGTCGGACAAACGCGACCGCTATACCGACATCCTGTACCGCCGGCTGCAGCGGCGGGGCCTGCTGGTGCGCGACGTCCAGCGTCTGGTCAATCAGGAACGCAATATCTGGGGCGCACTGATGGTCACCGATGGCGCCGCCGACGCCATGGTCACCGGTCTGACCCGCACCTACCGCCAGGCGTTCGACGAGATCACCCGGGTGATCGATCCCGTGCCCGGTCACCTGGCTTTCGGCCTGACCCTGCTGGTGGCGCGGGGGCGCACCGTGTTTCTGGCCGACACCTCCGTCAATGAAAGCCCGTCGCCGGAACAATTGGCCGACATCGCCAGTTTGAGCGCCGCCAAGGCCCGGCGGATGGGCCACGAGCCGCGAGTGGCGCTGCTGGGTTTTTCGACCTTCGGCAACCCGCCGTCCCAGGCCTGCGAACGATTGCGCGAAGCGGTGGCCATCCTCGAAGCGCGGAACGTCGATTTCGAATTCGACGGGGAAATGGCCGCCGACGTCGCGCTGGACGCCGATTTGCTGGCCCATTACCCCTTCTGCCGCCTGTCGGGGCCGGCCAACGTGCTGGTGATGCCCGATCTCCACGCCGCCAATATCGGATGGAAACTGATGCGCAAACTGGGCGGCGGCACCGTCATCGGGCCACTGTTGATGGGGCTGGCCAAACCGATCCAGATCACGGCCATGGACGCCACGGTCAACGACATCGTCAACATGGCGGTGCTGGCCTGTTACGACACGGTGGGCGGAGAATAAGGAAATGGAACGCCGGGCCGTGCCCCCGCAGCGGCTGATGGCCACGATGCTGGCCGTCACCGCGCCGTCCGCCGCCACCCTGATCGTCCTGGTCGGCGTGACGGCGCTGAGCCCGCTGGCGGCTTTGGCCGCCTATGGGGTCATCGCCGCGACCACGGCTTTTCTGATCCATCCCCATCTCGGCGATCTGGCGGCGATGACCCGCTGGATGCGGTCCCTGGCCCAGGGCGTGGATGCCGAACCGCCCCGGCCCCGCCACGAACGTCTGGTGGTGGACATGATCGCCGCCATCGCGCAATTGCGACGAACCTGGCAGAGCAAGCAAAGCGAACTGGCCAAAGCCGCCCGCTGGCACGAAACCCTGTTCGACCGTCTGCCCGATCCCCTGGTGCTGATGGCCGACGGTCGCCGGGTGACCCGCATCAACGAGGCGGCGCGCGCGGCCTTTGGCCGCGACATCAGCGGACGCGATCTGGCGGTGGTATTGCGCACGCCGGCGGTGCTGGAGGCGGCCGACGCGGTTCTGGGGGGCGCGCCGGGGCAGGAAGTGGAATTCACTTTGCCGGTACCGGTGGAAAGGGTTTTCATTGCGCGTGTGGAACGTCTTGGTGCCGGCGCCGACGGTTCGACCGCCATCCTGGCTTTGCACGACATCACCACCGTGCGGCGGATCGAACAGATGCGCGCCGATTTCGTCGCCAATGCCAGCCACGAACTGCGCACGCCGCTTTCCACCCTGCTGGGTTTCATCGAAACCCTGAAGGGCGCGGCCAGCGACGACGC
This sequence comes from Pseudomonadota bacterium, assembly GCA_021848545.1. Classification (GTDB taxonomy): domain Bacteria; phylum Pseudomonadota; class Alphaproteobacteria; order Rhodospirillales; family Magnetospirillaceae; genus JAJZUL01. Next base: position 3,818 of record JAJZUL010000002.1, read on the forward strand.
GGAAGCCCGCGACCGCTTTCTCGGCATCATGCACGAGCAGGGAACGCGCATGGCCCGGCTGATCAACGATCTTCTGTCCTTGTCCCGGATCGAACTGAACGAACATTCGCCGCCGTCCGACCGGGTGGCGCTGGCCCATATCGCCGAACGGGCGATCGAGGCGATGCAGCCCCTGGCCGCCGCCAAGCGCATGACCCTGGTCGCCCGGATCGACGCCGCCACGCCCACTGTCCCCGGTCAGGCGGACGAATTGACCCAGCTGGTGCAGAACCTGCTGGAAAACGCCATCAAGTACGGCCGCGAAGGGACCCCTGTCGAGGTGACCCTGCGACCGGCCGGCCGGCCCCTTCCCACGGCGGCCGCCCACCTGACGGCCGGCGGGGCCGTGGCCATTTCGGTGGCTGACCAGGGCGAGGGCATCGCCCGCGAACATCTGCCGCGCCTGACCGAGCGATTCTACCGGGTCGACACCGCCCGGTCGCGCACCCTGGGCGGCACCGGCCTGGGTCTGGCCATCGTCAAGCACATCGTCAATCGCCATCGCGGCGCCCTGGTGATCGATTCCACCATGGGCCGCGGGTCGGTGTTCACCGTTTTTCTGCCGGCGGCATCCGGTGATGAAACCTGATCGTCACAATTCGGCGCTCGATCGCGCTCTTTAGCCCGATCTATTCATGGGGCCGCGAGGTGATGGCGCAGGGGTTTGATTTGGATGGGATTTTTCGCGGACGCCGCCAATACTGGAGTATTGGCCAGGCCGCAAAAAGCCCAGGCGGATCAAAGACCAAGCCAGCGCCCGCCGGAACCGTGAATAGATCGGGTTAGCATCGGCGTGTCGGAAAATTTGTCAGCTTATTTGATTTTTCACTTGTCCAGACCGATGATGACGCGCTTCCACCCGGTTGGCGGCCTTGGAGCGCGATGGCATTGGATCGCGCTCTCGTTAGTTGAGCAAGAGGCGGAGGTTCCAGGACTATGGCCGACCAGCATATCTTCAAACTCTATGACGACGAGCTGAAGAAACTCGACGATACCCTATCCCGCATGGGCGGGATGGCCGAATCCCAACTGACCGGGGCGATGAAGGCCCTGGCCGAACGCGACAGCGAACTGGCCGCTCGTGTGGTCAGCGGCGACGAGCAGATCGACCGCTGCGAACATTTCGTCAACGAACAATCGGTGCGGCTTCTGGCGTTACGCGCGCCCGTCGCCAACGATCTGCGTCTGGTGATCACCGGCCTGAAGGTCGCGGGCGACATCGAACGCATCGGCGACCATGCGGCCAATTGTGCCAAGCGGACCCTGGTGCTCAACCAAATGGCGCCGGTGGCCCTGACGGGCACGCTGGTGCGGTTGGGCCGGGTCGTCGATGAGCAATTGCGCAAAAGCCTGGACAGTTACCTCAACCACGATGCCGAGAGCGCCTTGGCGGTCCGGGATCGCGACCGCGAGGTCGACGACCTTTATTCCAGCCTGTTCCGGGAAATCCTCACCTATATGATGGAAGATCCGCGCACCATCACCGCCTGTTCCCATCTGATGTTCATCGCCAAGAACATCGAACGGATCGGCGATCACGCCACCAATATCGCGGAAATGACCTATTTCCTGGTCACCGGCCAGGCGATCGAAGACAAACGTCCCAAGCACGACCTGTCCAGTTTCGAGGGCGGCGAGCCGCTCATCGACGGCTGATCGGGATCGGTCCCCGCGAGGGCGATGACATCGATACCATCGGGGGGATGGATGCCGGCCTTCGGCCTTGTCCCATCCATCACGACGCCCCGCCGATCAGGCGATCGGCCGGAACGAAATCCATGCCGAGATCGCGGGCCACCGCCGCATGGGTCACCTGGCCCCGATGAATGTTGAGACCGGCCCGAAATCCGCCATCCTCGGTCAAAGCCGCCGCCCATCCCCGGTCGGCCAGGGCCAGCACATAGGGCAATGTGGCGTTGGCCAGCGCATGGGCCGAGGTCCGGGCCACCGCGCCCGGCATGTTGGTCACGCAATAATGGACCACACCGTCCACCGTATAAGTCGGTTCGGCATGGCTGGTGGGCCGCGACGTCTCGAAACAGCCGCCCTGGTCGATGGCCACATCCACCAGCACCGATCCCCGTCGCATGGACGCCACCAGATCGCGCCCCACCAGCTTGGGGGCGGCGGCGCCGGGTATGAGAACCGCACCGATCACCAGATCGGCTTCGCGCACATGGGCCTCTATCGTATCGATATTGGAATGAACGGTTCCGAGCCGGCCGCCGAACCGATCGTCGAGGGCGGCGAGACGGGCCGGCGACTTGTCCAGCACCGTGACCGCAGCGCCCAGACCCAGCGCCATGCGCGCGGCGTTGGTTCCCACCACGCCGCCGCCCAGCACGGTGACCCGGCCCGGCGTCACCCCGGGCACGCCCCCCAGCAATATGCCGGCGCCGCCTTGTTCCTTTTCCAGGCAATGGGCGCCCACCTGCGCCGCCATCCGTCCCGCCACTTCCGACATCGGCGCCAACAGCGGCAATTTTCCGTGGGGTCCGGCGACCGTTTCGTAGGCGATGGCGGTGCAACCCGAATCCAGCAGGGCCCGGGTCTGAACCGGATCGGGCGCCAGGTGGAGATAGGCGAACAGCACCTGACCGGGACGCAACAGTGGAAATTCGACCGGCTGCGGTTCCTTGACCTTGACCACCAGATCGGCCGCCCAGACCTCGGCCGCGCGATCGACGATGGTGGCGCCGGCCCGGCCATAGGAATCGTCATCGGCGCCGATCCCGGCCCCGGCCCCGGCCTGGATCAGGACCGTATGGCCGCGATGGGTGAGTTCACGCACCCCCGACGGCGTCAGCCCGACACGATATTCGTGGGTTTTGATTTCGGTGGGTACGCCGATCCGCATGGTGCCTGCCCCGATGATTGTCGGGACATGCTACCTGGGATTCTACGCGCCCGCACCGATTTCGCCCGCCGCCGGGTCGGCGCGGGTGATATAGCGCAGCAGAATCAGGGCCGGCAGGGTGACGACGGTGGTCAGGAAAAAGAAATCGACCCAGCCCATGGCATCGGCCAGTGCCCCGCCCACCGAGGCGAACAGGGTGCGCCCCAGGGCGGCCACCGACGATAACAGGGCGTATTGGGTCGCCGTATAACGGACATTGCACAGGTTGGACAGATAGGCGACCAGCGCCGAACCGGCCATGCCGCCGGTGATGTTTTCGGCGAAGACGCACAGGGCCAGGGCGCGGATGTCGTGGCCGGCCACCGCCTGAACCACATAGAAAAGATTGCCCGCCGATTGCAGAAGGCCGAACAGCAGCAGGGCCCGGATGTCGCCCAACCGATTGACCAGGGCCCCGCCGATAAGGCCGCCGGCCACGGTGGCGCCGAAACCGAACACCTTGCTGACGGTGGCGATCTGATCGAGGCTGAAGCCGAGATCGATGTAAAGGGGATTGGCCATGCTGCCGGCCATCGCCTCGCCGACCTTATAGCCGATGATGAAGGTCAGGATCAGCGCCCAGCGCCGTCTGGCCATGAAATCGGCGAAAGGACAAACCACCGCGCCGTAAAGCCAGGCCAGGATTTCCGCCCGCCGCCCGGTGAGATGGGGGCGGCTTTCCAGAAATTGCCGGGCCCGGCCCTCGCGCTCGGCCGTCGCCGCGCTGGTGGCGGCGACGGGCTCGGGCCGCAGCAGGAATACCGCCATGCCCACCACCAGCAGGCCGGCCATGGTGGCGTAGGCCGCGAACCAGCTGACGGCCGAGGCGATAAACATCGCCCCCGCCCCCGACGCCAACATGGCGATGCGATAGCCGGTCTGCACCGCGCCGGCTCCCGGCCCCTGCAAATCCGAGGTCAGGATTTCCACCCGATAGGCGTCGATGACGATATCCTGGCTGGCTGACAGGAACGCCACCGTCAGCGCCAGGATGGCGGTGGCGCCGATATCCTTCACCGGATCGCACGAGCCCAGCGCCAGGATGGCGCCGATCAGCAGGATCTGGATGGTCACCCCCCAGCTCCGCCGCCGTCCCAGGCGCTGCGTGATCACCGGCAGATGCAGGCGGTCGATCAGGGGCGACCAGACGAATTTAAGCGAATAGGGCAGCCCCACCAGGGCGAACAGGCCGATGGCGGTACGGCTCAGCCCCTGGATGGTGAGCCAGGCCGACAGGGTGGAAAAGGTCAGCAGCAGCGGCAATCCGCTGGAAAAACCGAGGGCGGCGACGGCGAGAACCCGGCGGTCCAGATAGGTCCGCCATCCCCTGGGCGCCGCCCCCGTCATCACGACTCGTTCTTGCGGGCCCGTTCCGCCTTTTTGCGTTCGTTGGGGTCCAGAACCGATTTGCGCAGCCGGATCGATTTCGGCGTTACCTCGACCAGTTCGTCATCCTGGACATAGGCGATGGCCTGCTCCAGGCTCATGCGCCGGGGCGGCGTCAGGCGCACCGCCTCGTCCTTGCCGGCGGCGCGGATATTGGTGAGCTGCTTGGCCTTCAGCGGATTGACCTCGAGATCGTTGCCGCGGCTATGCTCGCCGATGATCATGCCTTCATAGACCTTGACCCCGGACGGAATGAACATCGGCCCGCGATCTTCGAGATTCCACAGGGCATAGGCCACCGCCTCGCCGGCGCTGTTGGAAATCAGCACGCCGTTGCGCCGGCCCTCGATGGCGCCCTTGAACGGCGCATAGCCGTGGAAGATGCGGTTCATCAGCCCGGTGCCGCGGGTATCGGTGAGGAATTCGCCGTGATAACCGATCAGGCCGCGCGACGGCGCCAGAAAAGTGATGCGGGTCTTGCCGCCGCCCGATGGACGCATGCCGGTCAATTCCGCCTTGCGCAGGGTCATCTTCTCGACCACCGTCCCCGAATATTCCTCGTCCACATCGACGAAGACCTCTTCGATCGGCTCCATCCGCTGGCCGTCCTCAGCCGTCTTGAACAGCACCTGGGGCCGCGACACCGACAATTCGAAACCTTCGCGCCGCATGTTCTCGATCAGCACGCCCAGCTGCAATTCGCCGCGGCCCGCCACCTCGAACGCATCCTTGCTTTCGGTCTCGCGGATACGAATGGCGACATTGGATTCGGCTTCACGCATCAGGCGGGCGCCGATGACGCGGCTGGTGACCTTGTCGCCCTCGGTCCCGGCCAGCGGCGAATCGTTGACCGCGAAAATCATCGCCAGGGTGGGCGGATCGATGGGCTGGGCCTTCAGGGCCTCGGTCACTTCGGGCGCGCAAATGGTGTCGGCCACGGTGGGCTTGGTCATGCCGGCCAACGCGACGATGTCGCCCGCCTCGGCGCTTTCCAGCGGCACCCGCTCGATGCCGCGAAAGGCCAGGATCTTGGATACCCGGAACTGTTCCAGCAGCTGACCGTCACGGGACAGGCCCTTGACCGCCATGTTGGTGCGCACCGTTCCCGTATGGATGCGCCCCGTGAGCAGACGGCCCAGATAGGGATCGGCCTCCAGGGTGGTGGCCAGCATCGAGAACGGGGCGTCGGCATCTCCTTTCGGAGCCGGAACGTGCTCCAGGATCAGGTCGAACAGCGCCGACAGATCCTGCCTGGGCCCTTCCAGCGAGGTGTCGGCCCAGCCGTCGCGGCCGACCGCGAACAAGGTGGGGAAATCCAGCTGGTCGTCATCGGCATCCAGCGCCGCGAACAGGTCGAACACCTCGTCGTGGACCTGGTGGGGACGGGCGTCGCCGCGATCGACCTTGTTGATGACGACGATGGGGCGCAAACCCAGGGACAGCGCCTTGCCGGTGACGAATTTGGTCTGCGGCATCGGCCCCTCGGCCGCGTCCACCAGCACCACCACACCGTCCACCATCGACAGGATCCGTTCGACTTCGCCGCCAAAATCGGCGTGGCCGGGCGTATCGACGATATTCAGGCGCACGCCTTTCCAATCGACCGAGGTGCATTTGGCGAGAATGGTGATGCCCCGTTCCCGTTCCAGGTCGTTGGAATCCATGACCCGCTCAGCGACCTGCTGGTTTTCCCGGAAGGTTCCCGACTGCCGGAGCATGGCATCGACCAGGGTGGTCTTGCCGTGGTCGACGTGGGCGATGATGGCGATGTTACGAAGTTCCATGACTCAATTCAGTTCGAGGTCGAAAGATTTCAGGAAACGCCCAGCATGTCGCGGACGAGATCGAGAAGCGGGCGTTCCGGTCGCGCTCCCATATGGGAGATCACCTCGGTCGCGGCGATGCCCCCCATCAGGGCGCATTCGGCCGGACCCAGATCGCCGGCCAGCCCGGCCAGAAAGCCGGCGGCGTAAAGATCGCCGGCGCCGGTGGTGTCCACCACCACCGCGTCCGGGTCGGCGGCCACCGCCACCGTTTGCGAGCCGGCCACCACCACCGAGCCGCGATCGCCGCGGGTGATGGCGGCGACCCGGCAATGATCGCGCACGGCGCCGAGGGCGGAATCGAAATCGGCGGTGCGGTAGAGCGCGGTCAATTCCGCCTCGTTGGCGAACAGGATATCGACGTGACCTTGCACCAATTCAAGGAACGCCTCGCGATGGCGATCGACGCAGAACGGATCGGACAGGGACAGCGCCACCAGCCGCCCGGCCTGATGGGCGGCGGCCGCGGCCTTGAGAAAGGCGCGCTGGGCCAGGGGCGGATCGTACAGATAGCCTTCGAGATAGGTGATGGCCGACTGGGCGACGATCTCGTCGTCCACGTCGTCGGGCCCGAATTCGACGCAGGCGCCAAGATAGGTCAGCATGGTCCGCTGGGCGTCGGGCGTGACCAGAACGAAGCAGCGCGCCGTCGGCGGGCCGGACAAGGCGGCGGGCGTTTCGAAGGCGACGCCGGAATTACGGATGTCGTGGCGGAACACGCCCCCCAACTGGTCGTCGCACACCTTGCCGAGATAGGCGGCACGCCGCCCCAACTGGGCCACGCCGACCACCGTATTGGCCGCCGATCCGCCGGAACATTCGATGGCGGGCGGCAAACGACGATAAATGCGGTCGGCCTCGCCGGCGTCGATCAGGGTCATCACCCCTTTGACGACGCCCAGATCGGCCAGCAGGGAATCGTCGGCATGGACCATCACATCGACGATCGCGTTGCCGATGCCGGCGACGTGGTAGCGTGGTTCGTTCATGACCTTGACCGGATGCATCTCGTCAAACGTGTGTCCCGGCGGCTTCGACCCGGGCAGACATCGCGGCGGGAGTATAGCGGCCATGCCCTGCCGCACAATGTTAAACTGTGTCGGTGGAAGAGACGCGCCCCTTTGCCCGGCGCGCGGAGCGTGCTTCAATGGCGCCGCCATGATCAAAGCCCTGTTCAAAGCCTTCGCCCAATTGTCCGATCCGCGCCTGCGGGGCGTGGTGCTGTTCGGCATTTTCGGCGCGGCGGCGGCCTATGTGGCGCTGGTGGCTTTGGCCTGGTGGGCGGTATCCCATGTCCATTGGTTCCAGGCCGCCTGGGCCAACACCGCCAGCGATGTGGTCGTCACCCTGCTGGCCCTGCTGCTGCCCCTGCCCTTTTTCCCGGCCCTGGCGACCTCGGTGGCGAGCGTCCGCCTGGAAACGGTGGCCGAGGCGGTGGACCGGCTTCACTATCCCGGCGACGGCCCGGCCCGGCCTCAAGGGTGGACGGAATTGCTGGTCGTCAGCCTGCGCTTCCTGGCGGCGACGGTGGTGGTCAATCTGATTTCGCTGCCCTTCTACGTGATGTTCATGGTGAGCGGGCTCACCATCCCGGTCGCCGTTCTGGTCAACGGTTACCTGCTCGGTCGTGAATATTTTGAAGTCGTAGCGTTTCGCCGGATGGCGCCGGAGGAGGCCCGACGCCTGTTTCGCGCCCATCGCGGCCGGTGGTGGGTGGCCGGCGCGATCATCTATGTCGTCTTCAGCGTGCCCGTCCTCAATCTGGCGGGGCCGGTGATCGCCACGGCCTTCATGCTCCACTTGCTGCGAATATTGCAGCCTCATGACGAACCGTTATAATTTCGGCCAACCCGGCCGACAGGGCCCGATCCCGCCACGATTGCCGACTTCGTAAACAGGGGACGTTTTCATGAGGGGCCTCAGGTCCTTACGCTCACCGATCATTCTTACCGCCATTCTGGGCCTTGCCGCCTGCGCCGCGCCGCCGGAACCGGCCGTTGTATCGCCGCCCGCACACGCCGCCCGGTCGGGTGTCAATCCGATGCTGCCGCCCTCCCAAAAACGCTCCGAGGTCGCCGGCGGCCCGTCCCGGCTCAAGGGGATGAACACGGCGCAGGTTCGCGCTTTGTTGGGAAATCCCAATTTTCGCCGCCGCGACGCCCCCGCCGAAATCTGGGAATATCGCGGTCACGCCTGCACCCTCGACCTGTTCCTTTACGACCACCCGACCGGCCGCACCGTCGACGCCTACACGGTGCGCAGCGCCCGGCCCATCGCCGCCGACGCCTGCCTGAACGATCTGGTGAACATGGCCGGAAAGGGGCCCGGCGGTCCGTAACCGGAGCCCGCTTCGGCGATCAGTCGATCCGGCAGCTTTCGGAAAAGTCGGGACGCGGGCCGCGGGGGAACAGGACGGACGCGTCGCCATAGCCGATATTGAGCAGGAAATTGGAACGGATGCGGGTGCCGGCGAAAAAGGCGGCATCGACCTTGGCGTTGTCGAACCCGCTCATCGGCCCGCAATCCAGTCCCAGCGCCCGGCAGGCGAGGATGAAGTAACCGCCCTGGAGCGTGCCGTTGCGGAAGGCGGTGCTTTCGATCAGGGATTCGTTGCCGACGAACCAGGACCGCGCGTCGGTATGGGGAAACAGGCGCGGCAGGTCTTCATAGAAATCGAGATCGTGAGCGACGATGGCGGTGACCGGCGCCGACATGGTCTTGTCGACATTGCCGTCGATCAGGGCCGGGCGCAGCTTGTCCTTCGCCGCCTGGCTTTTGGCGAAAACGATCCGCACCGGCTGACAATTGGCCGAGGTCGGCCCCATCCGGGTCAGCTCCCAGGCACGGTGAAGCAGCGCGTCGGGCACCGGCTTGGGGGTCCAACTGAAATGGCTGCGCGCCTCGCGAAACAACAGATCAAGCGCCCGATCATCGAGTATGGTTGTCATATCGGCTCTCCTTTACGTTTTAGTTTCACCCTCGCCGGGCGCGGCCGTCCGGCCGCTTGGCCACTCGCTCAATGCTCGTATAAGTTCGCCCTCGCCGGGCGCGGCCGTCCGGCCGCTTGGCCACTCGCTCAATGCTCGTATAAGAGCGTGATTGAACTTCGTTTCATCCCGCTCTGGCGGGGGTTTTGTCGGGATAGGCGCAGAGATCGCGCACGATACACCGGGGACAGTCCGGTTTTCGCGCCTTGCAGACATAGCGCCCATGCAAAATCAGCCAATGGTGGGCGTGCTGGCGCCAGTGATCGGGCGTCGCCGCCAACAGACCCTGTTCCACCGCCAGCGGCGTCGCGCCCGGCGCCAGACCGGTACGGTTGGCAACCCGGAACAAATGGGTATCGACGGCGATGGTCGGCTGACCGAAGGCGATGTTCAGCACCACGTTGGCGGTCTTGCGGCCGACGCCGGGCAAAGCCTCCAGCGCTTCGCGGTCCGCCGGCACCTGGCCGCCATGGCGTTCGATCAACAGACGCGACAAGGCGATGACGTTCTTGGCCTTGGTCTTGAACAGGCCGATGGTGCGGATGGCGTCCCTGAGCGCGTCCTCGCCCAGCGTCACCATCTGTTCGGGCGTGGTGACGCGGGCGAACAGGGGTCCGGTCGCCTTGTTGACGCCGACATCGGTAGCCTGGGCCGAAAGGACCACCGCCACCAGCAGGGTATAGGGATTGACGTAATTCAGCTCGCCCTTGGGATGCGGATCGGCCCGGGAAAAGCGGGCGTAGAAATCTTCGATATCGGCCGGTTTCATAGGGATCGCTTAGCTTTGCCCAACAGGGCGATCATGCCCCGGTAACGGGCCGGCGTCATCAGGACAATGGGATGGGGGTGGCCCGGCACCGAGAAAGGCGGCGGTGGGATCGTGGGCGGCATGGCGCGCGGCGGCCGCGTCCCGCGATCCCACCGCATAGCAATAGACGCAGCCATGGGGACAGGTGTCGTAGGCGCCGATATCGCGGCTTTCGTGGCAGCGGCAATCGGGGCGGTTGCCTTTGATCCGGGCGGCGATGATCCGCGCCATCCCCCAATCGGCCGCCACCCGCTCCAGTCGCCCGGCATCGACGCAGGCCGCCGGCCGGGTGCTTGGGCCCACCAGATCGGCCTGGGAACACAGGGTCAACGCCATGCCCCGCTCGCCGGCCAGAACCCCCAGACGGCCGGCCAGGGCGCGCTTTTCGCCGGCCGGCGGGTCCCACCACGAAAAATCGTGGGTGGCGGCGGCGGCATCGAGATTGCGGACGGTCTTGCGATAGGGATTGGCGAAGCTGATCACCGCCTCGTCCACCAGTCCGGCCAGCCCGTCGGCCAGACGGGCGAAGGTATCCGCCAGATGGTCGGGCGGAGTCAGCGAGGTGAAAAGGATGGGATCGAACCGCCAGACCACCGTATGCGGGCCGTATTCCCCGGCCAGCCGGCGGATGGTTTCAACCGCCTGGGTCGGGCCGGTCACCGAGCGCTCCAAGGCCCGCGGCAGGCCGGTGACGGTATATTGAACGACGAAGGGCAGACCCGCCGCCCGCACCTCGGCCAGCATCGGCAGAAAGGGCTGGGCATTGCGGGTCCAGAAGACGAAGCCGTCATTGCCATCCCGTAACGGCACGGTGGCCGGCGGCCCGCCGTAAGGGTTGGCGACCCGGGCGAAGCCTTCGCGGAAGCGCCGGGCGAACCATTGGCCGTAAAAGGCGGGGATGTCGGTGCGGTAGCTGGCGGAAACGATCATGGGGCCATCATAGAAAACTGCGGGCATCGGCGTCCGCCCCGCTGTTGCGCGTCTTCGGACACTCCCTATATAACGCCGGTGTGACGGGATACCGTCGCGCCGGATCGAGACATCAGGGGGTCCCGGGGCGGCTGCTCCACCGAGGGCCGCTGGACCCGCCCAAACCAAGAGGACGACATGAGCAAAGTCATCGGCATCGATTTGGGCACGACCAATTCGTGCGTCGCCGTGATGGAGGGCAAAAGCGCCCGCGTCATCGAAAACGCCGAGGGCATGCGGACTACGCCCTCGATGACGGCTTTCGCCGATTCCGGCGAGCGGCTGGTGGGCCAGCCGGCCAAGCGCCAGGCGGTGACCAACCCGTCCAACACCCTGTTCGCCATCAAGCGTCTGATCGGCCGGCGCTTCGAGGACCCGATCACCAAGAAGGATATGGGTCTGGTTCCCTATCACATCGTCGCCGGCGATAACGGCGACGCCTGGGTCGAAGCCAGCGGCAAGAAGTACAGCCCCAGCGAAGTGTCCGCCTTCATCCTGATGAAGATGAAGGAAACCGCCGAAGCCTATCTCGGCGAAGGTGTCACCCAGGCGGTCATCACCGTGCCGGCCTACTTCAACGACGCCCAGCGCCAGGCCACCAAGGACGCCGGCAAGATCGCCGGCCTGGAAGTGCTGCGCATCATCAACGAGCCGACCGCGGCCGCCCTGGCCTATGGCCTGGAGAAGAAGGGCGCCGGCACCATCGCCGTCTACGATCTGGGCGGCGGCACCTTCGACATTTCCGTGCTGGAGATCGGCGACGGCGTGTTCGAGGTCAAGTCCACCAACGGCGACACCTTCCTGGGCGGCGAGGATTTCGACGCCCGCATCATCGAATATCTCGCCGACGAGTTCAAAAAAGAGCAGGGCATCGACCTCAAGGCCGACCGTCTCGCCTTGCAGCGCCTGAAAGAGGCCGCCGAAAAGGCCAAGATCGAGCTATCCTCGTCGATGCAGACCGAGGTCAACCTGCCCTTCATCACCGCCGATCAGTCGGGACCGAAGCATCTCAACATCAAGCTGACCCGCGCCAAGCTGGAAGCTCTGGTCGAGGATCTGGTCGCGCGCACGGTGGAACCCTGCAAGGCGGCTTTGCGCGATGCCGGCCTCAAGGCCAGCGAGATCGACGAGGTGATCCTGGTCGGCGGTCAGACCCGCATGCCCAAGATTCAGGAAACGGTGAAGGAATTCTTCGGTCGCGAGCCCCATAAGGGCGTCAATCCCGACGAGGTGGTCGCCGTCGGCGCCGCCATCCAGGGCGGCGTGCTGAAGGGCGAGGTCAAGGATGTCCTGCTGCTGGACGTCACCCCGCTGTCGCTCGGCATCGAGACCCTGGGCGGGGTGTTCACCCGGCTGATCGACCGCAACACCACCATTCCCACCCGCAAGAGCCAGGTGTTCTCGACCGCCGAGGACAACCAGACCGCCGTGACCATCCGGGTGTTCCAGGGCGAACGGGAAATGGCGGCCGACAACAAGCTGTTGGGCCAGTTCGATCTGGTGGGCATTCCGTCGGCGCCGCGCGGCGTGCCCCAGGTCGAGGTCACCTTCGACATCGACGCCAACGGTCTCGTCAACGTCCAGGCCAAGGACAAGGCCACCGGCAAGGAACAGGCGATCCGCATCCAGGCGTCGGGCGGTCTGTCGGATACGGATATCGAACGCATGGTCCGCGAGGCCGAGGCCCATGCCGCCGAGGATCACAAGCGCAAGGCGGCCATCGAGGCCCGCAACCATGCCGACAGCCTGATCCATTCCACCGAACGGACCTTGTCGGAGAATGCCGACAAGATCCCCGCCGAGCTCAAGACCCAGGTCGAAGGCGAGATCCGGGCCCTGAAGGATGTCCTCGATTCCGGGGATGCCGAGGCCATCAAGGCCAAGACCGAGACCTTGACCCAGACGGCGATGAAGCTGGGCGAGATCATGTACAAGGCCCAGGAATCGGCCGGACCGGCCGCCGGCGCCGCCCCGGACGAAGCCGCCCATGGCGACGACAAGGTGGTTGATGCCGATTTCGAGGAAGTGGACAAGAACAAATAAGGGCTCCGTCATCGAAGCCCGTATGGTAAACCCGCCCCGGACCCGTGGGTTCCGGGGCGGCGCCATGTCAGTGCCAATGCGCTGTGGTTTAACGATGAACCGATGTCTGTGAACGGGGCGGCATGAGCAAGCGTGACTATTACGAGGTTCTGGGGATGCCGAAAACGGCGTCGGCCGAGGACCTGAAAAAGGCCTACCGCAAGCTGGCCATGCAATATCACCCGGACCGCAATCCCGACGATCCGTCCGCCGCCGAAAACTTCAAGGAACTCAACGAAGCCTACGACGTTCTCAAGGACGAGCAGAAGCGGGCCGCCTATGACCGTTTCGGCCACGCCGCCTTTGACGGCCGCGCCGGCGCCGGCGCCGGCGGTTTCGATTTCCATTTCGGCCAGGGGGGCGCCGGCGGATTCTCCGACCTGTTCGAGGAGATGTTCGGCGAATTCATGGGCGGTCGCCGCGGTCCCGCGTCGGGCCAGGGCGCCGACCTGCGCTTCAATGTCGAAATCAGCCTGGAAGACGCCTTTCGCGGCAAGACTCAGACCGTCACCGTGCCGACCTCGGCCGCGTGCGAATCCTGCAACGGCACCGGCAGCGCCGGCGGCGGCCAGCCCGTCACCTGTTCCACCTGCCGCGGCGCCGGAAAGGTCCGCGCCCAGCAGGGATTCTTCACCATCGAACGCACCTGCCCCACCTGCCAAGGCATGGGCCGCGTGATCAAGGACCCCTGCAAATCCTGCGGCGGGTCGGGCCGGGTTCACAAGGACAAGACCCTGCAGGTCAACATCCCCGCCGGGGTCGAGGACGGCACCCGCATCCGTCTGGCCGGCGAAGGAGAGGCCGGCATGCGCGGCGCCCCGGCCGGCGATCTGTACATCTTTCTGACGGTGGCGCCCCACCGCCTGTTCCAGCGCGACGGCGCCAACATCTTTTGCCGGGTGCCGATCCCCATGACCACGGCGACCCTGGGGGGCACCATCGAGGTTCCCACCATCGACGGCACCCGCGCCAAGGTCAACATTCCCGCCGGCACCCAGACCGGCAACCAGTTCCGCCTGCGCGCCAAGGGCATGAGCGTCCTGCGCAGCCCGGCCCGGGGCGACATGTTCATCCAGGCCACGGTCGAAACCCCGGTCCGTCTGACCAAGCGCCAGATCGAATTGCTGAAGGAATTCGAGGCCGAGGGCGAGGGCGAACCCAGCCGCCATTCCCCCGAATCCCACGGCTTTTTCGCCAAGGTCAAGGAATTGTGGCAGGATTTGACCGAGTAGGGACTGGCAGGAGAGCATGATGAAGATCGGGATCGTCGGCTGCGCCGGCCGTATGGGGCGCATGCTGGTCGGCGCCGTGCTGGATACGGACGGCGTCGATCTCGCCGGCGCCACCGAACGGGCCGGCTCGGACGCGGTCGGACGCGATGTCGGCGAATTTCTGGGCCGGCGGCAAACGGGCCGCGTGATCGATACCGATACCCTGCGCCTGTTCGAGGTATCGGATGCGGTGATTGATTTCACCACGCCCGCGGCCAGCGTCGAGCACGCCGGTTTCGCCGCCGAAGCCCGCACCGCGTTGGTGCTGGGAACCACCGGCCTGTCGCCGGAGGACGAGGCCGCGATACGCGATGCGGCGGCGCGCACCGCCATCGTCTGCGCCCCCAATTTCTCGGTCGGCGTCAATCTGCTGATGTTGCTGGCCGAGCAGGCCGCCGCGGTTCTGGACGACAGTTACGATATCGAAATCGTCGAGATGCACCACCGCCACAAGGTGGATTCCCCATCGGGGACGGCCTTGGGCCTGGGCCGCGCTTGCGCCCGCGGACGCAAGGTGGCCCTGGACGAAGTCTGGTGCAAGGCGCGCGACGGCCAGGTGGGCGCGCGGCCCCGCGGCGAAATCGGTTTCGCCACCCTGCGCGGCGGCGACGTGGTCGGCGATCACACCATCGTCTTTGCCGGCGACGGCGAACGGATCGAACTCAGCCACCGCGCCTCCAGCCGGGCGGTATTCGCGAGCGGCGCCGTCCGGGCCGCGCGCTGGGCCGCCGGACGGCCGCCGGGCATGTATTCCATGCGCGACGTTCTGGGGATGTAGTTCGCGGACAAGCGGAAAACGGGGGCCGAAGCCCCCGTGCCGCTCAAATCACGCCGACGTATCCACCTGCTCGCCGGGAGGCACCTTGGGGCCGCCCTTGGAAACCGCCACCATGGCCGGGCGCAGCAGACGGTCGTGGATGGTGTAGCCACGCTGCATCACCATCACCACGGTGCCCTCCGGTTGGGTGATATCTTCCATTTCCATCATCGCCTGATGAAAATTGGGATCGAAGCGGCAACCGTCGGCCTCCACCAGTTTGATCCCATAGCGTTCGAGCGTGGTCATCATCTCGCGTTCCGTCATCTCGACGCCGACGGTCAGCGAACCGACGGCCTCGTCGCTGTCGCGGGACGCCTCCGGGACCGCATCCAGAGCCCGGCGCAGATTGTCGGCCACGGTCAGTATGTCCTTGGCGAACTGGGCCACGGCGTAGCGGCCGCGATCCTCGGCCTGCTGCTCCAGCCGGCGGCGGACGTTTTCCACCTCGGCCTTGGCGTAAAGCAGGTCGTTTTTCAACCGCGCCACCTCGGCCTCCAGAGCGGCCGCCCGGTCGGCGGGCGCCTCGTCGGCGGCCGGCTGCGAAGGCAGCGCGGTGTCCTCGGCGGGAGCGGCGTCGTTGTGGGGGTCTTGGGTCATCGCTTCCTTCTCGGGTTAAGGGGTCAGAGCTTGTCAATCAATCGAACTTGCAAAAGAACGCCCATTGGAAACATTGGCGTTTTTCCGTCGATTTCACGCCGGATGGGCATTCTTTCACAAACTCTCAGCCGATCAGACGGCCGATTACCTTGGCGGTGTAATCCACCATGGGAATGATACGCGCGTAATTGAGCCGCGTGGGTCCGATCACGCCGATGGCGCCGACGATTTGTTCCCGCGAATCGCGATAAGGCGAAACGATCATGGAACATCCGGTGACGCCGAACAGCTCGTTTTCCGCGCCGATGAAGATCTGCACGCCCTCGGCGCCGGCGGTCAGATCGAGCAGGCGCAGGAATTGTTGGCTGGTTTCCAGGGCATCGAACAGGGAACGGATGCGTTCCAGGTCTTCCAGAACGGTGACGTCTTCCAGCAGGTGCGACGTGCCGCGCACGATCAGCGCCGATCCATCATCGCCGCCGGCCCAGGTCGCCAATCCGGCCTCGACCACGGCCTTGGTCAGAGCGTCGAGGCGGGTGCGCTGATCCTCGAGCTCGGCGGTCACCTCTTCGCGCAGGGTGTCGAGGGCGCGACCGCGCAAACGGGCGTTCAGGTAATTGGAGGCCTCCACCAGGGCCTGATCGCCGACGCCATCGGGCAGATCGAGGATGCGGTTTTCCACCAATCCGTCCTCGGTCACCAGCACCACCAAGGCGCGGCCCAGGCCCAGCGAGACGAATTCCATATGTTTGAGCGAACGCTGCACCTTGGGCGCGGCGACGATGCCGGCGCACCGCGACAGGCCGGACAGGGTGCCGATCGCCTCGGACAGCATCTGCTCCATGCTTTTTCCGGCGGTCCGGCACAGGACATCGATGCGTTCGCGCTCCTCTTCCGCCAAACCGCCCAATTCCAGCAGACCGTTGACGAACAGGCGCATGCCCGCCTGGGTGGGCAGGCGACCGGCCGAGGTATGGGGCGCGTACAACAACCCGGCATCCTCGAGATCGGCCATGACGGTGCGGATGGTCGCCGGCGACAGCGAGGTGATCAGCCGGCGCGACAACGTGCGCGAGCCGATGGGCTCGCCGGTTTCGACATAAGCCTCGACGATATGACGGAAAATCTCCCGCGAGCGTTCATTCAGTTCGCCGACCATCGGCGTTCTGCCGCGCTGCATACCGTTTCCCTGCCTGCCGATCCAAGAAAGCCGGACCAATCCGGCCTCATTTCAAGTTACCAGATGCGATGAGGTCGGAATCTAGTGAGGGTATGGGACCTCGTCAACGTGGGCCGGTACGCAGGGGGATCGGGTTCACCCGATCCCCCTGCATTATATATATTTCCCTCAGCCGGGCGGGCGCGTCCGCGCCCTGGGCTATCCTCGCTTGCGCTGCGGCGGCCTCAACGGCCTAGTCGCTCCGCTCCAAGGGGACGAGCGCCTGGACGGCGGCGGGTGGGTAGGATACGGTGCCGCCTTTCCCAATTCCTGTCCGAGGCTTCGCCATGAGACCGTCCGGCCGCGCGCCCGACCAGCTCCGCACCGTCACCCTTGAACCCGGCTTCGCCAAATATGCCGAAGGCTCGTGCCTGGCCAAATTCGGCGATACCCATGTGCTGTGCACCGCCTCGATCGAAGAGAAGGTTCCGCCGTTTCTGCGCAATACCGGCCGCGGCTGGGTCACCGCCGAATACGGGATGCTGCCCCGCTCGACCCATGATCGCACCGATCGCGAGGCGGCCAAGGGCAAGCAATCGGGCCGCACCCAGGAAATCCAGCGGCTGATCGGCCGCTCGCTGCGCTCGGTGACCGATCTGACCGCCATGGGCGAACGGCAGATCAAGATCGATTGCGACGTGCTGCAGGCCGATGGCGGCACCCGCACCGCCTCGATCACCGGCGGCTATGTGGCGCTGCATCTGGCGTTCAAGAAACTGGTGACCCAGGGATTGCTGAAGGCGGTCCCGCTGACCGATCAGGTGGCGGCCGTGTCCTGCGGCCTGTATCAGGAAACGGCGGTGCTCGATCTGGATTATGCCGAGGATTCCTCGGCCCAGGCCGATTCCAATTTCGTCCTGACCGCCACCGGCGGCATCGTCGAAATCCAGGGCACCGCCGAGGAGCGCCCCTTCAGCCGCGACCAGTTCGAGCAGCTTTTGCGTCTGGCGGAAAAGGGCGTGACCGAACTGGCCGAAATCCAGCGCAAGGCCGTGGCCGGATGAAACCCGGTCCCATCCTTTCCCCCGGCACCCGGCTGGTGATCGCCAGCCATAATGCCGGCAAGGTCCGGGAAATCGGCGACCTGCTGGCGCCGTTCGGCATCGACGTGGTTTCGGCCGGAACCCTGGGGCTGGCGGAACCCGAGGAGACCGGCGCCACCTTCGCCGCCAATGCCGAGCTGAAGGCCCGCGCCGCCTGCGACGCGTCGGGCCTGCCGGCGCTGGCCGACGATTCCGGTCTGGCGGTCGATGTTCTGGGCGGCGATCCCGGCATCTATTCGGCGCGCTGGGCGGGACCGGACCGCGATTTCGCCCTGGCCATGGACAAGGTGCATCAGGCGATGGGCCGGGCCGGCGGCGGCGACACCAACGCCCGTTTCGTCTGCGCCCTGGCCCTGGCCCGGCCCGATGGGGCCTGCGACATTTTCGAAGGCACGGTCGAAGGCGATATCGTCTGGCCGCCCCGGGGCGACAAGGGATTCGGTTACGATCCCATTTTCCGTCCCAAGGGCCGCACCATCACCTTCGCCGAGATGGAGCCCCAGGCAAAACACGCCATCAGCCACCGCGCCGACGCCTTCGCCAAGCTGGTGGCGGCCTGTTCCGGCAAGGCGCGATGAATCCGGGCTTCGGCATTTACGTCCATTGGCCGTTCTGCCTGTCCAAATGTCCCTATTGCGATTTCAACAGCCATGTCGCCGGCACCATCGACGCGGATCGTTGGCGCCGCGCCCTGGTGGCCGAGCTGGGCTGGTTCGCCGCGCGGACCAGCGGGCGGACGGTGACCAGCGTATTTTTCGGCGGGGGCACCCCGTCTTTGATGCCGCCGGTTATCGTCGCCGCCCTTCTGGATGAAATCGCCGGCCGCTGGCCCCTGGCCGGGAATCTGGAGGTAACGCTGGAGGCCAATCCCTCCTCGGTCGAGGCCGATCGCTTCCAAAGCCTGCGCGCCGCCGGCATCAACCGGCTGTCTTTAGGAATTCAGGCCCTGGAGGATGGGGCGCTGCGCTTTCTCGGCCGCCGTCACGATCTGGGCGAGGCCTTGGCCGCCCTCGATCTGGCCGGCCGCACCTTTCCGCGGACCTCGTTCGATCTGATCTATGCCCGCCCCGGCCAGACGCCCCAATCCTGGCGGGCGGAACTGGAACGCGCTTTGACCCTGGCCGGCGAGCATCTGTCCCTGTACCAATTGACCATCGAGCCGGGCACCGCCTTCGCCCCGGCCCATGCGCGGGGCGATTTCATCCTGCCCGACGAGGATGCGGCGGCCGAGATGTTCGAGATCACCGCCGAAGTCACCGCGGCCGCCGGCCTGCCCGCCTATGAAATCAGCAATCACGCCCGGCCCGGCGCCGCCTGCCGCCATAATCTGACCTATTGGCGGGGGGGCGATTACCTGGGCATCGGCCCGGGCGCCCATGGCCGCCTGGGAGCGGAACGGATCAGGCAGCACCGCGCGCCCGAATCCTGGCTGACGATGGCCGAAAAGGACGGCCACGGCACCCGCGCCCGCGAATCCTTGAGCGGCGAGGATCGCGCCCGCGAACTGGTGATGACCGGATTGCGTCTGAGCGAGGGGATCGACACCGAAACGTTCGTCGAATCCTGCGGCCGGACACCTGATTCGGTCATCGACCCGGCCGGTCTGGCCCGGATGGTCGAAGGCGGTTTCGTCGAAAGCGGACCGGACCGGCTGCGGGCCACGAAACGCGGCCGCGCCCTGCTCAATTCGGTGATTGCGACCCTGCTTGCGGATTAAAGCCGGACGGCGCGGGAGACTGATCGACCGCCGGCGTGGCAGCGGCGGGCGGCGCCGGAAAGGACGTAAGCGCGGGACTGACCGTCGTCGACCCGTTCTGACCCACCTGCCGCACCGCCAGACCGCGCTGGCAGATCCCGTTGGGCAACAGGCGGAAGATGCCGTCCACCCCGGCGAAGCCGTCCGGATTGGTCAAAGCCGATTGCGGGTAATCGCCCTCGCCCTCACGGGCCAGCACCGCGGCCAGGGCGGTGGCGTCATAGGCGTTGCCGGCAAAAGCCGCCAAGCCGGCAGGCAACGGCCCGAACGCCTTGGCGTAGCGGGCGGCGAACGCGCCGGGGCCGGTTTTGGGCAGGGCCGGATACCACGCGCCCTGCAACGCCGGCTCGTCGGACAGATTGGCGCCGTCCCAGCGCATGGTTCCCAGGAAACGGACCGATCCCGGCACGATCCCGTAATAGGAAACGAGCGAGGCGATGGTTTTCAGCCTTATGCCGTCATCGGGCAACAGAACCGCGTCATAGGGCAGCTTGATGGCGCTGGTATCCACCTTCTCGGGCGTGCCGCCGCGCGCGTAGTAATCGGTGAAGGTCCTGGCCGCCCCGGCGAAATCCTTCGCGGTGGGATCGTAGAACTGGGCGCGGGTCACTTGCGCGCCATCGGCCGTCACCACCGAAGTCAGGGCGCTGGCCATGGCATGGCCATATTCATCGTCGGGCGCCAGAATGGCGAAGCGCTGGCGGTGGTCTTTGGTTATGGCCAGCGACACTTCGCGCTGAATCTGGGCTTCGGGCAGGAATCCCAGGGAATAGACGCCATTGCCCAGAACCGACCGGTTGGTGGTGAAGGCGACCACCGGAATCGAATGGCCGGCGACCACCTGGGCCACCGCCGCCACCGACGTCGAGAAGAGCGGCCCCAGAATGATGTTCGCCTTGTCGTCGACCGCCTGCTGGGCGGCGGCGGCGGCGCCCGCGGCGGTCCCCTTGGTGTCGATGGGCAGCAGATTGAATTTCGGCCCCGCCACTTCGAACACCGCCAATTGGGCGGCGTTGGACAGAATCTTGCCCAGGGCGGCGTCAGGCCCGCTTAATGGGACCAGCAGCGCGGCGCGGGCGCCGAAATGCGTCGGCGCGGCCGCGGCCGGGGCCGCCGTGGCGGGAACGGCGGTGGTCGGCGCGGCGGGACCCATGACCCCGGACGCCGGCGGCGTCGATCGCGGCAGGACCTGGGATTGCACCTGGGCCAGCGGCGCGGCGGAGGGCGGCGGCGGCTGTCCGGCCGAGAGCGGCTGAAGCGGCGCCTCCGGCGATGGCTTGGTGACTTCGATCTGGGATGATAAGGGTGTCTGTTGACACCCACTTATCATCAGCAGGGCCAAAAGCCATGGCAGGGCCGCAACACGGGCAGGCGACCGCAAACGCACCGGGTACCTCCGTCAGGTGTGATGACGCGACAGCGGAGGGTAGACCGGGCGGGGCGGGAAGTAAACCGGCACCGGGCCTGTATCTGGTGGCCACGCCCATCGGCAATATGGGCGACATCACCCTGAGGGCCATCGAAACCCTGAGGCACGCCGATCTGATCGCCTGCGAGGACACCCGCGTCACCGGAAAACTGCTGGCGCGCTTAGGGTTGGCGGTACCGCTGGTCGCCTATCACGAACACAATGCCGACCGGGCCGGCCAGACCCTGCTGGCCCAATTGCGCGAAGGCCGGGTGGTGGCGCTGGTCTCGGATGCCGGCACGCCGCTGATTTCGGATCCGGGATGGCGGTTGGTGCGGACCTGCCGGGATGAGGGAATCGCGGTGACCGCCCTGCCCGGCCCGTCGGCGGCGCTGACCGCCCTTCAATTGTCGGGCCTGCCCGCCCAACCGTTCCTGTTCGCCGGATTCCTGCCGCGTACGGCGGCGGCCAGGCGCGCCGCCGCCCACGACCTGGCTTTGGTGCCGGCGACCCTGATTTTTTTCGAATCGCCCAACCGGCTGGGCGCGTCCCTGGCCGATCTCGCCGCCATTCTCGGCGACCGGCCGGCCGCAATCGCCCGGGAACTGACCAAGCTGCATGAGGAGATTTCGCCCGGCACCCTGACCGAACTGGCGGAACGCTACCGCCAGGCGCCGGCGCGCGGCGAAGTGGTGCTGGTGGTGGGACCGCCCGCGGCGCAAGCGCCGGCCGGCGACGCGGATATCGACGGCCGGCTGGCCGAAGCGCTGGCGGGCGGCGCCAGCCTGAAGGATTCGGCCGCCCTGGTGGCCGCGGAAACCGGGCGACAACGGCGCGAGGTCTATGCCCGGGCCTTGCGGCTGGCGAAGCGGGCGGCGAAAGGCGGGCCGGCGGAATGACGCGGCGGGCCGCCTATCGCCGGGGCGCCTGGGCCGAAACGGTCGCCGCCTGGTGGCTGCGCCTTAAAGGGTACCGGGTGGTGGGCCGGCATGTGACCGCCAGACGGGGCACCGGTCTGGGGGAGATCGATATCGTCGTTCGGCGGGGCGGCGTGCTGGCCTTCGTCGAGGTCAAGGCGCGCGGCGACGCGGGCCTTGCCGCCGCCGCCATTTCCCCCACCCAACGCCGCCGCATCGAGCGGGCGGCGCGGGGCTATGTCGCCAACCGGCCGGATCTGGACGGTTGCGTTATCCGTTTCGATGCCGTCCTGGTATCGCCCTGGCGGCCGCCCCGGCATCTGGCCGATGCCTGGCGAACGGACTCATCGGGCTGGTGAGACGTTTTCGCGCAAGGGGAATCGCGCGAAAACGCTTCGGCGTGCCACATTCGCCCTCTACAGTGTGGCGACTTCGATTGTGGAGGAGCTCCCGTGAAATCCTATCTCCTCGTGCTGGGCGCCGGCGCGGCGCTGATGACGGTCGCCAGCCTGTCGGGCTGTACCGGCGTCGCGGTGGGCGCCGGCGCCACGGCGGCCGTGGCCGCCTCGCAGGACCGGGGCCTGGGCGGCGCCATCGACGACACCAAGATCCGGGCCGAGATCGACGGATTATGGTTCCGCAGCAGTTACAAGATCTTCAGCAAGGTGGACCTCAACATCATGGAGGGCCGCGTGATGCTGACCGGCGCGGTCCCCTCCGAGGCCATGCGCAACGAGGCGGTCCGTTTGACCTGGCAGGCGGCGGGCGTCCGCGAGGTCATCGACGATATCGTGGTCATACCGGGAGGCATTTCCCTGGCGCAGGGCACCCACGACGAGCTGGTCGAGGAGAAGCTGAAGGCCGACCTGCTGCTCGACAAACATATCGACAACATCAATTACGATATCGATGTGGTCAACGGGGTCATCTATCTCTTGGGCATCGCCAAGAATCAGGCGGAGCTGGACCGGGTTCTGGCCTATGCCAGAAGCATTTCCGGGGTCAAGCAGGTGGTCAACCACGTGCTGATCAAAACCAATCCACGCCGTATCGCCAACTGAGAGCCCGACCCGGATTTCGTCCAAGGACAAAACCATGAGCCTTTCCATCGGCATCCAGATGGACCCCATCGAGACCATCGACATCAACGCCGATTCGACCTTCGCTCTGGCCCTGGAGGGGCAAAAGCGGGGCCACATCCTGTTTCACTACCTGCCCCAGGATCTGACCTTTCGCAAGGGCAAGGTCCTGGCCCGCGCGCGGCCGCTGACGGTGCAACGGGTGGCCGGCGCCCATGCCCGGCTGGGTGAGCCGGTGGTGATGGATCTGGGCACGCTGGACGTGGTGCTGATGCGCCAGGACCCGCCCTTCGACATGGCCTATATCACCGCCACCCATCTGTTGGAGCACATCCACCCTAAAACCTTGGTGGTGAACGATCCGGTATCGGTGCGCAACGCGCCGGAAAAACTGATGGTCACCCACTTCCCCGATCTGATCCCACCCACCCTGATCACCAGCGATCGGCGGCAGATTCACGATTTCCGGCGGGAATACGGCGATATCGTGGTCAAACCCCTGTTCGGAAACGGCGGCGCCGGGGTGTTCCATGTCGGACCCGGAGATGAGAATTTCAACGCGCTGCTGGAATTGTTCACCCAATTGTACCGCGAGCCGGTGATCGTCCAGGCCTATCTGCCCGAGGTCCGGTCCGGGGACAAACGCATCATCCTGGTGGACGGAGTGCCCGCCGGCGCCGTCAACCGGGTGCCCGCCAGCGGCGAGGCCCGATCCAACCTGCATGTGGGCGGTCAGGCCGTCAAAAGTGAGCTGACCCGAAGAGAGCGGGAGATATGCGCGGCGGTCGGACCGGTGCTGAAGGAACGGGGGCTGATTTTCGTCGGCATCGACGTCATCGGCGACTACCTCACCGAGATCAACGTGACGTCGCCCACCGGCATCCAGGAGATCGATCGCTTCGATGGCAGTTGCATCGAGGGGCTGATTTGGGATGCGATCGAGACGCGGCGCGCGATATAAAACATCATATAATTCATTGATAAGAAAAAGGTATTCGAGTTAGCGCGCAAAATACGTCACAAATCTGCAAACGCAGTTATGTGAGTTTGTGGATTGGATTCAAGCGCAGTTAACGTCTGGTTAAGATTCTGGTCCCGTTGCGGGGATGCAACGGGGGTCTTCATTATCGAAAACCGTTGACGCGAATCGCGTCCGTCGAAAACGGCGAGACGAGTGGCTCCGCCGACGGCCCCGCTTCCCTGGATTCGCCCCTTATCACAACTGTATCGGCTTCCGGCGCTGGTCGCACCGCCATTGCGCGATTATGATTGCGCTCCGTCCCCGGCGAAAGATTCTCCCTTCATGACCGCCCGCGTTGCCACCGTCGCTTTTTCCGGCATCGAGGTTCTCGACGTCGATGTCCAGGTGCAGATTTCCGGCGGATTGGTGGCCTTTACCGTGGTCGGCCTGCCCGACAAGGCCGTCGCCGAAAGCCGCGAGCGGGTGCGGGCCGCCCTCAACGCCCTGGGTTTGGCGCTGCCGCCGAAACGAATCACCGTCAATCTGGCCCCCGCCGACGTGTTGAAGGAAGGCAGCCATTTCGATTTGCCCATCGCCGTCGGTCTGCTGGTGGCCATGGGAATCCTGCCCGCCGACGAGATGGCCCGCTACACCATCCTGGGCGAACTGGGCCTGGACGGCTCGCTGGCCCCGGTGGCCGGCATCCTGCCCGCCGCCATCGCCGCCAATGCCAGCGGGCGCGGCCTGATCTGCCCGGCCGCCCAGGGCGGCGAGGCGGCCTGGGCCGGCGGCGAGGAGGTTTTGGCGCCGGGCTCGCTGCTGGCCCTGATCAATCATTTCAAGGGCACCCAGGTGCTGACCCCGCCGGTGCCGCGACTGGCCGAGGATGACGAGCGTCTTCCCGATCTGAAGGACGTCAAAGGGCAGGAAACCGCCAAGCGCGCCCTGGAGGTGGCCGCCGCCGGCGGTCACAATCTGCTGATGGTGGGTCCGCCGGGCTCGGGAAAATCGATGCTGGCCGCCCGCCTGCCCGGCCTGTTGCCGCCGTTGTCGCCGCCGGAGGCGCTGGAAGTCAGCATGATCCATTCGGTGGCCGGGCAACTGGCCGACGGGCGGCTTTTGCGGCGACGCCCGTTTCGCGACCCCCATCATTCCGCTTCCGTCGCATCGGTGGTGGGCGGCGGTCAGCGGGCGCGGCCGGGGGAAGTGGCGCTGGCCCATCTGGGGGTTCTGTTCCTGGACGAACTGCCCGAATTCGCCCGCGGCGTGCTGGAAGCCCTGCGCCAGCCCCTGGAAACCGGGCGGGTCAGCATCGCGCGGGTCAATGCCCATGTCACCTATCCGGCGCGGGTGCAGTTGGTGGCGGCCATGAATCCCTGCCGCTGCGGCCATCTCGACGATGCCGCCATCGCCTGCGCCCGGGCGCCCAAATGCGCCGCCGACTATCAGAACCGCATTTCCGGCCCCCTGTTCGACCGCATCGATCTTCATGTCGATGTGGGCGCGGTCAATCCCGCCGATCTGGCCCTGCCGCCGCCGGCGGAAGGCTCGGCGGACGTCGCCGCCCGCGTCGCGGCCGCCCGCCGGCGCCAGACCGAGCGCTATGAGGGGCTGGGCGTTCGCTGCAATGCCGAAATCGACGGCGAAATCCTGGAAAAATTCGCCGCCCCCGATGCGGAAGGCCGCGCCTTGCTGACGGAAGCCACCGACCGCATGCGCCTGTCGGCCCGGGGCTATCACCGGGTATTGCGGGTGGCCCGCACTCTGGCCGATCTGGCCGGCGCGGACGCCATCGGCCGCATCCATATCGGCGAGGCCCTGTCCTATCGGCGCCTGCGGCCGGGGGCGACCGGATAGATCCGTCAGCGCCGCAGAAGACGAAGATGGCGGCGCACGTACCAGATCACCCCGGCCAGCAGGATGATGGTGATCACGGCGTCGAAGCGATGGAACCAGCCGCCCAGGGTGTTCCAATGCTGGCCCAGCTTCAGCCCGATCCAGGCGAGGCCCCAACACCAGATGTAGGAGCCGATGAAGGTATAGAGGTTGAAGCGCCAGAGCGGCATCCGCGCCACCCCGGCGGGAAAGGCGATGAAGGTGCGCACCACCGGCAACATCCGGCCGATCAGGATGGTGATGTCGCCGTGGCGGGTGAACCAGCGGTCGGCGAGATCGAGATCGTGATGGGTGATCAGCAGATATTTGCCGTACCGCTCGACCAGGGGCCGGCCGCCCCACAGCCCCACCCAATAGGCGACCAGCGAACCGACCACCGAGCCGGCGGCGCCGGCCAGAGCGACGAGCCACAGCGACAATGTGCCGGTGGACACCAGAAAGCCGGAAAACGGCATGATGATTTCCGACGGCAGCGGGATGCACGCGCTTTCGATGGCCATCAGCAACGCGACCCCGGCATAGCCGAGATGGGCGATGACCGTGGTGATGAGGCCGGCGATGTGTTCCAGCACCGGCCTAGACCCGCGCCAGCATCGGTCCCAGCCTGCGGCCGCCGAAGACATGGATATGGAGGTGGGGGACCTCCTGGCCGCCATTGGCGCCGCTATTGGCCAGCATGCGCCACCCCGCATCCGCGATTCCGGTCAGCTCCACCACCTTGCCGACGGCGCGGAACAAGGCGGCGATTTCGGCGTCGCTGGCCTTCGCCGAAAAATCGTCCATAGATTGATAGGCGCCCTTGGGGATCACCAGCACATGGACCGGCGCCTGGGGATTGATGTCGTGAAAGGCGAGCGTGTGCTCGTCCTCGTACACGGTCTTGTTGGGAATTTCGCCGCGAAGGATGCGGGCGAAGATGTTGTTGGGGTCATAGGTCATCCTGAAACCCTCCCTGGCCCGGAAATCAGCGTTTGCGGCTTTTCTTTTCGTCGATGCCCGACGTGCCGGCGCGGCCGGCCAGTTCGGCCCAGATCTCGTCGGGGGCGATGCCCAAATCGGCCCACAGCACCAGCAGGTGATACAGAAGGTCGGCGCTTTCGCCGACCACGGCGCCCGGTCCCTGCCCCATGGCCGCCACCACGGTTTCCACCGCTTCCTCGCCCACCTTCTGGGCGATCTTGGCGCGGCCCTTGGCCAGCAGGCGGGCGGTATAGGATTTGTCGGGATCGCCGTCGCGACGGCTGGCGATCACCTCGTAGAGTTCGTCGAGATAGCGGCCGTCCCGGCTCATGGCAATCCTCCTAGGCCGATCAGTTCAACCGCACGGGAATGCCGTGGGCGGCCATATGCGCCTTGGCTTCCGCGATCGAAAATAGACCGAAATGAAAAATGGAAGCGGCCAGAACCGCCGTCGCATGGCCCTCGCGGATGCCGGCGACCAGATGATCGAGGGTGCCGACCCCGCCCGACGCGATCACCGGCACCGGCACGGCATCGGCGACGGCCCGGGTCAGGGCCAGGTCGAAGCCCTGGCGGGTGCCGTCGCGATCCATGGAGGTCAGCAGGATTTCGCCGGCCCCGTATTCGGCCATGCGCCTGGCCCATTCCACCGCGTCGATGCCGGTGGCGTTGCGCCCGCCATGGGTGAATATCTCGAATTTGCCGGGCGCCACCTGCTTGGCGTCCATCGCCACCACCACGCACTGGCTGCCGAACTTGATGGCGGCTTCGCGCACGAATTCGGGACGATGAACCGCGGCGGTGTTGATGCTGACCTTGTCGGCGCCGGCCAGCAGCAATTTACGAATATCCTCGGTCACCCGCACCCCGCCGCCCACGGTCAGCGGCATGAAGCAATGTTCGGCGGTCCGCCCCACCACGTCGTAAATGGTGTCGCGGTTATCCGAACTGGCGGTGATGTCGAGAAAGGTCAGTTCGTCGGCGCCGGCCCGGTCATAGACCTTGGCCTGTTCCACCGGATCGCCGGCATCGACCAGATCGACGAAATTGACGCCCTTGACCACGCGGCCGCCCTTGACGTCGAGACAGGGGATGATGCGCATCTTGAGCATGGCGCCTAATCCTTGAGCAGAGCCAGGGCCTCGGCCAGATCGATGCGCCCGTCATACAGCGCCCGGCCGGAAATGACGCCGACGATCCCCGCACCCGCCGCCGCCTTCACCCGCCGCAGATCGTCGAGCGACGACACCCCGCCGGAAACGATGACCGGCGTTTGAATGGCGTGGGCCAGGGCCGCCGTCGCGTCGATATTGGGACCGGCCAGAACGCCGTCGCGATCGATATCGGTATGAATGATGGCGGCGACCCCGACATCCTCGAACTTCAGGGCCAATTCCAGGGCGGTGACGTTCGAGGTCTCCGCCCAGCCCTCCACCGCCACGCGCCCCCCTTTGGCGTCGATTCCCACCGCCACCCGGCCGGGGAATTCGCGGCAGGCTTCCTTGACCAGGGCGGGATTGCGCAGCGCCACGGTGCCCAGGATGACCCGGCGGACCCCGCGCTCCAGCCAGGCCTCGATGGCGGCGAGATCGCGGATGCCGCCGCCCAATTGCACCGGCACCGGCGCCGCCGCCAGAATGGCTTCGACGGCGGCGGCGTTGGCCGGCCGGCCGGCGAAGGCGCCGTCCAGATCCACCACGTGAATCCATTCGGTCCCGGCCGCGACGAAAGCCCGCGCCTGGGCCGCCGGATCGGTGTTGAAGACCGTCGCGTCCTCCATCCGCCCCAGCTTGAGGCGGACGCAGGCGCCGTCCTTGAGATCGATGGCGGGAAAAAGAATCATGATCGGGGCGTCCAGCGCAGGAAATTGGCGATGACCCGAAGGCCCGCCTCCTGGCTTTTTTCGGGATGGAACTGGGTGCCGGCGATGGAACCGTGGGCGACGATGGCGGTGATAGGGCCGCCGTAATCGACCTCGGCCACCACATCGGCGGGATTGTCGCAGCGCAAGTAATAGGAATGGACGAAATAGGCGTGCGCGCCGGGCGACAGCCCATCCAGCAGCGGGTGGGCGCCGGGCGTGAAGGACAATTCGTTCCAGCCCATATGCGGCACCTTGCGATCCGGGGCCGGCACGATGGGCACCACTTCACCCTGAATCCAGTTCAGGCCGGGATGATCCCCATGCTCGCGCCCGATGGTCGCCAGAAGCTGCATGCCGACGCAAATGCCGAGAAACGGCGCGCCGTCGCCCCGCACCCGGTCGGTCATCGCCGCGACCATGCCGGGCAAGGCGTCAAGACCGGCCTTGCAATCGGCGAAGGCCCCGACGCCGGGCAGAACGATACGGTCGGCGCGCGCCACCACCGACGGATCGGCGGTCACGGCGATCTTTGCCGTCATGCCGGTTTCGGCGACCACCCGCTCGAACGCCTTGGCGGCCGATCGTAAATTGCCCGAGCCGTAATCGATGATGGCCACCAGCATGGTCACGCGCCCCCCAGGGTGCCCTTGGTGGACGGCACGGAATCGGCCTTGCGGGGATCGATCTCCACCGCCTCGCGAAGCGCGCGGGCCAGGGCCTTGAAGCAGCTTTCGACGATGTGATGGCTGTTTTCGCCATACAGATTTTCGACATGCAGGGTGGCGCCGGCATTCTGGGCGAAGGCCTGAAACCATTCCTTGAACAGCTCGGTGTCCATGTCGCCGACCTTGGCCCGCGGGAAATCCACGTTCCAGATCAGATAGGGACGATTGGACAGGTCGAGGGCCACCCGGGTCAGGGTCTCGTCCATGGGCACCAGGGCCGATCCGTAGCGACGGATGCCGGTGCGGTCGCCCAGCGCCTTGGCCACCGCCTGGCCGATGGCGATGCCGCTATCCTCGGTGGTATGGTGAAAATCGATATGAAGATCGCCCGTGGCCGCCACGTCGAGATCGATCAGCGAGTGGCGCGACAATTGTTCGAGCATATGGTCGAGAAAGCCGATTCCGGTTTTCACGCCATAACGACCGTCGCCATCGAGATCGACGGTGACGGTAATGTCGGTCTCGGCGGTTTTGCGCGCGACGCTGGCCTTGCGCATGGATCGATTTCTCCGGATTGGACGGGTCGGAAACGGCCCGCCGTCGCCGGAATGGCAAGCGGGTCGCCCGGAAAGGGTGGTATTAACAGGAATGGCCGCGCCGCGCCAGTATGGACGGCCGGGGCACCTCTGCTATCATCCCGTCCGATCCTCACCTCCTGTCGGTATCAGTCGCCCATGTCCGAATCCCCTCCCTCCTGGCACGGCACCACCATCCTTTCCGTCCGCAAGGGCGATCAGGTGGTGATGGCCGGCGACGGCCAGGTTTCCCTTGGCCAGACCGTCATCAAGGGCAACGCCCGCAAGGTGCGGCGCATCGGCGGCGACCGGATTCTGGTCGGTTTCGCCGGCGCCACCGCCGACGCCTTCACCCTGCTGGAGCGGTTGGAAGGCAAACTGGAAAAGCATCCCGGCCAATTGCTGCGGGCCTGCGTCGAGCTGGCCAAGGATTGGCGCACCGACCGCTATCTGCGCCGGCTGGAAGCGATGATGGCGGTCGCCGACAAGGACGCGTCCCTGGTGCTGACCGGTCAGGGCGACGTTCTGGAGCCCGAGGACGGCATCATCGGCATCGGTTCGGGCGGCAATTACGCCCTGGCGGCGGCGCGCGCCCTGGTGGGAATCGACGGCCTGGCGGTCGAGGAGATCGCGCGGCGGGCCATGGGCATCGCCGCCGACATCTGCGTCTACACCAACCGCAATCTCGTGGTGGAAAGCCTGTAAATGACTTCGTTCAGTCCCCGGGAGATCGTTTCCGAACTCGACCGCTACATCGTCGGCCAGCACGACGCCAAGCGCGCGGTCGCCATCGCGCTCAGGAATCGCTGGCGGCGACAGCAATTGCCGGAATCCCTGCGCGAGGAAGTGCTGCCCAAGAACATTCTGATGATCGGCCCCACCGGCGTCGGCAAGACCGAAATCGCCCGGCGTCTGGCCCGTCTGGCGCAGGCGCCGTTCATCAAGGTCGAGGCCACCAAATTCACCGAGGTCGGCTATGTCGGCCGCGATGTCGAACAGATCATCCGCGATCTGGTGGAAATCGCCATCGGCATGACCCGCGAGCGGTTGCGCAAGCAGGTGGCGGCCAAGGCCGAAATCGCCGCCGAGGAACGGCTGCTCGACGCCCTGGTGGGGGAAAAGGCGTCGGCCGACACCCGCCAGAAATTCCGCAAGATGCTGCGCGAGGGAACGCTGGACGATCGCGAGGTCGATATCGAGGTCGCCGAAACCGGCGGCGCGAGCCTTCCCACCTTCGACATTCCCGGCATGCCCGGCGCCCAGATGGGCATGGTCAACCTGTCCGACATGCTGGGC
Source organism: Pseudomonadota bacterium (assembly GCA_021848545.1). Lineage (GTDB taxonomy): Bacteria > Pseudomonadota > Alphaproteobacteria > Rhodospirillales > Magnetospirillaceae > JAJZUL01. The sequence continues at coordinate 35,135 of JAJZUL010000002.1, forward strand.
AAGGCGTTCGGCGGCGCCCGCACCAAATCGCGGCGGATGAACGTTGCCGATGCGCAACGAGCCTTGTTCGCCGAGGAATCCGACCGGCTTTTGGACCAGGACACCGTGGTCAAGGACGCGATCTGGTCGGTGGAGAATAACGGCATCGTCTTCATCGACGAGATCGACAAGATTTGCGCCCGCTCGTCCGAGCATCATGCCGGCGGCGATGTCAGCCGCGAAGGCGTGCAGCGCGATCTGTTGCCCCTGATCGAGGGCACCAACGTGGCGACCAAGCACGGCAACGTCAAAACCGACCATGTGCTGTTCATCGCCTCGGGCGCGTTCCATCTGGCCAAGCCGTCGGATCTTTTGCCCGAATTGCAGGGCCGTCTGCCGATCCGGGTCGAATTGCAGGCCCTGTCGCGCGAGGATTTCGTGCGGATTCTGACCGAACCGGAAGCCAGCCTGATCAAGCAATACCGGGCCTTGCTGGAAACCGAGCAGGTGATCCTGGACTTCACCGACGAAGCCATCGCCGCCATCGCCGATCTGGCCGCGGAAATCAACGCCACGGTGGAGAATATCGGGGCCCGGCGGTTGCAGACGGTGATGGAGCGGTTGCTGGACGATATCAGCTTCACCGCGCCGGACCAGATTCCGGGGACCCGGATCGAGGTCACGCCCGAGATGGTCACCGAAAACGTGGGAGAATTGGCCAAGACCGCCGATCTGGCCAAGTATATTCTGTAGACGCTGGAAAAAAGGCGGCGCGCCCCGCCGTTAAGGATAATTTACGGCGCAGCGCCTTTCTGATAGAGGGCTGAGCGATGGGATTTGATCCCCCGCAAAGTCCGGGCGGCACTGAAGCTGTAAAAAGACCGAAGTTTTTCACGCTCAAAATTCCGACCATGGCGCGATGCCATAGCGGTATGGTCCGGAAGACGGCGCATATTCATCACGTCGCGTCTTTCATCGTCGGAATGAAAACCAACGGTGCGGGGCGAGGCCCAGTCAAGCGAGACACGTCTTGCCCGAACAAACCGCAACACCACGCCTCGCCACCCTTCTCCTTGCCATCGACGGATCGGATTTCGGCGACGGCGCCGTTCGCGTAACGACCGGATTGGCCATCACCAACGAATCGACGGTGGTGGTGCTGAGTGTTCTGGCCAACAACCAGAGCAACGGCATGATGGGGCTGGACACCCGGGCGGTGGAGGAGGAGCGGCGGTGGGCCGTCGTCCGCCGGGTCGTCGCCGGCATCGAGGCCGCCGGCGTCCGGGTGCGGGGAATGGTATCGGACGAGCCCAACGTGGCCGCCGCCGTCGTCGCCACGGCCGGAAACGTTCATGCCGACATGATCGTGGTGGGGCGCCGCGCCCGGCGCGGTTTGGTCCGGACCAGGCGGGGCGAAACCTTGGCCAGGATCATCGCCGATGCCGATTGCCCCGTCCTGGTGGTTCCCCGGGCGGGTGAGCTTTGGCGGCGGCGCATTCTGATGGCCACCGATGGATCGACGGCCAGCGAGGTTGCCGGCAGTATCGCCGGGCTGTGCGCCCTGGGTCATCACATGCCGGTCACCGTTCTGTCGGTGGAAAATCCCAAGCATTCGGCCGAACGCCAGGCGGAGGCCAGAGGAATCGTCGATGAGGCCGTCCGCAAGCTGGTCGCGGGAGGCGTCGACGCCAGCGGGTGGGTGCGGCGCGGCGCGCCGGCCGACGAGATCATCGCGGCGGTCGGCGACGTGGGGGCGGACCTGATCGTCATGGGCAGTGCCGGACGCAGCGGTTTGGGTCGGATGATGGTGGGCAGCAACAGCCAGGCGGTGATCACCAACACGACCTGCCCGGTGCTGGTGACGACGGCGCGCATGGTGGAACGCCAGGCGCAACGGTTTCCGCCCGAAACCGTGCCGGCCGCGCCGGCGCTCACCGAATCGGACCGGCCCGGCTTTCTGGTGGTCGCCGATGGGGCCGGCGGTACCGCGGCGTTGGATTACGCCTGCCAGCAGGCCCGTGCCGTCGACGGGCGGGTGGAGATCGTGCGGATCGTGGCCGGGGGGGAATCGGAAGCGGATGGCCGTCAAATCCTGGACGCGTTGGCCGCCAGGGCCGTCGTGTTGATGGGGGAGACGGCGCCGTTGCATTTGGCGCATGGCGATCCGGCGACGGTGATAATCGATTTGATCGTCGCCGACCCGTCCATTTCCGGAGCGGTGATGACGGCCGGTCCCGGCGATTCCGGCCAGAATATCGCTGATTTGATCACGCGGCGTGGCGGTGATTTGACCGTACCGCTCACGATCGTTCCCGCCCGCCCCAGGATTTGACACAGATGATCGCTTCTTCCCAAACGCCCGGCACCGTGCCGTCCGCGAAAAACCCGTTTGCCAATCGCTTTTTTTCCTGGCGGGTATGGCTGCGGCACACGCTGCGCAACATACCCGTGATGGTGCCGCTGCTTTCAGCGGTGCTGGGCGTGGTGGCCGGCGGCGCCGTCGCCGGTCTGCATGAGTTGACCAAGGAATTGCATCGTGTCGATTTTGGATTGCCGCCCCACGTCTCACTGAGCGAGGCGACGTCGGTAGAGTGGTGGCGGCTGGCGATCATACCACCGGTGGTGGGTTTGCTGACCGGGATCGGCATGCTGGTGATGCACAAGCTATGGCCGGAGGAAACCGTCGATCCTATCGAAGCCAACGCTTTGTTCGGCGGCCGCACCGGTTTCTGGAGCAGCGTCCGGCTGGTGGTCGCCACCCTGGGTTCCAACGCCGCCGGCGCGTCGGTGGGCATGGAGGCCGCCTACAGCCAGATCGGATCGGGTATTTTTTCCAGCGTCGGACAGAAATTGCGGTTGGGGCGAAGCGATCTGCGGCTGTTGACGGCCGCGGGGGCGGCCGGGGGCATCGCGGCGGCCTTCAACGCGCCGCTGGCCGGCGCCTTTTACGGTTTCGAACTGGTGCTGGGGAGTTACACGATCCCGGCTTTGGCGCCGATCGGCCTGTCGGTGGTTACCGCCATCCTCACCCTGCGCGGCTTGCTGGGGTATGAACGGATGTTTCCCCTGGACAGCCTGCACACCCATCCCCACCCTCTCGAATATGCGGTTTTCGTGTTTATCGGGCTGCTGGCCGGTATCGTCGGCATCCAGATCATGCGGCTGGTCAGCCTGATCGATCGGACCACTCGGGCGTCGGGCATCCCGTCCTGGCTGCGGCTGGCGGTGGGCGGCGTGGTTCTGGCCATCCTGGCCGAAATCGCCGTGCAGGCGCTGGGTAGCGGTCACGGCGCCATGCGCGGGGTTTTGACCATGACGTGGCCCCTGACCACCCTGCTGTTGTTTCTGGCGATCAAGATCCTGGCCTCGACAACATCGCTGGGCGTCGGGTTCCGCGGCGGTCTGTTTTCGACGTCGCTGGTGATGGGGGGCTTGCTGGGCGCCATCGTGGCGAAGATCTTCGCCCTGTTCCTTCCGCTTTCCGTACCCGGCATGCAGACCTTCGCCATGGTCGGCATGGGGTCGATGGGAACGGCGGTCATCGGTGCCCCGATGACCATGATCACCTTGGCGATCGAAACCACCGGAGCCTATTCGATGACCTTCGGGGTGCTGACCGGCGTGGTGGTCGCCTCGCTGTTCGTCCGCAGCACCTTCGGCTTCAGCTTCGCCACCTGGCGCTTCCATCTGCGCGGCATCGCCATCCGCGGCGCCCACGACGTGGGCTGGGTCGCCGATCTGACCGTGCGGCGGATCATGCGGCGTGACATCCAGTCGGTTTCCGGTGATTTGCCCCTGGCGAAGTTCCGGGAAATGTACCCGCCGGGGAGTGCCGATCGGGTGTTCGTCGCCGATTCCGGCGGCCATTACATGGGAGCGGTCGATGTCACCGCCGCCCATGACCGGGCATTGGACGACGACGCGGCGGTGACCGTGGTGGCGGATTTGGCGCGGGGACGGCAATGGGTTCTGACCGGCGAGGAATCGGTGCGCTCGGCCCTGTCACGGTTTTCCGCCGCCGATTTGCATACCTTGCCGGTGGTGGATTCCACCACCGATCTGCGGCTGACGGGGTCTTTGACGGAAACCCATGCCCTGCGCCGTTATTCCGCCGAAATGGAGCGGCGGCGCGACGATGAATTGGGAGAACGACGGGTCTTCTCGGATTCCGACGGCGATCCACAGCCGTCGCGGTAAGGCAATTACAACCCTTTCATCGACATAATCGGTCGACATCCTGGCGGCTGAGCGCTGCCCCGGGAGGGCGATGACATTGGATTGACGCGGGAAGACGTCGATCCAATGTCTGAATCGCGCCCCGACCGTTACGGAGACCCTGATGTTAGGCAAGACCCGCGCTTTTTTGCGCGACGTATGGATCCTCACCAAACCCTATTGGCAATCCGAGGAAAAATGGAAATCGGGCGCCCTGCTGGCGGTGATCGTCGGACTGCATCTGGGAACGGTCTATCTCAGCGTGCTGTTCAACACCTGGAACAAGCTGTTTTATAACGCGCTGGAAGCAAAGGATTTTCACGCCTTCGTCCACCAGTTCATCCGGTTCGGGTTCCTGGCGACGGCCTTCATCGTCGTGGCCGTCTACCGGGTTTATCTGCGCCAGATGCTGGAAATCCGCTGGCGGCGCTGGCTGACCGAACGGTTCGTCGGCGGCTGGCTGGGGGATCGGGCCTATTACCGGCTGCAATTGTCGGGGGACGACCGTACCGACAATCCCGATCAACGGATCTCGGACGATATCGGCGCCTTCATCGGCCAGACTCTGGTCCTCAGCCTGGGATTCATGGAATCGGTGGTGACCCTGGCATCCTTCGCCGTCATCCTGTGGGGATTGTCGGGTACCCTGCACGTCGCCGGATTGGCCATTCCCGGTTACATGCTGTGGGTGGCGGTGGTTTACGCCATCCTCGGCACTTGGCTGACCCATATCATCGGCCGACCGCTGATCATGCTGAATTACCGCCAACAGCAATACGAGGCCGATTTCCGCTTTTCGCTGGTGCGGTTGCGTGAAAACGCCGAAGGCGTGGCACTTTACGGCGGCGAAGGCGAAGAGGCGCGCAGCTTTACCGAACGCTTCGCCCACGTCGTCCATAATTGGTGGGACATCATGCGCCGCCAGAAGCGGCTGACCTGGTTTTCCGCCGGCTACAGCCAAGTGGCCATCGTCTTTCCTTTCATCGTTGCCGCCCCCCGGTATTTCTCCGGGGCTCTGCAACTAGGGGGACTGATGCAGACCGCGTCGGCCTTCGGCCAGGTTCAGGGCGCTTTGTCCTGGTTCGTCGAGGCCTATACCGGACTGGCGGCCTGGAAGGCGACGGTCGACCGGTTGACCGGCTTCGAACATTCCCTAGCCCGGGTGACCGGTGCCGCCGGCGGGCGGCTGGACCGGGGCCATACCGATGCGGGCAGGGACATCGTCATCGACGGGCTGGATGTCCAACTGCCCGACGGCACCGCCTTGTTGCGCGATATCCGCCTGACCTTGCCGCCCGGCAGCCGAACCCTGATTTCCGGCCCGTCCGGCTGCGGCAAAAGCACCTTGTTCCGGGCCATCAGCGGCTTGTGGCCCTATTGCCACGGGCGAGTGTCGATCCCGGCCGGAGACCGGGTGCTGTTCCTGCCGCAGAAACCCTATCTGCCCATCGATACCCTGCGCCGCGTCGTCGCCTATCCCGATTCCGCCGATTCCTATGACGAGGCCACCATCACCGAGGTGCTTCGGACATGCGGGCTGGAAGGATTGGTCGCGCGTCTCGACGAAAGTCAGCATTGGAGCCAAATTCTGTCTCTCGGCGAACAGCAACGGCTGGCCATCGCCCGCGCTTTGCTGTTGCGGCCGCACTGGCTGTTCCTGGACGAGGCCACCTCCAGTCTCGACGAGGCCAGCGAGGCCGATCTCTACCGGCTCTTGACCGAAAGGCTGGGTGAGACCGCCATCGTCAGCATCGCCCACCGTCCCACCCTGGGGGTTTTCCACCGCGATCGCATCGATTTCGCCAACAACGGCGGCGAACCGGGTTATCGCCTGATCGCGCCCAGCCCGGCCGAATAGATCACGATCACTTGCCCAGGCGCGACAGCAGATCGTCGAGCTGTTCGAGGCTGGCGAAGGTGATGGTCAGGTCGCCGCGGCCGCCATTGGCGCGGATGGCGACCTTCATCCCCAAACTGGCCGTCAGATCCCGTTCCAGGGCGACGGTGTCGGCATCGCGGGGCGGCGGTTGCGGATGGCCGGTTTCCTTGGGTTTCAGCGTGCCGTTCACCAGCTTTTCGGTCTGCCGGACATTCAGCGCCCGGTCCACCACTTCGCGGGCCAGACCTGCGGGATCGGTGGCGCCGAGCAAGGCGCGGGCGTGCCCCGCCGTCAATTGCCCCTGCTCCACCATGCTCTTGACCGAATCCGGCAAGGCCAGAAGCCGCATCATATTGGCGACATGGCTGCGGCTTTTGCCCACCGCCTTGGCCAATTCCTCCTGGGTATGGCTGAATTCGTCGATCAGGCGACGATAGCCGTCGGCCTCCTCCAGGGGTGAAAGGTCCTGGCGTTGCAGGTTTTCCACCAACGCCACTTCCAACGCCTCGCGATCGGTCAGCGGCCTGACGATGGCCGGAACCTCGTGAAGCTGAGCGCGCTGCGCCGCCCGCCAGCGCCGTTCGCCGGCGATGATCTCGAAAGCGCCGGCATCCTCGGGATGGGGCCGCACCAGAAGCGGCTGAAGGATGCCTTTTTCACGCACCGACGCCACCAGATCGTCGATGGAATCCTCGTCGAAACGGCGGCGCGGCTGATAGCGCCCCGGCCGCAGAGTCTCGATCGGTATGGATTTCAGCCCATGGGCCTGTTCCAGGGTGGCGACCGCCACCGCCCCGTCCGAAGTCGGCGCCGTCACCGTCGGCGTGGCCGCGCCGACATCGCCCAACAAAGCCGACAGACCACGGCCGAGATTGCGTTTCTTGGTCTCAGCCACGGTTCTTACGCCCCCGTCAACGCGTCGCGTTCCCGCTTCAGCACTTCGCTGGCGAGATGAATATAGGCCTCGGCGCCGGAACTTTTCACGTCATAGAGCAGAACCGGCTTGCCGTGAGAGGGGGCCTCGGAAATGCGCACGTTGCGGGGAATCACCGTTTTGTACACCTTGTCGCCAAAAAAGCCGCGAACGTCGGCGGCCACCATATCGGAAAGATTGTTACGCTTGTCGAACATGGTCAGCACGATACCGTGCAGCTCCAATCCGGGATTGAAGGTCTGCTTGACCCGTTCGATGGTCTTGACCAGATGGCTGACCCCCTCCAGGGCGAAAAACTCGCACTGCAAAGGCACCATCACCGCATGCGCCGCCACCAGAGCGTTCAAGGTCAGCAGATTGAGCGATGGCGGGCAATCGATCAGGACGTAATCGTAGCCGGTGACGGTCGCCAGCGCGTCGCCCAACCGGGATTCGCGGCGCGGCGCGTCCACCAGTTCGATCTCGGCGCCCGACAGATCGACGCCGGAGGTGACGATGGACAGACCCGGTATGTCGGAGGGCCGCACCGCCTCGGCCAAGGTCGCCTCGCCGATCAGCACATGATAGGACGTCACTTCGCGCGACGCCCGATCGATGCCCAATCCCGTGCTGGCATTGCCCTGGGGATCGAGATCGACCAGGAGAACCGTCTTGCGGGTGGCGGCCAGGGCCGTGGCCAGATTGATGGCGGTGGTGGTCTTGCCGACGCCGCCCTTTTGATTGGCGATCGCCAGGATGCGGGTGGCGGTCGCGGGGGCGTTGCTGTCGCTAGGCTCGTCCACGGCGTACCTCTTCGAGATCGAGGATAAGGCCCGACGGGTCGGTAATGGACCGGGTCCGACGGCAGGTCATCATCCAATCTTTCGCCGCCTCGGTCAATTCGTCTTCGGCGCCGGCCCCTTTGAGAAACAGGCAATGTCCGCCGGGCGCAAGGTGGCGGTCGGCCCAGGGCAGAAGTTTGGCCAAGGGCGCCAAAGCGCGGGCGGTGACGATGTCGGCGCCGAGCGGCGAGACTTTTTCGATGCGCTCGGTATGCACCGTGATTTCGGTGCCGGTGGCCCGTGCCGCTTCGCGCAGAAACGCCGCCTTGCGGCTGTCACTCTCGATCAGGTGGGGATCGGGAGCGCCGAGAATGGCCAGGACCAGTCCGGGAAAGCCGGCGCCGGAACCCAGATCGACCAGGCGGTGGGCGGTGGGCGGCAATAGCGGATAAAGCTGCCAGGAATCCAGCATATGGCGACGCCAGAGATCGGGGATCGTGTTGGGACCGACCAGATTGATGCGCTGTTGCCAACGGATCAGAAGGTCGGCATAGACGGTCAGGCGCTCCATGGGTTCGGCGCCGAGGCCGGTGCGGGTCCGAAAGTCTTCGGGAATCATGGCCTGTCCGCCATATCGTGGGAATGTTTCACGTGAAACACCGTATCTAGGGGTCCTGACGCCCGCTCACGCCGCCGCGACGGACGTATCCCAGCAGCGCCGCCAGGGCCGCCGGGGTTATACCCGGAATGCGCCCCGCCGCCCCCAGACTCGCCGGCCGCGCCGCGCTCAATTTCTGGCGGATTTCCGTCGATAACGACCCGATCGCCCCGTAATCCAGATCCTTCGGCAAAGCCAGGGATTCCTCCCGCCGATAGCGGGCGATATCCGCCTCCTGCCGGCCCACATACCCCTGATACCGCCCCTCGATGGCGAGGCGGTTGAGAACATTGCCGTCGATGTCCCCGATTTCCGGCCAGATCGATACCAGCCGGTCGCGATCGCAATCCGGATAGGCCAGCAGATCCCAGGCGCTGCGCGCCACCCCGTCGAGATTGACCGCGATCCCCGCCTCTCTCAGGCGGTTGGGCGACGCCCGCAGCGCCAGCAACCGCTCCCGCCCCTCCGCCAGCCGTTCGGCCATGGCGGTGAAATGCCGTTCCCGTTCCCCGCCCACCACGCCCAAGGCGCAGCCCCGCCCCGTCAGGCGCAGATCGGCGTTATCTGCCCGCAAGGTCAGACGATATTCCGCCCGCGAGGTGAACATCCGATAGGGCTCCGCGGTCCCCCGCGTCACCAGGTCGTCGATCATCACCCCGATATAGGCCTCGCCCCGATCCCAGGTCACGGGCTCGGAACCACCGGCGCGCCGCGCCGCGTTCAGCCCCGCCACCAATCCCTGACCCCCCGCTTCCTCATAGCCGGTGGTGCCGTTGATCTGACCGGCCAGAAACAATCCCCGCACCGCCTTGCTCTCCAACCCATGGGTCAGGGCGCGGGGATCGACGTAATCATATTCGATGGCATAGCCGGGGCGCAGCATCACCGCCCGCTCCAGGCCGGGAATGGTGGCGATCATCTTTTCCTGGATCTCGGCCGGCAACGACGTGGAGATGCCGTTGGGATAGATTGTGGGATCATCGAGCCCTTCCGGCTCCAGAAAAATCTGATGACGCTCCTTGTCGGCGAACCGCACCAGCTTGTCCTCGATGGACGGACAATAGCGCGGACCGACGCTTTCGATCCGCCCCGAATACATCGCCGACCGATGGAGGTTGTCACGGATCAGCTGGTGGGTCCGCCCGCTGGTGAAGGTGATTCCGCACCGGATTTGCGGCACCTCGATTCGATCGGTGAGATAGGAGAACGGAACCGGCGGATCGTCGCCGGCCTGCATCTCCAATCCCGACCAATCGATGGTCCGGCCATCCAGCCGCGGCGGCGTTCCGGTTTTCAATCGCCCCAAGGGCAGGCCCAGCCGGTCCAGGGTCGCCGACAAACCATAGGCGGGGGCGTCCCCCATGCGACCCGCCGGCCAGCGGCGATCCCCGCAATGGATCAATCCCCGCAGGAACGTCCCGGTGGTCAACACCACCCCGCCGCAAGCGATCCGCCGGCCATCCGCCAGCACGATACCGGCCACCGTATCCTGATCAAGGATCACGTCCTCGACGGTTCCGGCCACCAGGGTCAGACCCGACTGCCGGCTCAACAGATCGCCCATGGCGGCGCGGTACAGGGCGCGGTCGGCCTGGGCGCGTGGGCCATGCACCGCCGGCCCCTTGCTGAGGTTGAGCATGCGGAACTGAATGCCGGCCCGATCGATGGCCCGGCCCATCACGCCGTCCAGGGCGTCGATTTCCCGGACCAACTGCCCCTTGGCCAGACCGCCGATCGCCGGATTGCACGACATTTCGCCGATAGTATCCAGACGTTGGGTCACCAACAGGGTGTCGGCCCCCATGCGCGCCGCCGCCGCCGCCGCCTCGCACCCGGCATGGCCGCCGCCGATCACCACCACATCCGCCTTGCGGTCCCAATCCGGTTTCACGTGAAACATACCCTCGTCACTTTCCGATGCAGAAATCCCGGAACACCACGTCCAGAACCTCCTCGATATCCATATGGCCGGTGATCCGTCCCAAGGCCCGCCCCGCCTCGCGAATCTCTTCGGCCGCCATCTCGACTTCCGGCGCCGCCCCGAAGCGCCGCAAACACTCCACCGCCATCGCTGTCGCCGCCCGGTGGCGATCGCGGGTGAATACGGCGCTGCCGGCCAACCGGCCCTCCGCCGCCCCGGCCAGGGCCGCCATCACCCCGTCGAGGCCGGCGCCGCTGATCGCCGAAACCCCCAGAACCGGCCGGCCGGCGATCGTCGCCGGCACCTCCCCGGCCAAATCGATCTTGTTCATCACCACCAATGCCCGGTCGTCGATCATCGCCAGACTATCCCCGTCCCGGTCGGGCAAGGCCGTCGCGTCGAACACCACGAGGGTCACATCCGCCTGTTCGGCCCGCGCTCGGGCACGACGCACACCTTCGGCTTCAACCACATCCTCGGCCTCCCGCAAACCGGCGGTATCGGCGATGGTCACCGGCCAGCCATCGAGATCGAGATGGATTTCGACAATATCGCGGGTCGTCCCGGCCATGGTCGAAACGATGGCCGCCTCCCGCCCGGCGATGCGGTTCACCAGACTGGATTTCCCGACATTGGGCGCGCCGATCACCGCCACATGGCAGCCGTCCCGCAACCGCTCTCCCCGCCGATCGTCGGCCAGAGCCGTTTCCATCTCCGCCATCAAAGCGTCGACCATTTCCCGCGCCGTCCCGGTCACATCGTCGGGAACGTCCTCGTCGGTGAAATCGATGGCCGCCTCCAGCAAGGCCAGCACCCCCACCAGCCGCGCCCGCCACTCCCCCACCACGCGTCCCAGACGCCCGTCCAATTGCAGCAACGCCTGACGCCGCTGCTGGGCGGTCTCCGCCGCCACCAGATCGGCCGTCGCCTCGGCCCGGGTCAGATCCATCTTGCCGTTGACCACCGCGCGGCGGGAAAATTCTCCCGGCTCCGCCGGCCGCAATCCCAATGCCAGCAGCGCTTCCCGCACGGCGCGCTCCACCGCGCGGCCGCCATGGAGATGCAGTTCCACCACATCCTCGCCGGTAAAACTGGCCGGGCCGGGAAACCACAAAATCAGACCGTCATCGATGATTTCGCCCATCTGGTCGCGCACCCGCCCGCGCGTCGCCACCCGCGCGGGGATCGCGCCGCCGATCAAAGCCGTCAGAGCGGCCCCCGCCTCCGGCCCCGACAGGCGATAGACGGCGATACCGACCGCCCCCCGGCCGCTGGCCAAAGCGAAGATGGTGTCCGACACTTAACCGATCCCGAATGTACGGCGATTCTCAGGCCACGGCGTCCGGTGCCACCATCAACCGCTCGACCCGGCCGCCTTCCATCACATGAACCCGCAGAACCTCGTCCACATCGTCATGGGTGCGGACGGCATACCATATCCCTTCAGGATAAATCACCATCACCGGCCCCAATTCACAACGATCCAGACAGCCGGCCGAATTGACCCGGACATCGCCCAGGCCCGCCTCCTTGGCCCGGACCTTCAGATAGTCGCGCAACGCCTCCGATCCGCCGGCGGCACAGGACCCCCTTTTATGCCCATCGGGCCGCCGATTGGTGCACACGAACAGATGGACGCGATAAAACAAGGACGGGTCGGTTTTCACTCTTTTTTCTCCTTATGGCCGCTCCCGGTGAATTGCGACCAGAACATGGCCTGCAATTGCTCCAGATTCTGGGCCTGCATCGGCAGCCAATTCTTCATCAGGGTTTCCGGGTCCATCCCCGCCAGGGCCGCCCGCATCCGCTCCTGCATATCGGCCATGACCGCGTCCTGCATGGGCTTCCAATCGGGAAGACCGAAAAAGGTCCGGGCCTCCTCCGGCGTGCAATCGATATCGACGGTGATCTTCATCTGTTCCCGCCCTTCTCCTGGAGGTCGATGCGGGCGCCCCCGCTCGACTTGCCAAACCATGTCGGCGTTCCAACCTAAGCTGTCAATCCATACCGCGCAACGCCAGCCAAGGTGCGCCCGCCATGCCCAACCGGCTTGCCCAAGAGACCAGTCCCTATCTGCTCCAACACCGGGACAACCCGGTCGATTGGTGGCCTTGGACCGCCGAAGCCCTGGCCGCCGCCCAGGCCCAGGACAAACCCATCCTCCTATCGGTCGGTTACGCCGCCTGCCATTGGTGCCATGTCATGGCCCATGAAAGTTTCGACGACCCGGAGATCGCCGCCCTGATGAACCGGTCCTTCATCAACATCAAGGTCGATCGCGAGGAACGTCCCGATCTCGACGCCATTTATCAGCAGGCCCTGGCGGCCACCGGCCAATCGGGCGGCTGGCCTTTGACCATGTTCCTTACCCCCGATGGACGGCCCTTTTGGGGCGGAACCTATTTCCCGCCGGCGCCCCGCTACGGCCGCCCCGGTTTTCCCGATCTGTTGCAAGGAATCGCCACGATCTGGAGCGAACGGCGCGACCGGATCGACACCAATATCGCCGCCCTGGCCAAAGCCCTCCACCCCTCTCCTCCGACGCCCGGCGGCCGAACCCTGTCCATGGCCCTGCTCGATCACGGCGCCATGGGTTTGCTGCCGGCTGTCGATCCCGTCCATGGTGGTCTTCGCGGTACGCCCAAATTTCCCCAGCCCGGCATTTTCGACTATCTGTGGCGCGCCTGGTTGCGCACCGGCGAAATCCGCCTCCGCGACGCCGTTTTGCTGACCATGGACCGCATATGCCAGGGGGGCGTTTACGATCATCTCGGCGGTGGGCTGATGCGCTATTCCACCGACGAGGTCTGGCTGGCGCCGCATTTCGAAAAGATGCTCTACGACAACGCCCAATTCATCGACCTGCTGACGTCGCTCTGGCAGGCCACCGGCACATCGCTTTATCGCCATCGGGTGGCTGAAACCGTGGATTGGTGCCTTCGCGAAATGATCGCCGAGGATGGCGCCTTCGCCGCGACCCTTGATGCCGACAGCGACGGCCAGGAAGGCCTTTTCTATACCTGGAAAGCCGATGAAATCGCCCGGCATCTGGATCCCGATACCGCGTCCCTGTTTTCCCGCGCCTATGACGTCACCGCCGAGGGCAATTGGGAACACGGCCGCACCATCCTGCGCCGCCTTGATCACCCCACGGGCGCCAAGATCGAAGACCGCCTCGCCCACGCCCGCGCCACCCTGTGGGCCGTACGCGAAGACCGGGTTCGGCCCGGCCGCGACGACAAGGTTCTGGCCGACTGGAACGGCATGCTGATCGCCGCTTTGGCCAATGCCGGCTTTGCCTTTGAAAGGCCGGACTGGCTGGACGCGGCCCGCAAAGCCTACGACGTGGTTCGCCAGCGTATGGCCTTGCCCGATCACCGCCTCGCCCATTCCCTCTGCCAGGGGCGGATCGGCGAGATCGGTCTGCTCGACGATCTTGCCACCATGGCCCGCGCCGCCATCATCCTGGCCGAAGTCACCGGCGACACCACCTATCTCGACCATGCCAAAGCCTGGGTGAGCGCCGCCGACCGCTACCATTGGGACGGGAACGACGGCGGTTATTTCCAAACCGCCACCGATGCACCCCACATCATCCATCGTCTGAAACCCATCGAGGACGGGGCGACGCCATCGGCCAACGGCATCATGGCTCAGGTTCTGGTCCGGTTGTGGCACCATACCCGAACCGAATCCTACCTTCAGCGCGTCCAATCCCTTTTCGACGCTTTTTCCACCTTGGCGACAAGCCAGCCTTATCGGGTCACGTCGCTTCTGGCCGCCTATGAGCAGTTGGATAATCCCGTCGAGATCGTCATCGCCGGCCCGCGGGACCGCGCCGATACCAAGGCCTTGCTGGGGGTCGTCGCCATCGCCCCCCTGCCCACCCGCATCATCATCACCGGCGGTTCAAGGACGCTGCCCCCACACCACCCCGCCCATGGCAAAGCCGAAATCGACGGTGCCACCGCGATCCATGTCTGCCGCCATCAAACCTGTTCGCCGCCGGTAACCAGTCCCCAAGAGCTCCATCATCTGTTAAGGATATAGGGGTTCAACATCCCCTTTTCGGTCCCATGCCTCAACTGGCCTTCAATACCCCGATGGGTCCTCTCGCCATTGCCGAAGAGGATGGCCGTATCGTCTCCGTCGATTGGGGATGGCCGGCGCGATCCGAGGAAACGCCTCTTTTGTGTCGGGCCCGCGATCAATTGGACCTTTATTTCACCGGCGATTCCGCGGGCTTCGATCTTCCCCTCGACCCGCCGGGCACGGCCTTTCAGCGCCGGGTATGGCAGGACATGGTCCGTATTCCGTTCGGAACCGTTCGCACCTATGGCGACCTTGCCGCCGCGCTGGGCACATCACCCCGCGCCATCGGCCTGGCCTGTGGCCGCAATCCCCTTCCCATCCTCATCCCCTGTCACCGGGTCATCGCCGCCGGTGGGCATATCGGTGGCTATTCCGGTCTTGAGGGTGTAAGCACCAAGCGGTATCTACTCAATCTGGAAGGTATTTATTTGTGATACGCCGTATCGCAAAACAGCAATCTTTAACTCAATCCTAAAAGATTGTTGATGTATAAAGACCACAGCGCCTGAGGCGCCTCGCTCCCACATTCGACCAAGATACATGCGCCAAGATCGCCGCCTTCGCATCAAACGCATCCTGATCGTATCCAGCATTATCTGGATGGTCGCCGTAACCTCGGTGGTGCTTCTGACCCTGCCGCGGCAAGCGACCTTGACCATGGAATCACCGCAAATTCAGCGTGAACTCGCCCGCGATTGCTCGGGAACGTTCAAGCAGCGTTTCCGCTGCAAGCAGACCATCATTCTGAATACCAGCCAGCGAACCTTCAGCGATCTCGCCCTACGGCTGCTGGCGGTGGTGGCGGGACCGATCGCGGCTGCGGTCTATTTCGTCCGCTATTGCCGGCCCGACCCGATTCAGCCCCGCCCGGCGACCCCATCCGCACCCGACGACATGTCATGGAAAAAAGCGGCGGAACAGCGCATCCACCAGCCGAAATCGGCTGGCGACGAAGACGATTCGTCCGATCCTCCCCCGTTGTGGTGAGATTCGGACCAATCTGCCATCACGCTCTGATGTATTGATTAATACCAAATCCCGATGAGAGTGACTCATCGGGATTTGAGCGAAACCCGCTCGTGATCGGGTCGCGTCGCTGGTGCGATTCGACCCGATCAAATCCGGGCTAGCTGTTCATCGCTTCGAAGAAATCGTTGTTGTTCTTCGAATGCTTCAGCTTATCCACCAGGAATTCCATCGCATCCACCACGCCCATGGGCATAAGGATGCGCCGCAGCACCCACATCTTGGACAGGGTCGATTTCTCGACCAGCAATTCCTCCTTGCGGGTTCCCGACCGGGTGATGTCGATGGCCGGGAAAGTGCGCTTGTCCGACAATTTCCGGTCCAGGATGATTTCCGAGTTACCGGTTCCCTTGAATTCCTCGAAGATCACCTCGTCCATACGGCTGCCGGTATCGATCAGCGCCGTGGCGATGATGGTCAGCGATCCGCCTTCCTCGATATTGCGGGCGGCGCCGAAAAACCGCTTGGGCCGCTGCAAGGCGTTGGCGTCGACGCCGCCGGTCAGAACCTTGCCCGAGCTGGGTACCACCGTGTTATAGGCGCGCGCCAGACGCGTGATCGAATCCAGCAGGATGACCACGTCGCGTTTGTGCTCCACCAACCGCTTGGCTTTTTCCAGAACCATCTCCGTCACCTGGACATGGCGCGAAGCCGGTTCGTCGAAGGTGGAACTGATCACCTCGCCCTTCACCGAACGGGCCATATCGGTGACTTCTTCCGGCCGTTCGTCGATCAACAGAACGATCAGATACACTTCCGGCTGATTGGCGGAAATGGCATGGGCGATGTTCTGCAACATCACCGTCTTGCCGGTGCGGGGCGGTGCCACGATCAGGGCGCGCTGTCCCTTGCCCAGGGGCGCCACCAGATCGATGACCCGGGTGGTCAAATCCTTGGAACCGGGGCTGTCGATTTCCAGATGCAGCCGCCGATCCGGATAAAGCGGGGTCAGATTGTCGAAATTGATCCGATGCCGCACATTTTCCGGCGGTTCGAAATTGATCGAATTGACCTTCAGCAGCGCGAAGTAACGCTCGCCATCCTTGGGCGCCCGGATCTGGCCCTCCACCGTGTCGCCGGTGCGCAGGCCGAAGCGGCGGGCCTGGCTGGGACTGACATAGATATCGTCCGGACCCGGCAGATAATTGGCTTCCGGGCTGCGCAAAAACCCGAATCCGTCTTGAAGGATCTCCAAAACGCCATCGCCGTAAATCGGCGTATCGTTGTCTGCCAACTGCTTGAGAATGGCAAACATCATATCCTGCTTACGCAGGGTGCTTGCGTTCTCAATCTGTAATTCTTCCGCGAAAGACAACAATTCCGCTGGCGTTTTTTTCTTAAGATCTTGGAGATGCATGAGTGATGTCCGTATCAACCGTTGTCCGGCCGCCAGCTACGCACGATTTCCTTTGGGCACGCCCTAAGGAGCGGATGAAAATCCGGCGGGGATATCAACGTGTCTCGGGATGGGGGCTTCGACAGGCCCAAGCGACTTTTTCTCACCTTTAGCCAAAGGACCGGGCGCTGTCAAACGCCAATATCACGAAAGTTCCAAGCCCCGATCCAAAAAATCAAAACGGCTTCACCACCACCAATATGACGATCCCGATCATCAGAAGCGTCGGTATCTCATTGGCTATGCGATAAAAGCGCTGACTATGGCGGTTTCGGTCGGCGGCGAAATCGTTTTTCCACCGCATCATCGCCCAATGGCTCGCGGTCAACAAAACCACCAGAACCAATTTGACATGCAACCAGCCAAAGCGGAAATCACCGCCGATCGTCGCCATACTGAGGCCCGCGATCCAGGCGACGACGGCCGCCGGCGTCATGATGGCGTTCATCAACCGCCGTTCCATGATCTTGAAAGTCTCGGAGGCCTGTGATCCCGGCTCGACCCCGCAATGATACACGAACAATCGCGGCAGATAGAGCAGCCCCGCCATCCATGAAATCACCGCGATCACATGCAAGGCCTTCAGCCACGGATACCATGCCGCCATCCTCATGTTCCCCTTACCGAACAGGAAAGGCCGGCGCGAGCGCAACCATCGCATCCCATGGCCGGATTTCCCGCCAATTCGATCAAACCGGAGATGAAAGCGGGATCGGTTCCCACCGTGGGTACCCGAATATAGCCCGGTACGCCCATCCGGTCGGCCCGTTCGCGATATTCCATGTCCAATTCCACCAAAGTCTCCGAATGTTCGGAAACGAAAGCGATGGGGCAGATCACCACGGCAACGCCATCGGCCGCCGCCCGTTCCAATTCATCGTCCAGGGACGGGGCCAGCCATTTCATCGGCCCGACCCGGCTTTGATAACAGACCGCCCAATCGCCGTCTTCCAGACCGATCTTTTCCGCCACCGCCACCGCCGTCTGCCGGATGTGGACCGGATAGGGGTCCCCACGATCGACGATTTTTTGCGGCAGGCCATGAGCGGAAAACAGCACCCGCGGTTTTCCGTGGGTCCCGGCCTGGCCCAATCCCCGCCGGACCCCGTTGGCTATCGCCGTGATCAGTCCCGGCAAACGCGGATAGCAGCAGACTTTGACCGTCGCCGCCGTCAAACCGGCTTTGCGCGCCGCCTTGGTCCAAAGCGCCACCGACGATCCGGTGGTGGTGGTGGAAAATTGCGGATAAAGCGGCAACAGAACGATGCGGTCCGCGCCCCATTCCTTGATTTCGGTCACCGCCTGTTCGGTCAGGGGATGCCAATACCGCATGGCGATGACCACACGGTGATCCGGCCCCAAGCCGGCCGCCAGCGCTTGCGCCTGCGCTTGCGTCTGCTCCAACAGCGGTGACTTGCCGCCGATTCGATTATAAATGGCGCGCGCCACCGGCGCCCGCCGGCCGGAAATGATCTTCGCTATCAGCCATCGCAACGGCAGTGGTAAAGCGATGATGGCCGGATCGAAAAACAGGTTGAACAGAAACGGCTCGACCGCCGCGCTGTTATCGGGACCGCCCAGATTGAACAGGACAATGGCGGTTTTCGACATCGGTCTTCACGCCCGCCACGCTTTGATCCGTTCGGCCAACCGGGCCACATGTTCCGGCGGCGTGGCCGGTACGATGCCGTGGCCGAGGTTGAAAATGAACGGTCCGCGACCCAGCACCGCCAGAATGCGATCAATGGCGCGGTCCATGGCCTCGCCTCCGGCCACCAGCAACAACGGATCCAGATTGCCCTGGACGGTGCAAAGCGGTTGCAGCTCTTTCGCCGCCCAATCCAGGGGCACGGTGATGTCCAGGCTCACGCCGTTGACGCCGGTTTCGATCACGTAATCCCGGTACAGCACGCCGGCGCCGCGGGGAAATCCGATGACCGGCACGCCGGGACGATCCCGATGAATGCGCGCCACCAAAGCGCGGGTGGGCGCGATCACCCATTGCCGGAAATCCTCCTCCGGCAGGGCGCCGGCCCAGGTGTCGAACAGTTGCAACGCTTCCGCGCCGGCATCGATCTGGGCGATCAGATAGGTCGCGGTGGCCTCGACCACCAGATCGATCAGCCGTTTGAAGGTTTCGGGATCGCTCCACATCAACTGTTTGATCCTGGCGAAATCGCGCGATCCGCCGCCTTCGACCATATAGGTGGCAACGGTCCAGGGCGCGCCGGCGAATCCGATCAGGGCGGTTTCCGGCGGCAGGGCTTTCGATAATTGCCGTACCGTTCGCACGACCGGAGCGAGACGGTCGAGCAATCCCTCGGTATTGAGACCATCCAGATCCCTTGCCGAGCCAATCGGCGGTAACGCCGGTCCTTCGCCCTCGCGAAAGGAAAGCGGCTGACCCAGGCCATGGGGAATCACCAGGATGTCGGAAAACAGGATGGCCGCGTCCATATGGTAGCGGCGCAACGGCTGGAGAGTGACTTCGGTGGCGAAATCCGGCGCATAGCACAGATCGAGAAAGCTGCCGGCTTCGGCGCGAAGGGCGCGATATTCGGGGAGATAGCGACCAGCCTGGCGCATCAGCCAGAAGGGGGGCCGGTCGAGGGTTTCGCCCGCCAGGGCGCGCAGGAACGGCTTTGCGGTCACGTGTCTCTCCGATGGGGTGCCGTCCTCTCATACAAGGTTTGGAAAGGGGAAGAAAGGAGGGTGTTGTAGTGAATCCCTGTGGAATGCGGGGATTGGCGTTTTTCCCCGGTTCGTCCTCGAAACATCCCCTTGTGGGTAAAGTTATCCCGGCCTGTGTATGAAAGCTGAAAAAGCGGCGGTTTTCCCAAGGTTCATCGGCGAATGCGGTTTCGGGCGCGACTGGGGAAAATCTGTGCGGTTCCGGATGCTTCACGATATTGTCGATGACAAGGCCCCTTTTGTCCCCCTGCGGGTGGAGATGGGCAAATCCGCAGCGGTATCGGGGGGCTTTTTCACCGGGATCGACGAAGGGGCCGGTTATCACCGTTTTTGGGACTTATCCCCACAGGCGTTGACGGGAACCGATCAACGCCGCCCTCCTCGCAATTTGGTATCATCCCCCATGCGCCAGATTCATCTCCATCTCGTTTCCGACGCGACCGGCGAGACCGTGACCGGTCTCGCCCGCGCCTGCATGGTGCAGTTCGAGGGCGTTGACATCGTCCAGCACGATTGGTGGCTGATTCGCAGCCGGCCCCAGGTGGAACGGGTGATCGCCGGGCTGGAGGCCGATCCCGGCATCGTCTTGTTCACTCTGGTCGACAATGCGGTGCGTAAACATCTGGAAGAGGCCTGCCATCGTCTTCAGATGCCGTGCATTTCCGTGCTCGATCCGGTGATGGCGGCGCTGGGCAACTATCTTCAGGTCGAGATGAGGGCCACGCCCGGCCGGCAATATCAGCTCGATGCCGGGTATTTCGCCCGTATCGACGCCATGCATTTCACCCTGGCTCACGATGACGGCCAGATGCTGGACGACATCGATAACGCCGACATCGTTCTGGTCGGCGTATCGCGCAGCTCGAAAACCCCGACTTGCATGTATCTCGCCTACCGCGGACTTAAATGCGCCAATTATCCCCTGGTTCCCTCCGTCCCTCTGCCGGCGGTGCTGATCGCCGCGAAACGGCCGCTGATCGTCGGTTTGACCCGTGACGCCCGCAGCCTGTCCGACATCCGCCGGGCGCGGCTGAAATTTCTCAACCAGACCGAGGATTCCGATTACGCCGCCCTGGACAAGGTTCATGAGGAAGTCCAGGAGGCCCGTCGCCTGTTCACCCGCATGAATTGGCCGGTGGTGGACGTGACCCGTCGATCGATCGAGGAGGCTTCGGCCGCCATCGTCCAGCTCCATCAGGATCGCTTGTTGGAACGGGGGCGGAAATCTTGATCGTCCTGGCCTCGGGATCGCCGATCCGGCTCACCTTGCTGCGACAGGCGGGATTGGCGGTGACCGCCGATCCATCCACCGTCGACGAGGAATCCGTCAAAATCCGCCTGGCGGATCACGACACGCCGTCTTTGGCTTTGGCCCTCGCCACGGCCAAAGCCGAACAGGTCTCGGCCCGTCATCCCGCCACGCTGGTCATCGGCGCCGACCAATGTCTCGACAGCGACGGCCGGCGCTTCGACAAACCGGCGGATATGGCGGCGGCCCGCGACCAGCTTTTGGCGCTGCGCGGCCGTACCCATCATTTGCACAGCGCCGTGGCGGCGGTGATCGACGGAAGAACGGTCTGGCGCCATGTGGGTGACGCCCGCCTGACCATGCGGGATTTTTCCGACGCGTTTCTCGACGCCTTTTTGACCGGGACCGGCACCGATGCCCTGGGATCGGTGGGCGCCTATCGCCTGGAAGACCGGGGGATACAATTGTTTTCGGCCATCGATGGGGATTATTTCACCATTCTGGGTCTGCCATTGTTGCCGCTGCTGGATTTTTTGCGCCAAACGGGGGAGATAGCGCGATGATACCGACCGGACGGGCCAAACTCGCCGGGGTGCTGGGATGGCCGGTCGGTCATTCCCGTTCCCCGCGCCTGCATGGATTCTGGCTTGATCGACTGAATATCGACGGCGCCTACGTCCCGTTGGCGGTGGCGCCGGAAAATCTCGGCCAGGCCGTCGCCGCCCTGCCCAAACTGGGATTCGTCGGCGCCAATGTCACCGTGCCCCACAAGGAAACCATCATACCGTTTCTGGATCGTATCGACCCTTTGGCCGCCCGCATCGGCGCGGTCAATACCCTGGTGATCGATGAAAGCGGCCAGATCGAGGGACGCAATACCGACGCTTTCGGCTTTCTCGAAAATCTTCGCCGCAATGCCCCGTCCTGGTCGGCGGATTCCGGTCCGGCGATCGTGCTGGGCGCCGGCGGCGCGGCGCGGGCGGTGGTCGTCGCCCTGGTGGATGCCGGCGTTTCCGATATCTGCCTGGTCAACCGGTCGCGCCAACGAGCCGAGAAACTGGCCGCCGCCTTCAAGGGACCCATCCGGACCGCCGATTGGGAAGATCGGGCCAAAGTTCTCGGCGACGCCGCGTTGTTGGTCAACACCACCGTTCTCGGCATGACCGGGGCGCCGATTCTCGATCTCGATCTGTCGCGATTGCCGCCGCGGGCCGTGGTCAACGACGTGGTCTATGTCCCTCTTGAAACCAACCTGTTGTCGGTGGCGCGCGCGCGCGGCAATCCGGTGGTCGATGGGCTGGGCATGTTGTTGTGGCAGGCGGTGCCGGGATTCGAGCGCTGGTTCGGAATCCGTCCCGAAGTCACCGCCGAATTGCGCGACGCGGTCTTGTCGTGACGGCGGTGATCGGCGATCGCCTATGAGGATTCTCGGGCTGACCGGTTCCATCGGCATGGGCAAGACGACGGCGGCGCGGGCATTGCGCCGGTTGGGCGTGCCGGTCCATGATTCCGATGCCTCGGTTCATCGTCTTGTCGCCGCCGGCGGCGCCGCGGTGCCGGCCATCGCCGCCGCCTTTCCCGGAACGGTCCGCGATGGCGCCGTGGATCGGGCGGCGCTGGGGGACATGGTATTCGCCGACGCCCATGCGCTGCGCCGTCTGGAAACCATTCTTCATCCTCTGGTCCGTCGGGAAGAGGGCCGGTTTCTGCGCCGCTGGGCCCGCGCCCGGGCTCCGGTGGTGGCGTTGGACATTCCGCTTTTGCTGGAAACCGGAAGTGAGAGACGCTGCGATCTGGTGGTGGCGGTGACCGCGCCCCCCTTTCTTCAGGCGCAACGGGTTCTACGTCGTCCGGGGATGACCGTGGAGCGGCTGATCGCCATCCGGGCTCATCAGATGGGGGAAGCCGAAAAGCGTCGCCGGGCCGATATCCTGATCCCCACCGGGCGCGGTCGGGGGCCGGCCTTGCGTGATCTGATCCGCGCCGTCACACTGCTCAAAGCCCGTCCCGCTGGTGCCTGGCCACCCGTTCCCCATCCCCGTTGGTCGTGATCCGTTCATGCGCGAACTCGTTCTCGATACCGAAACCACAGGCCTCGATCCCCTGGGTGGCCACCGTCTGGTGGAAATCGGCTGCGTCGAGCTGATCAATCATCTGCCCACCAGGAACAGCTTTCACCGCTACATCAATCCCCAACGCGACATGCCGGAGGAAGCCTTCCGCGTTCACGGTCTGTCGGCGGATTTTCTGGCGGGTCAGCCGCTTTTCGCCGATATCGTCGGCGAATTCCTCGAATTCCTCGAAGATTCGCCTCTGATCATCCATAACGCCACCTTCGACATGGGCTTCATCAATGCCGAATTGACGCGGCTTGGCTTGGCGACACTGCCCATGAGCCGGGCGGTCGATACGGTGGCGATGGCCCGCAAACGTTTTCCCGGCGCCCAGGTCAATCTCGACGCCTTATGCCGGCGTTTCGAAATAGACAATACCCATCGGACCAAGCACGGCGCCCTGCTGGACGCCGAATTGCTGGCCGATGTCTATCTGCAATTGATCGGTGGCCGCCAGCCCGGCCTCGACCTCGCCGTGGCTGCCGCCACCAGCGGTCCGGCCGCCGAACGTCCCCGCCGCGAGCCCCGGCCGCACCAGCCCTCGGCCGAGGAACTGGACGCTCACAGGGCCTTTGTCGCCAAGCTCAAAAACCCCATCTGGCTGCGGGATGAAGAGGTCGAAACGGCGCGTTGACGCCGGTTACGGCAGGTCGAGATCAACGATTACCGGAACATGGTCGGACGGCTTCGTCCAATCCCGGCATTCCCGCGCCACCAGGGCGCCGCGCAATGATCCGGCCAGGGCCGGCGTCACCCAGATGTGATCCAGCCGCCGACCGCGATCGTTCTTTCGCCAGTCGGGAGAGCGGTAGCTCCACCAGGTGAACAAGGACTGCTCCGGCGGGATGAAGGCGCGGACAGCGTCCCGCCAATCCAGGGATGCCTGCAATTCCGCCAGCGCGGCGACTTCCACCGGCGTGTGGCTGACCACCGACAATAATTGCTTGTGGGACCAGACGTCGGTTTCCAGGGGCGCGATGTTGAGATCGCCGGCCACCACCATCGGCCGGTCGGGTCGGAAATTGTCGCGATACCAACGGGTGAGCCCGGCCAGGAAATCCAGCTTGTGAGCGAATTTGGGATTGGCGTCGGCGTCGGGAATGTCGCCGCCGGCCGGCACGTACAGGCAATGGATGTCGATCCCCGCCACCCGCGCCACCAGATGGCGGCAATCCTCGCGCCCGCTCCGGGACGGCCGCTCGATATCGGAAAGCGGCAAGCGCGACAGGATGGCGACGCCGTTATAACTTTTCATCCCGTGAAAGGCGATGTGGGGGAACCCCAACGCGCGGCAGGCATCCAGCGGAAACAGGGGATCGTCGACCTTGGTTTCCTGAAGACACAGCACGTCGGGATTGAGGGCGGCGACGATCTCGGCCAGAAGCGGCAGGCGCAACCGCAGCGAATTGATGTTCCAGGTGACGATACGCAATGAAAATCCCTTCAGGCCGTTGGTCCACGGCCCACGTTTCTACACTTTTGAACTTGGCGGAAAAACGAAGGCGGGCGCCCGGTCAGGGGGGTAACCGGGCGCCCTGTGCTCCGTAGGGAGCCGTGGAGGCTGGCAGGGGAAACCGCCTCCACCGATTGAAACCATTGCGGTCCCAATCGCTCTGCCTAACCACATGGGGATGACTTCCCGGCGCGTCAGGGCTCCCGATCGCATGGCAGATTTGCAATTTACACATGCGTCAATAATGGGGTTTGAAATTGGGATCGACGAATTCGAACAGCTTGGGTTTCAACGGCAGGCCGGTTTCCACATTATACAGGGATACGGTGGTTTCCTTGCCCTCGCCATCCACCACCCGCCATTGCCGCAATTGCAGCGGTCGCGTGCTGAAGACCAGGGTCAGCGATCCGTTTCCGGGATCGCTGGTCTGAACCAGGGTGACGGAAATGACGCCGGGGTTCCGCGAGATTTTGGTAATGGCGAGATCCTTGCCGTCCAGCGCGATGTGCCGCCGCACCAGAATGCCGGCGGGGGTCGAATTCAGCGGGATATAGCTGGGATTGCCCATGCTCTTGTCATAGACGATGAGAAACGTGCCATTGGCCACCACCAACAGCGGGCTCGGCGGATCATATTGCAGGCGCAAGTGGCCCGGACGGCTGAGATAGGCGGTGCCTTCGGCCTGGGCGCCGTCCTGGGCGATTTGCAGGAAATGCGCCTTGAGGGTGGCGAAGCTGTTGAGATACGCCTCGATCCTGGCGACGGCCGTCCGGTTGGCGGCGGTCAGCACCAGGCGGTGCGGCTGGGCGGCGACGGCCGGCATCGCCGAGGCGATCATCGCCGCCAGACCCATCGCCGCCAGCCGGCCCGCTTTCCACCGAAATACCCGCATGATACCTCTCCCGCTGAAACCGCCCGTCGATCAGTAATCGCCGCCGCGGATCAGAATTTCGCGTTTGCCCACATGGTTGGGCTTGCCCACCACGCCTTCGGCCTCCATGCGGTCGATCAGGCGGGCGGCGCGGTTATAGCCGATTTGCAGATGGCGCTGGATG
The DNA here is from genome assembly GCA_021848545.1 of Pseudomonadota bacterium. GTDB lineage: Bacteria > Pseudomonadota > Alphaproteobacteria > Rhodospirillales > Magnetospirillaceae > JAJZUL01. The sequence goes on from JAJZUL010000002.1 coordinate 60,558, forward strand.
AAACTGGTGGAAGCCTTGTTCTCCCGCGCCACCAGGGCGACCGCCTGATCGTAGAGATCGTCGCCGGGCCCACCGCCCCCCGTTTCCGCGGAAAACGGCTGATCGTCCTCCTCGGTCACCGCCTCGACATAGGCGGGTTCGCCCTGGGCGCGCAAATGTTCAACCACTTTTTCGACTTCGTCATCGGCGACGAAGGGGCCGTGGACGCGGATGATGCGCCCGCCGGCGGCCATGTACAGCATGTCGCCCTGCCCCAGAAGCTGTTCGGCGCCCTGTTCGCCGAGAATGGTGCGGCTGTCGATTTTCGAAGTGACCTGGAACGAGATGCGGGTGGGAAAATTCGCCTTGATGGTGCCGGTGATGACATCCACCGACGGCCGCTGGGTGGCCATGATCAGATGGATGCCGGCGGCCCGCGCCATCTGCGCCAGCCTTTGCACCGCCGCCTCGATATCCTTACCCGCCACCAGCATCAGATCGGCCATTTCATCGACGATGATGACGATGAAGGGCAAAGGTGTCAGATCCAAGGTCTGGTTTTCATAAACCGGCTTGCCGGTTTCGGGATCGAAGCCGGTCTGAACGGTGCGGGTCAGGGTATCGCCACGGGCCGCCGCCTCGGCCAGGCGCTGGTTGTAGCCGGCGATATTGCGCACGCCCAGCTGACTCATGGCGCGATAGCGGTCCTCCATTTCCCGGACCGCCCATTTCAGCGCCACCACCGCTTTGCCCGGTTCGGTGACGACCGGCGCCAGCAGATGGGGAATGCCGTCATAAACCGACAATTCCAGCATCTTGGGGTCGATCATGATCAACCGGCACTCGTCGGGTCCCAGGCGGTACAGCAGGGACAGGATCATGGTGTTGACCGCGACCGATTTGCCCGATCCCGTGGTGCCCGCGATCAACAGATGGGGCATGCGGGCCAGATCGACCATCACCGGCGCGCCGCCGATATCCTTGCCCAGCACCAGGGTCAGGCGCGCCGAGGCTCTTTCGAACTGTTCGGCGGCCAGCAATTCCCGCAACAGCACCATGTCGCGCCGCTGGTTGGGCAGTTCGATGCCGATGACCGAGCGGCCGGGAACGGTGGCGATGCGAACCGACAGGGCGCTCATCGACCGCGCGATATCGTCGGCCAGACCGATCACCCGGCTGGTCTTGGTGCCGGGCGCCGGTTCCAGTTCATAAAGGGTGACCACCGGCCCCGGCCGCACCTTGACCACCTTGCCGCTGACGCCGAAATCCTCCAGCACCGTTTCCAGCAATTTGGCGTTTTGCGACAGGGCGTCCGCCGACAGACGGACCGTTCCCTGATCGGACGGCATGGCCAGCAGGGTCAAAGGGGGAAGCGCGTATCCCGAAGGCGGCGGTCCGCCCAAGGGCAACGATCCCTGGCGGGCGGCCCGTTCCCGCTTGCCCGGCGCCGCCGGCGGGCGGCGCGGTTCCACCAGGGGTCCGGGCGCGACGTCCGGCGCGGGCGGGCTGTCGAACGGCGCCTCGTCCTCATCGATGGGATCGGTGGTGGGTACGAAAATCTCATCTTTTCGAACCGTCGGCTCCCGCCGCGACAGATCGACGGTCATCCGCCCCAGGGCGACGGCCCCGCTGCCGGCGGCCGCGGTCACGCTCATCGGTCCCCGGCTCAGACGGCGCCATTCGCCGAGGCTGAGCCCCAAAGCCGGCACCGAGCAGGCCAGGGCGAGCACAGCGGCCACCACCGCCGGAACCCAGTTCAGGCCCCCGCCCAGCAGCCCCGCCAAAGTTGAATCGACCAGATGCCCGAAGGCGCCGCCCGCCCCGGCGGGCAGGCCGGAATCGATCGGCAGGGGGGCCAGGGCCACGGTCCAGGCCAGGAATCCGCCGCCCAGCGCCGCCAGCCGCCACCGCCATCGGGACGGCGGCGCGGCCGTGACCAGGATGCGCAAACCCCAGATGGTGATCGCCAAGGCCGGCAGGATGGCGGCCAGACCCCAACCCTGGAAGGACAGATCGGCCAGATCGGCGCCGAGCCGGCCCAGCGCGTTGGCCACCGGACCCTCGACGGCGGTGTCGAAACTGGGATCGGTGCTTTTTGCGGTGACCAGGGCGGCCAGCAGGGCGATGCCGGCGCAGGCCAACACCAGGCCGCCCGACCGCGCCGCCAGCCGGCGCAGGGTTTCCGCCGATCCTTCGGGAAGGAAGGGTTGGTGCCCGGTTTCCTTGCGCGCCATGGTCGTGCCGCCTCCTTACAGGATTTGAGCCATTCGACCCAGCGCCCGTTCGGTGGTGGCGAGATCGTGAACCAGCGCCACCCGGATGAAAGGACGACCGGGATTGTCGCCATTGATGCCGTCGTCGGCAAGATAGGCGCCCGGTAGGACCCGGATGCGGGCTTCGCGCCACAGGGCCGTCGCCGCTGCCTCGCCGTCGCCGACATCGAGCCACAGGAAAAAGCCGCCCTCCGGCCGGCGAAAGCCGAACCGCCCACCCAGCAAGCGTTCCGCCGCGTCGATCTTGGCGCGGTACAGCGCCCGGTTTTCGATGACATGGGTCTCGTCCCGCCACAGGGCGGAGGCGGCCGCCAGAACGGGAAGCGGCGTGGCGGCGCCGCCATAGGCCCGCAGGCGGCCGAAAGCGGCGATCAGCGCCGGATCGCCGGCGACGAAGCCCGAGCGCAGGCCGGGAACGCTGGATCGTTTCGATAAAGAATTGAAAACCAGAACCTGATCCAACCGCCCGTCCAGGGCGGCGCAGGCGGCAAGCGCGCCCGACGGTTCCTCCCGGTCCCAGATTTCCGAATAACATTCGTCGGCGGCCAGGATGAAATCGAACCGCCGCGCCGTTTCTATGGTCCGGGCCAGCAGGCCGGGATCGGCGACGGCGCCTTGCGGATTGGCCGGGCTGCACAGATAGGCCATGACCGTGCGGGCCAGCAGCGAGTCCGGCAGGGCGGAAAAATCGGGCTGGCTGGCCGGTCCATCCATGCCCGGCACCAGCACCGGTTCGGCGCCGGCCATGATCGCCGCCCCGGCATAGACCTGATAGAAGGGATTGGGCAGCAGCACCGCCGGCGGCGCCCCGTCCGCGCCGCCCCGCCGCGCCAGTTGCGCGGCCAGATACAGGGCTTCGCGGGTGCCGGCCACCGGCAGGATCATCCGGTGGGGATCGATCAGACCCGACGGCAGTCGAAACCGCCGGACCAGCCAGTCGGCCACCGCTTCGCGGAAATCGGCGGTGCCATTGCCGGGCGGATATTTGTTCCACGAACCGGCATGGGCGGCCAGCTGCTCGGCCACCAGGGGCGGCGCCGGGTGTTGAGGTTCGCCGATCGACATGACGATGGCGTCCCCGGTCACCTCGCCCAGCAGGGCGGCGAGACGGGCGAATGGATAATCGGCGAGGCGGTCGAGGCGGGAATTGAGCATGACGAGGCTGAAGCGATTTCACCCTGTTGTAGCGCAATCGGCGCCGCGGCCCCATGAGAAATGAAACACGGGAAATAAAAAGGGGCGCGGGATAAACCCGCGCCCCGATCCCTCTTTTCCGTTTTCCGACCAGAGGTCAGGGGACGGATTCCCCGTGGAGGGCAAGGTCGAGACCCTCGGTCTCCTGTTCCGGCGTGACCCGCAGACCCATGATCGCCTGGACGACCTTGAGAATGATGAAGGTCATGACGGCGTCATAGGCGATGGTGGTGCCGACGCCGACGGCCTGGATCCACAGCTGGTTCAGGTTGCCTTCCAGCACGCCCTTGGTGCCGCCGATGGCGGTGACCGCGAACACGCCGGTCAGCAGGGCGCCGACGATGCCGCCCACCGCATGCACGCCGAAGGCGTCCAGCGAGTCGTCATAGCCGAAGAAGTGCTTGAGAGCGGTGGCGCTCCAGAAACAGACGGCGCCGGCGATCAGACCGATGATCAGCGAGCCCATCGGATCGACGAAGCCCGAAGCCGGGGTGATGGCGACCAAGCCGGCGACGGCGCCCGACAGGATGCCCAGAACCGACGGCTTCTTGCGGATCACCCATTCGACGAACATCCAGGACAGGCCGGCGGCGGCGGTGGCGATCTGGGTCACGGCCATGGCCATGCCGGCACGGCCGTTCGAGGCCACGGCGGACCCGGCGTTGAAGCCGAACCAGCCCACCCACAGCAGCGAGGCGCCGATCATGGTCAGAGTCAGGTTATGGGGGGCCATGTTCTCATGGGGATAACCTTTGCGCTTGCCCAGCACCAAGGCGGTGACCAGACCGGCGACGCCGGCATCGATATGGACGACGGTACCGCCGGCGAAGTCGAGAACGCCCATATGGGCCAGGAAGCCGTTGGTCGACCATACCCAGTGGGCGATCGGCGAATAGACCACCAGCGACCAGATGGTCATGAACACCAGCATCGACGAGAACTTCATGCGATCGGCGAAGGCGCCGGTGATCAGCGCCGGCGTGATGATCGCGAAGGTCATCTGGAACATCATGAACACGGATTCCGGGATCGTGGTACCCGGCGCCAGATCGTTCATGCCCATGCCGTTGAGGAACAGGCGGTCCATGCCGGGGAAGTAGGGGCTGGCGCCCCGGAAGGCGAAGCTGTATCCCGCGATCATCCACACCACGGTCACGACGCAGGTGATGGCGAAGTTCTGCATCAGCATCGCCAGCACGTTCTTTTTGCGGACCATACCGCCATAGAACAGCGCCAGACCCGGCACCGTCATCATCAGAACCAGCGCGGTGGACGTCAGCATCCACGCGGTGTCACCCGAATTGAGCGTCGGCGCGGGTGCCGCCGTCTGCGCCATGGCGGCCGGCGCCGCGAGCAGCGTCAGGCCGAGTGCCGAACCTGCGGCATAAAGAAATGGTTTAAAACGGTTATTCATGATGTACCCCCGAAGCGGCTCAGCATATCGTTCGTGCCGGCGGCTCGGACATGAGCCCCTACGGCGCGCCCCTTCAGTAACAAGAACCGTGCCAAACCACCGTAACCCTCGATTTTCCGCCTTCGCGTCCCTCCGGTCCCGCCGATGGGGGCCGATCACGGCCCGCCCGTGATAAAATTTTGGGCAATGCCGGGATTTGAAGCGCAAAGGCTAGGCATGGGTCAAATCATGGCCCGATGGGGGGACGCAAACACGACAAAGCCCGAATGGTGTCGTCGGACACCATCCGGGCTTTGCCCGCATCGTCACAGCGCCGGGATTGCCATCGGGCGAAGACCCGACGGCATCCCGGTCTGAAAGCAAAGGCCGCCTACAAAGCTTCGACGCCGGCCTCGCCCGTGCGAATACGCACGGCCTGTTGCAGATCGACGACGAAGATTTTGCCGTCGCCGATTTTGCCGGTTCTGGCCGCATTCTGGATCGCCTCGATCACCCGGTCGGCGAGATCGTCCGCCACGGCCACCTCGATTTTGACCTTGGGTAGGAAATTCACCACATACTCGGCGCCGCGATAGATCTCGGTCTGCCCTTTTTGCCGGCCAAATCCCTTCACTTCGCTTACGGTCAGGCCCTGAACGCCCAGCGGAGTCAGCGCTTCGCGCACCTCGTCCAACTTGAAGGGCTTGATGATGGCCATGATCAGCTTCATCGCTTGGTCCCCACGCAAATCACGGACTGTCCCCCCGTCGGCCGCGGACCCCGCCGCGGCTGCGGCGGTGCCGGGGGACGGACCACCGGTTTCATCGAACCGTACGTTTTCGTACGGTGCTTCCGCGGGTCATTGATATTCAAGCATCGTGCCGAACGTTCGTCACCGCCGAATAGCGGCGGTTTTTTTTTCACATCCCCTCGATTCAGCTCGATACTGCCTATTTTGCGGGCGCCCTGGATGGGCCATTGCCCGTTTCCAGGGCGTTGCCGGGCCTTCCCCCTATCTTCTTTATGCGGCTCTTGCGCGGCGGCCCCGTCGATGGCAGAAAATCGCATGTCCCGTCCGCTCCCCTCCCCCGTTCTGTCGGTCGATGTGCTGGTGATCGGCGCCGGTCCCATCGGCGCGTTGACCGCTATCCTGTTGGCTCAGGCCGGATTCGACGTGGCGGTGGTGGAAGCCGGCGACCCGGACCGGCTGGCCCGTCCGGGCAGTGACGGCCGCGCCATCGCGCTGGCCCTGTCCGCCCAGCGGGCGGTGGTGGCCGCCGGATTGTGGGACCGTTTGGCGCCGGTTGCCGAACCGATCCTGGATATTCAGGTGACCGACGGAAAGGCGCCGGTTTTTCTGCATTACGATCATACCGCCATCGGCGACGATCCGTTCGGCTGGATCATCGAAAACGAAGAGATACGCGGCGCGACTTTGGCCCGGCTGGAGGCGCTGGACCGGGTCCGGTTGCTGGCGCCGGCGCGGGTGACGGCCTGGAATTTCGACGGCGCCCGGGTTACGGCCGACCTTGCCGACGGACGGACGATCCGCGCCGCTTTGGCGGTCGCCGCCGACGGACGGCCGTCGCCGACCCGTCAGGCGGCGGGGATCGGCATCACCAATTGGGATTACCGGCAAAGCGGCATCGTCTGCGCCATCGGCCACGAAAAGCCCCATAACGGCATCGCCCACGAACGGTTTCTGCCGGCGGGTCCCTTCGCCATATTGCCGATGACCGGCAACCGATCCGGCATCGTCTGGACCGAGCGGAGCGATTTGGCGCCCGCCATCGTCGCCCAGGACGAGGATTTGTTTCTGGCCGAATTGTCGGAACGGGTCGGCGGTTTTTTAGGCAAATTGCGTTTGGCCAGTCCGCGCCACTTCTATCCCCTGTCCCTGCAGATGGCGGATCGGATCACCGCGCCCCGTCTGGCGCTGGTGGGCGACGCCGCCCACGGCATGCATCCCATCGCCGGCCAGGGGCTCAATCTCGGCATTCGCGACGTGGCCGCCCTGGTCGAGGCGGTGGTCGATGCCGGCCGGATCGGCCTTGATCCGGGTTCACCGGACGTGCTGGATCGTTACGGGCGCTGGCGGCGGTTCGACACCGTGACCATGCTGACGGTGACCGATGGTCTCAACCGCCTGTTTTCCAATCAGGTCGTACCGCTGCGTTTGGCCCGCGATGCCGGCCTGGCGGCGGTCGAACACCTTCCCGCGGCCAAACGCCTGTTCATGCGCCACGCCATGGGCGTGGTCGGCGATCTGCCGCGTCTGTTGCGGGGCGAGGCCCTGTAGAAAGGGCGCGGGTTTCATCCCGCGCCCCTTATCTCACATCAATGGGCGATGGACTTGGCCCCGCCGCATCCGCCCTTGGTGATCGCCCCGGTGTCGTCGGCCACCGTATTGGGGTGGCGGGACAGGCCGGCCGCATCCAGGGCCGCTTCGTAATCGGCCCAGATCTGGGCCTGATTTTCGCCCAGGTGATACAGGTAATCCCAGGTGTAGATGCCGGAATCATGCAGATCGTCGAAGGTGATGCCGATGGCGTAGTTGCCCACGGGGTCGATCTTGATGAAACCGACGTTGCTGCGGCCGGAAACCAGCGTCTTTTCTTCGGGGCTGTGGCCCTGAACCTCGGCCGAGGGGCTTTCGACGCGCAGCAATTCCGCGGGCAGTTCAAAAGTCTTGCCGTCCTCGAAGGTGACGGCCAGAATTTTTTCCGCCTTGCGAACGGCGATTTCCTTGGCGGTATGACGGCTGCCATACGTCGTGGTCATGAAAGTGCTCCTTGATCTCACGGGTGCGATATTGGGATCGCCCCCGTCGCGTTGATTAGGGCCGGGTGTTGTCCGGCTCCAGGGGCCGCGCCTCATCGGGCAGCATGATGGGAATGCCGTCGCGGATGGGATAGGCCAGACCGGCCTTTTCGCTGATCAGTTCCTGGCGGTCGGGGTCGAAGCGCAACGGCCCCCGCGACACCGGACAGACCAGGATTTCCATCAGCTTGGGATCAATGCCCGGAACCCGATCGGTCATCGACGGCACCTCGTTCTAGGTTAATGTAATGTGGAGCTGCCGCCCCGATCCAACAACTCCCTTTGAATGATGCCGATCATCAATCGGCACCGTTCGGCCTGGGTGGGCGCTTCCAGCAAGACCTGTTTGTCCTCGGCGGGGAAGGGACAAACCATGGCCATGCGGTCGGTCAATTCACCGTCGGGCAGCACCCCCAGGGCCTCTATATCGGTATCGAGTCCCAGATCGCCAAGACGGGCGCGCACCAGCGCCATCAAACGGTCGCGCTCGGGCAGGGTCACCGGACGGTTTTCGAAATCGTAATCATAGGGGGCGTAATCGACGGCGACCCGCCGATAGCCGCCGCGCCCCTCCGTCTCGCCGGTCACCCGGAAACGGCACAGACCCGACGCGGTGATCAGATAGCGGCCGTCCCCGGTTTCGCCAAACGCGCTGATCCGGGCCAAAGTGCCCACCGGATGCAGACCCTCGACCGGCCGGGAAATGCCGTCATGGGGCTGCACCAGACCGAACAGCCGGCCGGCGCCCAGCGCATCGTCCACCAGGGCGATATAGCGGGGTTCGAAAACGATCAGCGGCAGATGCCCGCCGGGCAGCAGAATCGCGCCGGGAACGGCGAAAACCGGCACCACGTCCGGCAGCGATTCCCGGGAAGGGGCGGGACCGGCTTTGCGCATGCCGGGCTCAGGCGAACAGCAAAGTGGACAGGCGGCGGCGCCCCGACACCGTCAGCGCATGGGTGGGGCCCAGCGCTTCGAACATCTTCAGCAATTGCTTGCGGGCGGCATCGTCGTTCCAGGCGCGGTCGCGTTTGACGATGTCGAGCAATTCGTCCATCGCCGCCTCCGGCTCGTTACCGGCGTAATAGGCCATGGCGAGATCGAAGCGGGCGCCGAGATCGTCGGGATCGTTGGCCACCTTGCGCCGCAATTCCGCCGCCGGTCCCACGGCCTGGGCGCTGTCCTGGAGGTCGAGGGCGGTCTTCACCGCCGCCACGTCGGCATGCTTGGCGACCTCGGGAGGCAAGGCCTCCAGCAGGCGTTTGGCCCCGGCGACGTCGCCCAGCGCCATCAGACAGCGCAACAGCCCGGCATGGGCGGGACCGTTGGCGGGCTCCTCGTCCAGAACCTGCTGAAAAACCTCGGCCGCCGCGTGGGGATCGCCCTCGCCCAAAAGGGCGTGGCCGGATTCCAGCAGATCGGCGATGGAGGGCGGCGCCTCCACGCCGGCGGTCAAACGCTGAATGAAGGTGCGGATCTGGCTTTCGGGCAGGGCGCCGACAAAGGCGTCCACCGGGCGGCCGTCCTTGAAGGCATAGACCATGGGCACCGATTGCACGCGCAATTGCGCCGCCAGATCCTGGTTCTGATCCACATCGATCTTGACCATGCGGACGGCGCCGCGCATGTCGCGCACCACCTTTTCCAAGGTCGGACCCAGCTGCTTGCACGGTCCGCACCATGTGGCCCAGAAATCGACGATGACCGGCTGGGTGCGCGACGCTTCGATCACGTCGGCCACGAAGGTCTGGGTCGATCCTTCGCGGATCAAATCACTGCCACCGCCGGCCGGACTTTGCGGTTTTCCGCCCTTGCCACCGAAAATCAGATCCATGGTTTTCGTCCCGTTTTGGGAAATATCGGACCAGCAATAGATGGACCGTCCCCGGCCGGCTGGCAAGGACAAACGGGCGGCCCGGCGCGCGGTCGCCGGCCCGTGCGGAAAAAGTGCTTGCGCCCCCCGGCGCTTTGCGTATTATCCGGGGCCTCCGGCGCGGCTGCCTTGTCGTCGCCGGGCCCTAGGAAGCGGGCGTAGCTCAGGGGTAGAGCACAACCTTGCCAAGGTTGGGGTCGAGGGTTCGAATCCCTTCGCCCGCTCCAAAATTCTCTCGGAAAAATCGAGCGGTTACGAAACGGGCCGGGTTCTGTGCCCGGCTTGTCGTTTCGGCCAATCCAAAAGGCTCCACCTCAGGGTAATCGGGTGAAGGCGCGTTGGAGCGGAGCGACTAGGCCGTTGAGGCCGCCGCAGCGTGCGGAGAGGCTCCATCGGGGCCTCGGAGCGCAAGCGAGGATAGCCAAGGGCGCGGACGCGCCCGCCCGGCGATTGAGGGAAATATACATAATGCAGGGGAAGCGGGTTCACCCGATTCCCCTGGGCTCCACCTCGACAACCGATCATTGAGCGGGAATACTATCCATCCTGCACAATCCAAGGGGGAAGCCATGCGCAAGATCCTGATCGGTGTCGCCGTTCTGATCGTGGTCATCGCCGGGGCCGTCTATTTCCTATGGTCCAATCTGGACAGCCTGGTGAAGACCGCCATCGAGGAGGTCGGCACCAAGGTGGCCGGCGTGACGGTGAAGGTGGACACGGTCCATATCTCGCTGACCAAGGGTACCGGGACCATTTCCGGCCTGACCGTGGCCAATCCCCCGGGCTTCAAGGCCCCCGCCGCCATTTCCCTGGGGTCCGTCAGCGTCGCCATCGATACCGGCAGCGTCACCGGCAACCCGGTGGTGATCAAGACCGTCACCGTCGCCGCGCCGGCCGTGACCTACGAGCTGGGCCAGAACGGCAGCAACATCGCCGTCATCCAGCACAACGTCCAATCCTTTGCCGCCAAAAAGGGCAATGGCGGCGGCAAGACCACGACCGCTGGCGGTTCTGCGAACGCCGGATCGGGCAAGAAACTGGTCATCGACCGTCTGGTGATGACCGGCGGCAAGGTCACCCTGGCCACGCCTGTTCCCGGCGCCAAGGCCAGCGTGGATTTGCCGCCCATCCGTCTCAGCAATATCGGCAGGGCCGGCGGCGGCGCCACGCCGGCGGTGGTGGCCGAGACGATTCTTCAGGCCTTGTCCACCAGCGCCGTCAACGCCAGCGCCAATCTGGGGGTCGGCAAGGTGCTCGACAATCTGAAGACCACATCGCCGTCCTCGGCGGTCAATGCGATCAAGGGCCTGCTTGGAAAATAGGCCCATGCGCATTTTCGTCGATTCCGACGCCTGCCCGGTCAAGGACGAGGTGCTGCGGGTGGCCGCGCGCCACGGCCTTGCCGTCACCCTGATCGGCAACAGCTGGATGCGCGGTCTGGACGGGCCGCTGGTGGATCAGGAAGTGGTGGCCGAAGGGTTGGACGCGGCCGACGACCGCATCGTCGAACGGATCGAGGCCGGGGATATCGTGGTGACCGGCGATATCCCCCTGGCCGCCCGCTGCCTGGAAAAGGGGGCGACCGGAATCGACCATCGCGGCAAGATTTTCGATGCCGAATCCATCGGCATGGCGTCGGCCATGCGCGATTTGATGACCCATTTGCGCGACAGCGGCCAGATTCAGGGCGGTGGACCCAAATCCTATGGCAAACAGGATCGGTCGCGTTTTCTCGACGGGCTGGAACGATTGGTTCAGGCGATGAGGCGTCGCCGCTGATCCGACCGGGGGACAGGGCCTTTGGGTTAACCCGAATGCCCTGAGATATTATTCTTAATCGCCCATGGCCCGTCCGTCGAAACCTCCGTATGCTGTTCTCTTATAAATAGCAGCAGAAAAGGCGTCGCCATTCATGACCGCGACGGATACCGCTTCGTCTGCCCCGTCCTCCTTCCCTCCGATATCGGCCGACCAGTGGTACGCGCGGGCGATGGAACGTCTGGTGGAGGTGATCCAGGCGCTGTCCCTGGCCAGCGATCTGCCGGCGATCATGGATGTCGTCCGGCGCGCGGCGCGGGCGTTGACCGGTGCCGATGGCGCGACTTTCGTGTTGCGGGACGGCGACAAATGCTTCTACGCCGAGGAAGACGCGATCGCGCCGCTGTGGAAGGGGCAGCGTTTTCCTCTGACCCTGTGCATCAGCGGCTGGACGATGCTTAACCGCCAGCCGGCGGTCATCGAAGACATCTACGCCGATCCCCGTATTCCCGCCGACGCCTACCGTCCGACCTTCGTCCGCAGCCTGGCGATGGTTCCGATCCGAACCCAAAAACCGGTGGGCGCGATCGGGACCTATTGGGCTACCCGCCGCAATCCCACCCCCGAGGAGGTCAAGGTGTTGTCGGCGCTGGCCGACACGACGGCGGTGGCCATGGAGCATGTCCGGCTCTATTCGGAACTGGAACGGCGGGCCCGCGACATGGCGGTCCTGACCGAGGCCGCGCCGCTGCCCATCGTCGCCCTCGACACCGATGGCGACGTGTTGTCCTGGAATTCGGCGGCGCAGCACGTCTTCGGGCGGGATGCGGCCACGGTGATGGGACATCCCATGCCCGGAATCGACGCCGAATCCGCAAAGGCGTTTTCGGACATGGCAACCGCCATCCGGACCGGCCATCCGGTCAAGGGACAGACCTTGAAGGGACGGCATGCCGGCGGCGCTCCGATCGACCTTCGCCTGTCGGGCGCACCGGTCCATAACGAAGACGGCACTCTGCGCGGGTTATTGTTCGTGGCGCAGGATGAAACCGAACGGAACCGGTTCGAGCGTCAATTCCTGCACGCCCAGAAAATGGAGGCCGTCGGCCAGTTGACCGGCGGCATCGCCCACGATTTCAACAATCTTCTCGGGGTTCTGATCGGCAATCTCGATCTGGTCCGCGAACGGGTCGACGCCGATACCGACGCCATGGAGCTGATCGACACCGCGCTCGATGCCGCCTTGCGCGGCGCCGATCTCAACAAACGGCTTTTGGCGTTTTCACGGCGTCAGGCGCTTCAGCCCCAGGAGGTGGACATCAACGCGGCGCTAAGCGGCATGGTCAAGCTTTTGCGCCGCGTCCTGGGCGAGCGGACGGATATCCGCCTGTCCTGCGGGTCCGCCATCTGGCCGGTGACGGTCGACCCGGTGCAGTTCGAAACGGCGGTGATGAATCTCAGCGTCAACGCTCGTGACGCCATGCCCGAAGGCGGCATCCTCACGCTTGAGACCGCCAATGTCGCCATCGACGAGACCTATGCCGCGGCTCACGAGGAATTGTCCCCCGGCGATTACGTCATGGTCGCGGTTTCGGATACCGGCGAGGGTATCGCCCCCGAGACCCTCGCCCGCGTGTTCGACCCCTTTTTCACCACCAAGCCGATGGGCAAGGGCACCGGACTCGGATTGTCCATGGTTTACGGCTTTCTGAAGCAGTCCGGGGGGCACGTGAACATTTATTCCGAGCTGGGTCGTGGAACCACCGTCCGTCTTTATCTTCCCCGCCTCGCCGGCGAGGGCGATATTTCGGCGCCTCCGCCGCCACCCCCGCCGCCGGTGGCCGTAACCGGCGGGGGACTGGTTCTGGTGGTCGAGGACAATCCGGACATGCGGCGGGTGGCCGTCCGCCAGATTCGCGAACTGGGCTATGAGGTCCGGGAGGCGGAAACCGGCGATCAGGCGATGGTTTTGATCGAGGACGGCCTCGTCCCCGACCTTTTGTTCGCCGACGTTCTGATGCCCGGCATCGATGGCATCGAGCTCGCCGACCGGGTGCGGGCGCGGATGCCCGACGTGGCGGTGTTGCTGAGTTCGGGATTCACCGAACGCGCCGCCCTGGACGGATGGAAACGCCACGGCCGGTCGGTGGAGTATCCTCTTTTGGCCAAACCCTATCGAAAGGACGATCTCGCCCGCGCCCTGAGGCAGGTCACCGAGGCGGCAACGGGACAGGGCAATTCGCAATGAAAAGTCTGATCATCGCCGATGACGAGCCGGCCTTCGCCCAGTTCGTCGTCAAGGTCGCCAACGGCATGGGGTACTGGGCCGCCGCGCCGGAATCCCTGTCCGATCTGTGGCGGCGGGTCGACGAGGAATGGCCCACGGTTCTGATGGTCGATCTGCAGATGCCGGAAATGGACGGGGTCGAACTGCTTCGCGAACTGGGGCAGCGGCGTTGTCCGTCCAAGGTGGTGGTGGTCAGCGGCCTCGATTCCCGGGTGCTGGCTTCGGCCAGCCAGTTGGGCAGCGAACTTGGTTTGGCCATGGAGGGCATCATTCAAAAGCCGGTCCGCGCGGCCGAGTTGCGGACCCTGCTGGCGGGCCTGGGCGCCGACGGCGCCCATCCCACGGCCGAAGCGCTGTCGGGGGCCATGGATGACGGCCGGTTGTTTCTTATGTACCAGCCGCAGATCGATATCCGGACCCGGCGTATGACCGGTGTCGAGGCGCTGGTGCGCTGGCGCGGGGAGGACGGCCGGGTCATTCCCCCCGACGCCTTCATTCCCCTGGCCGAGGAATGCGGCCTGATCGGCCGCCTGACCGACATCGTGGTGGACAGCGCCTTCGCCCAGGCCGGAACCTGGTTGCGTCAGGGATTGGATCTGCGGGTATCGGTCAATCTGTCCGCCCGCAACATTCACGATCGCCAATTGCCCGATCGTCTGGCGGCGCGCTGTCGGGCCGAGAACCTTCCGCCCGACCGTATCACCCTGGAATTGACCGAAAGCGCGGCAAACCGCGATGGCGCCGCCCTGCTGGACATCCTCAGCCGCTTTCGCATCAAGGGTTTCAACCTGTCCACCGACGATTTCGGCATCGGCTATTCCTCGGTCGCTCAATTGTTGAAGCTCCCTTTTTCCGAACTCAAAGTGGACAAATCCTTCGCTTCCGGCATCGGCCAGTCCCATGAATCGACGGTCATCTCCAAGACCCTGATCGACATGGCCCGTAATCTGAACCTGTTGACCGTCGCCGAAGGCGTCGAAACCGAGGACGTCTTTCAGACCCTGGCCGGCTGGGGCTGCGATCTGGCGCAGGGATATCTGTTTTCCAGACCCGTCGAGGCCGAAGCGATCCAGGCCCAGGCGTCATCGTCGATATAGGGGGAAGCGATGGCGGCGATTCTGGTCGCGGATGACGGGAAAGGCATGCGGGATCTGATCCGTATGGTCCTGGAGCGGGCGGGCCATCAGGTGGTCGAGGCGATCAACGGCAACGAAGCCCTGGCGGCGGTTCGTCGCGTGGCGCTGGATCTGGTGGTGACCGACATCATCATGCCCGATTGCGACGGCATCGAGGCCATAACCCTGATCAAACGGGAAAAGCCCGCGATCAAGATTCTCGCCATTTCCGGCGGTGGCCAGGCTCATGCCATGGATCTGCTGACCCTGGCGCCGATGGCGGGCGCGGATGCGACGCTCGCCAAGCCGTTTCGCACCGCCGCCTTGTTGAACATCATCGACCAGCTGGTCGGAACGGCAGGGACGGCGGATGAAGAGTGAGATACGGGAAAGCGGCACCTTCTGGGCGCGGGTCGGACTGCTGGCGCAGCGTCTGGCGGTGAAATCGCCCCCGGCACCCGGCGCGCCGCCCAAAGCCGGCGCCCGCGCCGCGCCGTCGCCGCCGCCCACCGATATCGCCGCCAGCTTCGTCCGTCGGTTGCGGCAAATCGTCGATTCCGGCGGCGCCTCGGCGGTCGGTGCCGTTCATGTCATCAGCCTCGCCGACATGCGGACCGTTCTGGAAAAACAGGGACGCTGGCAAATGCTGGCGCCCCGGGTCGAAGCCGTGTGCGCGGCGGTCATCGGCCAGCGGCTTGATGGCGCCGATGTCATGCAGCCTCTGCCCGGCCCCGCTTTTTTCATCGCCTTCGCGCGGGTAAGTCCCGACGCCGCCCGTGCCAAATGCGCTCTGATCGCCCAGGAGATCGAACGCCGTCTGTTGGGGGATGACCCGGCCTTGGACGGCGTCCATGTGACCGCCGGGGTGCTGAGGCTCGACCAGGACGAGGTCACCATCGACGATATCGATCATGGCGCCGGCATGGGTGACCTTGCGGCCCGGGCCGACACCACAATCGTCGGGGCGCCGGCCGTGGCCCTGCCGTCCGGCCCGTCCGGCGAACCGGAATCCCCCGGCAACGACGATCCCTTGTGGCGGTCGCTGGAACGGGAAAATTACGCGTTCGACAATCCCTGGGTGGTGCGGATCGGGCGGACCGACGGCGTCGCGGCCAAAGAAAAGGGCGATTGGTATTACGAGGGCGTGCCGTCCACCTGCCCGGTGGGATTGACCTATGTTTACGTTCCGATGTGGCATGTGCGCGACCGCGCGGTCGGAACCTATCTTTGTCTGCCGGCCATTCCCGTGTCCGACGAGGACATGCTGGTGGGTGACGCCATCTACGCCGCGGCGCCGCCCCTGCTGGTCTGCAAGGTCGATATCGATATCCTGCTCAAGGTCGAAGAAGACGTCACCGCCCTCCTGCAAAAGGGTCAGCGGGCGATTCTGTCGGTGCCGGTTCATTTCGAGACCCTGGCCCGCCCGCGGGAACGGCGGGCTTATCTCGCCGCCTGCGCCGGCCTTTCCGACGAGGTTCAGCGCCATATCGCCATCGAATTGGTGGATCTTCCCGAAGGCGCTCCGGCCGGGCGAATCGCCGAATTGCTGGCCTATCTCTACCCCTTTACGGCGCGGGTCGGGGTGCGGACCTCGTTGTCACAATCGCGCTTCGACCTCTTCAGCGCCGCCCGGATTTTCGCCGTCGGCGTCGCCATCGGCCGCGAGCCGGGTTCGGAAACCGAGATCATTTCCCGGATGAACAGTTTCGTGCACATGGCCGAACGGGCGAAATTGCCGACCTACGCCTTTGAAATCGGCACCCGCAGTCTCGCGGTCGCCGCGCGGGGCGCCGGTTTCAACTACATATCGGGTTCGACCATCGGCGCCGCCATGGAATCGCCCGAGGCGGCCTATCGCTTCGAGACGCTGGATCTGTTCGCCGGCCTTTTGGCCTGAGGCCGGCGTCGGCGCCCACCCGGATTTGGTCTTAGAGCGACGCGCCTGAAATCTGAGCGTCCGGCTAAATCTTGGACGCGTCGCTCCGGCGAGCATTGAGCGAGCGGCCAAGCGCGCGGACGCGCGCGCCCGGCGAGGGAAAAACAAAACGGCTTGGAGTGTGATGCACATTAGGGCATCACACTCTAAGGTCCCAACGCCCGCAACCGATGACTGGCGACGGCCAACATGGCCAGATCGATCTGACCGGCGGCGCCGATTTCGGCCAGCATGGTGTCGGTCTGTTCCACCGCCACCTGTTTGGTCTCGATCCACGCGGCCAGGGCGTCGGCGGCGGTCCGGGTCGGAAAGGCGCCAGCCACGGTGTCGGTGATATCGCGCTGATGGCCGTACAGATCCTCGATCACCGCCGCCGCCGCCAGTTTTTCCCAATGACCACGCACCGACAGGGTTTCGGCCGCCGCCCGCAGGCGACCCAAACCGAACCGGGCGCCGACGGCGAAATACAGGGCGCCGGCGGTCTCGACCTCCAGACGATGGCGGGCGGCGACGCGGACGATGTCGGCGGCCGAGGCCAGCACGATCAGATTGCCCACGCGCCGGGCGACGGCATCGGGTACGCCGCGCTTGATGTAGCCGGCGGTGCGGGTGGCCAGGGCATCGTCCAGATGGGGCGGCAGCAGCCCGTCCAGGGCCGCCTCCAGGGTCTGGATGCCGCTCGCCAGATCGCCGATGGCGCCGCCGATATCCAGGGGCGCCGGCATGAAACGCAGAACCCAGGCGGTCGCCCGTTCCAACAGCCGGTTGGCCTCGATCAGCATGTCGGTGCGGGTGGCTGCGTCCACACCGACCCCCGCATTTTCGATGGAATCCCAGACTTCGGGCAGGCGATAGGCATCGCGGGCGACGATAAAGGCCCCGGCGATATCGGCGGGTTGGTGGCCCGTCTTTTCCATCATTTCCGATACGAAGACGATGCCGACCCGGTTGATCATGTCGTTGGTCACCGCCGTCGCCGCCAGCTCGCGGCGCAACCGGTGGCGCGGCACGCTGGCCTCGAACCGCTCGCGGATGGCGGTGGGGAAATAACGGATGACGTCGCCGGCGAGATAGGGATCATCCGGCAGGTCCGACGGCAGAATGGCGTCATGCAGCCAGATCTTGGCATAGGCCAGCAGCACCGCCAGTTCGGGACGGACCAATCCCCGCCGGGCTGCCGCGCGCCGCGTCAGGGTTTCGTCGTCGGGCAGGAATTCCAGCGTCCGGTCCAGCCGCCCCGACTTTTCCAACAGGCGCATGAAGCGGGCCCCGGCATCCAGAAGATCGGGAGCCTGCGCCTCCATGACCGACAGGGCCTGGGTCTGCAGGATGTTGTCGCGCAGCACCAGATGCCCGATCTCGTCGGTCATGGCGACCAGAAGCGCGTCGCGCTGTTTGGTGGGCAAGTCGCCCTCGGCGACCAGACCGTCCAGCAGGATCTTGATGTTGACCTCGTGATCCGAGGTATCGACGCCGGCGGAATTGTCGATGGCGTCGGTGTTCAGGCGACCCCCCGCCAGCGCGAATTCGATTCGGCCCAATTGGGTCAGGGCGAGATTGGCGCCCTCGCCCACCACCCGGGCCTTGAGATCGCGGCCGTCCACCCGCACCCGGTCGTTGGCGCGGTCGCCGGCGTCCAGGTGGCTTTCGGTATGGGCTTTGACATAGGTGCCGACGCCACCGAAAAACAGCAGATCGACCGGCGCCCGCAACAAGGCGCGGATCAGGGCGTCGGGCGTGACGGTCTCGCCGTCGAGCCCGAACCGCGCCCGCATTTCCGGCGAAACCGGGATGGTCTTGGCCGAACGGGCGAAAACGCCGCCGCCCGGCGATATCAGGGCCGTGTCGTAATCGGGCCAGGACCGGACGGCCCGGAACAGCCGCTCGCGTTCGACGAAGCTGCGTTCGGGGTCGGGATTGGGGTCGATGAAGATGTGGGCGTGATTGAAGGCGCCGACCAGACGGGTCGCGCGCGACCGCAGCATGCCGTTGCCGAAGACGTCGCCAGACATGTCGCCGACGCCGACCGCCGTGAACGGTTCGGTCTGGCAATCGACGCCCAATTCCTGGAAATGGCGCCGTACCGCCTTCCACGCGCCGCGGGCGGTGATGCCCATGGCCTTGTGATCATACCCATGGCTGCCCCCCGACGCGAAGGCGTCGCCCAGCCAGAAACCGTATTCTGCGGAAATGCCGTTGGCGATGTCCGAGAACGAAGCGGTCCCCTTGTCGGCCGCCACCACCAGATAGGGGTCGTCGCCGTCATGGCATACCGTATCGGTGGGCGGAACCACCCGGTCGCCAACCAGATTGTCGGTCAAATCCAGCAATCCCCGCATCATGACGCGGTAGCAGGCGATGGCTTCGGCCTGCATCGCCTCGCGGTCGCCGGCCGCGGGGGGCCGCTTGATCACGAAGCCGCCCTTGGCGCCCACCGGCACGATGACCGCGTTCTTCACCATCTGCGCCTTCATCAGACCCAGGATCTCGGTGCGGAAATCCTCGCGACGGTCGGACCAGCGGATGCCGCCGCGCGCCACCCGGCCGCCGCGCAGATGGACGGCCTCGACTTGCGGGCTGCAGACCCAGATTTCCACCAGCGGCCGCGGCAAAGGCAGATCGTCGATCGCCCGCGAATCCAGCTTGAGGGACAAATAGGGCTTATGTCCGCCATCGGTTCCGGTCTGAAAGTAATTGGTTCTCAGGGTGGCCCGGATCAGGGTCAGGAACCGGCGCAATATGCGGTCGTCATCGGCGCCGTCGACCGCCGCCAAGGCCGTTTCGGCCTTGGTCACGGCCTGGGAATCGTCGCCGGTGGCGGGATCGAACCGCGCCAGGAACACCGCCATCAGGGCGGCGGCCACCGCCGGATTTTTGGCCAGCGCGCGGGCGATGTAATCCTGGCTGTAGGCCGACCCGATCTGGCGCATATATTTGGAATAGGCGCGCAGCACCGCCACCTGACGCCCGTCGAGGCCGGCATTCAGCACCAGCCGGTTGAGGCCGTCGCTTTCCGCCTCGCCCCGGGCGATCCGGATCAGGGCGGTTTCGAAAGCGGGTCCCCGGCTTTCCAGATCGATGGGCGCGCGCGTCGGGCTTTCGACTTCGAAATCATGCAGCCAGACCACGGTGCCGCTGTCGGCCGGGCGGATGGCGTGGGGGACCTCGGCGATGATGGTCAGGCCCATGGCTTCCAGCATCGGCAGGACGTCGGACAGCACCACCCGGCCGCGGGCGTGATAAAGCTTGAGACGGGCCTCGAAGGGGGCGGCCTCGATGGGGCGTGACAGGCCCAGGGCGAAATCCTCGCCCTTCGCCACCCGCTCGATGCGCTCGATATCGGCCAGGGCCGCCAGCGGGGGATAGCGTTCCATGTAGGACGCGGGAAAAGCGTCGGCGTAGCGCCGCGCCAGACCCAGGCCGGCGGTTTCGCCATGGGCCTGGACCAGGGCGATGCGCAAATGGTCCGACCAGGACCTGGCCGCGTCGGCGATGCGGTTTTCGATGTCGCGTTCATTGACCTCGGGGACCGGGCCGGTAACGCGGACGATCATGTGCAGCCGCGCCAAAGGCCGGTCCGACACCTGGGTCCGGTGGACGACCAGGGTGCCGCCGAACGCGGTTTCCAGCAGCCCCTGGATGGTCAGGCGCAGCGGCGTGTCGTAGCGGTCGCGGGGCACGAAGACCAGACACGACACGAACCGGCGGAATTCGTCGTGACGGACGAACAGGGCCGCGCGGGGCCGGTCCGTCAAATGAAGGATGCCCAGCGCGATGGTGAACAGGGTGTCGGGATCGATCTGGAACAATTCGTCGCGGGGATAGGTCTCCAGGATGTTGCCCAGCACCTTGGCATCGTGGCTCAAAGGCGGAAATCCGGCCCGCGCCAGGGTTTGCGCCACTTTCCGCCGCAATAGCGGAATCTGCATGGGATTGACCGTATAGGCCGCCGACGTGAACAAACCGACGAAAGTGGTGAGTCCGATCACCTTTCCGTCGGAATCGAACTTTTTGACGCCGATGACGTCCATATGGACGGGGCGATGGACGGTCGAATATCCCGCCGATTTGGTGATCAACAGCAGATCGGGACGCCGCAAAAAGGCGTGAACCTCGTCGGGCATGGCGGCCAGGGGCAGGGATTCGTCGAAGACATGGGCGTCGGGATCGCGCAAAACGCCCAGGCCGGGGCCTTCGATGCGGGCGTCGGGGGAATCGTCCGCCCCGGAAAAGGCGAAATAACGCGCTCCCAGAAAGGTGAACCGCTCGTCGCACAGCCAGTCGAGAAAAGCCCGCGCCTCGGCATCGGCGTCGTCGTCGCCGCTTCGTCCCGTCCCCTTGTCCAATGCCGCGGTCGCCGCGGCGATGACGTCCTGCATGGCCGCCCAATCGGTCACGGCGGCCCGCACGTCGCGCAGAATGACGGTCAGACGGGCCGCCAGATCGGCGCGCCCGGAATCGTCCTGGCGGTCGATCTCCACATGCATCCAGGATTCGACCCGCATGCCCTCGGTGCCGGCGTTCGCGGCACCGATCTCCGCAAGGCGGCCGTTCTTATCGCGCCGCACCGCCAGAATCGGGTGGACCAACAGATGAACGGCGATGCCGCGGCGCGACAATTCCCCCGAAATCGAATCCACCAGAAACGGCATGTCGTCATTGACGATTTCGATCACCGAATGGCGCGACGCCCATCCGTTCCGTTCGGGGTCGGGATTGTAGAGGTGGATCGCCGCGCTCTCCGCCGGACGGTCGGCGGCGGTCGCCGACAGACTCATCACCGCGCCATAGATGGTCTCGGCGTCGGCGGTCTCCAGATCGGCGGTCTCGATGCCGTCCAGATAGGCCGCAAGCAGCCGTATGGCCCCGACCGAGCGCGTCTCGTCCAGGTGGGCCCGCAGCAAGGCGCCCACTTCCTCAGTCAGGCGCGTCCTCAAGAAATCGGACGTTTGGATCATTCCGCCTCTCCCTGCGAAATTTCTCGCTTCCCGTACGGAATTATGGGCGCCGGCGCCGTTACGGTGAATTTAACACAAGTTATAAATCGGCATGGTCCTTCAGGATTGCCAGCAGACGCAGGATCGTTTCATCGGGCAAATCGCGGATGGACCGTGCCAGGCGGTTGGCCAATTCGGTGCGTGCCGGATCGGTGGCGGCGGTATCGATGGTGACCTTGGGGTGCGACAGATCGGCCAGAAGCTTCAGATCCTCGGCCTCGTCCCAGATGCAGCCCAGATAGCCGGCGATCTGCATCACCAGGCCGGGGGCGGGCCGGCCGCGATTGCCGTGTTCCAGGGCCGACAGATAGGCGGCGGACACATGGAGATCGGCGGCCATACGCTTCAACGGAATGGCCCGCGTCTGACGCAACGCCCGCACTTTCGCGCCGAACGGGGTCATCGCCGACGCTTGATCAGGATGTAAAGGGCGCCGTCGCCGCCATGCTGTGGCCGGGCGGCGGCAAAGGACAGGATTCGTTCACGCAACGGCGGCTGATTCAACCAGCGCGGCACCTGGCGACGCAAAACGCCCTCGCCGCCATGGCCCTTGCCGGTGATCACCAGCAGACAGCGCCGCCCGGTGTCGAAGGCGCGGCCGATGGTGGTCGAAAGGGCGGCATGGGCGGAATCCTGGGTCATGCCGTGCAGGTCGAGGCGCTGATCGATGGCCATTTCCCCCCGCCGCAACCGGTCCGCGGTCCGCCGGTCCACCCCCGGCGCGCGACCCGGCGCCAGAGGCGCCGGAATCGGACCCGTCACCGGCCGGGATCGCGGTATCGCCGGCGCCGGGTGGACCGGCGCAACAGGCTGGGGCGGCGGAATTTCCGGCGGGTCTTCGACCGCGCCATGGTCGGTCCTGCCGGACAGGGGCGTGACGTCGCGGGTCACCGCCCGCCAGATGCGCGCCTCCTCCGCCGAAACGGTTCGCCGCCGCCGTGGGGGCTCACCGGCCATCGTCGGTGATGTCCAGTGGCGTATAGGCGGGCCGCGGTTCGGCCTCGGCCTCCGCCTCCCGCTGCTCTTCCGCTTCCGGAACAATCACTTCGGGAATGGGTTGTGGTTGCGGCGGCGGCGGTGGCGGCGGCTCGGGTTCGCGCGGGGGCAGGGGTTCGGCTTCGGTGCGCAGATTGCGCCGCGCGAATTTGCGCCAATCGCCCAGCGGCGCGAAACAGGGCAGTTCGCCGCTGCCTTTCAGCAGGATGCCCACGCCGCCCCGCTCCCACACCGCCTGCCAATGGGCGACGCTTTCGACCATATAGGCCAAGGTTCGCCGCTGAATCTGCCAGGCGACGAAATAGCGGGTCAGGGTCAGGTGCAGCAGGGCGCCGATGGTCATGGCGACGATGCCGAAAGCCATGCCCGCCGACAGCAAAATCACCAGAGCCAGCAGCATCAGGATCAGCAGCGGCGCCAGATTGTCCCAGGGCGAATGAACCGGCGATCCCTGCACGTCGAGCACGCGGGCGTCGGTGGCCAGAACCACCTTGCCTTCGGCGATGGCGGTGGCGATCTGTTCATGCAACAGCGCCGCCTCTTCGGCCTTGCGGGATTGCCATTCGGCGATGATCGAACCCATGCGCGTCGCTATGTTCTTTTTATCATATCGAATAGCAGGATGGCGGCGAACGCGCCGCCGCGCAAGAGGATGGGAAGGGCGGGCCGGCGCCTGGGCTCACCGCTTGGGCAGCAGCAGCCAATAGCGTCCCGGCGCCTTCATCCGGCCGGCCTGGGAAAACGCGGCCTCGCCGATTCCCCAGAACAGATCGCCGCGCACGGGGCCCTTGATGGCGCCGCCGGTATCCTGGGCGACGACCAGACGGCGGATGGGCTTGCCGCCGGGGGCGGTGGTATCCAGCCATAGCGGCGTGCCCAGGGCGATATAGCGGGGATCGACCGCCAGCGACCGGCCGGGGGTCAGAACCACGCCTTCGGTGCCGACCGGACCCTTGTGCGGCATCAGGCGGTAGAAGACGTAACGCGGATTGGCGTCGAGAACCGATTTCGCCTGTCGCGGATGGGCGCGCAGCCAATCCCGGATGGCGGGCATGTCGGGCGCGACGTGGATGCCGCGTTCCGCCAGGATGCGGCCCGGTCCGACGAATTCGCGGCCGTTGGTGGCGGCCACCCCCACCTGGCGCACGGTTCCGTCGGGCAGCGCGATCAGGCCCGATCCCTGAATCTGGAGGATGGCGGCGGCCACCGGGTCCTCCAGCCAGAACAGAGGCCGCGCCCGCCGCCCCAGGGCGCCGGCTTCGATCCGGGCGCGGGTGGGATAGGGGACCAACCGGCCGTCCTCGACCCGGCCCACCAGCCGCCGATGATCGAACCCTTTGTGGAAACGCGCCGGATCGACGGTGACGAGATCGCTGGGCCGCGCCAAAAGCGGGACGGTATAGGGACCGTGACGATGGCGCGCGCCTTTTATTTCAGGTTCGTAATAGGCGGTGAACAGGCCGGTCGCCGACCCATTGGCGGTGACCAGATAGGGACGGAACCAATGTTCGAAGAAATGCCGCGCCGCCTGCCGGTCTTCCGGTTTCAGACGGCTGATCGCGGCGCAGGCGCCGCGCCAGCCGGCGGCGGCTTTCGACCGCAGCAAGGGGGGGCAGGATTTGGCCAGGGCCGGCACGGCGTCGGCAAGAACGTCCCGCCGCCAGCCGGGCAGATCGGCGAATCGGGCCGGTTCCAGGCGCAGGCGGCCGGTGCCCGGCGGCGGAACCGAAGGGTGGGCGCAACCGGCCAGCGCCAGCAGGGCCAGCGCCGGCAGGGCCCGGCTCAGGCCGAACGGGTGGCGACCAGCAGCCAATTGGGATCGGGGGAACGGACGTCGCGTTGAAAGGTCCACTCGTCGACGACTTCGGTAACGCGATCAGGGTCGCCCTCGATGATGCGACCTTCCCGGTCTTTCAGAACGTTGGTCTGTTCGCTGGTGAATCGCACGGTGACCCGGGCGGTGGACCCGGTCAACCCGCCCTCGACGATCTCGGCGGCGCGGATGCCGACCAGCCGTGTGTCCAGCTGGTCCCCGGCTTGAGTGCGCGCGTCGATGGCGCCGGCGAAATTGCCGAAAACGTCATCCGACAAAAGCGGCCGCAAGGTCTGCTTGTCGCCGGTGGTGAAGGCGCCCAAAATCATTTCGAAAGCGGAACTTGCGCCGCCGACGAAGGAGTCCGGCGAAAAGCTGCGATCGGCCTGGGCGATGGCCGCAAGGTTGCGGCCAAGCGGCGTATCGGGGACGGGCTCGGCCTTGCGCACCGGCGTAAGGTCGATGACGTTGCCCTTATCCTGGGCGGGATGGCGACCGTTCTCCGACGAATTCCAGCCCGGCGGCGGGCGTTCGTTGCCGGTACGCCGACCCAGGACGCTGCGCAGGCGCAGAATCAGGAATGCCGCCACCAGAGCGAAAAAAACGATGTCTATATAATGAAAACCGCCGCCCATGGTCCCACTTTGCCTTAGATCTTACGAAGACGATGAGTCCTGCTCGCGACCGAATTCCCGTCCTTGCGATCCGATTGTGCGCCGGATAAGGCTCGGCGGATGGTGAAGTCGTGATAGGGTACCCGCCACAGATAGGGCGGAAAAGGAAAAAGGACAAGTATGGGCTGGCTGGTCCTCTTGGGTTTGATCGCCTTGCCGGTGATCGAAATCGCGCTATTCATCAAGTCGGCCGAGGCGATCGGCGTTCTGGCGACGGTGGTGGTGGCGGTTCTGGCCGGTATCGGCGGCATCGCCCTGCTGCAACGCCAGGGATTGTCGACCATCTGGCGCGCGCGCGAGATGATGGCCCGCGGCGAGACGCCGGTCGCCGAGGTGTTCGACGGGCTGTGTCTGGGCTTGGCCGGTCTGTTGCTGGTTCTGCCCGGCTTCCTGACCGATGCCGTCGCCCTGCTGCTGCTGCTGCCCCCGGTCCGCGCGCTGTTGTGGCGGTGGCTGGGGGGACGGCTGACGAATGCGAGTGCTGACGGCGGCGGCCGGCGGGCTTCGCCGACGGTGATCGAAACCGAATATCGGGTGGTTCGGCCGGATCAGGACGAGCAGCCGGACCGGGATGAGAGGCGGTGATTGCTCCGCCCCTTTGATCCGTGTTAGTGGGGGTCGCCGCTTGATCGCAGATCATCCGTGATCGCGCCCGGGATGAAACAGGAGACCGAAGACATGACCGACGCCGCCCAGGACCAGGAATTGGCGCCATTCACCGTTAATGGCCAGTATATCAAGGACTTGTCATTCGAGGTTCCCGGCGCGCCCGCCATTTTCGGCGAGATGAACGCCAACCCGGAAATCCCGATTCATGTGGACGTCACCGTCAATCCCTTGAGCGAAAACGTGTTCGAGGTGGTTCTGCACCTCAAGATCGACGCCAATATCGAGGGACGGCCGGTGTTCATCGTCGAACTGGCCTATGGCGGCGTGTTCACCCTGAACGTCCCGGAAGAACATGTTCATCCGATGCTGCTGATCGAATGTCCGCGGCTGCTGTTCCCCTTCGCCCGGACCATCGTCGCCGACGCCACGCGCGACGGCGGTTTTCCGCCGCTGATGATCCAGCCCATTGATTTCGTCCAATTGTATCAAAGCCGGGTCGAAGCCGCCGGCGAAGAGGGCGTGGCGGGTCACGCCTGACTCTCGTCGCGATTGAGGCGATAGCCGCCCGGCTCGGTGACCAGAAGACGGGCCTGGGACGGGTCGGGCTCGATCTTGCGCCGCAGGCGGTAGATATGGGTTTCCAGGGTGTGGGTGGCGACGGCGCCGGAATAGCCCCACACCGCGGCCAGCAGACGCTCGCGGGGCACGGCGCCGGAATTGGCGCCGAGATAGGTCAGGATCGCCGTCTCCTTGTCGGTCAGCCGCACCAGGCGGCCGTTGCCGTCGTCGAGCCGGCGGGCATCGGAATCGAACCGCCATGGCCCGATGACGGACCAGGCTTGGCGTTGGCGCAAAAGATCGTCAAGGGCGGCCATCACCTGACCCAGACGGACCGGTTTGCGCAGCGAAATGTCGGCATCGGCGACCGCATTGGCGCCGATGGCGATGACCGGGACGTTCGGAGCGGCGGCCTTCAGCGCGTCGCAGGTCTGGGACGGTGCCGGCCGGGCGGCGTCGGAATCGAGAATGGCGACATCGACCGTCTCGGCGCTCCAATCGGCGTCGGCGGGCCCATCGGTCACGGCGAAGCCGGACGCTCTGAGACCATCGGCCAGGGCCTGGCGAAACAGGGCGTCATCGCCGATAAGTAGGAGCCGGTATTCGGTTTCCATGGCGGTTCGACCGGAAATGAGCATAAACATTCATATAATACATGGAAGCCGGTCGGGAAACCGCCGGGCGCAGGCACCGCGCCCGGCGCATGAGGGCCAGGGCCATCTGCCCCGTCGGCAGCCTTTCATGGATGTTTAAAAGCGGGTATGGTGCCGCCCTTTATCAGGCATAGCGAAAATGACGAGGCATCTCGACCTCACGTCCCGTCCCGCCGAGCCCGCTCCGGCACCCCTGGTCGCGGTTGATCGCGCCATCGCCGAATTGCGCCGTGGCGGCATCGTCGCCGTGACCGGCGATGGCGGAGCCACGCTGGTTCTGGCGGCCGAAGCGGTCACCGACGACATGCTGTCGCGTCTGGCCCACGCGTCGGGCGCCGCGCCGGCTTTGGCGGTGACCGGACGGCGCGCCGCCGTGCTGGGGCTGGTGCCGGGCGACGGCAGCGCCGCGGTGGTTCGCCTTACGACCGAGGGGGGACTTACGGCCGGTGACGTGGCTCGTCTGTCGGACCCCTGCGCCGCCGGGTCCGAGGAGGCGCGCACCCTGTTGACGGCGCTTGTCGCGACGCCCGCCGCCGATGGCGGGATGGTCGCCGCCATCGCCCTGACCAAGCTGGCCCGCCTGTTGCCGGCGGCGCTTGTCGCGCCTTGCGGCGGATCGGGGTGCGGCGGAGTGCCGACGGCGACCGAGGCCGAGATCACCGGCTATCAGCAGGCCGCGGCCCGCACCCTGCGGGTGGTCAGCGAGGCCCGGGTGCCGCTCCAGGACGCCGAAAACACCCGCATCGTCGCCTTTCGGCCCGCCGATGGCGGGATCGAGCATCTGGCCATCGTCATCGGTGAACCCGATCCCGATCAGCCGGTCCTGACCCGCCTGCATTCCGAATGTTTCACCGGCGATCTTCTGGGCAGTCTGCGGTGCGATTGCGGCGACCAGTTGCGCGGCGCCATCGGCGAAATCGCGCGGGCCGGCAGCGGCGTTCTGCTGTATCTGGCCCAGGAGGGGCGCGGCATCGGTCTGGTCAACAAACTGCGCGCCTACCAGCTACAGGACGAGGGTTTCGATACCCTGGACGCCAATCTTCAGCTCGGCTTCGACGATGACGAGCGGATTTACCAGCCGGCCGCCCAGATGCTGCGGCTGTTGGGCGTGGGCCGGGTGCGATTGATGACCAACAATCCGGCCAAGGTCGAAGCCCTGGCGCGGCACGGCATCGAAGTCGCCGAGCGCGTCCCCCATGTGTTTCCGGCCAACGACCACAACGCCCTTTACCTGCGCACCAAGGCCACCCGCAGCGGCCACCTGTTCTGAGAGCCCGACCCGAAAGCCGCCATTTTCGGCTCACCCTGCCGACTTTCGGGGTGGGCTCCAGGGATTTTGGCGGGCAAATTATGCCGCGACGCGGTTGATCTTGCCGCCCATCCCGGCCCGCGCTTCCGGGCGTTTTCGGCGGCATAAACTATAACTATCTGATTTTTAAATCGAAATAGAATTTCGAGACACAGGCGCATGTCGCGCCGCGTTCTGGCATCATGCTTGCGTAATCATCGGCTGCCGTTGAAAGGATTTGCCGATGACTCTTGCCCCAATCAGCAATGTGCCGCTTCCGGCCGGCGATCATCACCAGCCGGTCGACACCACGTCGAGCAAGCCGGTCGTCCACCATTTGCCCGTGTTCGGGGACGGCCACGGCCCGTCCTTCAAGGATGTCCTCGATATCATCAATCCGCTTCTGCATATCCCGATCATCAGCACCATCTATCAGGATTTGACCGGGGACGTGCCGGGCGTGGCGGCGCGGATCGCCGGCGGGGCCCTGTACGGCGGGCCGATCGGGGCGGTGGCCGCGTTCATCAACAGCGCTATCGACGACCATACCGGTAAAACCATCGGCGGTTACGTGGTATCGGGGGTCGAGCATCTGTATGCCGATCTGACCGGTGAAGAATCCGGAAGCAAGACCGAACTGGCGGCGGCCCATACAAGCAAATCCAAGCAGGCGGCCAATTCCAACGATTCCGCCAAGCCCGTGGCGGTGGCCATGGCCAAGGCGGCGAAAGCGCCGGTGCCGGTCGCCGGCACGCCCGCCCCCGCGGCGAACGGTCTGGTGGTCGCCGAAGCGCCGTCACCGGCGCCCGTGCATCGTCCGGTGGTCACCAGCGCACCCCTGGCCCCGCTTTCCGGCAACACTCCCGGCCGAAACGCCGCCGCCACGGTCGCCACGGCTAAAAGTGCCGCCGCCAAGCCCGCGACGGTTACGCCCGATCTCCACGCCATCGCCGCCGCCAATGACAAAATGATGGCCCTGCACGGCAAAGAGCATTTCATGCCGGTTCCCGCCCGTCACAATTTCGATCCGGTTCAGCCGCCGATGATCGCCGTGCCCCTGTCCACCAACGGCGAACAATCGAACGTGCCGGTCGTCGGCCAATACACGCCGCCGGCCTATGTGCCCCCCGCGATTCCGGCGAAGGCCGCGCCGGCCGGCGTCACCCCGGCGACCGAAAGCCATGCCGAACCCCTGGCGCCGGCGGCATCGCCGGATCTGCCGAAACCCGGCAAGGGCGATGCCGGCACCTGGTTCACCTCGGCGATGATGGCGAATTTGCGCAAATACGAGAAAATGAACCAGCTGACCAAATCCCCGGCCGCGCCCGCCGCGCCGCCGCGTCCGTCGAACACGTAAAATCAGGTGGATATCCAGGTTTTCGCCGATGGATGGGTGGAATGGCCGGGTACGGACGGGACGGTCCGCGCCCGTTGCGCTTTGGGCCGGGGTGGCGTCGCGCCGACCAAGCGCGAGGGGGACGGGGTCACGCCGGTGGGATGTTTCCCGGTGCGCTCGGTGCTGTACCGGCCCGACCGGGGACCGCCGCCGGCGACGGCCCTGGCGGTGGCGTCCCTGACGCCCGCATCCGGCTGGTGCGACGACCCCGCCCATGGCGATTACAACCGCGCCGTCACCCTGCCCCATCCGGCCCGCTGTGAAACCCTGTGGCGGGACGACGCCCTGTACGACGTGATTCTGGTTCTCGGCTATAACGACGATCCCCCCGTCGCCGGGCTGGGCAGCGCCATTTTCGTCCATCGCGCGCGGGACGCTTACGCCCCGACCGAGGGCTGCGTCGCCCTGGCGCCCCCCGATCTTGCCGCCATGCTGGCGGCCTTGCGGCCCGGTGATCGCGTCTGCATCAACCCGCAATGACCTCCTCAGGCCGGAATATGCTGGAGCGGCCCGCCGCTCTTGCGCCCATTGAGGGCGCGGCCAAGCGCGCGGACGCGCGCGCCCGGCGAGGGCCAAATATACGGTTTAGAGTGTGATGCCCATTGAGGGCATCACACTCTAAACGGCGAAGGCCTCGGGCGGCTGGCCCCGGCAATAGCTGTCCCACATGCGGGCCAGGGCCGTTTCGACGGCGCGGGTAAAGGCGGGGGTATCGAACAGGGGGGCGGTATCCCGGGTTTCGGTCAGGCGCCGGCGCAAGGCGGCCAAGGCCGCGGGGTCGGCCAGCAGCGCGTTCGCGCGGGCTTCGTAATCCTCGAGGGTTTCGGTCACCAGTTCGTCCATCCCGACCGCGTGCAGCAGGCTGGCCCCGACCCGTCCGGCAAAGGTGGCGCCGCGGCAGGTGATCAGCGGGCAACCCATCCACAAGGAATCGCTGCCGGTGGTGTGGGCGTTATAAGGCAGGGTATCCAGCGTCAGATCGGCCAGGGCGTAGCGGGCCAGATGCTCCCGAAGCGGGCGGATCGGCGCGAAGATCAGCCGCTCTCCGGCAATGCCGCGGCGTTCGGCCTCGGCGCGCAGGGTCCGTTCGACGGCCTCCCCCTCCGACAGCAGCCACAGCACCGCGTCGGGCCGCGCCGCCAGTAATCGCATCCAGATCGAGAACAGGGCCGGGCTGATCTTGTAGGCGGCGTTGAAACAGGCCAGCACCGGCCCCTCCGCCGGCAGGCCGCTTTCGGCGCGGCCGGGGGCGGCCGGCCGGGGGCGCTGGCGGTCGTTGACCTGATAGCACCAGGGCAGGTGGATGATGCGCTCGGTATAATCGGCCTGGCATGCCATGGGCAGGACCACCGGATCGGCCAGGATGTAATCGACGGCGTCCAGTCCCATGCTGCCGGGATAGCCGAGATAGGCGACCTGGATGGGCGCCGGTCGCAGGGCGACCACGTCGGGCCGGGCGTCGCGGGTATGGCCCTTGAGATCGATCAGGATATCCACGCCGTCGGCGCGCATCTGCCCGGCGATTTCGGCCGCCGGCCAGTCGGGCAGGTGGCGGAAGACATCGAATCCGGCCTCCAGTCGCCGGCGGATGTCGCTGCCGTCGTCGGGACCGGTGGAATAGGCGATGGGGCGGACCTTGGTCCGGTCGTGCAATTCGAACAGTTCGGCGGCGAGATAGGCGGTGGCGTGGCTGTGGAAATCGGCCGACAGATAGCCGACGGTCAGCACCTTGCCCGCCATCGGTTCGGGGAACGGCGCGGCGCGGGTGGCGCCGAGGCGGGCGCTCCAGCTTTTGGCGCAGCGGGCGAGCACATCCTCGGCGCAATCGACCGACAGCATGCGAAAGGGTTGCACCCCGGCGCCGCGCCCGCTTTTCACCAATTCCACCAGCCGGGCGGCCAGCTCGTCCAGTCCGGCCCAATCGCACAGGGCCTGCTTGCGGGCGACCAGCGCGCTCAGGATGGTCGGATCGTCGGGCGCCCGCTTGTGGGCGTGGTCGTAACAGACCACGGCTTCGTCCTGCCGGTCCAGCCGGCGCAGGACATTGCCGAGATTGAACCAGGCCGGGGCCGACGGGCTTAGGGATACCACCCGGTACCAGGCTTTTTCCGCCTTGTCCAGTTGGCCCAATTCCTCGTACAGGCTGGCCAGGAAGCCGGCCGCCTGGATGAAATCGGGGCGTCGCGCCAGCGCCTTTTCCAACTCCCGCGCCGCCGCTTGCCGGCGTCCGCCGCGATACAGGATCTGGGCCAGCAGGGTCAGAAGATCGGGTTGGCCGGGCCGGGCCTTCATCGCCCGCCGGCACGCCGCCTCGGCCTCGTCCGTTCGTCCGGCATGCAGCAACGCCTGGGCCTGAACGGCGAAATCCCCGGCCAACGCCTAGGCCCCGCAGCAGACTTTGTATTTGCGGCCCGATCCGCAGGGGCAGGGATCGTTGCGGCCCACCTTGGCGGTGACGCGGGGCGGCGCCTTGGGGTTGATCACGCCGTCGGCATAGATCCAGCGTCCGTCGCGATGGATGAAGCTGGCCAGTTCGTGATGGGCGAACAGCTTGCCGCGAAAGCGGTAGCGGGCCACGAACTCGACGGTGCCGCGACCGCCGGCGGTGTCGGTGGAAGCGGCCAGAATCTCAAGGCCCCGCCAATCGGCTTCCCTGGCCCAGGTTTCGGTTTCGTTGCGGTCGAAGCCGTCGCGGGATTCCGCCGCCAGGGTGCGGTCCAGATAATCGATATCGGCCAGGGTGAAGGCCGAGTAGCGTGACCGCATCAGCGCCTCGGGTCCGGCGGCGGGGGCGCCGGCCAGCAGGGGGGCGCAACAATCGCCGAACGGGCGGCCGGTTCCGCAGGGGCAGGGCGTCGAAGGGGACGGGGATTCGGTCATGGCGCGACGATCCGGGACAGAACCAGCAGGCCGGCCACCGCCGCCACGTAAAAGGAGCCCCCCAACCCAAGCAGGAACAGCATGTTTCCGGCGGTGCGCAACGGAAACATCCGCCGTTCCCGGGACAGGCGGTCGAGCCCCCGTTTGTCCATGCCGCCGACGATGGTCAGGAAATAGCGCTGGCGGGAAAACGGCACCGGGATGGTCAGGCGCAAATTGACCGGGTGGCGACGCCAGGTCATCGGCTTGCCCGCCTGCCACAAGGCCGCCCTTTGTTCGGGTGTGAACGATTCGAAAATATCCGCCGGCAGGCGGTCCAGAACCGTATCGAACGACGCATCCATGGCCATCGCGTTTCCCCCGACTGTTCCCATGTCAATTCTGCAATAGCCGCCCATGATGCGACGCCGCCGGCCCGGAATCCAGCCCCGCCGTCATCGCGGACCGTGGCCGGCCATCGCCGCCAGGCCGGCATCAAGGCTCAAAGGTGGTATCCAGCCCAGCGCCCGCAACGGACCGTCATCGACCGTCAGCGATCCCGTCAGCCGGGCGACGGCCGCCTGCCGGCCCAGCAGCCATCCCCCCGCCCGCAGCAGCGGGGGGGGCACCGGCAGCAGCAAAGCGGGCCGGCCCATGGCCGTTCCCAGTCGCCGAACAAGATCCGGGGTCGAAACGTCCTCGCCGTCGCGGATCATATAGGTGTTGCCGATGGTGTCCGGGCGGGCGAGGCAAAAGCAAATGGCGTCGGCAAGGTTGGCCAGCCCCACCAGCGAGCGGCGGTTGTTGATGGCGCCCACCGGCAAGGGCAGACGGCGGCGGATGGCCGCCATCAATGTGGCCAGATTTCCCTTGGCGCCGGGACCGTGGATCAAGGGCGGCCGCAGGATGGTGGCCGACAGGCCCGCGATCGCCCGCAGGCCCCGTTCCGCCTCCGCCTTGGACAGGCCATAGGGATCGGCCGGCGCCGGCGGGTCGTCGGCCCTGAACGGCCGGTCGGAAGGGGTCGTCTCGCCATTGACCTTGACCGAACTGAGGAAGATCAGCCGCGCCGGGCCCGTTTCGGCCATGCGTCGCGCCAAACCAAGGGTGCCGTCGCGATTGACCGCCCGGTAGACCGCCAGCGGATCGCCTTCGGTTTCCGTCATGACGTGGGCGCGGGCGGCGAGATGGACCACCGCGTCGATGCCGGCCAGGGCCCGCGTCCAATCGGTGGTGCCGTCGATCCCGCCCACCGAACGGGGTTCGGTTCCCGGCGGTCCCTCTCCCCGGCGCAGCGCGGCCGCCACCTGATGGCCGTCGGCCAGCAATCGCCGGCAGAGTGCCTGGCCGACGAAGCCGGTGGCGCCGGTCACCAGCACCTTCATGGCTCGGTCTGTCCCCAGCGCTGGAACAGGATCAACACGCCGATGACGATGACGGCGGCGGCGGCGGCGGCGAAAGCCGGCCGGTCGATGGCGATCAGGGCGGCGGCGATCAGGGCGGCATTGGCGATCAGAATGACGCGCGCCACTTGGTCGTGGCCGTACCCGGCCTTGACCGGCTGCTGATAGAAATGCTGGCGGTGGGCCTGCCAGATCGCCTCGCCCCGCGCCAGGCGGCGAACCAAGGTGATGGAGGTGTCGGCCAGATAGATCGCGGGCAGAATCAAAGCGGCCGTCAGCAGACCCGCCGTCGCCAGATGAACCAGCAAGCCACCCAGTATGAATCCCAGGGGAATGCTGCCGACATCGCCCAGGAACACCCGGGCCGGGTGCCAGTTCCAGGCTAAAAAGGCCAAACCGGCGGCGCCGGTGGCCGCGGCGAAGGGGATCAAGCCCATGGCGGCGCCGGAAAAGACGGCGACCAGGACGATGCCCAGCCCCAAAGAAAATGTTTCGATACCGGTTATACCGTCGATGCCGTCCATGAAATTGAACAGATTGACGAACCACAGCCAGACCAGTCCGGTCAGGATGCGGTCGATCGGCATGGGCACCCAGGCGGGCAGAACATGGGCTCCAGCGGGCAGGGCCGCCACCGCCATGCCCACCATGGCCGCCTGCAAAAGGAGGCGCGGCAAGGCGGGCAGGGAGCGGCGGTCGTCCAGCCACGAGGCGGCCATCAGCACGGCCGCGCCCCCCATGATCCGCCATGCCCAGCCGGCGCCGGGTCCGGTGGCGGCCAAACCGGCCCAAACCACCAGCAACGGCGGCACCACCCCCAGGCCGCCGCCGCGCGGGGTGGGGATGGTATGGCTGGACCGGTCGTTGGGCCGGTCCAGCAGTTGGTGGCGTTGCAGATAGGCCAGCGCCGTCCGCGTCGCCGACAGGGCGCCGGCGCCGGCGACCAGGGTGGCCGCACAGGTCACCAGCCACAGGCTGGCACCCGTATCCGTCCAACCGGCGATCATCGGCAAACACCCGTCATCTTTTTTCCAGGCGACTATATAGGGGCAAGCGGCGGCGGCGGAAAAGAGGTAAGTATGAGGCGAGCGACGCCGAAAATCCTTATGGACATCGGCCCCAAGGAGACTTGCCCATGGACCCGTCCCTTCTTCTTGCCGCCCAGATGGATGAACACGCCGAAGTCCTGGCGGCGACGCGCCGGGCGGTGGCCGGCCCCTTCGCCCGTCTGGCCGATCTGTGCGGCAGGTCGCTGGCCGGCGGCGGCAAAATCCTGTTTTTCGGCAATGGCGGCAGCGCCGCCGACGCCCAGCATCTGGCGGCGGAACTGGTGGTGCGCTATCGGGTCAACCGGCGGGCGCTGGCCGCGATCGCCCTGACCACCGATACCTCGATTCTGACGGCGGCGGCCAACGATCTGTCCTTCGACGATATTTTCGCCCGCCAGATCGAGGCCCTGGCCCGGCCGGGCGACGTGGTCATCGGCATATCCACCTCGGGCCGCAGTCCCAACGTGTTGAAGGGTCTGGCGGCGGCGCAATCCATCGGTGCCGTCGCCGCCGGCCTGGCCGGGCGCGACGGGGGATTGATGGCCGGACAATGCGATCCGCTGATCGTGGTCCCGTCGGAGGTCACCGCCCGCATCCAGGAAATGCATATCCTGATCGGCCACAGCCTGTGCGATCACCTGGAGAAACTGGCCGCGTCGTGAGGGTTAGAGCGACGCGCCTGAAATCTGAACGTCCGGCTAAATCTTGGACGCGTCGCTCCGGCGAGCATTGAGCGAGCGGCTAAGCGCGCGGACGCGCGCGCTTAGGCAGAGGGCCAAATATAAGGCGTTTATATATTTTACAAACCCATATTTATTTATGGAGCGCCTCTAGATCAATCCAGCGCTCTGTATCTGCATCCCATCTACATAGTCCAATCCATTTAAAGCGCCCAGCACTTAAAAGAACTTTCGCACGTTCACGTAATGTCTCAATGTTATCGCTATATTCGCATTGGTCTGGGAGTGATGTGCTGTCGGCGTCTTCCCATAGTTCGAGCGCATATTGGCCGTCATTATGGTTTATCCGCATCGGATGGCGGTTTACCGGCATCGGCATTTTCCTGATCTCGTGTGGGATTCGCCTTGGCAATCTTCCGCAGCTTGTCCTCAAAGGCGCGCTCGTTCTCGTCGCAACCGGCCTCGCGGGCGGCGCTCACGAACTTATCAAATTGCTTTTTCTCTTCTCTCATTAAAACAACCGTGGTTGCGATGGCGGCAAGGGCTTCCTGATTAGAAGAGGCGGCGTCCCCACCTTGCCGTTCTTGGAAATTAAACCGTCATCGAAGGTTTCAATGGTCGGGATTTTTGCTTCTAATGCCGTCGCCACGTGAATGGCGTCCTTTGGCCTGATGCCGTTGTCCCAGACCAGCGTCTGAGCTTCTTCGGAGATGAAACGGGTTACGTTCCGTAGGCGTATTATCGAGCGTCGGAAAAATTTTCTAACGATTTCAGCGCGATCTTTTGGGATCGGCGGCGCATTTCTCAGCCAAAGGCACTCTGCAAGAGTAAGCGTCGAGGTGACAATAAGAATATCGCCTGTTTCTGCCCGCTCCAATGTGGCTCGACAGGGGCCGACTCTATCGGCTTCCTCTTGGAAATAAGCAAGAAAGCAAACGCTGTCCCAGTAGACCAGTTCCGTCATGCGGACATCCTTAGAATGCCGCGCACGTCATCGATACCTGGAAGGTCATCGTCGTCAGGGAGTGGTTCGATCTTGCTAACTTCGATGCTTATGGGTGCCCCGTTCTTTCTATAATGAATATTTCCATGCACCTCGACGCGCCTGCGGAAATTCCCAAGCGCATCTTTCAACATTTCATCTGGGATATAGCATCGCACGGTCTGGCGAAGAAGCGCGTCGCGTATGCGGAGCTGAAGGTTTCCATGATCCTGAATTGCCTCAAGGCGACCTTCAACGGTGCCAAAATCATTGTAGTCAGCCTTCCAATCTTCGCGAATTATCTTCGCGATGGTCGGCTCAAGTTGATTTGGCTTCTTGCAGACCCATAGCTTCATCGCAACGGGCTTTCCCCTAACGCCCTCTGCAAACTCAGACAGCGTCTTTAGATGCTTTAACGCGGGCTCAGAGAGCCCGGCCTCATCAACATCACCGGACGCCAATCGCGCAATCCCGTGGTTGACGCGCGCATAAACCGCCTTAACGACTTCTACGGGAACAGTTGCCCCAGGGTCAACACCGATCAGTTGACTGCCCTCACGCAACCGCACAACCCATTGAGGAGGAGTGCCGTCCGGAGAGGCGGATTTACCAACTTCTTCTATGTACCCAAAGAATGCGCGCGCAGCGGCCATGAACCTGTCAGGGGAGAGGTTCTCGCTAATCTCTAGCGTCAGGTCGCTCGGTATCTGTTCTGGCGTAGCCATCCAACGCACTCCGGTTCGTTGAGAGTCTACGCCCCCGACGAGTCCCTGTACATCAACCTTTTTCCAACGATTCCAGCCAGTGCGATGGCGGAGCGCTCACCATCGGACGCATCCCGTTCGTTGTAGCGGAAATTGAACTCAGCTACGTAGCGATGCAGATGCTTCTTGGCGCAGTGCTGGTAGACGCCCTTCATGCCGCGCTTGAAGATGCTGAAATAGCCCTCGATGGTGTTGGTATGCGTCTCGCCCCGGCCGTATTCGCCGATGCCATGGCGGACAACGCCATGGCCGTTGAAGTGCCGGCCCAGATGGACGTACTGCCCGGCTTCGTCCGTGTTGACGGTCGTCTCCTTGGCGATGTTTTCGGCCAGGATCGGCATAAGAGTCATGGCCTCGCGCAAACGGTGCGCCATGAACCAGGCCGTCTTGTAGGTCACCTCTAGCACCCGATGAAGCTGGTGGGCGCTGATACCCTTCTTGCTGCTGCACAGCAGATAGGCCGCCTGAAACCACTTATGCAGCGGAACATGGCTGGACTCGAAGACGGTTCCGACTTTGACGGTGAACTGTTTACGGCAATGACCGCACTTCTTGAGGCCGATGCGCGTGCTGTTGCCTTTCAGATCATAGATACGATCAACCGCGCCGCAGTGCGGACAGGTCGGGCCTTCCGGCCAAATGATCTCTTCCAGCTTCGCTACTGCGGCGGTTTCATCGTGGAAGTAGGGTTTGCTCAAAACGCTCATCGGGCGATCTCCTAATATGGAGATTCTACCGCCGGTGCGTTGGGTTTGTAAAGTATATAATCGCCAAATATAAAGCCTTTAGACCGTGATGCAGATTTTCTGCGTCACGGTCTAAAGGCCGGCGGTGCGGGCCAGCAGGGCGTCGAACGCCCGCTTGATTTGCGCCACATGGGGGTCTTTGTAAGGCAGGGCGCGGTTGTGGCCGTGGATCAGCATGGTGGCGTTGACCTCGAACACCACCACCCGGCCCCCCCCGTCCACGGCGCAATCGATGCCGAAAAATTCCAGTCCGACGATGCGGCGGATTTCGGCCAGGGCGGCCATGGCGGCGGGACCGAACACGGTGCCGGGATCGGCGAGGAAGCGCTTTTCCTCCTCCTGCATCCAGGGCGTGGTTTCCATTTCGGTGCGGTAATGATGGACCTTCCACTGGTCGGCGATGGCCAGATGATAGGGCAGGATCTCGTCGCCCACGAAGATCATCCGGTATTTGCGCACGAACCCGTCGGCCGAGCGGCAATCGACGAAATCGCTGAGATAGTAGGATTGGTCCGGCTGCCGGCCGACAAAGGCGGCCAGCGCGGCGCGATCCTCGATCTTTTCGAAATCGTCGCCGCCGTGGCTGCCCGCCAGACGCACAAGGAAGGGAAAGGCGAAACCGGTCGTCGCATGCCCGTCGGACAGCAGTTGCGATCCGGTGCGCCGCGCGACGCGGGGGACCCGGCATCCGGGGATGTCGGCCAGCAGACGGGCGATGGTTTCGCGATCGGTGACGGCGATCCGGTCGGGGTGATTGATGACCGGCCGGTCCAGGCGGCCGATCAGATCGGCCGCCATCTTCAGGGATTCAGCGCTTTTGTCGGGGTCGGAGATCAGAT
Source organism: Pseudomonadota bacterium (assembly GCA_021848545.1). Lineage (GTDB taxonomy): Bacteria > Pseudomonadota > Alphaproteobacteria > Rhodospirillales > Magnetospirillaceae > JAJZUL01. The sequence continues at coordinate 99,492 of JAJZUL010000002.1, forward strand.
TGACCACCACATCGCACCCGGCCTGCGCCGCCGCCGGTTCCGGGTCGCGGCCGGACAGCAGGGCCAGGAAATGGGCGTCATAGGCATCGCGGCCCACCAGGTATTCGGCAGGCGTGTTGCCGGCGCCCGGCGCGTTGAGCAGCAGCACGGAAAAAGCCGACGGCTGCAACGCCGCCGGCCAGGTGACCAGGGGTCGCTTGTCCATAACGAGATCGAAATAGACCTTGGCCTCGGTGATCCGGCCCAATTGGTGCAGCGTGTTGCCCAATTCCATCAGATAGGTGGGCTCGTCGGGGTGAAGCTCGGCGGCCTGGGCGAAATCGAGCGCGGCTTCGGCCAGACGGCCGGCGCCGGCCAAGGCGGCGCCGCGCTTGTAATGGGCGGCGGCGAAATCCGGTCGCAGGGCAAGGCAGCGGCTCAGGGTGGCGATGGCCGCGTCCATATCTTCCAGGGCGGTTTCGGCGGCGCCCAGGATGTAAAGCAGCCCGGCATGGGCGGGGTCGGACGTCTCCCCCAGGCCGTCCGCCAGGGCCACCACGTCGTCATGGCGTTCGCATTCCAGCAGCAGGGCCGCCAATTGGGTCCGGGTGTCGGCGTGGCCGGGCCTCAGCGCCAGGGCTTGGCGATAGGCGTTCTCGGCCTCCGCCGCCCGGTGCCGGCCATGGTGCAGGCGGCCGATGGCCAGCCGGGTGTCGGCATCGTCCGGCGCCAGGGCGGCGACACGGTTCAACACGCTCAACGCCCGATCCTCGCGGCCGGCGGCCGCCGAAGCGGCGGCCAGCCGGCGCAGCAGTTCGGCGTCGTCCGGAGCCGTCGCCACCAGACGCTCCAGATGGCCGGCGACGACTTCATAAGCGGCGCGGGCCTCGTCCCAGCGGCCCAGGGTCGCCAGCAGGCGCGCCATGTTGGCGGTGGCGTCGGCATGATCGGGGGCCAGGGCCAGGGCCTTGCGGCAGGCGGCGATCCCGTCTTCGATGCGACCCGCCGCCGCGTATCCATAGGCCAGATTGTTCCAGCCATCGACATCGTCGGGCCGCAAGGTAAGGGCGGTTTCATAGGCGGCGACGGCCGCGGCCGGTTGACCGGCCAGCAGCATCACCAACCCCAGGCCGGCATGGGGATCGGCCTGGGTCGGGTCCAGCGTCACGGCTCGTTCATAGGCGGCGCGGGCGGAATCCAGGTGGCCCAGGGCCCGTTCGGCATCGCCCAGGCCGCTGAACAGCACGGCATGGGCGGGCGCGGCTGAGGATTCCACCAGGGTGGCCGCCCGTCGCAGCAACGGCGCTGCTTCGTGCGGGCGGCCGGAATCGAGATACAAACGCCCCAGAAGGTGCCGGGCGTTGGCATCGTCCGGGGCGGTGTCCAGAACCTGGCGATACCGGGTTTCGGCCGCCGCCAGATCGCCTTTCTGGTGAAAAGCCAGCGCGTCGAGAAGCACGGGATCCGGCGACGACATGATTCCTCCCCTTTCAGTCGGACGGGACCGGCCTTGGAAATGATTATGCCTCGCCCTATGGTTCCGGCAAAGGCCGGCCTTTCGCCCGGCCGGCTGGCGGCCGACCGAAATCTTCACCGGCGGGGACGGGCCGAAAATAAATGATACGAACGGCGCTGGTGTCGGTCTGGCCGAGCACTTAGATTAAGGCCAAATCGCGATAATGGCAGGTGGTTCATGAGTGGGTTGGATTTGGGGTACGAGGGTGTGGTCTTCGATCTGGACGGGACCCTGATCGACAGCGTTCCGGATTTGGCCGACGCGGTGAATCGCATGCTGGCCGCCGAAGGGCGCAACCCCCTGCCCGAGGGGGAAGTGGCGTTGATGGTGGGCGACGGGGTGGCGACTCTGGTGGCCCGCGCCTTCGACGCCGCCGGCGGTCCGCCGGCTGGCGATATCGCGCCCCGTGTGGCTCGCTTCATCGCCGATTACGAAAAGAACGCGGCTCTCAGAACCCGGCCCTGGCCCCATGTGGTGGACACGCTGGAGGATTTGCGCCGGTCCGGCCTGCGGCTGGCGGTCTGCACCAACAAGGTGCGCGGGGCGACGGTGAACATATTGGACGGTCTGGGCATGACCTCCCTGTTCGACGCGGTGGTGGGATGCGACGACACGCCGGCGCCGAAGCCCGACCCCCGGCATGTGCTGGTCACCCTGGACCGGATGGGGGTGACGCCGGACCGCGCCGTTTATGTGGGCGATTCGCCCAACGACGTGGCGGCGGCCAAGGCGGCGGGGGTGCTCTGCGTGGTGGTGTCGTTCGGCTATACCCGCGTACCGCCGGCGGAACTGGGCGCCGACCGGGTGATCGACGATTTCGCCGATCTGCCGGCGGCGTTGCGCGACCTGTCGGCGTGATTTGATTTTTGGCCCTATCGCCCCCGCGAACGGGGCGGGGCGGCGGCGCGGGCGATCTGCATCAGGGCCCGCGCGGCGACCGCCTGCGCCGGCATGCCGGTGGTCTTGCAGGTTGTTTCCGCGTCGATCAGCATGTCGAGCGCCCGGCCCAGCCGGTCGGCGGGCCAGTGTCCGACCTGGCGCTTGAACCGGTCGGCGACCTTGAAAATCACCGGCGGCTTCAAGGCGCCCACCGCCTGATCGATGGATTTTCCCCGGCTCACCAGGCCGGCGGTCAGATGCAGGCGCTGGAAATGGCGGGCGACCGCCCGCAACACGGTGATCGGTTGCGCGCCGGTCAGGCGGTCGAGCAGGCGCTGGACCGCCTTCTGATCGCCATCCGCGACCGCCAGCGCCAGATCGTCCAGGGACAAAGCGGCGCCGTCGCCGACGCAGGCGCTGGCGTCGGTAAGACCGACCCGGCCGCCTTCCTCGCCCATGAACAGGATCAGCTTGGTCAGCTCGGCGCGGGTCAGGCGGCGGTCGCCACCGAGATGGGCGACCAGATAGGCGGTGGCGTCCTGATCGGCGGTCAGGCCCGCCGCGCTCAGCTCTTCGCGGATCAGCCCGGCCAGACTGGCCGCGTCGTCGGCATAACAGGCGATGGCGGCGGCATTGTCGGCGCCCTCGAACAATTTGCGCAGGGACGAGCGGGAATTCAGCTCTCCGGCCTCGACCACCACCAGCGCGTCGCCCACGGGTTGGGACAGAAAACGCTCCAAGACGGGGGTGACGCCGTCGCCGGCATCGCGCAGCAAAACCACGCGCCGTCCGCCGGTCAGCGCCAGGGCGGCGGCCTCGTCGGCCAGACGGGCCGGGTCCTCCTTCAAGGAGGCGGGAGTCAGTTCGGCGACCCGGAACGGGTCCTTGAGATCCCCCGCCACATGGACCGCCAGCCGGTCGGCCCGTTCGCGGGCCAGACCGCCATCGGGCCCGTAGACCAGGATCGCCCGCATGGCGCCGTCGGGGGTTCGGACGAAACCGTCGGCCCGCGACGCGCTGATTTTCATTGCGGGCCGTCCGGCCGGGTTACGGCCCCGTGGTATAAATAGGTGGCCAGCCGGTCTTGAAGGGAATCGGCGAGCTGGGTCAGCGCCTGATTTTCCGCGTCGCGTTCCGCCGCGACGCTGGCATAACGCGCTCCCAGATAATTGACGCTGATCACCGAGGCGGCCGACCCGCCATAGGTGGCGTTGTTGGCCGTGTTGCGAAGGGTGTAGGCGGCGACCAGGGTCAATTCGCCGCCCGAAGCGGTGGCATCCTTCTGGTAGGCGATGCCCGACATCTGCCGGGTCAGATGAACCGACAGCACATAGCGGGGATGGAGCGGTTCGCCATCGGGATTGAGACGTTCCAGCAGCAGGTTGCGCAGAATCTGACCGTCGCGATCGGCGATGCCGTCGATGCGGATCGAAGCGAATTCCTTCGCGATCGGCGAGGCGGCATCGCCGCGCGACTGGTAGAGCGGATGGAAACCGCACGCCGACAGCGCCAGCACCGCGGCCAGGACGGCCCACCGCCGCGCCGGCAACAGCCGCTTAAGGCGCCCTGAAAGCGGCGCCGGCCGCTTAGACCACCACGGCAGCGGCGCCGGCCGCTTAGACCACCACATTGACGATCCGGTTGGGCACGACGATCACCTTGCGCGGGGGTTTTCCCGACATTGCCGCGCCGACCTGCGGTTGGGCAAGGGCGATGCGCTCGGCGGTGGCGGCATCGGCGTCCTTGGGCAGCGAGACGGTGGCGCGCAGCTTGCCGTTGACCTGAACCGCGACGGTCACCGTATCCTCCACCAGCAGGGCGGGTTGCGCTTCGGGCCAGGCGGTTTCGGAAACCAGCGTATCGTGGCCCAGCGCCTGCCACATCTCCTCGGCCAGATGGGGCATCATCGGCGCCGCCAGCAGCACCGCCGTCTCCAGACCTTCGCGCAAAACCCAGGCCGAATCGGCGCCGCCCTTCAACTCGCCCAAGGCGTTGGTCAATTCGCGGATGCGTGCGACCGCCTTGTTGAAATGGAACCGTTCGATATCTTCGCCCACCGCGGCGATGGTGCGATGGATCAGGCGCCGCACCTCTTCCGCCTCGGCGCCCAGCGCCGGCATCGGCGTTCCCAAAGGCGGCAGGGGCAGGTTGGGCACGGCCACCATCCGCCACAGGCGGTTGACATAGCGCCAGGCGCCGTCGATGCCCGCCTCGGTCCAGTCCAGATCCCGTTCCGGCGGCGAATCGGACAGCATGAACAGCCGCGCCGTATCGGCGCCATAGGTGGCGATGATATGGGCGGGGTCGACGACGTTCCGTTTCGACTTCGACATTTTTTCCGAACGGCCGACGATGGCCGGCCGGCCGGTTTTGGTTTCAAGGGCGCCGTCGGCGCCCGTGGTCACCTCGTCGGGATAAAGCCAGCCGCCACCCTCGGATTTATAGGTCTCGTGACAGACCATCCCCTGGGTCAGCAATCCGTCGAACGGTTCGCGGATGCCGACGATGCCGCAATCGGCCAGCGCCCGGGTGAAGAAGCGCGAATAGAGCAGATGCAGCACGGCATGTTCGATGCCGCCCACATACTGGTCCACCGGCAGCCAGGCATCGGCCTGGGCGCGGTCGACGGCGACATCCTCGCGATCGGGCGAACAGAAGCGGGCGAAATACCACGAGGATTCGAAAAAGGTGTCGAAGGTGTCGGTCTCGCGCCGGGCCTCGGCCCCGCAGGTCGGACAGGTGGTCCGCGACCAGTGGGGATGGTGGTCCAACGGATTGCCCGGCCGGTCGAAGGTGACGTCCTCGGGCAGCTTCACCGGCAGATCGGCATCGGGAACCGGCACCACGCCGCAATCGGGGCAGTGGATCACCGGAATGGGGCATCCCCAATACCGTTGCCGCGACACGCCCCAGTCGCGCAGGCGGTAATTGACGGTGCGCTGGCCGTTTCCGTCCGCCTCGATGCGTTGGATGGCGGCTTTCTTGGCGTCCTCGACGCTCATGCCGTCAAGAAAGGCCGAGTTGAACAGGGTGCCGGTCTCGGTATAGGCCACGTCGCCGATGGCGAAGCCGGCGGGATCGCCGCCCGGCGGCAACACCACCGGCACCACCGGCAAACGGTATTTGCGGGCGAAGTCGAGATCGCGCTGGTCATGGGCGGGGCAGCCGAACACGGCGCCGGTGCCGTATTCCATCAGCACGAAATTGGCGACGTAAACCGGAACCGTGCGATCGGGATCAAGGGGGTGGATGGCGGAAAGGCCGGTGTCCCAGCCCTTCTTTTCCGCCGCCTCGACCACCGCTTCCGAGGTGCCCATGCGGTTGCATTCGGCGATGAAGGCGGCCAGTTCCCCGTTTCCGGCGGCCAGTTCGGCGGCCAGCGGATGGTTGGGCGAAATGGCGCAAAAAGCGGCGCCGAACAGGGTGTCGGGGCGGGTGGTGAAAATCTCCAGCCGGTCGGTGCGCCCCTGCAATCGCCAGGACAGACGCAGACCTTCGGAGCGGCCGATCCAGTTCTCCTGCATGGCCCGCACCCGTTCCGGCCAGCGCTCCAGCCCGGCCAGTCCGGTCAGCAATTCCTCGCCATAGGCGGTGATCTTGAGGAACCATTGCGACAGCAGCCGCTTTTCCACCGGCGCGCCCGACCGCCAGCCGCAGCCGTCGATCACCTGTTCGTTGGCCAGCACCGTATTTTCGACCGGGTCCCAATTGACCCAGGATTCCTTGCGATAGACCAGACCGGCTTTCAGGAAATCCAGGAACATCTTTTGTTCATGGCGGTAATAGCCGGGATCGCAGGTGGCGAATTCGCGGCGCCAATCGTAGCTGAGCCCCATGGATTTGAGCTGGCCGCGCATGGCGGCGATATTGTCCCTGGTCCAGGTCGCCGGATGAATGCCCCGTTCGATGGCGGCGTTTTCCGCCGGCAGCCCGAACGCGTCCCAACCCATGGGATGCAGGACGGCGAAACCCTTGGCCCGCTTGTAGCGCGCCACCACGTCGCCCAGAGTGTAATTGCGGACATGGCCCATATGGATGCGCCCCGACGGATAGGGGAACATCTCCAGCACATAATATTTGGGCCGTCCCTTGGGATCGTCGGCGGCGAAACAGCCGCGTTCGTCCCAAATCCGCTGCCATTTGGCTTCGGTTTCACCGGCATTGTAACGGTCGTCGATACGCGCCATCGTCTGAATCGCCGCACTTTTTTTGAAAGGAACCGGCCGGCGCCGTCCTTATTTCGAGACGATGCGCAATTGCCGGGCGCGGGTCAGGATGGCGTCTTCGATCTCGACCGCCATCTTGGGGCTGACCGCCGTGTCCTTCCATTGGCCGTCGGGGCCGCGCACCTGTTTGAACACCGAAACCTTGACGCCATCGGCGCGAAGCGCCCGGCCGACGATGAAGACGTTCAGCTTGAACCGTTGATCGTGGGTTCCCGGCAATTCATACCAATCGGTCAGGATGGTCCCGCCGAAGGGATCGGCGCTGGCCAGCGGCATGAAGGACAGGGTGTCGAGAGAGGCGCGCCACAGGAACGAATTGACGCCGATGCCGGCTTCGGCGCCGGTGCCGCCGTTCTTGCCGCCGTTGCCGCTGCCGAACAGGCCGCCGGGACCGAAGATGGTCTCCCGCTTCTGGGGACCCATGGCCGGAGCGGTTCTGTGCAAGCCGCTGTCGCTGGGATAGATGTCCTTTCCCACGCCGCAGCCGGATAGCAATCCTCCCGCCGCCAGCACCATGACCACCGCCGCAAACCGTATCCTCATCGCTTCAGCATTCCTTATGCCTGCGCCACATAGTTTGGCCTCTGCCTAAGCGCGCGCGTCCGCGCGCTTGGCCGCTCGCTCAATGCTCGCATAAGAGCGTGATTCAACGTCGTTTCATCCCGCTCTAGGGCGGGAGAATGCACCGCGGCCGCCGCCCAGGACAAGAGGTGAATTGGTCCGGAGGCCCGGCGGCCGCGGAAAAGGCCGGTTCGCGGCTCGCCGCCCTGTTGCTATGATGGCCCATCGACCGGACGGGACGGGGCATGACCGACAGTGTGAACGCTTACGACGCGGTGCCGTATGTGGCGCAGGTCATCGAAGGCAGCAATCCGGCCTATCTGCATGCCGTGGCCCGCCTGTTCGGGGTGCGGCCGCCCGATTACCGGCGGGGGCGGGTCCTCGAACTGGGATGCGCCGGCGGTCTCAATCTCGTCGCCCTGGCCGAAGGAATTCCCGACGCGTCCTGTGTCGGCATCGACCTGTCGGCCGGCCAGATCGATCAGGCCCGCTCCCTGGCCGCCGCGGCCGGCATCGCCAATGCCGTCTTTCACCAGGCCGATATCATGGAGATGGCGGTCGAACCGCAATCCGCCGACCTTATAATATGTCACGGCGTGCTGTCCTGGGTGGGGCCGGCGGTCCAGGAGCGGATTTTCCAGATCCTCGGCACCGCTCTGGCGCCGGGGGGGCTGGCGCTGCTCAGCTACAACACCCTGCCCGGCTGGCACCGGGTGCGGGCGGTGCGGGACATGATGCGGTTCCACTGCGCCCGCTTTTCCGATCCCGAAACCAAGGTGGCCGAAGCGATCCGCCTGCTCGAAGCGGTGGAGGCCGCGACCCCCGAGGACGAGGCCGGCTATCGTGAACTGGTGGCGGCCGAACTGGCCCTGCTGCGCACGCGTGAGGCCGGCTACATTCTTCACGATCACCTCGAAGAGGAAAACCACCAGTTCTACGTCACCGACGTCATCGCCCGGGCCGAACAGGCCGGTTTGCAATACGTCGCCGACGTGCAGCTTCCCACCATGGCCGACACCAAGGCCGCCGAACCCATCGCCACCCTGCTGGGCGGCGCCGAAACCCTGGTCCAGCGCGAGCAATATTACGATTTCCTGCGCAACCGCCGGTTTCGCAGCACCCTGTTGTGCCGGGCCGGCGCGCCGCTGGTCCGCGATCCCGATGCCGGGGCGCTGTCGGACATGCATGTGGCGTCGCGGCTGACCCTGGTCGAAGCGCCCGACCGCCGCCGGCCCGACCGCCCTTACGCCTTTCGCGGCCTGTCAGGCGGCACCCTGGTCAGCCGCAATCCCGGTCTGACCGCTTTGTGCCTGGGTCTGGTGGAATCGGCCGGCCGCCCGGTGGCGGTCGGCGCGCTGATGACCGCCGCGTCGCTCCGCGCCCGCGTCCCCATCGCCCAGATCCGCCACCTGTTCGCCGAACTGGGCATGAAGCTGGTGTTCGACGGCGCCCTGACCCCCCTGTCCTGGGGATCGCCCGAGGTGGCGGCGGTCAGCGCCCGGCCGCGCGCGACGGCCGCCGCCCGGGCGGTCTGCGGCCGCGCCGCCACCGCGCCCAACGCCCGCCACCACAACATCCCCCTGACCGCGCCCCAGCGGGCGGTTCTCGCCCTGTGCGACGGAAGCCGCGATCCGGCCGCCATCGCCGCCGCCATTCCGGCGCCCCAGGGCCAGGTGACGGAGACGTTACGCGCCCTGTGCGCCCGCGGTTTTCTGGTCGCGTGAACCAATAAATACTGCGTTTGCCGCCGATCTGTTGCGGACGGGCAACACTGCGCGGCTTTCGTCACAGACTTCACCCCCCATTGCTTGACTTGCTCTGCCGGACATGGCTCGATCACGCCACATTCATACGGTTTGGAGTTGGGGGACTCCTGGGCATTCGCCCGGATTCCTTGACCAGAGAGAGGAGATCCCGATGAAGAAGATTCTTTTCGCCAGCACGGCGCTGGTGGCGGCGGGTCTGCTGACCGCCGGCAACGCGTCCGCGTCCAGCAAGATCCACCTGCAGCTGGGTGGTCATTCGCAATGGTGGGTGGTCGGCGCCTGGGAAAGCAATGCCTTCCTGTCGGCCAATAACTATGCCATCCCGAACGTCGACGTGAAGGGCGAAAACGCCATCGACATGTCGGGCAGCACCACCCTCGACAACGGCATCAAGGTCGGCGCCAAGTTCGAGTTCCGCGGCGGCGACATCTCGAAGACCACCACCGACTCCATCGACCAGTCGTTCGCCTGGGTCGAGGGCGGCTTCGGCAAGTTCCTGATCGGCAGCGACAAGAGCGTGAACTACCAGATGGGCGTCACCGCCCCGGTCGCCAACGGCCAGTGGAACGAAGGCGGTCTGCTGACCGGCGACTTCGTCCTGTTCAAGCCGGGCACCGACAACATCATGGCGGGCGGCAACACCACCAAGATCGATACCCTGGATCACGCCACCCACATCCAGTACCAGACGCCCAGCCTGTACGGCTTCACCCTCGGCCTCGGCTATACCCCGCAGTACAGCGAGGATAACCGCAACCCGATCAACCTGAACAACAGCTACAGCCTGTCGGGCGCTGGCCAGGAAGTCGCTTCCAACAGCTCCGCCGGTTACTCCGAGCCGGTGCAGCAGTCCTATGAAGGCAACCTGCTCTACGTCAATTCCTTCAACGGGATCGGCGTGAAGGCCGACGCCGGCGTGTTGCAGGCCAAGCTGGGCCGGGTTTCCGGCGGCGGCGCGTCGAGCTGGCTGGAACAGCAGTACGGTGCCCAGCTCTCCTATGCCGGCATCACCATCGGCGGTTCCTATCGTCACCAGATGGCGAACTACACCGAAACCACCAGCGCCGATCTCGCCACCCTGGGTGGGATCACCAGCGCCTCCGGCGGTTCGATGGGTCGCGGTTCCGCCTATGACGCCGGTGTCCAGTACGCCACCGGTCCCTATGGGGTCAGCTTCTCGTACTTCCATTCGGCGGTTTCCAACTGCGATCTGTCGAATGCGTGCAGCGCGTCTCATCCGTCGGGCAACGACGTGACCAAGTTCTACGAACTGGCCGGCAAGTACAACCTCGGCCCGGGCGTGGACATTCTCACCACCGCCGGCTATGGCGAATACAACAGCGCCCTGAGCGGTGCCAAGTACAGCAACTCCGGTTGGGTCGCGATGAGCGGTCTGAATCTGGCGTTCTGATCGAACGACAGCCAAGGTGTTGGAGAGGGGCGGCTTCGGCCGCCCCTCTTTTTTATTGGCTCCGTATGGATACGACCAAGCTTCCGGCGTCATGGCCGGGACAAGCCCGGCCATGACGACAAGACGGATTCTCTATCAAGTGAATCTTAAGTTTAGCGGCGCAAGGCGTGGATTTTAGTTTAGCGGCGCAAGGCGCCGATGGCCGCGAATCCCGCCGCGAAGCGGATTTGGCGGGCGGTGATTGCGGTCACGCCGCCCAGGGCATGGACCGGCAGGCCGGCCCGCCGCGCCCATGTGGCGAAACGGAACGCCCCCAGACCGGCGGCGCCGGGATGGCTGGCGGTGGTGAAAACCGGCGACAGCAGGGCGGCGTTCAATCCCATTTTGGCGGCCAGTCCCAGCGCGTGTCGGCCGTGACAGGCGCCGGTGGTCAGACGATGGCGGCGCCGCGCCCAGCCCAGCGGCGGGGCCAGCCGGCCCGAGCGCAACAGCGATTCCGGCAGATGAACGCCGTCGGCGCCGACCCTGGCGGCCAGACGCCAATCGCCGCCCACCAGCAGGACCAGACGGCGCCGGCGCGCGACCGCCTTCAGACGCCGGGCCAGACCGGCCCGGTCCGGGTCATGGTAATGACGCAGCAAAATCGCCGCGCCCACGGGCAGGCGGGCGGCGGCGGCCACGGGGTCGGGCAGCCGGCTTTCGTCGGTCACCAGAATCAACGGCGGCAGCCCGCGCCCATGGCGCCGGCGGCGCGCGTTGAGGTGGAGGGCAAGGTTTGCTAGGGTCACCCGGCCATCATACAGCCCGCGAAGGCTCCGTGTCCGATTCCTCCGTCATCGCCGCCAACCTCGCCCTGATCCGGGAACGGATCGCCCGCGCCGCCCTTGCGAGCGGCCGCGATCCCGCCGCCATCGAACTGGTCGCGGTCAGCAAGACCCACCCTGCCGAGGCGGCGGCGGCGGCGCTGGCGGCCGGCCAGCGCGTCTTCGGCGAAAACCGGGTGCAGGAGGCCAAGGCCAAATGGCCGGATTTGCGCCATTCCTTTCCCGATCTCCGCCTGCATCTGATCGGCCCGTTGCAGACCAACAAGGTCCGCGACGCGGTGGCCCTGTTCGACGTCATCGAGACCGTCGATCGGCCCAAACTGGCGGCGGCCCTGGCCCATGAAATGGCCCGCGCCCATCGCCGGCCGCTGTGCCTGATCCAGGTCAATACCGGCCGCGAGCCCCAGAAGGCGGGGGTCGATCCCGATCAGGCCGGGCGCCTGATCGCGCTGGCCCGCGACGAATACGGCCTGCCGGTGGCGGGCGTGATGGGCATACCGCCGGCCGGCGAGGACCCCACCCCTCATTTCCGCCTGCTGGCCGAACTGGCCGCCCGCGCCGGGCTGGCCATGGTCAGCATGGGGATGAGCGGCGATTTCGAACAGGCCATCGCGTGTGGAGCGACCCACGTGCGGGTCGGATCGGCGATTTTCGGCGCCAGGGAGGCTCCGTGATCCCGGCTAATTTCAATATGGCAAAAAACGGCATTTTCAGTTTGTTGTCGTCATGGCCGGGCTTGTCCCGGCCATGACGACAACATATTGATACAGAACGATTATTTTATTGAATAAACCGTTTTGCACTTAGCCCACCACCGAATCCGCCTCCCCCAGGCTTTCGGGGGTGCCGATATCGATGAAGGTCGCGCCCCGGGCGACATGGCAATGGATGGCGCCTTCGGGCAGGGTCGCCAGAAAATCCCGCTCCAGAGACGGCGCTTCGCCTTTCAGACCGGCGAGCAGGGCCAGGGCGGCGGGTTCGAACAGATAGATCCCGCCATTGATCAGGCCGGCGCCCCGGTAATCCGGGTCCTTTTCGACGAACCGGGCAAGACCGCCGTCGGGGGCGCGGACGACCCGGCCGTAGCGGGCGCAATCGGGCACCTCGACGCAAAGCAGCGATACCGGCCGCCCCGCCTGGCGGTGATCGGCGAGAAAGGTCCCGAGATCGGCATCCACCCAGGTGTCGCCGTTCATCACCAGCACGGTTCCGCCGCCCAGGCGCGGCAGCGTCAGACGCAGGGCGCCGCCGGTGCCCATGGGACGGGGTTCGACCACGGCCAGGACCGGCAGGGGTTCGTCGCGCTGTTCCAGATGGCGCAGCACCCGGCCGGCCAGATGGCCCAGGGACAGCACGACGCGTCCGGCCCCCGCCGCCGCCAACCGGTCGATCAGGTGGTCGAGAAACGGGCGGCCCGCCACCGGCGCCAGCACCTTGGGCGTATCGCCGAGCACGGCGCGAATGCGGGTGCCCAGGCCCCCGGCCAGAATCACCACGTCGATACCGTCAAGATCGGCCATTCCATCGCCCCTTGCGCCACCACCAAAGCCTCCTAATTCAAATAGGCGATGAGCACGATCCGCACCACTTTATTATTGGCGGCCATGACCGCCCTGTTTCTCGCCGTCGGCTGGCTGATCGGCGGCCGGGGCGGCATGATCGTGGCGCTGGTCGCCGCGCTGGCCATGAACGGTTTCGCCTATTGGAATTCCGACCGCATGGTGCTGGCCCTGTACCGGGCGGTGCCGGCGGACCGGCGCACGGCGCCCTTCCTGTTCGCGGCGGTCGAGCGCCTGGCGGCCCGCGCCGGCATTCCCACCCCCGCGCTCTATGTCATCGACGAGAACCAGCCCAACGCCTTCGCCACCGGCCGCGATCCCGCCCATGCGTCCGTGGCGGTCACCAGCGGCTTGCTGCGCCATCTGGCGCCCGAGGAGGTCGAAGGGGTTCTCGCCCACGAAATGGCCCATGTGGTTCATCGCGACACCCTGACCATGACCGTCACCGCGACCCTGGCCGGGGCCATCGGCATGCTGGCCAGTTTCGGCCTGTTCTTCGGCGGGCGCCGCGACAATGACAACGGGATCGGCGCCCTGGTGGCGGCGCTGCTGGCGCCGCTGGCCGCGACCCTGGTGCAATTGGCGATCTCGCGCGGCCGCGAATATGCCGCCGATGCCCAAGGGGCGCGCCTGTGCGGCAATCCCCTGTGGCTGGCTTCGGCGTTGGGACGCCTGGAAACCGTCGGCCATGCCGCCCCCAACCACTTGGCCGAGGCCCATCCCGCCACCGCCCATCTGTTCATCGTCAATCCCCTGACCGGGCACGGGATCGATTCCCTGTTTTCGACCCATCCCTCGACCGCCGATCGCGTCGCCCGCCTGCGTCAATTGGCGGCCGGACCGGCGCCGACGGCGCCCGCGCGGCCCTGGGGCGGACCCTGGGGGTGATGAAGGACGGTTTGACGGAGGGCGGAACTGGGTTAAGAGTTCGTCCATGACCACCGCCCGCCCGTCCCGCCGCCCCCCCTCCCGTTCCGCGCAACCGGGGCTGGCGACCCGCGCCGCCGCCGCCGCCCTGCTGTCCGAGGTTCTCGTCCGCCATCGTCTGCTGGACGAGGCGTTCGAATCCGATCCCGACGTCGCCGCCCTGGCCGGGCGCGACCGCGCCTTCGTCCGGCTGCTCACGGCGACCACCTTGCGCCACCTGGGGCGCATCGACGATCTTCTGGATCGCTGTCTGGAACGGCCTCTGCCGCCGGCCGCCGCCCGCATCCGCACTCTGCTGCGGCTGGGGGTCTGCCAGTTGGTGTTTCTCGACACGCCGCCCCATGCGGCGATCTCCACCGCCGTCGATCTGGTCAAGCACGGCCCGCTGGCCGGCTATGGGGGGCTGATCAACGCGGTGCTGCGCCGCATCGACCGCGACGGGCGGGATTGGGCCGCCGCCCAGGACGGCGTTCGTCTCGATATCCCCGATTGGCTGTGGCAATCCTGGGTTTCGGCCTATGGCGAGGATCTGGCCCGGAAAATCGCCGAGGCCGGCGGCAACGAGGCCCCCACCGACATCACCGTGGCCAATGATCCCGCCGTTTGGGCCGAGGCGCTGGAGGCCGAAATCCTGCCCACCGGCACCTTGCGCCGTCGTCAGCCGGGCGATGTCTCGGCCCTGCCCGGTTTCCAGGACGGAGCCTGGTGGGTGCAGGACGCCGCCGCCGCCCTGCCGGCGCGGCTGCTGGGTCCGGTGGCGGGGCGCGCCGTCGCCGATCTGTGCGCGGCGCCCGGCGGCAAGACCCTGCAACTGGCCGCCGCCGGTGCCCGGGTCACCGCGCTCGACCGCTCCGCCGCCCGCCTGGGGCGGCTGGAGGACAATCTGCGCCGCACCGGCCTCGCCGCCCGGCTGGTGACCGCCGACGCGGTCCAATGGCGGCCCGAGGAATTGTTCGACGCGGTGCTGGTGGACGCGCCCTGCACGGCGACCGGGACCCTGCGCCGCCATCCCGACGGCCTGCATCTGAAACAGCCGGGCGACGTCGCGCGCCTGACCGGCCTGCAGACCCGCCTGTTGCGGGCTGCCGCCGACATGGTCGCGCCCGATGGATGTCTGGTCTATTGCGTCTGCTCCCTGCAACCCGAGGAGGGAATCGATATCGTCCGGGCGTTTCTGGCCGAACGGCCGGATTTCGTCCGCCGACCGGTGGCGCCCGCCGAGGTGGGGGGATTGGCCGAGCTCGTCACGCCGGATGGCGATCTGCGCACTTTACCCTGTCATCTCGGCCCCCTGGGCGGCATGGATGCCTTTTTCGCCGCCCGCCTTGAACGGAAGAAGGATTCATGACCGCACCGCGCCGCTTTGTTCTCATCGACCGGGACGGGACCCTCAACGTCGAAAAACATTATTTGTCCGACCCCGATCAGCTTGAGCTGACCCCCGGCGCCGGGGCGGCGATCCGCCGCCTGCGCGAGGCCGGATTCGGAATTTGCGTGGTCACCAACCAATCGGGGATCGCCCGGGGCTATTTCGGTCTGGACCGGCTGGCGGAAATTCATGAACGGTTGACCGCCATGCTGGCGGCCGAAGGGGCCGTGATCGACGGCATCTATATTTGTCCCCATGGCCCCGAGGAGGAGTGCGCCTGTCGCAAGCCCTTGCCGGGCATGATCGAGCAGGCCGCCGCCGAGCACGGCTTCGATCCCGCCGCCGCCTTCGTCATCGGCGACAAGCCGGCGGACGTGGATATGGGCCGGGCGGTCGGCGCCACCACCTTTCTGGTGCGTACCGGCTATGGCCGCCGCCACGAGGCCGATACCAAGGCCGATTACGTGGTCGATACCCTGGCGGCGGCGGCGGACGTCATCCTGTCGCAGGCGTAGCGCCGGATGCGATCGGGTGAAGGCGACTTGGAGCGGAGCGACTAGGCCGTTGAGGCCGCCGCAGCGCAAGCGAGGATAGCCCAGGGAGCGGACGCGACCGCCCGGCGATTGAGGGAAATATACATAATGCAAGGGAAACGGGTTTACCCGTTTCCCCGGGGGCCGGCTGCGGCTTGACTTTGCCGGGGCGCTATTGCTTTCTCATTATTGGAATTCCCGAACGATAGGCCGCGTCATGACCCACACGCCCTCCATCGTCGTTATCGGCCTCGGCTATGTCGGCCTGCCATTGGCGGTAGCCCTCGCACGGCATTTTCCCACCACCGGTTTCGATATTGCCGTCGAACGGGTGGCCGAATTGGCCGGCGGTCACGATCGTACCGGCGAGGTCGAGGCGGATAAGCTGGCGGCCAGCTCCCTGGCATTGACCGCCGACCTTGGCGACATCGCGGCCAAGGACGTCTATATCGTCACCGTGCCCACGCCGGTCGATCTGGAAAACCGCCCCGATCTCACGCCGGTGCTGAAGGCGTGCGCCACCGTCGGCCGGGCCATGGCCAAGGGCGCGGTGGTGGTGTTCGAAAGCACGGTCTATCCCGGCGTGACCGAGGATCTGTGCGGGCCGGAGCTGGAACGGGCCTCGGGCCTGGTCTGCGGCCAGGATTTCTTCCTCGGCTATTCGCCGGAACGGATCAATCCCGGCGATCGCGAACACACGGTGGAGCGCATCACCAAGGTGGTGGCCGGCCAGACCCCGGACGTCGCCGACCTGCTGGCCCGCGTCTACGGCGCGGTGACCACCGGCGGCGTCTTTCCCGCCGCCTCGATCCGGGCGGCGGAGGCCGCCAAGGTGATCGAGAACGCCCAGCGCGACCTCAACATCGCCTTCATCAACGAAATCACCATGATCTTCCAGCGCATGGGCCTGTCGATCTACGATGTGCTCGACGCGTCGGCGACCAAATGGAACTTCCTCAATTTCAAGCCGGGGCTGGTGGGCGGCCATTGCATCGGCGTCGATCCCTTTTACCTTGCCACCTGCGCCCTCAATCATGGCCACAATCCGGAAATCATCCTGGCCGGCCGGCGCATCAACGACAATATGGGGGGCTGGATCGCCGCGCGCATCGCCGAGCATATGGGTCGTCCGGGGCGCATCCTGGTGCTGGGCCTGACCTTCAAGGAAAACGTGCCCGATTTGCGCAACAGCAAGGTGATCGACGTGATCCACGGCTTGCAACGGCGCGGCCACACGGTCGAAATCCACGATCCTTTCGCCGACCCGGTCGAGGCCAAGCATGAATACGGCGTGGCGTTGCGGCCCGGAATCGACGGGGCCGGTCCCTATGATTGCGTGGTGGGGGCGGTGTCCCATGCGCCCTATGCGGCCATGGATGCCGACGCTTTGGCGAAATTGTTGACGCCGGACGGGCTGATCGCCGACGTCAAAGGCATGTGGCGCGATCTGCGCCCCGTCGCCGGGAACCGCTTGTGGCGGTTATGACGAACCGTTGAAAATCCTGTTCATCAGCGCCGGGCGCATCGGCGACGCCGTTCTGTCCACCGGACTTCTGGCCCATCTGGCCGAATGCCATCCCGAGGCGCGCTTCACCGTCGCCTGCGGCCCCGCGCCGGCGGCTTTGTTCCGGCCGGCGCCGTTCGTCGAGCGGGTCATTCCCATGCCCAAGCGCCGCCGGGCCGGTCACTGGTTCGATCTGTGGCGGGCGGTGGCGGGCACGCAATGGTCGCAGGTCGTCGATCTGCGCGGCTCGGCCCTGAGCTATCTGGTGCTGGCCGGGCGACGGCGGGTGCTGAAATCCTCGTGGGAGCCCAAGCACCGGCTGTTGCATCTGGCGTCGGTTCTGGGGCTCGATCGGCCCTGTCCGCCGCGGTTGTGGGCGACGCCCGAACAGGAAGCGGAGGCGGACCGCCTGGCGCCGCCGGGAGAACCGATTCTGGCCCTGGGGCCGACCGCCAATTGGGGCGGCAAGCAATGGCCGGCGGAACGGTTCCGGGCGGTGGCCGAACGCCTGACGGGACCCGGCGGTATCCTTGCCGGCGCCCGGCTGGCGGTGTTCGGCGGTCCCGGCGAGTGCGACGTCGCCGCGCCGGTGTTCGAGGCGGTACCCCAGGAGCGGCGCATCGATGCGGTGGGCGCCGTCGATCTGCCGGTGGCCTATGCCCTGCTCAAGCGCTGCGCCCTTTATATCGGCAACGATTCCGGATTGATGCATGTGGCGGCGGCCTCGGGCATTCCCACCCTGGGGCTGTTCGGCCCGTCGCCGGAAGTCTTCTACGGCCCGTGGGGGGCGCGCTGCGCCACCGTGCGGGGGCCGCGCAGTTACGAGGATATCTGCCACGCCCCCGATTTCGATTACCGGTCCCAGGATTGTCTGATGCTCGATCTCGATATCGGGCGGGTGACCGACGCCGCCATCCGCCTGTGGCGCGAAAAAGGCCTCGATCCAGGTTAATCCAACTGCAACGTCAGCGATTTGAGATAGGCGCTTTCCGGCAGATGGGGGTGCAGGGGGTGGTCCGGCCCGGCGCCGGCGCTTCTTAGGATTCGTCCCCCGCGCCCGGCCAGGGACAGACCGTGGGCGACCTCCTCGGCGAAACGGTCGGCCGGCATGTGGTGCGAACACGAGGCGACGAACAGGATTCCGCCCGGCGCCACCAGGGATGCGGCCAGGCGGGTCATCTTGCGATAGCCCTTGGCGCCGCTGGCCAGATCCTTTTTCGATTTGACGAAAGCGGGGGGGTCGGCCACCACCACGCCGAAGGTTTCGCCGGCGGCGGCCAGACGGGCCATTTCGGCGAAGGCCTCGGCCCGCACGGCGGTGATCGCCACCCCGTTCAGCGCCGCCGCCCGTTCGGCCGTGGCCAGGGCGTCGGCCGAACGGTCGATGGCGGTGACCGAAACGGCGCCGGCGACCGCCGCCTGGATGGCGAAGCCGCCGCCATAGGTGTACAGGTCCAGCATCCGTTCCCCCCGCGCCAGGCCGGCGACGAAGGCCCGGTTGTCGCGCTGATCGAAGAACCAGCCGGTTTTCTGGCCGTGGGCGAGGTCGGCGACGAAGCGGGCGCCGTTCTCTTCGATCTCCACCGGTCCGTCCAGCGTGCCCTTGGCGACGGCATGATACTGCTCCAACCCTTCCAGGGTCCGGGCGGGGGTATCGTTTCTCAGCACCACGGTGGCGGGCGCGATCACCCGGTCGAGGGCGCCAAGCAACAGCGGCGTCAGGCGTTCCATGCCGGCGGTGTTGACCTGAAGGGCGACGGTATCGCCATAACGGTCCAGGATCAGGCCGGGCAGCCCGTCCGCCTCGGAATGGATCAGCCGGTAAAAGGGGCGGTCGAACAGGCGGGAGCGCAAGGCCAGGGCGCGGGTCAGGCGATCCTCGAAAAACGCTTCGTCGATGGCCCGTCCGGGATCGGCGGACAGCAGGCGGGCGGCGATCAGCGAATGGGGGTTGAAGGTGGCCGCGCCCAGCTTTTCGCCGCCGGCATCTTCGAGCGTGACCACGCTGCCGGGGGTCAGCGCGCGGGTCCGGGGCTCCATCTCGATTTCGTTGGAAAAAACCCAGGGGTGGCCGGTGCGCAGGCGTCGCGACCGTCCCTTGGCCAGGCGGATCACGGGTCTGGAATCGTCGGCCGGAATCGAAGAGGGGTTTGTCATCGCCGCACCATAATCGAGGCCGGGGGGCGGAGCAAATACAGGTTATGGTCCCGCAAGCCGGCCCGGCATCGCTCGTGTAAGCGCCAATTGCAATGTCAACCGCTTCACTGGTAGTTATGACTTATGCCTTACGCCTGTTCTGCGAGAGGGTATATGGGGGGAGTGTCGATGCTGATTTTGGTGGCCCGCGGGCCGGCCTGGCGCGGCGGTTGAGGTTTCGGCCCATGGGTCTGCCGCTTCCGTTCACCGAGGCTGGTCGCCGCTCCACGGGCCGCGTGGCGGGACCGGCGCGCGACGCGGCCCATCCCTGCCGCCGTTGCGAGGCCGTGCGCGACGCCGCTTTGTGCGGCGCGCTGACGGCGGATGATTTCCAACGCCTGACCGCTTTGCGCTGTCATGCCGAATTGCGGGCCGACATCACCGTCTTTCGCGAAGGCGACATCGCCGACCACCTCTATTCGGTGTCGTCGGGGACGATGAAACTGTACAAGCTGCTGAGCGACGGGCGCCGCCAGATCATCGGGTTCCTGTTTCCCGGCGACCTGTTCGGTCTGGCCATCGGTGGCGGCTATGCCTATACGGCGGAAACGGTGACCGCGTGTCAGGTCTGCCGATTCTCCTATCGCAAATTCGCCATGCTGACCGAACGGCTGCCCGGGGTCGAACGCAACATGCTGTCGATCGCGGTCAAGGATCTGGTGGCGGCGCAGGAACAGATGCTGCTGCTGGGCCGCAAGACCGCCCGCGAGAAGCTGGCCTCCTTCCTGTTGAAGCTGTCGCGGCGTAAGCGGGACCGGGGGTTGGACGGCGGGGTGGTGGAACTGCCCATGAGCCGGGCCGATATCGCCGATTACCTGGGGCTGACCATCGAAACCGTCAGCCGGACCTTCACCCATTTCAAGCGCGACGGCATCATCGGTCTGCCCAGCCACGATCAGGTGGTGATCGCCGATAACGCCGCTTTGGAGCATGTGGCCGAAAGCGATCATTAAGGCGCGCGCCTCGCATTTGGTTTGACAGCCGGGTCCGGCCGTGGAAAACCGGCAGCCGTATCGAAGCCGGCCGGGAGATTCCGTTGAGCACCCAGACCGCGCGCAGCCAGCGCCTCACCACCAGCGATATCCGCGCCCGCAAGGGCGGGGTGCCGCTTGTCGTGCTGACGGCCTATACCGCTTCGGTCGCCGCTCTGCTCGATGCCGAAGTGGACATCCTCATGGTCGGGGATTCGCTGGGTATGGTGGTGTACGGCATGGACACCACGCTGGGCGTGACCCTGGACATGATGATCAATCATGGCCGCGCGGTGGTGCGCGGCAGCAAGCGGGCCTGCGTCGTCGTCGACATGCCGTTCGGCAGCTATCAGGAAAGCCCCGCGCAAGCCTTCGCCAACGCCGCCCGGCTGCTGGTGGAAACCGGTGCCGCCGCGGTCAAGCTGGAAGGCGGGGTGGAAATGGCCGAGACCATCGCCTTTCTGGTGGCCCGCGGCATACCGGTCATGGGCCATGTGGGTCTGCGGCCGCAATCGGTGCATGTCACCGGCGGCTTCCGCGCCCAGGGACGCGACGAGGCGGGCGGGCGCGCCATCCTGGCCGACGCCAGGGCGGTGGCCGAGGCCGGCGCCTTCGCCCTGGTGGTCGAAGGAACGATCGAGCCGGTGGCCCGCACCATCGCCGGCGAGATCACGGTTCCCGTCATCGGCATCGGCGCTTCGCCCGCCTGCGACGGTCAGGTGCTGGTCATCGACGATGTGGTCGGCCTGTTCACCGAATTCACCCCGAAATTCGTCAAACGCTACGCCGATCTGGCGCCCCAGATCGCTGAAGCCGCCCGCCGCTTCGCCGCCGATGTGCGGTCGCGGGCCTTTCCCGCCACTGAACATTGTTTCACCGCCAAGCCGGCTTCGGGACGGTCCCGGCGGTGAGCGATCCATCCGCTTTCGGGCCATTCGCCATCTTGCGGACCGCCGCCGACCTGAGCGGCCGGGTGACCCGGTGGCGCCGGCAGGGGCGGCGGGTCGCCCTGGTGCCGACCATGGGCGCGCTCCATGACGGGCATCTGGCTTTGATCAGGGCGGCGCGGAGCGCCGCCGACCGGGTGGTGGCGTCGATCTTCGTCAATCCCACCCAGTTCGCCGAGGGCGAGGATTTCGACCGCTATCCCCGGCAGGAGGCCGAGGATGCCGCCCTGCTGGCCGAGGCGGGCTGCGACGTGCTGTTCGCGCCCCCGGTCGCCGAAATCTATCCGTCCGGTTTCGCCACCACCGTGACCGTCGCCGGCCTGTCCGAGGATTTGTGCGGCGCCGTCCGCCCCGGTCATTTCGCCGGCGTGGCGACGGTGGTCGCCCGCCTGCTGCTGTTGTGCCGGCCCGATACGGCGCTGTTCGGCGAAAAGGATTACCAGCAGCTCGCCGTCATTCGTCGCATGGTGCGTGATCTCGCCATTCCGGTGGATATCGAGGGCGTGCCGACGATCCGCGACATTGATGGTCTGGCCCTGTCGTCGCGCAACCGCTACCTGTCGGCGTCCGAGCGCGACATCGCCCCGGCGCTGTATCGCATCCTGGGCGAGGTGGCGTCGGGTCTGGCGGAAGGCCGCGACGCGGCGTCCCTATGCGATCGCGCCGTCCTGGCGCTGAAATCCGCCGGCTTCGGCTCCGTCGATTACGTGGCGGTGCGCGATGCCGGAACCCTGGACCCGGTTTCGCGTCTGGCCGACCGGCCCTTGCGGATTCTCGCCGCCGCCCATCTGGGCCGCGCGCGGTTGATCGACAATATCGGCGTCGATCCCGATTCGGCGTCCTGATCGCCCGATCGACATAAATCAATAACAGCGCACTGTAATATTAGAGAGAGGTAATGCTCGTCTCTTTTTTCACGGCTTGATGTCAGCTTTCATGTGACCTGTGCGCATAAATACAAATATATTTACGGGAGTTGCCATCCGCGGCGGGCGGCGCGGATGGGGAAAGACCGTGGTTTGCGTTTGGGGCCGACAAGGCGATGCGCGATCCGGCCTGCCAGGAGGAGAGCCATCATGGACGCCATCTCTACCGTTCCTTTCGGAATTGAGGAGGATTTTCTGACGGGAATCGACGCCCTTGATGCCGATCACCGCCGGCTGGCCGAATTGATCGCCCGGGCCGACGCCCCATGGGTCGGGTACAAGGATCTGCGGTTGCTCTGCGACGAAGTGGTCGAGTACGTCAAACTCCACTTCCGGCGCGAGGAAAGCCTGCTGGCCGTCTGCCGCTATCCCGATCTGGCGGCTCACCGACAGGAACACGCCGGGTTCGAGGCGCGCCTGGCGGCCTTCATGGATCGTCTGACGCCGGAATCCCCGCCTTCCGCCGCGACCGAATTGTCGGGACTGCTTCACGATTGGTTCGACACCCACGTCCGGGGCGCCGATCAGGCCTGCGTGCCGCTGTTGCGCGCCCGTCTGCGGGTGGGCTGGCTGGGCCGTCTCAGGGTGGCGCGTCTGCTTCCCGCCTTGATCGCCCTGGTGGCGGTACCGCTGATCGCTTTGGCCGGCGTGTCCCTGTCCCATGCCGTCGATCGCATGCGCCAGGCCTCGCTGTCCACCCGGGCCAATCAGGTGATCGATCGGGCCATCACCTTTGTCGGCGATGTTCAGGCCGAACGCGACATGGCCGTCGCCGCCCTGACCCAATCCAGGATCGGGGCGCCGTCGGGGCTGGCCGCCCGCCGGGCGGCGACCGACGTTGCCTATCGGACCCTTGTCGTCTCGATGCGCGGCATGGCCCGGGCGCCGTCGGTCACCAAGGCCCTGGCGGCGGCGCGCAAGAATTTCGTGGCCTCCCGGACTGAAATCGACGCCGGATTCAAACAGACCTTGGCGGCGCGGCCCTGGTCGCTGGTCGGTGATTGGCTGAATGCCGCCGATCAGATGAACGATACCGTCACCCGGGGCAGTGAAACCCTGGTCCTGGGCGCCGTCAGCGGGCCTTTGGCCACCCTGATTCAGGCCCGCCATATGGCCGGCATCCTGGGGGGCCTGATCGGTCGCGAACGGTTGCAGATCGCCAAGATCCTGCAGGCCGGCGCGGCGGTGACCCCCGCCGATCTGCCGTCTCTGGTTCTGTTGGCCGGCCGAATGAAGACCGCCTGGCAGGCGGTTCTGGCCGGTCGCAGCGCCGGGGTCTATTCCCCGGCGGTGAAC
Source organism: Pseudomonadota bacterium (assembly GCA_021848545.1). Lineage (GTDB taxonomy): Bacteria > Pseudomonadota > Alphaproteobacteria > Rhodospirillales > Magnetospirillaceae > JAJZUL01. Next base: position 122,882 of record JAJZUL010000002.1, read on the forward strand.
GCGGCCCTGGCCAAGGCGGATACCGCCCTGGCCAAGCTCGATTCCATGCGCCGCACGGTCTGGGCCTCGGCCAATGACGGCATGCCGCCCTTCATCGGCGCCAAGGATTGGGTGGCCGGGTCGAAAGCGACGGCGTCGGCCGTCGCCGGTGTGGTGGCGGCGCTGGGCCAACAGGCCGATGACGCCGCCGCCGGACAGCGTCGCGGCGCCACCGAGGCGCTGCTGGTGACCGTGATCCTGGGGGTTCTCGGCGTTGTCGCCGCCCTGTACGCGCTGGTGGTGATGGTGCGCCGGGTGGCGCGCCCCATGGACCAGCTGACCGGGGCGATGAGCGCGCTGGCCGGCGGTGACGTCGATGCCAGTTTCGCCACCCGCCATCCCGACGAATTGGGGGTTCTGGCCGAAGCCTTTTTGCGGTTCAAGGAGGCTTTCGTCCGCAATCGCCATGAAAAACTGGCCAAGGAATTGGAGGCCGACGAGCAAAGCGCCGGCCGCCGGCGGACCGATAGTCTGGCCGGCCGGTTCGAGACCACCATGCAATCGGTGCTGGCGGCCATGGACGGCGCCGTGGAAACCCTGCATCAATCGGCCCAATCCATGTCGGGCAATGCCCAGGAAACCGACCGCCGGACGGCGGCGGTCCTGACCGCCACCGAACAGGCCAACGACAACATCCAGACCGTGGCCCGTGCCGGCGGCGAGCTGCGTTCGTCGATTGAGGAAATCAGCGCCCAGGTCGGCCGTTCCGCCGATGTGGCGCGGGACGCCGCGGCCGAAACCGAAGCCGTCGACAGCCGTATCGCCCGTCTGGCCGAATCGGTGGGGCGAATCGGCGAAATCGTCGAGTTGATCAACGGCATCGCCGCCCAGACCAATCTTCTGGCCCTGAACGCCACCATCGAGGCGGCGCGGGCCGGCGAAGCCGGCAAGGGCTTCGCCGTGGTCGCCGGCGAGGTCAAGGGGCTGGCCAACCAGACCGGCAAGGCCACCGAGGAGATCGCCGCCCAGATCGCCGATATTCAAAAGGAAACGGACGGCACCGTCGACGCCATCCGCTCGGTGTCCCAGACCATCCGCTCCTTGAGCGAAATGGCCACCGGCCTGGCCGGCGCGGTCGAGGAGCAATCGGCCGCCACCGCCGAAATCGCCCGCAATGTGGAGCATGCCTCGGCCATGACCGCCGAAGTCGCGGACAATGTGGCCCAGGTGGCGACGGCGGCGGGCGAAACCGGACGGATGGCCGGCGAGGTGTTCGAAGCGACCGACCGGCTGGCCGCCGAAAGCCGGCATATGGCGGAGGAAGTGGCGGAATTCCTGACGGGCATGCGCTCGATCTGAACTTTTATTTCGGATGGCCGCTCGTTCAATGCGCGCCGGAGCGACGCGTCCAAGATTGAGCCAGACGTTTCAGATTTCAGGCGCGTCGCTCTAAGCGGATTTTTCGGGCCCGTAGGCGCGGACCATGACGTCGACGGCGGCCATCACGGTGGTGACGGCGTCGCGGCCTTGGGGCAGCGGCAGGCCCAGCAGCTCGCGGTTGAAGATTTCGGCCCGCATCATGGCGGCGAACTGGTCGGCGGCGACCCATGGATCGGGCACCGACAGCGCCCCGCGCCGGGTCAGTTCCGCGAACATCGCCGCCAAACGGGTCTTGCCCTGACCCGGCCCCACCTCCCAGAAGGCGCGGGCGAGGTCGGGATGGCGGGCCGCCTCGGCCACCACCACCCGATAGGTGGCCAGGGTTTCGGGCGCCATCAGAAACGCCATCAGGCGGGTGCCGACCATGGTGAGAACGGTGCGGGCGTCGCCGACCGGCCACGAATCGGGAACGATCGGGTCGCGGTCGCAGCGCCGATTGATGACGGCGGCGAACAAATCGTCCTTGCCGGCGAAATGGGCGTAGATCGTCGCCTTGGACACGCCCGCGCGGCTGGCGACCAGATCCATGCTGGTGGCGGCGTATCCCAAATCGAGAAAACAAGTCTGCGCCGCATCCAGAACCGCTTCGCGTTTACGGCTGGGCCGGCAGCATGAATGGCGGGTCCCGGCGTCGCCTTGCGCTGTGGACTCGCCGTGCGCTGTGGACTCACCTTGCGCTGTGGAATCGCGTGTCGCAATCTGCATAAGGTCAAGCCTAACCCATGGATGATCCAGGGGGAACGGCAAAGATGACAGATCAGGTGAAGGCGACTTGGAGCGGAGCCCCCAGGGTAATCGGGTGAAGGCGCGTTGGAGCGGAGCGACTAGGCCGTTGAGGCCGCCGCAGCGTGCGGAGAGGCTCCATCGGGGCCTCGGAGCGCAAGCGAGGATAGCCAAGGGCGCGGACGCGCCCGCCCGGCGATTGAGGGAAATAGACATAATGCAGGGGAAGCGGGGTCACCCGATTCCCCTGGCGGAGCCCCAGGCCGCGATTGACTTGGCCCCCGGACGGTACCACTCTGCCGGCATGCTGCTTGTGCATGGCACCACGGTCGCATTGGGACCGAAGGGCGTTCTGATCCGCGGCCCCTCGGGCAGCGGAAAGTCCGACCTGGCCCTGCGGCTGATCGACGGCGGCGCCGTCCTGGTGGCCGACGACCAGACCGAGATCGTCCTTGAGGGCGGCATACCGGCGGCGCGGCCGCCTTCTGTCTTGGCCGGACTTCTGGAGGTCCGCGGTATGGGGATCGTTCGCATGGCCTATCTGGCGTCGGTGCCGCTGGCGCTTGTCGTCGATCTGGTTCCGGCAACCCAGGTGGACCGCATGCCCGGCCCCGCCGCCGCGGATCTGCTCGGCGTGGCGGTGCCATCCTTGCATCTGGCGGCGTTCGAGGCGGCCACCCCCGCCAAGATTCGCCTGGCGGCGCGAAATCCGGTCGTGATCGACGATTTGGAAAGCGATCCCCGATGACACCATCCGACGTGACGAACGGCCCCGCCAGCGAGGCCGGACGGCTGATCATCGTCACCGGCATGTCGGGCGCCGGCAAGACCCTGGCCCTGAAGGCGCTGGAGGATATGGGATTCGAGGCGGTGGACAATCTGCCGCTGTCGCTTCTGGGAAATCTGGTCCGCCCGGAAGGCGACATGCCGCGCCGGCTGGCCATCGGCATCGACATCCGCACCCGCGATTTCGGCGTCGAGCCCTTTCTCGCCGAGGTCGACCGGCTGACGGCCGATCGCGGCATTTCCGTCCGGGTGATTTTCCTCGATTGCGACGACGAGGTGCTGACGCGGCGTTATACCGAAACCCGCCGGCGCCACCCTTTGGCCGTGGACCGTCCCCTGGTGGACGGCATCCATCGCGAGCGCGCCCTGGTGGCCGATTTGAGGACGCGCCCCGACATCGTCGTGATCGACACCTCGACCCTGCCGCCGGCCGAATTCAAGCGGGTGCTGGCGCTGCGGCTGGGGCTGGAGGCGGATCGGGGGCTGGTGGTGTTCGTCACCTCCTTCGCCTATCGCAACGGCCTGCCGCGCGAGGCCGATCTGGTGTTCGACGCCCGTTTTCTCACCAATCCCCATTATGTCGAGGATTTGCGCCCCAAGACCGGGCGCGACGCCGAGGTCGCCGCCTATATCGCCGCCGATCCGGTCTTCGATTCGTTCTTCACCGCCCTGACCAATCTGCTGGCGCCGCTTTTGCCGCGTTTCGCCGCCGAGGGTAAATCCTATCTGACCATCGCCATCGGTTGCACCGGCGGACGCCACCGTTCGGTCTTCGTCGCCGAGCATCTATCGGACTGGCTAAGGGAACGGGGCGCGCGGGTCGAGTTGCGCCATCGCGAACTGGGTGGAACTGGACGGCGGAATCCGTCTCTAATCAATGACCCGCTCTAAAACCGGATGCGATCCGGTCGGATCGCTTGTGCGACGTGCTCTCTCAAGGCGGGATTCCAGGGGAAGGGATCGATGATCGGAATGGTTCTGGTAACCCACGGGCGTCTGGCGCAAGAATTGATAGCGGCGCTGGAACATGTGGTGGGGGCGCAGCCCAACACCGCCGCCGTCTGTATCGGAGCGGACGACGACATGGAGCAGCGACGCGAAGATATTCTGTCCAACGTGGCCAAATGCGACGATGGCGGCGGGGTGGTGGTATTGACCGACATGTTCGGTGGCACGCCATCGAACTTGGCGATCTCGATCATGGACAAGGCCAATGTCGAGGTGATCGCCGGCGTCAATTTGCCCATGCTGATCAAGCTGGCCACCGTACGGCATTCCGAACCGTTGGCCGAAGCGGTGATCTCGGCGCAGGATGCGGGACGCAAATACATCAACGTCGCCTCCAAACTTCTGGACCAGGAACGCCGATGAGCCCGCACGAAACCACCGTCAAGGGCGAGGAACGGCGACAAACCGCCACCATCAGCAACCGCCGCGGTCTGCATGCGCGGGCCGCGGCCAAATTCGTCAAATTGTGCGCCACGTTCGACGCCCAGGTGACGGTTTCCCATCGCGGCACCGAGGTTTCGGGCCTGTCGATCATGGGCCTGATGATGCTGGCCGCCGCGCCGGGATGCAGTATCGAATTGAAGGCGGCCGGCCCTCAGGCGGATGCGGCCCTGGCGGGACTGACCGCCCTGATCGACCAGAAGTTCGACGAGGACTGAGGCGCAACGGATACGCCGGGAGGGGGGGACATGACCTTTACACCGCCGACGACACCACCCGCCGATCCCGAGGGCGAGTCCGACGCCAAGGCCGACCTGCTGTTGCCGGCGCCGCCGGCGGAGCAGGTGCTGGAGGGCATGGCCATCAGCCGCGGGATCGCCATCGGTACCGTCTATCGCCACGATTCCGAAACGGTGAGCGTCCCCGAATACCGCATCGCCGCCAACCGGGTGCCGGCGGAAATCCAGCGCTTCGTCGATGCCGTCGAACGCACCGTCTGGCAGGTGGAGCAGCTTCGGGCCAAGGCCCGCGACATCAAGGGACCGGCCGGCGAGGAAATGGGCTATCTGCTCGAAGCCTACGGCCAGATGCTGCACGGCTCGCGGCTGGTCCGGGGCGTCATCGCCCGCGTCGATGACGAACGGCTCAACGCCGAGGCGGCGCTCCGGCGCGAAATCGCCGAGATCGCCCGTGGTTTCGCCGCCATGGAAGACAGCTACCTCTCCGCCCGCGCCGACGATATCCGCGATATCGGCCACCGGCTGCTCCGCAATCTGACCGGCGCCCCCCATCGGCCGTTTTCCGTGCTGCCGCGGCGGGCGGTGATCTGCGCCGACGAACTGACCCCGGCCGATACCGCCCTGCTCGATCCCGACCATGTGGCGGGCATCGCCACCGTGCTGGGCGGCGCCGAAAGCCACACCGCCATCATGGCCCGGTCGCTGGGGCTGCCCGCCGTGCTGGGGGTGGGCGACATCATGGCGGAAGCCCGGCCGGGCGCCACGGTGATCGTCGATGGCGGCCAGGGAAAGGTGATCGTCAATCCTTCGCCGAAGACGCTGGCGCTGTACCGCAAAAAACGCGCCGATTATCTGCGCCAACGCCGCGCCCTGGCCCGGCTGCGCGACGTGCCGGCGGTCACCCGCGACGGCAGCCGCATCATTTTGCAGGCCAATGTCGAACTGCCCTCGGAAGTGGCGTCGGTGCTGGATTCGGGGGCCGAGGGCATCGGCCTGCTGCGCTCGGAATTCCTGTATATGAACCGTCCCGACATCCCCGGCGAGGACGAGCAATACACGGTGTTGCGCGATCTGGTCCGGGCCATGGAAGGCCGCCCGGTGACCATCCGCACCCTCGACCTGGGCGGCGACAAGCTGGCGGGGGGATTGAACATCCATCCCGGCCCCAATCCGGCCCTGGGATTGCGGGCGGTGCGCCTGTCCCTGTCGCATCCGGAATTGCTTCGTACCCAGATGCGGGCGATCTTAAGGGTCTCGGCTCACGGTCCGGTCCGCATCCTGGTGCCGATGGTGGCCACCGTCGAGGAAATCCGTCTGGTTCAGGCGGCCCGCGACGAAGCGGCCGAAACGTTACGACGGCGCGGCGTGGCCATCGCCGACCCGCCGCCGCCTCTGGGCGTGATGATCGAGGTGCCGGGCGCGGCGCTGGGCGCCGACGCCCTGGCCTGGCACGCCGATTTCTTTTCCATCGGCACCAACGACCTGACCCAGTACACCCTGGCCATCGACCGCGCCGACGAAGCGGTGGCCCATCTCTATAATCCGCTGCATCCCGCCGTGCTGCGTCTGATCCAGTTCTCGGCGGAAGCGGCGTTGCGCGCCCGCATCCCGGTCAGCCTGTGCGGCGAGGTGGCGGGCGATCCCCGCTTCACCGCCTTGTTGACCGGGCTGGGCATCCGCGACCTGTCCATGTCGGCCACCAACGTCGCCGTGGTCAAACAGCGGGTCCGCACCATGGATCTGATGGCCGCCACGAGGCGGGCGCGGGTGATCATGGATCAGAGCGATTCGGCCCGCATCGTCCAATTGCTCGACAGCTTCAACGCCGGCGAGGAATAGAGCGGCTGCCTTAACGCCGCTCTTGCGCCCATTGAGGGCGCGGCCAAGCGCGCGGACGCGCGCACTTAGGCAGAGGGAAAAACAAAACGGCCTAGAGTGTGATGCCCATTTAGGGCATCACACTCTAGGGATTCCTATTCCCATCCGTCCGGCAGGGCGATGCGATGCTGGCGGGCGGCGGCGACCACGGTGTTGCGCAGAAGGCAGGCGATGGTCATGGGGCCGACGCCGCCGGGAACCGGGGTGATGGCCGAGGCCACCTTGCGGGCCTCCTCGAACTGGACGTCGCCCACCAGCCGGGTCTTGCCGTCGGGCAGAACGACGCGGTTGATGCCGACATCGATGACCACCGCGCCGGGCTTGATCCAATCGCCCCGGACCATTTCGGGGCGGCCGACCGCCGCCACCACGATGTCGGCCCGGCGCACCTCGTCCGGCAGATCGCGGGTCCGCGAATGGGCGATGGTGACGGTGCAATTCTCGGCCAGCAGCAGATGGGCCATGGGCTTGCCGACGATGTTGGAGCGCCCGACCACGATCGCCCGCTTTCCCGACAGGTCCGGCACCCGATCCTTGAGCATCATCATGCAGCCCAAGGGCGTGCAGGGCACCATGCCCCGTCCGCCCGACGCCAGCATGCCCACGTTCCAGGGATGGAAGCCGTCCACATCCTTGTCGGGGCGGATGGCTTCGATCACCTTGCCGGCATCGATATGCCGGGGCAGGGGCAGCTGCACCAGAATGCCGTGAACCTCGGGATCGTCGTTGAGGCCGCCGATCAGGGTCAACAGCTCGGCCTCGGTGACCGATGCGTCGAGCGTATGCTCGAAGGAGCGCATCCCGGCCTCGACCGTCCGCTTGTGCTTGTTGCGGACATAGACCTGACTGGCCGGGTCCTCGCCCACCAGCACCACCGCCAGACCGGGGGTCAGGTGGTGGTCGTCCCGCAGGGCGCGAACCCGCTCGGCCACCTGCGCCACCAGATTCGCCGAAAACGCCTTGCCGTCGATCAGAGCCGCGCCGGTATTGCTGTCGTTCATGGCCGGAACCTCGCCATCCATTCTTCCAAACGGGGTTGCAATTGCCGGGCGTCGCCGTCGATGGCCAGCAGCTTGCGGCGATCGGTGGCGCCCCGGATGATGCCGATGGCCGTCCTGGGCAGCCGCCATTCCTTGGCCAGCAGCTTGACCAGCGCCGCGTTGGCGCGACCGCCCTCGGCGATTTCGGTCACCGACGCCTTGAGGGCGGTGGCGCCGTCGGAATCGGCGATCACGCCGTCGATGGCGGTTCTGGACGCGCCCGGCGCCAGCCGCACCGCCACCCGCAGCCCATCGGGACCGATGGAAAAGGGGGAAGCGGACGACGGGGCGGCCTGGGTCACAGGGAAATTCCGCGTACGGCGTCGATCAGGCGCACATCGACCATTTGCAGGAAGATGATGATCAGCCACAGGGCGATCGGCGACAGATCGACCGCGCCGAAATCGGGCAGGAAGCGGCGCAGCGGCGCCAGGGCCGGTTCGGTCAGGCGCGCCAGCACGTCGCCGATGACGGCGACGACGTGGTTGTAGGTGTTGATGACGCCGAAGGCGAGCAGCCAGCTATAGATGACCGCGGCGATCACCACGTAAAGATAGATGTCCAGCGCGTAGTAAATGACTTGCAGCAACGGCACGAGAATGATGTTCATCGCCGGACAGCCCCCAAGCAGAAATTGCCGGCGAAACCCTATCCGCACCCGCCGCCCGGTGCAAGGGAATGAGAGGACGCAACGGCGCGGAACCCCTTGGGTGGCGCTTGACAGGGGGGGACGCTTTGACCATTATCTCGGCCTCCGGATGGGGCCGTAGCTCAGATGGGAGAGCGCCGCAATCGCACTGCGGAGGTCAGGGGTTCGATTCCCCTCGGCTCCACCAATTCCACACCCGGATTTCGCGCCCGTACGGGCGGCGACCGAATGGGCCCCGGGGGGGGATATGGATCCCAAGCGGCGGACCGGCGTATTCGGCCGGTTGATCCGGCGTCTGACCGGCGGCGGCGAGGCCGAAGCCGAAGCTCCCGTTGTCGAACACCCTTCCACCGACGAACGCATCGTCGATGATGAGTTCCGCCTGGCCATCGACACGCTGTGTCAGGACCGGGAGGGGATGTACCAGACCCGCCTTCAGGTCATTTCCCTGGTCGAATTCCGCGAGGCGGTGGGCGAACGTTGGCCCCGGTTCGCCGACAAGGTCATGCTGATCGCCGAGGGCGTGATCCACGCCCATATCGGCAAGGGCAACCTGTTCGCCCGCCAGGGGCAGGATTTCTTTCTTCTGGTGTTCCGTTCCTGCTCTCAGGACGAGGGCCGCTACCGGGCGCTGACCATCGCCCAGGAACTGGGGGTGCGTCTGTTGGGCGACCAGTTCGAGGGGCTGGACCGGCCCTTGGCCCTGGCGGCGGAAATCACCCTGGCCGACGCCATCGCCGATGGCCGCATCGATCTGGCGGCCATCGATTCCGCGGTCGGCCAGACCCGCCGCGAACAGCAGGACGCCGAGTCCGAGCAGGGTTTGCGCCGATCGCTGATGCCCAGCCATTTCACCCCCGACCTGGAGGAAGGGCCGCGCCGCGCGTTCATGCCCACCCCCGGCGAGGACCTTGCCGAGCCCGACCGCCATGGCGTGATCGGAGAATTGCCTGCGGGGCGGAAAAAGCGCGAGCCCGGACCCGATCCCGGTTGGCAGCCGATGGCGGTGGAACACCGCGAGCGGACCACCCCCGCCTGGCAGAAGATGGAGGGCGGGCGCAAGGCGCCGACGGACGCCCCCGACCAGCCGACCCTGCCGCCGCCGCCACCCCTGCGACCGGCGAATGCCGGGCCGCTGGCCCCCACCACCCGCCTGTCGGTGGCCTGGCGCCCGACCTGGATGGCCAAGGGCGAATCCATCGCCGCCTATGGCGCCCGGATTCGGCGCCGGGACGAAACCGACCTTTTGGAGGGGGGGCGCGCCTATGGCGCCGACGCGGAAACCGCCATCGCCCTGGATCGCGCCGTTCTGGAAGCGGTAGCGGCGGAACTGGCCGGGGGCGCGGCCGGTCGCGGCATCCTTATCCTGCCCTTGCACTGGGCCACCGTCACCTCGCCCCGGCGGATGTCGGTGACGGCGATCGTGACCGCCCTGCCCGAAGCGTCGCGCAATGATCGATTGATCGTGGAACTGTTCGGCGTTCCCGCCGATATCGGCGCCCGCTCCCTGACCGACGCCGTTCGCGCCGCCCGCGGCCTGGGCCGGGAAGCCTGGCTGAGGACTTCGCTCGGCCAGCCGATGGCCGCCCTGGCCGCCGATTGCGGCTGCACCGCCATCGGCGTCGATCTCGACGATATCGCGGCGGATTTCGGGATGACGGACGCGGCGCTGCTGGCCCATCTCGGCCAGTTTCGCGACGAGGCCGGCCGGGCCCGCCTGGATGGCTACGTTTGGGGGTGCCGCCGGCGCGCCCTGGTGGCCGGCGCCGTGCGCGCCGGTCTCGCGTTCGTCAACGGCCCGGCATTGATGAAGGACATGGAGCGGCCCGGCCCACGATTGCCGGCGCCCAAATCCCGGCTGGCGGCGCCGCCAGCCGGTGCTAAATAGCCTTTAGTTGGCGGCGGCGGCCGCGGTCGGCGCCGACAATTGCGCCACCTTTTTGCGCAGGGCGTCCAGCAGGGCGCCTACCTGGCCGCCATGCTCGGTGATCACCGACGCGTATTCCGAGCGATAGGTCAGCACCATCGAGGTTCCGGCGACCACCAGATCGATCACCCGGAGTTTGCCTTCGGGACGACGCAGGCGCCAGATCACCGGGACCGGGTCCTGGTTGGGGCGCAAAATCTCGCTATCGACCCGCACGCCGTTATCGACATCGGGCTTGCTGTCGGTGATGTGCAAGGTGACCTCGCCGGCCGCATCCTTGAAGCGATGGGACCAGGTCAGCACCAGCATGTCCGAGAACAGTTTGAGAAACTCCTGGCGCTGGTCGGGCGTGGCGACCCGCCAATAGCGCGCCAGAACCAGCTTGCCCACCACCGGCAAATCGACCGATCCGATGAACAGGGACCGGAACCTGTCGATCCGCTGGGTTTCGGACATGTCTTTCGCGGTCATGACGCCGATGACGTTGTGCGTCAGGTCGGCGACGAACTGCTTGGCCGACTGATCCGTCGCGTCGGCGGCCCGGGCCGGAACCGGCACGGCCCACGCCAAGGCGCCCACCACGGACAGGAGGAGGAGGAAACGACGTCGAAGCATGTCAGTCCGTCTCTCATTTATAAAGTCGGGTCCACGGCATTGAACCGGATCGTCCGGCCTTTGGCAACGCGTCAACGCCGGCCCTGCGGTTGATCTCGACCTTGCGATGCTGGATTAAGGGACCGTAAGGAAGCGTGGCGGTCAAGCGGGTTTCGCAAAGCGACACGGAAAGAGCGTATTCCAGGGTAATCGGGTGAAGGCGCGTTGGAGCGGAGCGACTAGGCCGTTGAGGCCGCCGCAGCGTGCGGAGAGGCTCCATCGGGGCCTCGGAGCGCAAGCGAGGATAGCCAAGGGCGCGGACGCGCCCGCCCGGCGATTGAGGGAAATATACATAATGCAGGGGAAGCGGGTTCACCCGATTCCCCTGGAGCGTATTCGCTTTCCCCTTCATATTCTCATAAAGATATGTTTATATCTTTTTCGACGCTATGGCGCGGTCGCACGCCGCCCCGTTTCGAGGAGAGTCCTTTGGACACCATACTGGCCGGTCTCAGGGCGGCGGCCGAGCCGACCCGATTGCGCCTGCTGGCCCTGCTGGCCCGGGGCGAACTGACCGTCAGCGAGATGACTCATATTCTGGGGCAAAGCCAGCCCCGGGTTTCGCGCCATTTGAAACTGATGGGCGATGCCGGTCTGCTCGACCGCTTTCCCGAAGGCGCCTGGGCTTTTTTCCGGCTGGCCGCCGGCGGTCGCGGTGCGGATCTCGCCCGCGCGGTGCTGGCGCTGCTGCCGGCCGACGATCCCAGACTGGCCGAGGACCGGCAACGGCTGGCCGCTGTCCGCGCCGAACGGACGGCGCGGGCCGACAGCTATTTCCGCGACAACGCCGCGAACTGGGACGATATCCGTTCGCTCAATGTGGACGAAGCCGAAGTGGAACGGGCCTTGAGCGCCGCGGTTCTGGCGGACCATCCCCGCCTGCTGGTGGATATGGGCACCGGCACCGGCCGCATTCTGGAATTGCTGGGCCCCCATGTGGAGCGGGCCATCGGCGTCGACCGTTCGCGCGAGATGCTGGCCGTGGCCCGCGCCAATCTGGAACGCGGCGGCCGCCACAACATCAATCTCGACCATTGCATGGTGCGCCAGGGCGACATGACCCAATTGCCCCTGGCGGCCGGCGAGGCCGATGCCGTCACCATTCATCAGGTTCTGCATTATGCCGACGATCCGGCGGCGGCGGTGGCCGAGGCGGCCCGGATATTGCGGCCCGGCGGCATGCTGGCGGTGGTCGATTTCGCCCCCCACCAATTGGAATCCCTGCGCGATCAGCACGCCCATCGCCGGCTCGGCTTCGCCGATTCCGAAGTCACCGACTGGTTCGCCGCCGCCGGCCTGGTCGCCGGCGAAATCCGCCACCTGACCGGAAAGCCGCTGACGGTGGTGCTGTGGTGCGCCCGCAAGCCGGCCGACGAAACGCCGTCGATTCCGTCCCTGTCCCCCACGCGTCAAGGAGCGCCCGCATGAATCCCGCCCAGCCGGACATGCCCATCCTGGCCGCCCTGAAACGGCCGATCGGCGTTTCGTTCGAATTCTTTCCGCCCAAGACCGACAAGATGCAGGAGCAATTATGGGCCTGCGTCCGCCGGCTGGAGCCGCTGGCCCCGGATTTCGTGTCGGTGACCTATGGCGCCGGCGGATCGACCCGGGAACGCACCCACCAGACGGTGACCCGGATCGCCCGCGAAACCAGCCTGAAGCCGGCCGCGCATCTGACCTGCGTCGGCGCCACCAGGGCCGAAATCGACGAAATCGCCCGCCAATATTGGCGGGACGGCATCCGCCATATCGTCGCCCTGCGCGGCGACATGCCGGACAATGCCGGTCCCTACCAGCCGCTTGCCGACGGCTACGCCTATGCCGCCGATCTGGTGGCCGGACTGAAGCGCATCGCCGATTTCGAGATTTCGGTGGCGGCCTATCCCGAAACCCACCCGGAAGCCGCCAGCCCCCAGGCCGATCTCGACAATCTGAAGCGCAAGATCGACGCCGGAGCGACGAGGGCCATCACCCAGTATTTCTTCGACGTGGACGTCTATCGCCGTTTTCTCGACCGCTGCCGCAAGGCCGGCATCGGCGTGCCGATCGTCGCCGGCATCCTGCCGGTGACCAATTTCGCCCAGGTGCGCCGTTTTTCGGCCGCCTGCGGCACCAACGTCCCCGCCTGGATGGCCGATCTGTTCGAGGGGCTGGACGACGACCCGGAAACGCGGCGTCTGGTGGCCGCCACCGTGGCCGCCGAACAATGCCGGGCGCTGGCCGCCGACGGTGTCGATCAGTTTCATTTCTACACGCTCAACCGCGCCGACCTCGCCTACGCCATCTGCCATATCCTGGGCGTGCGGCCGCAGGCTCCGTGATAGTTTCAGGGTTCCAGTTCAAGGATTTTTCGCGATGACCGACATACTCGACCATCTGTCCCGCCGGGTGCTGCTGTGCGACGGCGGCACCGGCGCCCTGGTGCAGGCCATGAACCTGTCGGTGGACAAGGATTTCCTGGGACACGAGAACTGCACCGACATCCTGCCCCATTCCCGTCCCGACGTGGTGCGCGGCATCGCCCGCGCCTATTTCGAGGCCGGGGCCGACATGGTCGAAACCAACACCTTCGGCGCCAATCCGGTGACCCTGGGTGAATTCGGCCTGTCGGACATGGCCTTCGACCTCAACAAGCGGGCCGCCGAACTGGCCCGCGAGGCGGCCGAGGACTTCGCCGACGGCCGCACCCGCTTCGTGGTGGGGTCGATGGGGCCGGGCACCAAGCTGCCCAGCCTGGGCCATATCGACTATGACCGGCTGGAGGCGGCCTACGCCGTCCAGGCCAGGGGCCTGATCGCCGGGGGCGTCGATGCCGCCCTGATCGAAACCTGCCAGGACCCGCTGCAGATCAAGGCCGCGGTCAACGGGGTCAAGCTGGCCCGGTCCGAGGTCGGCTCGGCCCTGCCCATCTTCGTCCAGGTGACGGTGGAAACCACCGGCACCCTGCTGGTCGGCTCCGACCTGGCCGCCGCCGCCACCATCGTCCAAGCCCTGGACGTCGATCTGATGGGCATGAATTGCGCCACCGGCCCCCAGGAAATGGCCGAACATCTGCGCTGGCTGGCGGAAAACTGGCCGCGCCTGATTTCGATCCAGCCCAATGCCGGCCTGCCGGAACTGGTCGAGGGCTGCACCTGCTATCCGCTGCAATCCGACGAACTGGCCCTGTGGCACGAACGGTTCGTGGCCCTGGGCGCCAATCTGGTGGGGGGGTGCTGCGGCACCACCCCCGACCATATCCGCGCCGTCGATGCCATGCTGCGCAAGAATGCCGGCGGCCGCCCGGCCCCCGTGCGACGCTCGGTCCATTGGGTGCCGGCGGTGGCCTCGCTGTACCAGCAGGTGCCGCTGTTCCAGGAAAACGCCCTGCTGTCCATCGGCGAACGCTGCAACGCCAACGGATCGAAAAAGTTCCGCGAGATGCAGGAGGCCGGCGATTGGGACGGCATCGTCGCCCTGGCCCGCGCCCAGGTGAAGGAGGGCAGCCACACCCTCGACATCTGCACCGCCTTCGTCGGCCGCGACGAGATCGCCGACATGACCGAGGTGGTAAGCCGGCTGCGCGGCTCGGTCTCGGCCCCGCTGGTGATCGATTCCACCGAATTGCCGGTGCTGGAGGCGGCGCTGAAGCTTTATGGCGGCAAGGCCGTCCTCAATTCGATCAATTTCGAGAATGGCGAGGAAGGCGCGAGCGCCCGGCTGGCGCTGGCCCGCAAATTCGGCGCCGCGGTGATCGCGCTGACCATCGACGAAGAGGGCATGGCCAAGGATGTCGAGGGCAAGCTGCGCATCGCCAAGCGCCTGTACGATTTCGCCGTCAACCGCCACGGCCTGCCCGCCTCCGATCTGCTGTTCGACCCGCTGACCTTCACCATCTGCACCGGCAACGAGGATGATCGCGGCCTGGCCATGGCGACCCTGGATTCCATCGAACGCATCCGCGCCGAACTGCCCGAATGCGGGGTGATGCTGGGGGTGTCCAACGTGTCCTTCGGCCTGAAGCCGGCGGCGCGCCAGGTGCTGAACTCGGTCTTCGCCGACCATGCCCTGAAACGCGGCATGACCGGGGCCATCCTGCATGTCTCCAAGATCCTGCCCTTGCATTCCATCCCGCCCGCGGAGGTCAAGGCCGCCGAGGATCTGATCTTCGACCGCCGCGCCCCCGGCTACGATCCCCTGCAGGCCTTCATCGCCCTGTTCGGCGACCGCGCCGCCGCCCATGCCAAGAGCGAACGCGCCGCCAAGGTCGAGGACCGGCTGAAGAACCGCATCATCGACGGCGACCGCACCGGCATCGACGAGGATCTGGCCGAGGCGATGCAAACCTATTCGCCGCTGGAAATCATCAATTCCCTGCTGCTGGACGGCATGAAGGTGGTGGGCGAGTTGTTCGGGTCGGGCAAGATGCAGCTGCCCTTCGTCCTGCAATCGGCCGAAACCATGAAGACGGCGGTGGCCTGGCTGGAACCGCATATGGAAAAGGCCGAAGGGACCAGCCGGGGGACCATCGTGCTGGCCACGGTCAAGGGCGACGTCCACGATATCGGCAAGAATCTGGTGGACATCATCCTGACCAACAACGGCTACAAGGTGATCAATCTCGGCATCAAGCAGCCGGTGAACGAGATCATCCGCGCCGCCCGCGACCATGGCGCGGATGCTGTGGGCATGTCGGGCCTGCTGGTCAAATCGACGGTGATCATGCGCGAGAATCTGGCGGAAATGACCGAGGCCGGTCTTGATCTGCCGGTGCTGCTGGGCGGCGCCGCGCTGACCCGCGCCTATGTGGAGAGCGATTGCCGCGCCGCCTATGGCAGCGGACGGGTCGCCTATGCCCGCGACGCCTTCGACGGCCTGACCCTGATGGGCCAGGTCAGCGAGGGCGGCTTCGACGCCTATGTCGCCGCGCGGGCCGCCGCGCCGCGTTCGGGCAACACCAAGCGCATCGGCCAGCCGGCCGAGCCCCGCCGGCCGGTGGATTGGGACGAGGTCACCGTGCGCCGCGCCGATCTGCACCGCGATATCGCCGTGCCGACCCCGCCCTTCTGGGGGTCCAGGGTGATCGACAAGGTGCCGCTGCAAAATCTGGTGGGATTGCTGAACGAGACCATGCTGTTCCAGTTCCACTGGGGCTATCGCAAGCAGGGCCGCGACATCGAGTCCTTCAAGGCCTGGGCGGCCAAGGAATTGCGGCCCACCGCCCACGCCATGCTGAAACGCTGCGAACAGGAAGGCATCCTGACCGCGCGGGCGATCTACGGCTACTGGAAGGCGGCCAGCGACGGCGACAGCGTGGTGCTGTTCGAGGAAGACGGGCGCACCGAGGCGGCGCGTTTCCCCTTTCCCCGCCAGCAGCGCGAAGGCGGCTTGTGCATCGCCGATTTCTTCCGCCCCGTGACCGACCCCGTGCGCGACGTCATCGGCCTACAGGTGGTGACCATGGGGGCGGAGGCCAGCCGCGTGGCGCGGGACTGGTTCGCCGCCGACAAATACGTGGATTACCTGTATCTGCACGGCCTGTCGGTGGAAATGACCGAGGCCCTGGCCGAATACGTCCATAAGCGCATCCGCGCCGAACTGGGCTTCGCCGCCGAGGATTCCGCCGATCCCGCCCAGATTCTGCACCAATCCTACCGGGGCTCGCGCTTCAGCTTCGGCTATCCCGCCTGCCCCCGCGTCGAGGATCAGGCGGCGCTGCTGGGCCTGCTGGGGGCCGAGCGGATCGGCGTGACCCTGTCGGAGAGCTTCGAGCTGGAGCCGGAGCAATCGACATCGGCCATCGTCACCCTGCATCCCCAGGCGAAATATTTCACCGTGTGAGTTTTTAAACAGGTACTTTGAATCCATCTTTTGGCATACTGGCGGTCCGATCCATCCGAGGACAGACCCATGACCACGCCCCGCCCGATGCCCGCCCTGCTGATGAACGGGTTCCGCCCGTTCTTTCTCGCCGCCGCCCTGTGGGCGGCGGTGGCCCTGGGCATATGGATGGCGGCCCTGACCGTGGGCGCGGCGCCGCCCACCCGGTTCGATCCGCTGGCCTGGCACATCCACGCCATGCTGTTCGGCTTCGTTTTGGCCGCCGCCGCCGGCTTTCTGCTGACCGCCATTCCCAATTGGACCGGGCGACTGCCGGTCCGCGGCCCGATGCTGGCGCTGCTGGCGGGATTGTGGCTGGCCGGACGGATCGCCTGCCTGATCTCGGCCCGGCTGCCCATGGGCGTGGCGGCGGCGATCGACGTCGCCTTTCCCCTGGTTCTGATGGCGGTGATGGGCCGCGAGATCGTCCTGGGCCGCAATTGGCGCAATCTGCCGATGGTGGCCCCGATGGCGCTGTTCGCCCTGGCCGATCTGCTGTCCCATCTTCAGGCGGAGGGATTTTCCATTCCCGCCGGCCTGGGCTGGCGCCTGGGCCTTGCCGCCGCCATCATCCTGATTTCGGTGGTGGGCGGCCGCATCATTCCCAGTTTCACCACCAACTGGCTGAGCCGGCGCAAGGCCGCGCGTCTGCCCGTACCGTTCAACGCGTTCGACCGGCTGGCCCTGGCCGTCCTGCATTCCGGTCTGATCGCCTGGGCGCTGTTCCCGACCAGCCGCATCGCCGGTCTGCTGCTGGTCGCGGCGGGCCTGATCCATCTGGTCCGGCTGGCCCGCTGGCGGGGTTGGACCACCCTGGCCGAACCGCTGCTGACGGTGCTGCATCTCGGTTACGGCTGGCTGGCGGCGGGCGCGGCTCTGCTGGGACTGTCCGTTCTCGGCGCCGGCATCCCCCTGCCCGCCGCCATCCACGCTTTGACCGCGGGCGCCATCGGCACCATGATCCTGGCGGTGATGACCCGGGCCACCCGCGGCCACAGTGGGCGCGATCTGGTGGCCGACCCGGCCACCCGTCTGATCTATGTCGCCGTCACCGGCGCCGCCCTGGCGCGGGTCGCCGCCGCCTTTCTCGGGGGGATGACCGTTCTCGATCTGGCGGCTGGTCTATGGATTGCCGCCTATCTTCTGTTCGTCGTCTGGTACGGACCCATGTTGTGGCGCAGTCGCCGCCCGCCGTCCGCACCTTTATCCATTCGCCAGCCATGACAACGCGTCTTGATCACTTCTGGTCAAGTGATGGCGATTTTGCTACTATTCCAAGCGTCCGCCCTGACGACTTGCGGGAAAGGAGTGGCGGTGCGGGTGGAGGATTTCATCGAGGCGACCAACGCGGCGTCGACGACGTCGGAGGTGTTTGCCTGTTTCCAGAGCGTGGTTGAACGGCTGGGATTCAAGCACATCAAGTATGTGCGCCTTTCGACCCGGGGCGACGACGATCGGCCCCGGCCGGCGTTGGAGAGCACCTATCCCGCCGAGTGGAACGCCCGTTATATCGAAAAATCCTATATGAGCATCGATCCGATCCGGCGGTTCGGCTTGATCAGTCACGCGGCCTTTCGCTGGGACGATTTGCGTCGTAGCCGCCCGCTTCGCCCCCTATTGTCCGACGCGGAACGGCGCCTGCTCGACGAAGGACGCGAAGCCGGTTTGCGCAACGGGATCGGCATTCCCCTGCACGGGCCCGACGGCGTGGATGGGATTGGTCTGGCCAGCCCCGATGATCGCGTTGATTTGCCGCCGAACGCGCTGTCCTTGCTGACCCTGGTCGGCATTCAGTTCCACCATGCCTATCAGGCGAAGCGGGTGGCGAAAGCCGCCGATCCGGTCCGGCTGACCCAGCGGGAACGCGACGTCCTAAGCTGGTGCGCCCGCGGCAAGAGCACCTGGAGCATCGGTGAAATCCTGGGCATTTCGGGCCACGGGGTCGATTTCCATATCCGCAACATCTTGAAAAAGCTGGATGCCGATTGCCGGATGACGGCCGTGGTCAAGGCCATGCGCCAGCATCTGATCGAACCCTGATCGCATCCGGATCAACGCCCCCCTCCGCAAGTCCGTAGGTACCAACCGGGCGACGGCGATGCTTTGCTCGGTACCCGTTCATGGCAAGGGCATTCCATCGTCGGCGCGACGTGGAAACGGCACGGGGGAATTTCAGTGCGGAACGTCCGCTCCATCAATCCCCGGTCCCGCTTACACCGCCCCGATCGGGGAAAGGCCCGGATAAGTGGAGGTACGCCATGGGAACCGTGATCCCCTTGAACCGCCCCACGGTCGGTTCCGCGCAAAAAGGCGACCGCCAAAAGGCGGCCCTGGCCGTTCACGCCGTCCTGACCTATCTGCTTCAGAACGCGGAAGAGGCCGGGCTGGAGGGAACCGCCGACGCCATCGCCCTGGCGATCACCCGCACCGAGCTCGAACTGGAAGGGTGATCGGGTCCGCCGCCGGCGGACCCGACCCTCGTCTTACGCCAGCGATTCGCAGAACCGCTTGATCCGCGCGCAGGCCTTCTCCAACGCCTCGTTGGAGGTGGCGTAGGAGATGCGGAAATAGGGCTCCAGGCCGAAGGCCGCCCCCTGCACCGTGGCCACACCCTCGGATTCCAGCAGGGCCGAGACGAAATCGGTGTCCGTCGCGATCACCTTGCCCGACGGCGTCTTCTTGCCGATCAATCCGGCGATGGACGGATAGACGTAAAACGCGCCTTCGGGCGTCTTGCAGGTCACGCCGGGACATTCGTTCAGCAACCGCACCACCAGATCGCGGCGGGTCTTGAACAGGGCCGCGTTCTTCGGAATGAAATCCTGCGGCCCGTTCAGCGCTTCCACCGCCGCGGCCTGGCTGATGGAGCTGGTGTGGGTCACCGATTGCGACTGGATCATGTTCATGGCTTTGATCAGCGCCACCGGCCCGGCGGCATAGCCGACGCGCCAGCCGGTCATGGCATAGGCCTTGGACACGCCGTTCATGGTCAGGGTGCGGTCGTACAGACCGGGCTCGACCTGAGCCGGCGTGCAGAACTCGAAACCGTCGTAGACCAGATGCTCGTACATGTCGTCGCTCATCACCCAGACGTGGGGATGACGCATCAACACGTCGGTCAGCGCCTTCATTTCGGTCCGCGAATAAGCCGCGCCGGTGGGATTGGACGGCGAATTCAGCACCACCCATTTGGTCTTGGCGGTGATCGCCTTTTCCAGATCCTCGGGCCGCAGCTTGAATCCGGTTTCCTCGGGGCAGGCCACGAACACCGGCTTGCCGCCGAACATCAAGGTGATATCCGGATAGCTGACCCAATAGGGGGCCGGCACGATCACCTCGTCGCCGGGATTGATGGTGGCCATGAAGGCGTTGAAAATCGCGCCCTTGCCGCCGACGCCGACGGAAATCTGATCGACCGTGTATTCCAGGCCGTTCTCGCGCTTGAACTTGTCGACGATGGCGCGGCGCAAAGCCGGCGTACCGGCCGGGGCCGTGTATTTGGTTTCGCCGCGATCGATGGCCGCCTTGGCCGCCGCCTTGACATTGTCGGGGGTGTCGAAATCGGGCTCGCCGGCGCCAAGACCGATGACATCGCGCCCCTCGGCCTTCAGTTCGGCGGCTTTCTGGGTCACGGCAATGGTCGGCGACGGCTTGATGGCCGACAGCCTGTCAGCGATGAACGGCATTGGAGTGCCTCGATGTCAGTGAGTTCGGGTCAAAACCCGGCGAAAATACGAGGGGGGCGGTCGATTCGCAAGGGAAATGGTTACCCCGGACATCGCTCCAAGACGACCGCCGCCGCCGCCCAATATTCGTGACCGTCGAATTCGACGGGGCGCGCCCGGAACCCGCATTGCCAGCCGGGAAGGGTGAGGGCGCAGGCGGCGCGGGCGACCCGCTTCAAACGCTCGTTCAACAGATCGCGCGCGGCCCTGTCGCCCCTGTCGCCCAGGACGGTGGAGCTGAACGCCACCACGCCCAACTCGAACGATCCCGGCCCCTCGGCCTTGGACAGCAAGCTTTGAAGGCGCGCGACATCGGTGGCGATCCGGGCCCAGGATTCGACGTTGCGCTTGACCTCGATCAAGGCGCGAGGACGGTCGCCGTTCCAGCACAGCAGCAGATCGGCGCGACGATTGTCGTTCGGGATCGGTTTGGGCCCGGTCCGACCAATGCCGGCATCGCGCATGGCGTCGACCAAACGATATTCGGGCCAGATGGTCAGCCACGAACACCATTGCGCCAGGGTGCGGGCCACTGAAACGGTGATGACGTATTCCGGGGCCCACGCGAAATATCCCCCGCGTCCGGTCCAGGCGGAATAGGCTGATTTGGCCTCCGCGATACCCTCTATAGTAGCAGTAACGACGACATTACGTGTATCGATGTACATAAACGCGCCCTTCCCTGGTGCCGCTTCCATTGTGATTTCCAGCTTTCAAGTCGGCGCTTGTTACCAATAATTGATTTATAAAGAATTAAATCTTTTATAAGCTGCTTATACGACCAAGACCTGGATGGGCGCGACGCCATGCTGCTCGCCGGCCTTTAACTCTGATTGGAAAGGGCTTAAAATTACGGAGTGAGGCAGACCATGACCAAGAAGACCGCATCCGCCGACAGCATACCCGCAGTCACCCTGGACCTGGTGACCGAACGGGGGTGGCGCGGTTTGTCCCTGGCCGAAATCGCCGATCGGGCCCATGTGCCGTTGCCCGATGTGGTCGCCGTCTTTCCCGGCAAGGCCGCCATCCTCGACGCCTATTTGCGAAGCATCGACGCCCGCATGGTCGCGGGCGAACTGGATTTGACCGATCCGGCTCGCGAACGCCTGTTCGAGGTGCTGATGCGCCGGTTCGAAGCGATGGCTCCGCGCCGGTCGGCCCTGGCGACGATCCTGCGGGAAAGCGGCGACGACCCCTTGTTGCTGGTCCACGGCGCCGGGCGTCTGGCCGCCACCATGGCCCTGGCCCTGGAGACGGCGGGCCTGTCGTCGTCGGGCATGAAGGGGGTGATCCGCATCAAGGGATTGGCGGCCGCCTATCTTTACGCCTTGCGCGCCTTCATCCGCGACGACAGCGCCGATCTCGGCGCCACCATGGCGGCTCTGGACCGGGCGCTGGGACGCATCGACACCCTGGCCCGGCTGATCTTCGCCGGGCGCCGCTCCAAAGAGGACGCCCACGAGGACGAATCGGCACCCGACACCCACACCTCCGGGCAGCAGGGAACACCCGCTTCCCATTGACGGCAACCAGGCCGATCCCTATTATTTGCTGCACTGCACAACACTCGAAAGTTGGAGGTGCGCCATGTCTGCCAAGCCGGCCGATCCGCTGTTCGATTTCGCCAGATATATGGGCGAGTTCAAATTTCCGATGATGGATATGGAGACCCTGGTCACCGGCCAGCAGCGCAATGTCGAAGCGCTGACCCAGGCCAACCGGATCGCCTATGACGGGTTCCAGGCGGTGATGAAACGCCAGGCGGACATCGTGCGCCAGGCCATGGACGAAGTGGGCCGCGCGACCCGCGAATTCGCCGAGGCCGGAACCGCCCAGGACAAGGCCGCCCGCCAGGCCGAGATGGCCAAGGGCGCCTATGAGCGGGGCGTCGGTAATTTTCGGGAGCTGACCGACATGATCGCCAAGGTCAATACCGAGGCTTTCAATCTGTTGCATCAGCGTTTCACCGACGGCATCGACGAATGGCGCGAGGCCCTCGGCAAGGCGCCACGTCACTAGAGCCGGATGCGATTAGGTTGAATCGCAAAGCGATTCCCCCTAACCGCTGAATCCGCCCCTGATTCAATAAATTGGAGTGCGATCTGGCCGAATCGCCTGCGCGATTCGGCCTTTCGGCCTTTTGACTGGGACCGCCGGTTGGAGTATGCCAGTACGCATGCGACCGGCCCCCGTCCTTGACGGCGACATCCCGGTCGGGAATTGGGTTGATCGCCACGTTCCCGCAGGGTTACGCCCTTACTTGCGTCTGATGCGGCTCGACCGCCCCATCGGCGCGTGGTTGCTGCTGCTGCCCGGCTGGTGGGGGATCACCCTGGCCGGCGGCGGCCGTCCCTCGGCCAAACTGTTCGCCCTGTTCCTGCTGTTCGGCCTGGGCGCGGTGGTGATGCGCGGCGCCGGCTGCACCGTCAACGATCTCGCCGACCGCGAATTCGACGCCAAGGTGGCGCGCACCGCCGGACGGCCCCTGCCCTCGGGGGCGATCACGCCGAAGCAGGCGTTGGCTTTCCTGATCCTGCAACTGGCGATCGGGCTGGCGGTGCTGCTGGCCCTCGATCCCTTTGCCCGCTGGGTGGGGGCGGCGTCGCTGCTGCTGGTGTTTCCCTACCCCTATATGAAGCGCATCACCTATTGGCCGCAGGCCTGGCTGGGACTGACCTTCAATTGGGGGGCGCTGCTGGGCTGGGCGGCCATGCGCGGCCGGATCGACGCGCCGGCCCTGATCCTTTACGTCGCCGGCCTGTTCTGGACGCTCGGCTACGACACCATCTATGCCCACCAGGACAAGGAGGACGACGTCCTGGTGGGGGTCAAGTCGACGGCGTTGGCGTTGGGCCGCAATACCCGCCAGTGGGTGACGGCGTTCTACGGCATCACCCTGATTCTGATCGCCGTGGCCGGCGCCCTGGCCGGGCTGGCCTGGCCCTTCTATCCGGTGCTGGCGGTGGCCGGATTGAATCTGGCGTGGCAGGTGGCGACCGTCGATATCGACAATTCCCCCAATTGCCTGATCCGGTTCAAATCCAATCGCTGGTTCGGCCTGATGGTGGTGGCGGCCATGATCGCCGGTGGGGTGGGATGATCGACCGGGCCGCCTTCATCCGCGCCCAGACCCGCGTCGGCCACCCGCCCGCCTGTCCGGAAATCCGCCTGATGCTGGCGGACGCGGTGACGCCGCTGTGGGAAGCCACCGAGACGGTTCTGGAACAGATCAATCTGCCGCCGCCCTATTGGGCGTTCTGCTGGGCCGGTGGCCAGGCCCTGACCCGCTATGTCCTCGACCATCCCGAACTGGTGGCGGGACGGCGCGTGCTGGATTTCGCCGCCGGCTGCGGTTCGGTGGCCATCGCCGCCGCCCGCGCCGGCGCCCACCGGGTCGAAGCCGCCGAAATCGACCCCATGGCGGCCGCCTCCGTCACCGTCAATGCCACGCTCAACGACGTCGCGGTGACGGTGATCGAAGGCGACGTCGTCGGCACGCTCGGCAATTGGGACGTGGTTCTGGCCGGCGACATCTGCTACGAAAGGGCGATGACCGACCATGTCTGGCCATGGTTGAAGGCGCTGGCGGCGGCCGGCGCCGAGGTGGTGATGGCCGACCCCGGCCGCGCCTATCTGCCGAAGGCGGGCCTGCTGGAATTGGCGCGCTTCACGGTGGAAACCTCCATCGATCTCGAAGATCGCCCATCGCGCGAGGTGGCGGTCTACCGGATCGTGGGATAGGGATGAAGGGGCGGATATGACGCTGGTCATCGAACAAATCCCGGCCCTGTCGGACAATTACATCTATCTGCTCCACGATTCCGCGACCGGAGCCACCGCCGCGGTCGATCCGGCCGAGGCCGAACCGGTGACTGACGCCCTGGCCCGGCGGGGCTGGACCCTGTCCCATATCCTGGTCACCCACCATCATCACGACCATGTGGGCGGCGTCAACGCGCTGAAACGAATGACCGGCTGCCGGGTGGTGGGCGCCGGCCGCGATCGCGCCCGCATCCCCGGCCTCGACCAGGCGGTGGCCGATGGCGACACCGTCGCCGTCGGCGCGGCCACCGCCTTGGTGCTGGACACGCCGGGCCACACCATCGGCCATGTCTGCTATCACTTCGCCGACGAGTGCGCCCTGTTTTGCGGCGACACCCTGTTTTCGTTGGGCTGCGGACGCATGTTCGAAGGCGACGCTCCCGGCATGTGGGCGAGCCTGACCCGTCTGCGCGCCCTGCCGCCCGAGACCCGGGTCTATTGCGCCCACGAATACACCCAGGCCAACGGACGCTTCGCCCGCGCCATCGAAACCGGCAACCCGGCCCTGGCGGCCCGCCTTGCCGAAATCGACGATTTGCGGGCGGCCGGACGCCCCACCATCCCCAGCACCATCGGCATGGAACGCGACACCAATCCGTTCCTGCGCGCCGACCGGCCGGAAATCGCCGCCGCCCTGGGTCTGGCGACGACCGATCCGGCCTCGGTATTCGCCGCGTTGCGCCGCCGCAAAGACACGTTTTGACCGCCTCCTCCCATCCTTGAAGGATCGCGCCATGCAGCTCCGTATGTCCTATACCTCGCCCTACGCCCGCAAATGCCGGATGGTCGCCATCGAAACCGGCCTGGACGACCGCATCGAGATGGTGGCCACCCAGCCCTGGGCGGCGGATACCGACCTGCCCAGGGACAACCCCCTGTGCAAGGTGCCGGCCCTGCTGACCCGGGATGCGGGGACGCTGTACGATTCGCCGGTGATCTGCGCCTATCTCGATTCGCTGCATGGCGGCACGCCGCTGATTCCGGCTGAAGGCCCCGAACGCTGGCGTCATCTGCGCCTGGAGGCCCTGGCCGACGGCATCATCGACGCCGCCGTCGCCATCCGCGTCGAGACCGCCATGCGGCCCGAGGATAAACGATGGCCGCATTGGGCCGAGCGCCAGCACAAAGCGGTGGCCCGCGGCCTGGACGCCCTGGAAAGCGAGGCCGGCGATTGGGGCGACACCTTCCTGATGGGCCAGATCGCCGCTCTGGCCGCCCTCGGCTATGTCGATTTCCGCGGCATTCTGGACTGGCGGGCCGACCGGCCGGCTCTGGCCGCCTGGCACCAGAAGGCCGCCGAGCGCCCATCGGCCATCGCCACCGAGCCCAAGGAATGATTTTTCCGGCGGCGATGGAATAGGCGCGCGCCGAAAACCGTATATGCGAGTGGGTCCGATTTCATCCCGACCTCAAGGAGGATTTCATGAAGCTCGCCCGCATCCTGTCCGTGCCCGTCACCGCCTTGGCCTTGATCGGCGCGGCGGGGACCGCCTTCGCCGCGTCGCCTTTGTCCCTGGCCAAGGCGCATTTCCACGACATCGCCACCGGCAAGGTCCAGGCCACCATCGCGCAATACGGGGCTCACCCCGTCTTCGAGTGGGTCGGCGGTCCCCTGGACGGGCGCTATGCCGGCAAGCCCGCGATCGAAGCCGTCTGGAAGAAATTCGCCCATGCGCAGGGCGCGATGAAGCTGTCGGTGACGCATATGATCGAGGCCGCCAACCCCGCCGGGGCGACGGTGACCGCCGACGTGAAATTCATGGGCAAGAAGACCATTCCGGTGCGCTACGTGCTGACCTACCGCAAGGGCAAGCTGGTGGACGAAATCTGGCAGATCGATCCGAAGCTGGGCAAATAACCCGCGAACGGGCCGTAGCGGGTCATGCCTTCGCGTCAGTTGCTCATCGAGCAGATTCCGCATCTGCGGCGCTATGCCCGGGTGTTGCTGGGCCACGGCCGCCTCGAAGAGGCCGACGATCTGGTCCAGGACACGTTGGAGCGGGCCTGCGCCAAATGGCATCTGTGGCAATCGCATCGCCGGCTGCGGCCCTGGCTGTTCTCGATCATGCACAATCTGTCGGCCGATCAGCGGGCGGCCACCGCCGCCATGCCGGAACAGCCGCTTGAGGACGTCCCCGAACCACAGGTCGCCGCCGACCAGGAAACCCGGATCGAGGCCCTGTCCCTGATCCGCCTGGTGGAGGATCTGCCTTTGCCTTTGCGCGAGGTTCTGCTGCTGGTGTGTGTCGAGGGCTTGAGTTACCGCGAGGTGGCCCAGGCCCTCGATATCCCGGCGGGTACGGTGATGTCCCGGCTGTCGCGCGCCCGCGCCCATCTGCAACAATGGACGGAAAAGGGAATGGCGGGGGCGCGCCCCCCGTTTCAGGTGATTACGGGAAACGGGCCATGACCGATCGGCACGATATCGGCGACGACCATCTGATGGCCTATGTGGACGGCCAGCTCGACGAGCGCCGCCGCCACGCGGTCGAGCGGCTGATGGAAACCGACCCGCTGGTGGCCCGGCGGGTCGAAACCCTGCGCGACCAGACCGCCAGATTGCGCCAGGCCTTCGCCCCCACGCTCGACGAGCCGGTGCCGGCGCGCCTGCTGGCGACGGCGCTGCCCCGCGATCGGGGATGGACGGCCATGACCTGGGCGCGGGCGGCGATGATCGCCGGCGCCACGATCATGGGCGCGGTGGCGGGGGGACTGGCCACCCACATGGCCGACGCGCCCCGCCTCGCAATGACCGCCGGGGCCACGCCGGGCCTCAGCCATTTCGTCCGCCAGGCCCAGCTCGCCTATGCCGTCTATACGCCCGACCCGCGCCGGCCGGTGGAGGTCCGCCGGCGCAGCGATCTCGTCACCTGGCTGACGCGGCGCCTGGGCCGGCCCATCGCCGTGCCCGACGAACTGCCGCACGGCCTGCTGCTGATCGGCGGCCGCCTGCTGCCGGGGGCGGCCGATCGCCCCGCCGCCCAATTGATGTACCAGGACGCCCACGGCCGGCGGGTGACCGTCTATCTGCGCGGCATGGCGAAACCGACCGCGCCCACCGCGTTCCGCATCGTCCAGAAAAAGGGCGTCACCACGCTTTATTGGGTCGATCGCGATTGGGGCTATGCCCTGTCCGGCGATCTGCCGCGCGACCGGCTTCTCGACGTGTCGCGGGCCTTGTATCGGCGCTATGCCGGTTCCGCGTTCCAGACCCGGTGAATTGGGTTTGTTGGTTGGGCCTCAAGCGCCGGCGCTCGCGCTTGGCTTATCCTCGCGCCCTCCGGGCGCTGCGGCGCGCTCAACGCGCATAGTCGTCGCTGCGCTCCTCCGGGTGCCGTAGGTCGACGGTATGCGGGCGGGGGCAGGACCCAGGGGAATCGGGTGACCCCGCTTCCCCTGCATTATGTATATTTCCCTCAATCGCCGGGCGGGCGCGTCCGCGCCCTTGGCTATCCTCGCTTGCGCT
>JAJZUL010000064.1 GCA_021848545.1 Pseudomonadota bacterium
GACCCGAAAATCGCCAGGGTGAGCCGAAAATGGCGATTTTCGAGAACCGCAGCGGAGCGTACTTTATGTACGTGAGCAGCGGAAGCGCAGAAAACCGCCATTTGCAGGCCGCCATGGCGATTTTCGGGTCGGGCTCTAAGCCCGGTGATAGGGATGGCCCGATAGAATGGCCTGGGCGCGCCATATCTGCTCGGCGAGAAGCCCGCGGACCAGCATGTGGGGCCAGGTCATGGGTCCCAGGGATAGAACCAGGGCCGCCCGTTGGCGTACGGTTTCGTCATGGCCGTCGGCGCCGCCGACCAGAAAGGCGAGGTCGCCCGCGCCCTGGTCGCGCCAATCGCGGATTCGCTCGGCGAAAGCGACCGAGGTCAGGCTGCGGCCCCGTTCGTCCAGAACCACCAGGATCGCGCCCTTCGGTACCGCGTCCAGCAACAGGGACGCTTCACGCGCCCGACGCTCAGCCACCGCCAGGGGACGCTTCTCCTCGACCTCGCGCACTTGCAAAGCGGGATCGAGGCGATCCGCGTAAAGCCGGAGCAAATCGCGTTCCGGCCCCGGTTTGCTCCGGCCCACGGCGATCAGCCAGGTTCGCATGCCCGCGGGTTACGGGGCCGCGCCGACCGTCGGGGCGGCCGCATCGCCCGGCGCCGGGACGCCCCACATCTTTTCGAGATTGTAATAGGCGCGAACCTCGGGCCGGAACAGATGGACGACGATATCGCCGCCATCGATCAGCACCCAATCGCCCTGGGGCAGGCCCTCGATCGAGGCGCCGATTCCCAGCCCTTTGAGCCGTTCCGCGATATGTTCGGCCATGGCGCCGACCTGACGGGCCGACCGGCCGCTGGCGATCACCATATGGTCGGCGATGCTGCTTTTGCCGCCCATGTCGATCACCAGGACGTCCTCGGCCTTGTCGTCATCGAGCGATGAAACGACAAGATCGACCAGACGGGGCGGCGACGCGGCGGAGGTGACTCTGGCTTTAATGGACCTGATCCTTCTGCAAATTCAACATGGCAACCCGCCGGACTCAATAAAGCAACCCGCCGGATTCAACAAAGCGACCGGCCGGACATCATCCCCGTCCGATCGGTTTTCCACCCGCCCGGATGGAACTGGCCGAGGCCGGATGCGGCCGGATGTGAAGAAACGTCCAGGCCGGCGCCGTCCGGGCGGCCAGATCATGGGCGGCGCGCCGGGCCAGACGAAACCGGGCCAGGCGGCGCGCGGGCTTTGCCGCCAATGCCTTGTTAGAATAAGGAGCGCGGGCCAGAATCGCAACGGGAACGGCGGCGAATATCCGCTGCCAGCGGTGCCAGCGCTCGATGCCGATCAGATTGTCGGCCCCCATCAGCCAGACGAAACGGGTGCGCGGAAAGCGTCGCGCCAGCGCCGCCAGGGTGGCGGCGGTATGGACGGTGCCCAGATGCCGTTCGATGTCGGTGGCGCGAATGCGCCGGCACCGGCCCGCCAGCGCGCGGGCGCCGGCCAGACGCCGGCCCAGCGGCGCCATGCCTTCCACGGGCTTGATCGGGTTCTGGGGGCTGACCATCAGCCAGACTTCGTCAAGCCCCAACAGGGTCAGCGCCTGTTCGGCCACATGGCGGTGACCGGCATGAGCGGGATTGAACGATCCCCCCAGCAGGCCAACCCGCCGATTGCGGCGGTCGCCCCAGGGATTGGGGGCGAACGCGCTCACCCCGGCCGGACCTGGCCGCTGCCGCGCACCACGTATTTGAAGGTGCACAATTGCTCGATTCCGACCGGACCGCGGGCATGGAGCTTGCCGGTGGCGATGCCGATTTCCGCCCCCATGCCGAATTCGCCGCCATCGGCGAACTGGGTGGAGGCGTTCCACAGGCAGATGGCTGAATCGCAACCGGAAAGAAACGCCTCGGCCGCGTCCTTGTTCTCGGTGACGATGCAATCGGTGTGCGCGCTGCCATAGCGGTTGATATGGTCGAGGGCGCCATCGACCCCGTCCACCATCTTCGCCGCGATGACCGCATCCAGATATTCGGTCCGCCAATCCGCCTCGGCGGCCGGCTCGACCCTGTCATCGGCGGCCTGGACGGTTTCGTCGCCGCGCACGGCGCATCCCGCGTCCAGCAGCGCCTTGACCAGCCCCGGCACCTGTGCCTTGGCGGCCCGATCGATCAGCAGGGTTTCGGTGGCGCCGCAAATGCCGGTACGGCGCATCTTGGCGTTCAGCACCAGATCGCGGGCCATGGCGGGATCGGCGGCGCCGTCCACATAGGTATGGCACAACCCTTCCAGATGCTGGAACAGGGGAACGCGGCTTTCATTGATGACCCGCTCGATCAGGGACCGGCCGCCGCGCGGCACGATCACGTCGATCTTGCCGGTCATGGTCAGCATCCGGCCGACGGCGGCGCGATCGGTGGTGGGCACCATCTGCACCGCCGCTCGCGGCAGACCGGCGGCCTCGATGCCCCGGGTCAGCGCCGCCATGATCGCGCCTGAGGAATGAAAGCTTTCCGAGCCGCCGCGCAGAATCGCGGCATTGCCCGATTTCAGGCACAGGCCGGCGGCGTCGGCGGTGACGTTGGGGCGGCTTTCGTAAATGATGCCGATCACGCCGATGGGCACGGCGACGCGCTGGATCTTCAGCCCGTTGGGCCGCTCCCACTCGGCCAGCACCCGCCCCACCGGATCGGGAAGGGCGGCGATGTCCTCCAGCCCGCGAGCCATGGCCTCGACGCGCGCCTCGTTCAGCATCAGCCGGTCGCGCATGGATTTGCTCAATTCCCCGGCCGCTTCCATGTCGCGACCATTGGCGGCGAGGATGGCGGGCGCGTCGGCGCGGATGGCGGCGGAGGCGGCGACCAGGGCGCGGGAGCGGGCCTCGGCCGGCGCGCGCGCCAGGATGCGGGCGGCGTCGCGGGCCGCGTCGCCGAGATCGTCCATCACCCGGTCGAGATCGCTTGCGGTGGCCGTCATGACTTACCCCTCCATAACCAAATCGTCGCGGTGGATCAGTTCGTCGCAACCGCGATAGCCCAAAGCCGCCTCGATCTCGCTGGATTTGCGCCCCTGGATGCGGCGCGCCTCCTCGGCCGAATAGCAGACCAGCCCCCGGGCCAGAATGGCGCCGTCCGGCCCACGGACCAGGACGCAATCGCCCTGGCCGAACCGTCCTTCGATTCCGGTCACGCCGGCCGGCAGCAGCGAGCGGCCGGCGCCCAGCGCGCGCACCGCCCCGCCATCGACGATCACCGTGCCGGTGGGGCGCAACACGCCGCCGATCCATTGCTTGCGGGCGGTCCGCGGACCGGCCGAGGGCAGGAACCAGGTGCAGCGCGCGCCCCCCTCGATGGCGGCCAGCGGGCGATCCACCGGCCCGTGGGCGATGGCCATGCGGCACCCGGCCGACAGGCAGATGCGGGCCGCCGCCAGCTTGGTGACCATGCCGCCCGACCCGTAGCCGCTGCCGGGATCGCCGGCCATGGCCTCGATTTCCGGGGTCAGGGCGTGGACTTCGTCGATGAAGGTCGCGGACGGATCGCGGCGGGGATCGGCGGTGTACAACCCGTCGATGTCGGAAAACAGCACCAGCGCGTCGGCCACGGCCATCTGCGCCACCCGCGCCGCCAGCCGGTCATTGTCGCCGAAGCGGATTTCGGCGGTGGCCACGGTATCGTTCTCGTTGATCAGGGGCACCGCCCCCAGCTTCAACAAGGTTTCCAGGGTGCCGCGGGCGTTGAGGTAACGCTGGCGGTCCTCGGAATCCTCCAGGGTCAGCAGCACCTGGGCGACGGTGACGCCATGATGGGCCAGGGCCTCCTGATAGGCGTGGGCCAGACGGATCTGGCCGGTGGCCGCCGCCGCCTGCTTTTCCTCCAGACGCAGGGGCGGCGTCAGGCCGAGATGGCGGCGCCCCACCGCCACCGCCCCCGACGACACCAGGATCACGTCCTGGCCGCGCGCACGGCACCGGGCCACGTCCTCGGCCAGGCCATCGAGCCAACGACGGTGAATCTGGCCCGTGGCCTCCTCCACCAGCAGGGACGAGCCGACCTTCAGCACCAGCCGCCGGGACTGGGCGATCGGGCTCATTCCTCGTCCTCCCAATCGCCGTCCCAATCCTCGTCTTCGAGCGGCGCCATCCGGGGGCGCTTGCCGTGACCCGTGGTGATCGCCGCCGCCAGGACGTCCGGGTCCTCGGCGCGGGCGGCGCGGATATGCTCGAACAGGCGGCCAAGCACCGGCTTCACCCCGATTCCCGACACCGCCGACAGGGGCAGAACCGGCCCCCCGCTGACCTGCTCCAAAGCCTCCAGCCGGGCCTTGATCTCCTCGGGGGCCAAGGCGTCGCATTTATTCAGCGCCACCACTTCCGGCTTGTCGGCCAGACCGCCGCCATAGGCGGCCAGTTCGTGACGCACCACCCGATAGGCTTCGGCCACATCCTCCTCGGTGCCGTCGATCAGATGCAGCAGCACCCGGCAGCGTTCGATATGGCCGAGAAAACGGTCGCCGATGCCGGCCCCCTCGTGGGCGCCCTCGATCAGGCCGGGAATATCGGCCAGGATGACCTCCTCTCCGTCCAGGCTGGCCACCCCCAGATTGGGATGGAGCGTGGTGAAGGGATAATCGGCGATCTTGGGCCGCGCCCGGGTGACGGCGGCGAGAAAGGTGCTTTTGCCGGCATTGGGCAGCCCCACCAGCCCGGCATCGGCGATCAGCTTGAGCCGCAGCCACACCCAGGCTTCCTGCCCCGGCCAACCCTCGTCGGAACGGCGCGGCGCCTGGTTGGTCGAGGTCTTGTAATGGGCGTTGCCGAAACCGCCATCGCCGCCGGTGAACAGAACCACCCTTTCGCCGGGCCGGGTCAGATCGGCCAGCACCGTCTCCTGGGTCTCGTCCAGCACCTGGGTGCCCACCGGCAGGCGCAGCACCACGTCGGCCCCCTTGCCGCCGGTCTTGTTGCGGCCCTGGCCGTGATGGCCCCGCTCGGCCTTGAAATGCTGCTGATAGCGGTAATCGATCAGGGTGTTGAGATTGTCGGCGCATTCCAGCACGACACAGCCGCCACGCCCGCCATCGCCGCCGTCGGGTCCGCCGAACTCGATGAATTTCTCGCGGCGGAAGCTGCACGACCCGGCGCCGCCGTCACCGCTTTTCACGAAGATCTTGGCCTGATCCAGGAATTTCATCGATTTGGCCCAATCCAACGAAAAAGGGGAACGGTGTTTCCGTTCCCCCTGAGCGACTTTATGCAGCGAACTCTGCGTGATGGAGAACGGGCTTACTCGGCCGCCTCCGGCACCGGGTCGACGCAGACGAAGGTGCGGCCCTGGGCCTTGTGACGGAACACCACCTTGCCGGTCGCCGTGGCGAACAGGGTGTGATCGCGGCCCATGCCGACATTGGTGCCCGGATAGAATTTGGTGCCGCGCTGGCGCACCAGAATGTTGCCGGGAAGCACCGCTTCGCCGCCGAACTTCTTCACGCCAAGACGCCGGCCTTCGGAATCGCGGCCGTTGCGGGACGAACCGCCGGCTTTCTTATGAGCCATGCCCTAAACTCCTGTCCTTAACGATACCCCCGGCCTTCAGCCGGCGGCGATGTCGGTGATGCGCAGGATGGTCAAATCCTGCCGATGGCCGTTCTTGCGGCGCGAATTCTGCCGGCGGCGCTTCTTGAAGACGATCAGCTTCGGCCCGCGGGCCTGGGCGACCACCGTCGCGGTGACCGAGGCGCCGGCCACGACCGGCGCGCCGATCTTGTCGTCCACCATCAGGACCTGATCCAGCACCACCTGGTCCCCGGCCTCACCGGCCAACCGCTCGACGCGAATCACGTCGTCCTTGGCCACTTTGTACTGTTTTCCGCCGGTCTGGATGACTGCGAACATGACAGGTCCGTCCTAAAAAACGAGAAAAACCGAAGCGCGTAATAAACACGCACACGCCCGACAACGCTAGGAGGGCCGGGCGCGAGAGGGCGCAACTATACCCCCCGCGACGGCCCTGTCAAGAACGGATATCCATATCCACGGACCCGCCCCGCGCCAGTGGTACAAATAAAACGGCATCGCCCCCTGATACCAGCGCTGAAATCTGATACCATCCCCGTTCCGGTCGCCCAACTTCGGAAGCGTATTCCCATGTCGGAACCCAAGGTGTCGGACCCCAAGGGGTCGGGATCAAAGATCGCCGACCAGGCGCCCATCACCATCAAGAAGTACGCCAACCGGCGTCTTTATAATACGGCGACGTCAAGCTATGTGACGTTGGAACACCTTGCCCGGATGGTCAAGGAGGGCGAGGATTTCATCGTCTACGACGCCAAGACCGGCGAGGACATCACCCGGTCGGTTCTGACCCAGATCATCGTCGAGGAGGAAGCCAAGGGCGGCCAGAACCTGCTTCCCATCGGCTTTTTGCGCCAGCTGATCGGGTTTTACGGGGATTCGCTGGGGGGATTGCTGCCGCGCTATCTGGAGCATTCCATGCAGATGTTCCTGCATAACGAGGAGCAGATGCGCCAAACCATGCAAAACGCCTTGGGCGGCCTGTTCCCGTTCGGCCGCTTCGAGGACATGGGCAAGCAGAACATGGCGCTGTTCGAAAGCGCGATGAAGATGTTCAGCCCCTTCATGGGCCAGGGGCAACAGCCGCCGTCCCCGGCCGCTCCGCAGGCGCCGTCGGAAAACCAGGACCTGCAGGACCGTCTCGACCGCCTTCAGCGTCAAGTGGACGAACTGTCCAAGAAGCAATAAGCCCCCCAGGGGAAGCGGGTTCACCCGATTCCCGGCCGCCCCCCTTAATCTCTCTTGCCGTACGCGAAGAGCAAAGGTTAACATCGCCTTAAATTAAAGTTTCGTAAGGCTTTTGCGGGCGCATTGGGCTATGGCGACGGTGAAGGGGCAGACGGCGGTCACCCGATCGTCGGCGATGGTCGCGCCCGGCTTTGGCCGGAGCGGCGACCGTTCGGCCGCCTTGTCGTCAAACGTCGCCTCGGGGGCCTTGTTCGGGTGGAACACGGCCCAGAACCTGCCGGCCGTCGATCCGCGCCCCGAACATGGCGGGAACGGGGGCGGCAACGGCTCGCGACCGGGCGCGCGGCGCGGCGCCTTCGGCGCCAACCGCCAAACCGATCAAGGAAACGGGTCGGCCGGGGCGCCATCGGCTCAGGGCCGGTCGTCGCCGTCCCCCGCCACGACCGCCGCCGCGCCGCCGACATCCGGGGGCCGCATCGCCGCGGCGGCCGCTTTCCTTACCCAATTGCTGAGTTCGGTGACGGTCGCCACCCCGTCGCCGTCATCCGCCGGCGCCGCCCAGGGAAACGGCGATCCCCTGACCCGCACCTATGCCGCGCGGGCCTATGGCCGGCCGGCGATTCCGACCGACGCGTCCTTCGCATCGTCATCGGGCACCGTCCTGCCGCCTTTGGCGTCGGGCCGGGCCATCGATCTCAGCGTTTAGACCGTGATGCAGAAAATCTGCATCACGGTCTAAACGCTTTATATTTGGCCCTCTGCCTAAGCGCAGCCGTCCGGCTGCTTGGCCGCGCCCTCAATGGGCGCAAGAGCGACGCGTCCAAGATTGAGCCAGACGTTTCAGATTTCAGGCGCGTCGCTCTAAGAGACTGATCAGAAACTCGCCATGGTG
>JAJZUL010000030.1 GCA_021848545.1 Pseudomonadota bacterium
TGCGGAGAGGCTCCATCGGGGCCTCGGAGCGCAAGCGAGGATAGCCAAGGGCGCGGACGCGCCCGCCCGGCGATTGAGGGAAATATACATAATGCAGGGGAAGCGGGTTCACCCGATTCCCCTGGGGAAAGGCGCGACCGGCTGGACCTTTACGCCCGGCTGTTGCACAAAGACCGGAATGGATAATCCCGAAACCGCCCTGCCGATCTCGTCGCGCGTCTCGATTCCCCTGGCGGAAATCGAACTGATCCCCATTCTGGCCTCCGGCCCCGGCGGCCAGAATGTCAATAAATCCTCGACGGCGATCCATCTGCGCTTCGACATCGCCGCCTCGTCCCTGCCCGAATATTACAAGGCCCGACTGCTGGCGCTCAGCGACCGGCGCATCAGCCAGGACGGCATCGTCGTCATCAAGGCCCAGCAGGCGCGCTCCCAGGAACAGAACCGCGATGCCGCCCTCGCCCGTCTGGCCGAGCTGATCCGTAGCGTGGCGATCGTCGCCAAACGCCGGGTGCCCACCAAACCGACGCGGTCGAAACAGGACAAGCGGATCAAGGAAAAGAAACAGCGCGGCCGCGACAAAGCGCTGCGGGGCAAAATTACCGACTGATCATCCTCCCGCACCGATTCATTCAAGGGAGACAGGACCACCCTTCCCGTCATGGGTAATGCCGCGGTTTGAAATCCGGATACCGCTTTGGCTTAACCCGATCTATTCATGGGGGCGCGAGGTGATGGCGCAGGGATTTGATTTGGATGGGATTTTTCGCGGACGCCGCCAATACCGGGGTATTGGCAAGGCCGCAAAAAGCCCAGGCGGATCAAAGACCAAGCCAGCGCCCGCCGGAACCATGAATAGATCGGGTTAACTCCCGCCACGCTCTCGGCCATTGGCGATGGTATCTGCGTCACCGACGGAAAGGTGGGTTTGCGCCCATGGCGGGCATTGTATAGGTCGGCGGCGATTCCAGATTGCGGACCTTTGGCCGAACGGCTGCGCCGGAGGCCGTGGGCCGGGAGCTGACCGGCATGTTCCCGAAAGCCACTGTGCGATGGCTGCCGTTCGCTGGGACTGACATCCCGGACTGGTCGGCGGAGGCGTGATATTGCCGGTTGCTGAAAAACACTCTAACAATCTAAAGCTGCAGTTCAGCGAAAGGTAGTCATTTTGTTTTCGGTGATCCTGTCAGCGAGCTCCGTACGACGGCGCTTTTCAAGCGACTTGCCGTTCTCGACAAAAGCTATGCCGATCGCGCGATTATCTTCCTCGAAGAAATAACCCCGATCCTCGCCAGCATTGCCACCCATTTTCCCTATTATACCCGACACGATGTGCATCATGGCTTCCGGGTGATCGCAGGGCCGAGCAGATCCTCAACCCGTCTTTCCGGGCCAATCTTGTGGTGGGGGCATGAGGTGCTTTTGAGTCGGGGGGTAGGGCGCTGCCCCCAGTACTGAAGGCGAACCGCCCGAGCCCGAGCCTCCTATCCGCGCAGCTCGCGCAGCTTCGCCATCGCTTTGCCGCTCGCCAGGGTGTCGCTGGCCAAGTGAAGGCCTTCCTCAATGCTGCCGCTCTTGCCGCCCAAATAAATTCGTACCGCGCTGTTGAATAAGACGGCATCCCGATGGGTATCGTCCGTTCCGCCCAGAACCGCCTCCGTGCGCATGGCGGTGTCCAGGGGCGACTCGCACCGGTCGTGCTTCGCCTCTTTGAGGCCGAAATCCGTAGGGGCCAGGGTGTAGTGCTCGACCACGCCGTCGCGGTAGTCGGCCACGGGGGTTGGCACGAGCGGCAGTTCATCTCCGCCGTCGAGACCAAGGACGACCATCACCCGCTCTTGTCCGCGCCCGCCCGCGGCATAGGCAAAGCGTTCCAGAAAGGTGTCATGGGCGGCGCCGATCAATGAACGCTTGGCTCCCGCCGGGTTGAGCATGACTTCGCAGGCATGGAGAAATGAGCGATAAAAAAGCACTTGGCGTAACGGCTTGAGCCGCTCCACGCCGTGGAGATAACGGCTGGCGTGCAGATGGCCGAAGGCCTTGCGCTCGATGTCCCGCGCGACCATTTCGGGTTCCCGCGCAGCCGCGACGCCGAGTGCTTCGAGCACGCGCGCATTGCTGACGCCGTCTTTGGGCGGCAGGCCCGTATTCGAGTGAAGGACGACCGGGACGCCGGCCGCAGCGGTGACGATCGCCGCGGCGACGCTTAGGTTCAGAGCCTTTTTGCGCCCATCGTAGGGTCCGTTGCAGTTGACAAGGTTTTCGACGTTGGGGGAGATCAAACTCGCCACTTCTTCCATGGCGTCGAGGAACCCCATCATCTCTTCGATTGTGGCGCCCTTGAAGCGCATGGCCGTAAGGAACGCACCCGCTTGTGCCGGATGGGCCTCGGCGGAGAACAGGAATTCCAGTGCGTCCTTGGCGTCCTGGCGGGTCATGTCCTTTGCACCGTGACGCCCCTTGGCGGTCAGGATCAGGCGCTTGCGGAACTTTTCGCCGGCTTCGCTACGGTAGTCTTTCATCCGATTTTTCCCACATGGACGGCCCACCGCCTTGGCTTGATGGCAGGGTAGCCCGATCCCGGCGTAACCGGAAGCCTGCGCCGGGATGTACCGGACGCGGGGTTATTTGTAGAGATAACGAGCAATTCTTTTCTCCCTACCGTATCCAGTGATTGCGGGGTAGCTGCCGGGCGGGTGACGATCAGTCATTCATGCGGTGCCGCAATTCCGCCAGACGATGAACTGGCGTGTTTTCAGCCCGTAATTTCCCAAACCGGCCCGCCCCCTTTCGGCCCCAACCAGCCACGCCCCCCTTAATTCACGGGGTTCGGGGCCCAAGGCCCCGAGCGGGTGCGGGCGGCAGCCCGATTGGTTCTTGCCCCCACCGCTTCCGGCCCGTTCCGGCCATTCCCATGCCCTACCGCATCAGCAGCACCGGCACGCGGACGGTGCGGATCATCGCCGTGGTGGTGCTGCCGACGATCAGGGTTCGGAGCGGTGAATGGCCGTAGGCCCCCATCATCAGGATGGCGCCCGGACTCGCCTCGGCCTCCTCGAATTGGGTCAATTCCTCCATCAGGGTCGATTTGACCCCCAACCCGATGGCGCCGGACAGATCGTGCCGCTCGGCGACGGCATCGCGGCGCTGGACGACATGGAGCAGTTCCACCGGCTTTTCCAATTTGCGCGCGGCCCAGGCGGCGAGATCGCAGACGGAAGCGGCATAGCTGGAGGCGTCGATACAGGCGAGAATGTTCCGCACGCCCCCCTCCTCAATGCGCCGCCAGAAGCTTTTCGGCCCCCGGCTTGTCGTGGATGGCGAAGCGCTCGACCATGGCGGCGCTGGGTTCGTTCAGACCGACCAATTCAACCGAGGTTCCGGCGCGCCGGAAGCGGATCACCGCCTTGTCGAGGGTGCCCACCCCGGTGATGTCCCAGAAATGGGCGTCGCTGAGATCGAGGACGACGTGATCGATCACTTCCTTGAAATCGAAAGCGTCGGCGAAGCGTTCGGCCGAGGCGAAGAAGATCGCGCCTTTGAGCCGATAGGTGCTCGCGCTTGGCTTATTATCCTCGCGCCCTCCGGGCGCTGCGGCGCGCTCAACGCGCATAGTCGTCGCTGCGCTCCTCCGGGTGCCAAAGGTCAAGAGCGCCCCAGGGGAATCGGGTGAACCCGCTTCCCCTGCATTATGTATATTTCCCTCAATCGCCGGGCGGGCGCGTCCGCGCCCTTGGCTATCCTCGCTTGCGCTCCGAGGCCCCGATGGAGCCTCTCCGCACGCTGCGGCGGCCTCAACGGCCTGGTCGCTCCGCTCCAACGCGCCTTCACCCGATCACCCTGAAGAGCGCCCCTGACCGTATGGACGACCGGATGCCTTGGCGTTATGGTCGGGCGCTGACATTCTATTTACGGAATGCCGTCAATTCCCATAATTTTATTGCAAGTATTCACCAACGACTTGCCGCGAGAGGAGAACGCGA
Source organism: Pseudomonadota bacterium (assembly GCA_021848545.1). Classification (GTDB taxonomy): domain Bacteria; phylum Pseudomonadota; class Alphaproteobacteria; order Rhodospirillales; family Magnetospirillaceae; genus JAJZUL01. The sequence continues at coordinate 3,984 of JAJZUL010000030.1, forward strand.
TGGTAAAGATCGGCGACAAATTGCCGGCCGGCACCCTGGCCGAGACGCTGGAATTCGATGCGGCGAGCGGTTGCCCGCTCGCCCCCAAGAGTGTGGACGTCGCCGCCTCGGCGGCGGGCAAGACCATCGTCATCTTCGCCGTGCCCGGCGCCTATACCCCAACCTGCTCCATGCAGCACCTGCCGGGCTATGTGGAGGATGCGGACGCGCTGAAGGCCAAGGGCGTGGATGAAATCTGGTGCGTGGCCGTCAACGACCCCTTCGTGATGGCCGCCTGGGGCCGCGACTGCAAGGCCACCGGCAAGGTGCGCATGCTGGGCGACGGCAGCGGGCTGTGGACCAAGGCCTTGGGCCTGGAACTGAACCTGATCGAAAAAGGGCTGGGCATGCGCTCGCAGCGTTATTCGATGCTGGTCAAGGACGGGGTGGTCACCCGGTTGAACGTCGAGGAAAGCGGCCTGAAGGTGTCGGATTCCGGCACCATGCTGACGCAATTGGGCTGACGGGACGGGCGCCTCGGCGCCCGCCCCCCTCCGCCGATGGGCGTCTCGGCGATCAGATGGCGGTAGCGCTCGCGATCGGAAACGATCCGTTCCGGGAAATAATCGCTGATCGGCACCACTTCCCAGGCGTAGTTCTCCCGCTGGAAAATGTCGGCGCCGCTTTTCATGATGGCGTCGAGATCGAGATGATCGATCGTATCGGGCCGGTTCACCTCCTGATGGACGAAGGCCTGGATTTTCGTCCGCACATGATCGGCGTCCCCCAGATACGAAAAATGCCATCCGGCATGGGGGCGGGCGATGACCCTGCCCTTGTTCGCCACCAGATACGCCTTGCGCATCATCTGCATGCGGGCGGCGCGCAGGCCCTGGGGCGACGACATGGCGCCGGCGCGGCACGCCACCCCCCACACCATATGCGCCTCGCCCCGGACATTGACGTAATTGACCTTGAAGTAGCTGAGCGGCATTTGCAGACCGACGGCGACGAAGGGGTATTGGGGCAGGGCGGCGACGATATTGGCCCGGGGAATTTCATCGACGTCGGAGACGATCACCCAGTCATTGGCACCGACCCCGTCCAGGCCGCGGGCGATGGCGTCGCGCTGAAAGCATTCGCGCGCCCAGGGGTCCGGCCCGTCGGGCATGTCGGAAACGACGATATGAGTGATCTTGGACAGATAAGGGGCGAAAGCCTCGCGATTGTCGGCGAACACCAGCGGCTTCGGCGCGCCCGCGTGGGTCACGGTCGCTTCCACCAGAACGAAGCGGTCCACCACCTCCCATAATTCTTCCAGACGGAGGCGGAGCACCTCCAACTCGTTGAAGAACGTGAAGCAATCGTAGATCATCGCCGAAGATCCTATGTCGAGGGGGCCGCACGGGCGGCGATGAGCGACAGCGGAAACATCACACCCGCCGATACAGGGCCGCGGCCACGGATTCCAGCGGCAAACCGTTTCCCGCCACGGTTTCGCTATGGCCGACGAACAGATATCCGCCCGCCCGCAGACGGTCGCAGATGCGGATCAACACCCGCCTCTGGGTCTCCCTGTCGAAATAGATCAGGATGTTGCGAACGAAGATCACATCCATGACGTCGAGCGGATAGGATTCCTCCATCAGGTTGAGCTGGCCGAAACGGACCATCTCGCGAACGAAGGGCGCCATGCGGACGGACGCGTCCGACGGATCGCGCGTCCGCAGGACGTAGCGTTTGCGCCAGTCCGGCGGCACCGGATCGATCATCTCGGCGGGATAGACCGCCATCCGCGCCTTGTCCAGGGCGCCGGTACAGATATCGGTGCCGACGATTTCGAAACGGAAGCCGCGTCGGCCGCGGGCGAAATCATCGAGCACCATGGCCAGGGTATAGGGTTCGGCCCCGGTCGAGCAGGCCGCGCTCCAGACCTTGAGCGGGCGGCCGATGCCGATGCGGACCGGCTGTTCCAGCAGATCGGGCAGCACCCGCGCCACCAACAAACGGAAATGCTCGGGTTCGCGGAAAAAATCGGTCTTATTGGTGGTGATGACGTCGATCAGATGGGAGGCTTCCCCCTCCAACCCGCCGCCGAACAACAACGCGCAATATTCGTCGCCGCTGGCCAGCCCCAGCGCCTTCAGACGCCGGTGCAGCCGGCCCTCGACCATGCTTTTCTTGGCCAGGGGCAGGCGAATGCCGGCGCTGTTCTGGATGAAATCGGCCAGGCGGTTGAAGTTGCGCAGGCTGAGGTGTTCGCCGAAGCCGGCCGGAACCGGCCGGGCCTCTTCAGGAGGGTCGCCGCCGTGATCCGCATCGGAAACAACAATTCGAGTGAGGGGGCGCATGACGTCCTCCCGCGACGATACCGGAGGCGCCGGCGAAAATCCGGCGGCGCCGCCAGGAACGGTTCAATAGGTGCGATAGGTGGCGTCCAGGGCGTCCTGGCCGCCGCCCGATTCCAGATCCAGCCTCACCCCCTTGGCGTGGCCGTTGGCGGATTTCGCCATCTTGGGGACTTTGCCGTTCCCTTTCGTGCGGGGGGCGATGGTCGGCGGACGGACGGACGGCGCCGCCGATCGGGGCGCCGGCGCCTGTTCCGCCCCTCCGGTCTGGCCGGCGAGGTGGAAGAAGGCGATGGAGGATTTGAGCTGTTCGGCCTGGGCCGCCAGCTCCGCCGACGTGGACGACATCTGCTCGGCGGCGGCCGAGTTCGCCTGGGTCACCTTGTCGAGCTGCTGGATCGCCAGATTGATCTGCTCGGCGCCGATATCCTGTTCGCGACAGGCGGCGGAGATTTCCTCCACCAGGGTCGCGGTCTTTTTGATGTCCGGCACCAGGGCGGCCAGCATCTGCCCGGCCTTTTCCGCGATCCCGACGGTGTCCGACGACAGTGTGCTGATTTCGGTGGCCGCGGCCTGACTGCGCTCCGCCAGCTTGCGCACCTCGGACGCGACCACGGCGAAGCCCTTGCCATGCTCTCCGGCGCGCGCCGCCTCCACCGCCGCGTTCAAGGCCAGCAGGTCGGTCTGACGGGCGATCTCCTGAACGATGGTGATCTTCGCGGCAATGGCCTGCATCGCCGCTACCGCCTTGGCGACCGCCTCGCCCGACGCCAGGGCGTCGGCGGCGGAGCGCCGCGCGATGGTCTCGGTCTGGGCCGCGTTCTCGGCATTCTGCTTGATGTTGGAGGCCATCTCCTCCATCGACGCCGAAGCCTCTTCGGTCGAGGACGCCTGTTCGGTGGCGCCCTGGGACAGGGACTGGGCCCCGTCGCTGGACATTTCGCTGCCTTTGGCCACCTGTTCCGCCGCCTCGCCCACATCCAGGGCGAAGTGGGTCAAATTATCGACCATGGCGTTGATGCTGGTCATCAATCCGTTGTAATCGCCCGGATAGGAGTCGGTGACGCGGGCGGTGAGATCGCCCGTGGAAATGCGCTCGATACAGTCGCTGGCCACGGTGAGCGGACCGACCACCGCATCGAGCGTGTCGTTGACCTCCTGAACGATCTTGCGGAAATCGCCCTGATGCCGGGACGCGTCGGCCCGGATGGCGAGCTTGCCCTCCATCGCCGCCTGGGCCAGCGTGTCGGCGTCGGCGATCAGATCGCTCACCGCCCGGGCGCAGGTGTTGACCGCGTCGGCCAGGGTCTCGAAGGTGTGGCGGACCTGCGCCGTATCGGCGTCGCCGTCCGCCGCCAGAACGGTGAAGCCGGCGTCGCCCCCGGCCAACCGGCCCAGCGCGTCGGCCAGCTTCCGGGTTTCGGCCGCCTGATAATCGCCGATCTTCTTGGCAAGGCGGGCGGCCCGCTTCACGTCGGTCTGGTCGGTGATCACTTCGAAGGCCCCGATGATCGCGCCGCCCTCATCCTTGAGCGGAACCCCGGTATAGGAGATGTCGAGCTCAACCCCCTGGCGCGGACGCGCCACCGTCTCGGACGTGTTCTGCTGTTCGCGGGTCATGGCCTGATGGCAGGCGCATTTGTCGGTGCGGCAATCCCCGGTCTTGAAGAAATCGTAGCATTTGCCGCCGATCACCTCGCTCGCCCGCTTGTCGCCCACCCGCGCCGCGGCGACGTTGGCGTATTGGACGGTGAAATCGCGGTCGATCAAAATCGCCGGCGCGGGCATCGAATCCAGATGTCCGACAAGGGTGCCGATGGTGCGGTTGACACCCTCCACGATCTTGCGGAAATCGCCGTTGTGCCGGGACGCGTCGGCACGGACGGTCAGCCGGCCATCCACCGCCGCCCTGGCCAGACCATCGGTATCGGCGACAAGGGCGTTGACCGCCGCGACGCAGGTATTGAGCGCCTCCGTCAGCGTTTCGTAAGTCTCGCGGACCTGGGCCGTGTCGGCATCGCCTTCCGCCGCCCGGATGGAGAAGCCGGTATCGCCTTTGGCCAAACGGCCGAGACCGTCCACCAATTTGCGGATTTCCGCCGCCTGGTAATCGGCGACCTTCCCGGCCAGGCGCGCGGCCGTCTTCCGCTCGGTCTCGTCGGTGATCACCTCGAAGGCGCCGGAGACCTTGCCGGCGCGATCCCTGATCGGAACGCCGATATAGGAAATATCGTAGGCGAGCCCCTGGCCCGGCCGGGCCACCGTCTCGGAGGCGCTCTGCCGCTCAAGACTCATGGCCTGCCCGCAGGCGCATTTATCGGTGCGGCAATCCTCGGTCTTGAAGAAATCGTAGCATTTGGCGCCGACCACCTGCTCCGGACTCCGTCCGCCCACGGCCGCGCCGGCATTGTTCATGTATTGGACGGTGAAATCCCGGTCCATGATCAATCCCGGAACCGGCATCGTGTCCAGATAGCCGACCAGCGCGCCGACACTGTCGTTGATGTCCTCCACGACCCGCCGGGACCAGCCCCGGTGACGGGCGGCGTCGGCGCGGGTCCGTAAGCGGCCGGCCGCGACCGCCTCGGCCAGCATGGCGGAATCGGCCTCCACCGCGCCGATGGCATCGATACAGGTGTTCAGATCGGTCCCGATGCGGCGGAAATCCCCCTTGTACCCGCCCGAAATCCTGTCGGGGACATCGCCCGCGGCAAGACGGGAGACGGCGTCGGCGAAAACCCCCACGGGCTTCGTGACGGCGTCCATCAGCGCGTTGACCGCGACCAGAATGGCCTGGGCATCGTCGGAGGCGCCGGCGGGATCGGTGCGGGCCGCAAGCGACCCCCCTTCGACCGCCTCGATCAGCCGCTCGATTTCGGTCAACGCCATTCGCGGCTGGGCTGAATGTTTGAAATGCGAAAGCACGGACATGTCGACCTCCTGCTATCGAGATGCCATCAAGCGAAACGAAAGCAACTGTGGGTTCAACAGGTCGGAACGGAAGTCCCCGCATGCTCAGGGACAGCGCGTTCGGCCAAACTCGGGCCACAAACCACCCCTCGCCCGTTGGCGCGAACCATCCGGCTGGGCTATCCCTTAAGTCATAGAAAACTTAGCCGAGCCCCATGAAAAATGCAATTATACATTCGTTTAAGGTTGGACGACTCGTTTCCTAATATGCCAATAGACGCACCTTCAGAACTAATCACCATGTATTTGATAAACAACAATTAATTCAAAACGACGCGCCGCGGCGCCGGGATGCGGCGTTTTGATGCACACATATTTTAGAAAGCCGCATGCGATAAATAATGAGAATTATTATACATGTGATATAAAGGCCGGCCGAAACGAAGACGATGACCGCCGCGCCGTCAAAGGCCGGATGAAAGCGCAACCGCTGAATGTGCGGGCCGAGGCCACCGCACACGCGCCGGAGAAGGAATTTTCAGGACCGGCAACAACACCGGGGCGTCATTCCCACCCTGCCTAGCCCGATCTATTCATGGGGCCGCGAGGTGATGGCGCAGGGATTTGATTTGGATGGGATTTTTCGCGGACGCCGCCAATACCGGGGTATTGGCAAGGCCGCAAAAAGCCCAGGCGGATCAAAGACCAAGCCAGCGCCCGCCGGAACCGTGAATAGATCGGGCTAGAGGCGGATTCAGCGCGCTCTAGCCGAAATCGGGCCAGGCTATGTCGGCATCCGCAACCAGGGTTTCGATGGCCGGTCTGGCGAACAGGAACCCCTGGAACAGATCGATGCCCTGGCGGCGCAGGAAGTCCAGTTCCTCCGGCCGTTCGACTCCTTCGGCCACCACCGCCATGTTCAACATCGAAGCGGTTTTCATCACGCCGGCGATGATGGCCTGGCGCGGCGGGTCGCGATCCACGTCGCTGACCAGACAGCGGTCGATCTTGATGTAATCGGGCTGGAAATCGGCCAGCAGCGCCAGGCCGGCGAAGCCGGCGCCGAAATCGTCGAGGGCGGTCATGAAATTGTGGCCTTTATAGGCCAGGATGATGGATTTCAGATGCTCGCGATCAATGATCTTTTCGTCCTCGGTGAATTCGAAAGTGATCAGGTGGCGGGGAAAGGCGTGTTCCTCGGCGGCGGCCAGGGTCAGGCGCAGGCAGGCCTCCGGGTGGTAAACGGCATTGGGCAGGAAATTGATGTTGAGGCGGCGGTCGAGGCCCAGCCGGGCGGCCGTGGCTATGGCCTTGACCCGGCATGCCTGATCGAAGGCGTAAAGATTGCGGTCCGACACGCCGGCCAGCACCGATGCGGCGCCCTGGCCGTCAGGCCCCCGAACCAGGGCTTCATAGGCGTAAATGCGCCGTTTGCCGATATCGACCACCGGCTGAAAGGCCATGACGAAATCGAATTGCTCGATATTGGCGCAATCGCCGGAGCAGCCGGTGGGCAGCTTACCGTTCATCTTCACCGACATTTCCCGAATGGACGGCCCATCCGCCCCCGATCGACGGCAGGATAACCCGATCCCGGCCCCACCCGTAAGAGCCCGACCCGAAAATCGCCAGGGCGGCCTGCAAATGGCGGTTTTCTGCGCTTCCGCTGTTCACGTACATAAAGTACGCTCCGCTGCGGTTCTCGAAAACCGCCATTTTCGGCTCACCCCGCCGATTTTTGGGTCGGGCTCTAAGGGGAATGGCGCGGACGCGGCGGGACGGAACATGGAAAGCCCCCGAAAGGCGCTACCTTTCAGGGGCTTGAAGTGGTGCCCAGGGGCGGAATCGAACCACCGACACTGCGATTTTCAGTCGCATGCTCTACCAACTGAGCTACCTGGGCGCCCGGCCGCTCGCGGCGGGGAGGTTGCGCTTATAATCGGATTTCCCGCCCGTGACAAGGGGCGTCGGCCCGAATTTCCATCACGGACCGCTATCCGCTATTCCTCATCCTCTTCGGGAAATTGGACCGCCTCGTCCCCCTCCTCCTCGATGCGGTAGACGCCGCCCAGCCAGCGATGCAGGTCGATGTCGGCGCAGCGGGCCGAACAGAAGGGCCGGGCGCGGGGGTCAGCCGGGCGGCCGCAGACCGGGCAGGGTTTGGCCGCGCCCTTGTCCTTGTCGCCCGTCATCCCTGGTCCTCCAATATGGCCACGTCGTCGCGGGCGCGGCCCGCATCAGTGCGGATCGCCAAAGGCCGGCCGATGCGCGCCTCGGCCTCGGCCACGGCGTCGCCCCAGCGCGACCGCAGGGCGCCGGCCAGATCGGGGGCGGCCACCAGCGCCAAAGCGCGGCCGGGGCGCCGGTCGGAATCGGCCACCGCCCGGCGCAGGGCGGCGAAGGCCGCCGCCGCCAAAGTGGGACGGGTTTCGCTCTCGACCATCAGTTCGGCCAGGGAGGGGCCGCGCCGTTCGCGCACCGCCTCCACCAGACCCAGCCGGGTCGCGCCATAGACATGGACCGGCACCGGATCGGCCGCGACCGCCTGTTTCAGCGCCGCCGCCAGGGCCGGCATGCCGCCCTTGCCCCCCGACACGAAATCCACCACCACCTGACCGCCGATGGCGCGCAGGCGCAAATGCCGCGCGATGGCGCCCACCGCCTCGCGGTTGGCCTCCGCCGCCTTGCCGCCGCCGCTATCCACATCGATGGCGGTCAGGGCCGCCGTCGGTTCGATGGCCAGCCGCCCGCCCGACGGCAGCCCCACCACTGGCGCCAGAGCCGCCTCCATATCCTCTTCCACGTCGGCCAGCAGATCGCCCCGCTGATGGGACACCAGATCGCCGAACCGGGCCTTGAGCCGCCCCGCCAGAGCGCCGTCATCGACCCGCACCCGCGTCACCGCCGGATTGTCGGCCAGCACCCGCGCCAGCATGTCCGGCCGCCACACCAGGCCGGGCTTGCGCCGTTCCGCCCGCCCGGCGGCGATGGCGGCCATATCCGTTCGCAGATCGGCCAGTTCGGCGGCCATCTCCTCGTCGGTGCGCCCGCGCGCGGCGGTGCGCACGGCCAACCCCTCGCCCTCGGCGCACCATGCCGTCGCCAGGGCGCCCAGACGCTCCTGCTCCGGCGCGGGCAACTTCCGCGAACAACTCACCCCCGGCCGGTCGAGGGACAAGGCCAGCCAGCGTCCCGACACCGTCACCGAGCGGGTCAGAATCGGCCCCTTGCCGCCGGCTCCGTCGGCGCGCACCTGCACCAGCACCGTATCGCCCTGGCTCAGCCCGGCGCGGCCGGCGAGGAAACCGGGACGGTCGCGGCCGATTTCGACGAAGGCGCCGTCGAAGCCCCGCGCGATTTCGGTGACCCGGCCCAGGAACACGGCGCCGGCCACCAGATCGGCGCGTTCCAGCGCCAATTCGCACAACCGCCCCCGCGCCAGCAGCGCCAGCCGGTTTTCCCCCGGCCCCCAGGCGTAGAGAATCTCGTCAACCGCGTCCATCAAGCCCCGATCCGCGCAGCAGCGCCCCGGTTTCGTACAAAGGCAGGCCGACGACGTTGGAATAGGAGCCGCTCAACGCCCGCACGAACAGGGCCGCCAGCCCCTGGATGGCATAGCCGCCGGCCTTGCCATGCCATTCGCCGGACGCGATGTAACGCTCGACCTCGCCCACCTCCAGGCGCTTGAAGGTGACGATGGTGGTCACCAGCCGGGCAGTGGCGCGCCCGTCCGGCCCCAGCAGGCAGACCCCGCCATGGACCCGGTGCCGGCGTCCCGACAGCAGCGCCAGACAGCGCCGCGCCGTGGCCTCGTCCTCGGCCTTGGGCAGGATGCGCCGGCCGCAGGCCACCACCGTATCGGCCCCCAGCACATGGGCGCCGGGATGGCGGGGCGCCACCAGACGGGCCTTGACCAAAGCCAGCCGTTCGGCATGGGGGGCGGGCAATTCGCCCGCCAGCGGGGATTCGTCGGCATCGGCCGGATCGATGGCGGCGGGCTCGACGCCGATCTGGCGCAACAGATCGATGCGCCGGGGCGAGGCCGAGGCCAGTACCAGCCGGCCGGAAACGGAGGGGGAGGCAGAGCGGATCATGCGACCGTATGAGGCTTCCCGCGAACAGAATCAAGAGGCATCCTGACCTGCTCCCAGTTCAAATTGGTCCAACCTTCCGGGGTTGGACCACCGCTCCGACCCGCCGCGCAGGACGGGCGAGTGGCCAACGACGTTTATGTTTTTCCGTTCGGTATGGACAGATCGACAATGCGGTAACTGGTGTTTTTGCTTCCGCCCTCATTCCTCGCCAGCACCTTGCGATCCACCAGATCCTTAATGTCACGCTGAGCCGTCGGCAGGGAGGTCTTGGTTAGAGCGCGCCACTTTTGTGCCGTAAGTTTTCCCTCGAAACCATCGAACAACCGATTGAGAACCTTTCTCTGCCTTTCATTAAACGGCGTGAGCGAATGACGCTGCCAAAAGTCGGCTTTCGCCAATACGCCCTGACACGCTTCCGCCGCCGTGTCGATCGCCGCCGAGAAGCAGCCAACGAACCAGACCAGCCTTTCAGTGATATCGAGATCGCCCTTCTGGGTCCGCTCGAGCGTCGCGTAATACTGCGGGCGCTCGCGGCGGATCGCGCTCGCCAAACTATAAAAGCGCTGCGGGGAATTCTCAGACCGCGCAAGACTCATATCGGCGAGCGCCCGCGCGATGCGGCCGTTGCCGTCCTCGAAGGGGTGAATGGTCACGAACCATAAATGCGCGACCGCAGCATGCAGGATTCCGTCGATCCCGCGCGGCGTTTCGAACCAGTCGAGGAATGCAGCCATTTCGGATTCCACCCGGTCGGCCGGCGGAGCCTGGTAATGAACCTTCTCCCTCCCCATCCGCCCCGACACAACCTGCATCGCTCCCTGGGCATCGTCGCGCCATTGGCCGACCTTGATCCGGTGCAGGCCGGAATAGCCTGTCGGAAACAACGCCGCATGCCAGCCGAAAAGACGCTCGCGCGTCACCGCCTCGGCCTGATTCTTGGTCGCATCCAAAGTCATGGCAACTATGCCCTCGACCTTGCGATCCTCGGGTGCCAGCGCCGCGTCGGGCACGCCCAACCGCCGTGCCACTGACGATCGCACGCTTTCGCGGTTCAGTATTTCACCTTCGATCTCCGAGGACCTCAAGGCTTCCTCGGTGACCGCCTCGACCTCGGCGGTCAGCTTGAGGTCGAATCCCAGCCGGGCCATGCTGCCCAGCAGCCACCCTTCCTTGCGATGGGCGACGCCGAGGGGCTCGATCAGACGTGAATCCTCCCAACGGAATTTTGGCCAGTCCGGCAGCTCCCAAATATACATATTCGCCTCATTTGTTGAGGCAAATATGCACTGATTCGCCTCACGAGGCAATCGGCCCTGAGAGTTTGTGAAAGAATGCCCATCCGGCGTGAAATCGACGGAAAAACGCCAATGTTTCCAATGGGCGTTCTTTCGCAAGTTCGATTGATTTACAAGCTCCGAGCCTATTCCCGCGCCAGACGCGGCGGCGGAAAGCGTTCGGCGATGCGCCGCATCAACTGGTCGCGGACGGCGCGATAGGCGTCCAACCGGACATCGCGGTTACCCTCGACGATCGACGGATCGAAGGTCGGCCAATATTCGACCTCGCAGGAGCGGTCGCGGGTCAGTTCCACCGCCTTGTGCTGGGCCTCGGGGCTCAGCGAAATGGCGACGTCGAAACTGCCATCCTCCAATTCCTCGAACACCTTGGGACGGTGGCGGGACAGATCGATGCCGATCTCGTCCATCACCTGCAGGACGAAGGGATCGAGTTCGCCCTTGCGCACGCCGACCGAATCCACATAGGCGCGGGTGCCGTGCAGGCGTTTGAAGATGCCCTCGGCCATGGGCGAGCGGATCACGTTGAGCGTGCAGCAGAACAGGACGGCCGAGGGGAGGCCCATCGCCCGTCAGCCGCGAATATGCAGGACGCAGATCAGGGTGAACAGGCGGCGCGCCGTGTCGAAATCGACCTCGACCTTGCCGGCCAGACGCTCCTTCAGCAGGGTGGACCCTTCATTGTGCAGGCCGCGCCGCCCCATATCGATGGCTTCGATCTGCGACGGCGACGAGCGGCGGATGGCGTTGTAATAGCTGTCGCAGACCAGGAAATAATCTTTGACGATCGACCGGAACGGGGTCAGCGGCAGCGGCACCGCCAACAGCGGGCCGTCATCCTCGCCCCGGATATCGAAGATCAGCCGATTGTCCTCGACCGCCAGATGCAGGCTGTAGGGTCCGGTATAATCGCCGACCGGGGCGAAATAATTCTCCTCCAGCAGATCGAAGACGGCGATCGCCCGCTCGTGCTCGACCTCGGGACGCCGGCGCACCTGGGTCGGCTCGTCGAGATGAAGATGGACGATCCGCTGCCGGCGCGGCACCCCTATCCCCCTATGTTGAGCCGGATGGATACGGACAGGGCATGGGCGTCCAGCCCCTCGGCCCGGGCCAGGGTCACCGCCGCCGGACCGATGGCGTGAAGAGCATCGGCGTCGCAGCCCAGAAGGGTGGTGCGCTTCATGAAATCCAGCACGCCCAGTCCCGACGAGAACCGCGCCGAGCGGGCCGTGGGCAGGACATGATTGGGGCCGCCCACGTAATCGCCCACCGCTTCGGGGGTATAGCGGCCCAGAAAGATGGCGCCGGCATTGCGCACCCGCGCCGCCAGGGCGTCCGGGTCGGCCACCGCCAGTTCCAGATGTTCGGGCGCGACCCGGTCGATCAGCGGCACCGCCTGGGCCAGATCGGCGACATGGATGATGGCGCCGAACGCGTCCCAACTGGCCCGCGCCGTCGCCGCCCGGGGCAGGCCGGCCAGATGGGATTCCACCGCTTCCGCCACACGGGCGGCGAAGGCGCGATCGTCGGTGATCAGGATCGATTGGGCGGCGGCATCGTGTTCGGCCTGGCTCAGCAGATCGGCGGCGATCCAGGCGGGATCGTTGTCGCCGTCGGCCACCACCAGGATTTCCGAGGGACCGGCGATCATGTCGATGCCGACGATTCCGAACACCTGGCGCTTGGCGGCGGCGACATAGGCGTTGCCGGGACCGACGATCTTGTCCACGGCGCCGATGGTCCTGGTGCCGTAGGCCAGGGCCGCCACCGCCTGGGCGCCGCCGATCCGGTAGATTTCGTCGATGCCGGCCACCCGGGCCGCGGCCAGAACCAGCGGATTGAGTTTCCCGTCGGGCGAGGGCACCACCATCACCAGCCGCTCGACCCCCGCGACCTTGGCGGGAATGGCGTTCATCAGCACCGAGGACGGATAGGCGGCGGTCCCGCCGGGCACGTACAGACCGGCCGAGCCCACCGCCGACCAGCGGCACCCCAACGATACCCCGGCCACATCCTGATAGTGATAATCCTCGGGCAATTGGCGTTCGTGGAAATCGTGGATGCGTTCGGCGGCCAGATCGAGCGCATCCAGGGTTTCGGGCGAGCAGGCGGCCACGGCGCCCTCGATCTCGGCGGGCGTCACCCGCAGGGTCGCCGGCGTCAGGTCCAGACGGTCGAAACGGCTGGTATAGGCGATCACCGCCTCGTCGCCGCGGGCCCGGACCTCGGCGATGATCGCCGCCACCGCTTCGTTCACGTCGCGGTCGTTCTCGCGTTTCATGGACAGCAACGCGGTGAAGGATGCCTCGAAATCGACGGAGCCGGAATCCAGGTCAAGCGGCATGGCGGGCCTCGCAGGCGGCGCGGAAACGGTCGATCAGCCCGGAAATCTCCTCGGGCCGGGTTTTCAGCGCCGCGCGGTTGACGATCAGACGGCTGGACACCTCGGCGATGATCTCGACCTCTTCCAGACCGTTGGCTTTCAGGGTCGAACCGGTCGAAACCAGATCGACGATGCGGCTGGCCAACCCCAGGGTCGGCGCCAGTTCCATGGCCCCGTTCAGCTTGACGCATTCGGCCTGCACGCCGCGGGCGGCGAAATGACGCCGGGTCACTTCCGGATATTTGGTGGCGATGCGCACATGGCTCCAGCGCCGGGGATCGTCGTCCTTGGCCATGCCGGCCGGTTCGGCCACCGACAGGCGGCAGGCGCCGATCCCCAGATCGAGGGGCGCGTAAAGCTCGGGATAGTCGAATTCCATCAGCACGTCGTTGCCGCAGATGCCCAGATGGGCGGCGCCGAAGGCGACGAAGGTGGCCACGTCGAACGAGCGCACCCGGATCAGATCGATATGGGCCTGATCGGTGGAAAAGCGCAGCAGCCGCGACCCGGAATCGTCGAATGCCGGTTCGGGCAGGATTCCCGCGCCGCGCACCAGCGGCATCGCCTCCTTCAGGATGCGCCCCTTGGGCAGGGCGATCACCAGTTTTTCAGCCATTCTCGCGCATCCAATTCGAAAAACCGCCGGTTCACCCGGCGGCGCATCCCAGGGGAATCGGGTGAACCCGCTTCCCCTGCATTATGTATATTTCCCTCAATCGCCGGGCGGTCGCATCCGCGCCCTTGGCTATCCTCGCTTGCGCTCCGAGGCCCCGATGGAGCCTCTCCGCACGCTGCGGCGGCCTCAACGGCCTAGTCGCTCCGCTCCAACGCGCCTTCACCCGATTACCCTGCGGCGCATCCCCTCTCCGATTACAGGCCCCTTACAATTTGGGCAGAGTGACGCCGGTCTGTCCCTGATATTTGCCGGCGCGGTCGCGATAGGACACGGCGCAGGGCGAATCGGATTTCAGGAAAATGAACTGACAGGCCCCCTCATTGGCGTAAATCTTGGCCGGCAGCGGCGTGGTGTTGGAAAATTCCAGGGTCACATGCCCTTCCCATTCCGGCTCCAACGGCGTCACGTTGACGATGATGCCGCACCGCGCATAGGTCGATTTGCCCAGGCAGATCACCAGCACGTCGCGGGGAATGCGGAACAATTCGACGGTCCGCGCCAGGGCGAAGCTGTTGGGGGGAATGACGCAGATGTCGGTTTCCCGGTCGACGAAGGATTGTTGGGAGAAGTCCTTGGGATCGACCACCGCGGAATCGACGTTGGTGAAGATCTTGAATTCCCGCGACACCCGCGCGTCATAGCCGTAGGAGGACAGGCCGTACGAGATCACCCCTTCGCGCTGAAGCTTTTCGGTGAAGGGCTCGATCATGCCGGATTCCAGCGCCATTGTGCGAATCCAGGTATCGGGCAGGACGGACATGGCAAGACTCTCTGCGGCAGACTCCGCCGAAGGGGCGGTCGGATGTTGTAGCGCGGGCGGGTCCGCCGCGCAACTCTCGGCCGCCTGTTCCCGCCGCCGGGCCTGATCCTTGCGCCGGGCCAGATTGGCACGAAGCGCCTCTCCCTGGCGCCGTTTGCGCTCGCTGGTCTGATTGATGTCGGTCGCCATGGGGACGCATTGTGCAGATAATTGCGCTGAAGCGCGATTATCTTGTTTGTTGGTTGGCCATCGGGCGCCGCGGGTCGAAACCGAGCCGTCTTTCAACCCATTCTGGACAAAAGGGGGATGGATCGGTCATCCTCGGCGGCGACGGGTTTCCGGCGGCCAAGCCGCCGGGATGAAAAGGGAACACGGAAGGGACGACCCGAACGGGGCCCGGGCCGTGGCTGCCCCCGCAACTGTGAGCGGCGAGTTTCGCGTTCCAAAACGTGCCACTGGTGAACAACCGGGAAGGCCGGACGCAACCAACGACGACCCGCGAGCCAGGAGACCTGCCCGTCACCGCTTGAAACGGCTGCGGAGGGCGGTCGGGCAAGGCCCGGCCGCGCTTACCGCGACCGTTCCCCGCCTCCCCCCTCCTTCCGCATCCGGACGCAACGTCATCGCGCCGCACGGGTGTGTGCGGACGGAAAGGGGTATCATCGTGACGATTAATCGCGGGCATCCGTCCACTTCCCTGAAACGCCGAATCGCCGGAATGGGCGCCGGGCTGATCGGCTTCAACGTCGCGGCCTGGGCCTGGGCGCTGGTCGCCTTCCGGACCCATCCGCTGCTGCTGGGCACCGCCCTGCTCGCCTACGGATTCGGCCTGCGCCACGCCGTCGATGCCGACCATATCGCCGCCATCGACAACGTCACCCGCAAGCTGATGCAGAGCGACCAGCGGCCGACGGGCGTGGGCCTGTTCTTCTCCCTGGGCCATTCCACCATCGTCGTGCTGCTGTCCCTGGGGGTGGCGGTCACCGCCTCGGCGCTGCGGGGGCACTTCGGCGACATGAAGGCCGTCGGCGGCGTGATCAGTACCGCCGTTTCCGCCTTTTTCCTGTTCGCCATCGCCGCGATCAACATGATCATCCTGAAGGGCACATGGCGGAGCTTCCGTCATATCCGCAACGGCCGGGCGCCGGCCGGAAGCGATCTGGACATGCTGATGGCCGGTGGCGGAGTGCTGGCCCGCATTTTCCGCGGACTGTTCCGTCTGGTCGGCAAAAGCTGGCACATGTATTTCATCGGCCTGCTGTTCGGCCTGGGTTTCGACACCGCCACCGAGGTCGGTGTGCTCGGCATCTCGGCGGCGAGCGCCGGCAACGGTCTGTCGCCGTGGTCGATCATGGTGTTCCCGGCCCTGTTCTCGGCCGGCATGGCCCTGGTCGATACCGCCGACGGCGTCCTGATGTTGGGAGCGTACAACTGGGCCTTCATCAAGCCGGTGCGCAAGCTCTACTACAACCTCACCATCACCTCGCTGTCGGTCATGGTCGCCGTCGTGGTCGGCGGCATCGAGACCTTGGGCCTGATCGGCAGAGAGTTCAAACTGGGCGGCGGGTTCTGGCGAACGATCGGCACCGTCAACGGCAATTTCGGCCTTCTGGGCTATGGCATCATCGGGCTGTTCGTGCTGGGCTGGGCGGTGTCGCTGGCGATCTACAAGCTCAAACGCTACGACGACATCGGGACCGTATAGGGCGCAATTCGGAGATCGGGGCGACCGCCCTTTGCCGGACGCCCCGCCCTTCCCACATATTCCTCATCCCCAGAAATCAACGGAGGATGAGCATGATATTCCGGCAGCTTTTCGATCCGGCCTCTTCGACCTACACTTATCTGCTGGCCGATGCCGGCGAAGCGGTTCTGATCGATCCGGTATTCGAGCAGGCGCGCCGGGACTGCGCGCTGTTGCACGAAATGGGGCTGACCCTGCGGGCCACGGCCGACACCCATGTCCATGCCGACCACGTCACCGCCGCCTGGCTGCTCAAGCGACGCCTGGGCAGCGATATCGCCATCGCCGAGGCCGGCGGCGCCCAGGGCGCCGACCGCCTGTTGCGGGATGGGGACGCCATCGCCTTCGGCCGGCGGCGCCTGCTGGTCCGCGCCACGCCCGGCCATACCGCCGGTTGCCTGACCTACGTGCTCGACGACGAGACCATGGCGTTTACCGGCGATTGCCTGCTGATCCGCGGCTGCGGCCGCACCGATTTCCAAAGCGGCAGCGCGCCGGCTTTGTACAAGTCGGTCCATGAGCGCATCTTCACCCTGCCCGACACCTGCCTGCTTTATCCCGGCCATGATTACCGGGGCGCCACCGTCACCACCGTCGCCGAGGAAAAACAGTTCAACCCCAGGCTGGGCGGCGACCTGTCCGAAGGCGATTTCGTCGGCGCCATGAACAATCTGGGGCTTCCCCATCCCGGCAAGATCGACATCGCCGTGCCGGCCAATCTGCGCTGCGGCCAGCCGGAAGACGGCGCCACCCCCGAGGACGAGCCGTCCTGGGCGCCGTTATCGCCGACTTTCGCCGGTTTCTGGGAGGTCCCGGCGCAATGGGTCGAGGAGAATCGCGATCAGGTGCAGATGATCGACGTCCGCGACACCGGCGAATTCGACGGCCCCCTCGGCCATATCGAAGGCGCCGTCCCCATTCCTTTGGACCAGTTGGCGGACCGGGCCCAGGGGTTGGAGCGCGATCGGCCGATCGTCACCATCTGCCGGGCGGGGGGCCGGTCGGCCCAGGCCGTCGTCATCCTGCGCCGCGCCGGTTTCGCCAAAATCGCCAACCTTGCCGGAGGCATGCTGCGTTGGCATGGCTTGGGTCTGCCGGCGGCGGGCGCCCAGCCGTAACGGTTGTTGACGACCCCTGACGGGACTCCCATCATATCCTTAAGATATATGTGGGATAGGGGCCATCAACCGGGGGCGCGGGCGATGGAAAGCACAGCGAAATCAACGGAGACGGGCGAGGCGGAATTATCCCCCCCGAGCGGCGGGACGGCGCTTTACGGCACCCTTTCGACCGAGGAGCAGGAAAAAATCCTGCACCTTCAGCATGGGTTGCTCGAAGCGGTGGCCCGCGGCGGCGACACCCGGGCGATCGTCGATCAGGTCTGCACCATCGCCGAACGATTGCTGCCCAATGCCGTGGGGTCGGTGATGCTGCTCGACCCCACCGGCGAACACCTGTCGGTTTACGCCGCCCCCCATATCCCGCCCGAAGGCATCGAACGGCTGGGCGGCCTGCGGCCGGGACCGGGCGGCGGGTCTTGCGGCAATGCGGTGTTCCGCGGCAGCCCGCAATTCGTCCGCGACACCTTCACCGATCCGCGCTGGAACGATCTGCGGCAATTCGCCTACGATTTCAATCTGTGCTCCTGCTGGTCGATGCCCATTCTGTCGGCCGAGGGCGCGGTGATCGGCTCGTTCGCCCTGTCCAGCTTCGAGCATCGTTCGCCCAGCGCCTTTCACCGCAAACTGCTTGAAATCGGCGCCTGGATCGTCGGCATCGTTCTGGAGCGGGCCAAGGCGCGGGAAATGCTGCGCCTGCACGAAAAGGCCTTCGACGGCGCCGAAGAGGGAATCCTGATCGTCGACGCCGAAGAGCGCATCGTTTCGCTGAACCGGGCCGTCACCCGCCTGCTCGGTTTCGAGGCGTCGGAAATCGTCGGCAAGACCCCGCGCCTGTTTTCGTCGGGCCGCCACGATCCGGCCTTTTACCGGGCCATGTGGGACGAAATCGCCGGGATCGGCCACTGGAGCGGCGAAATCTGGAACCGGCGCAAGGACGGCACGGTCATCCCCGAATGGCTGTCGATTTCGGCGGTCAAGGACGAGACCGGCACCGTCGGCCATTATGTCGGCATTTTCAGCGACATCAGCGAACGCATCGCCGCCACCGAGGCCATGCGTGAAAAAACGGAAATGCTGGTCCAGTCCAATGCCGACCTGGAACAATTCGCCTATGTCGCCTCCCACGATTTGCAGACGCCGCTCAGAAACGTGATGAATTATACCCAGCTTCTGGATCGCAATTATCGGGACAAGCTGGACGCCGATGCCGACGAATTCATTTCCCTGATCGTCGACGGATCGAAACGAATGATGGGGCTGATCACCGATCTGCTCGAATATTCGCGCGTGGCCAACCAGACGCGCCCTTTGAGCCCGATCGCCGTTTCCGACGCCGTGACCCAGGCCATCGCCAATCTCAAGCGGGACATCGACGAGACCGATCCCGACATCCACATCGGCCCGTTGCCGGTGGTCCTGGCCGAGCGTTCGCTGCTGGTCAGCCTGTTCCAGAACCTCATCGGCAACAGCCTGAAATACCGGTCGCCGGACCGTCGTCTCAGGATCGCCGTCGAGGCCGGACGCACGCCCGCGGGCAACTGGCGGATCACGGTCTCTGATAACGGCATCGGCATCGCCGCCGAATATCACGAAAAGATTTTCGAGATCTTCCAGCGCCTCGATCCCGGCGCCGAAAAAGAGGGAACGGGCATCGGCCTGACCCTGTGCCGACGCATCACCCACCATTTCGGCGGCTCCATCGCCATCGATTCGGCGGCGGGGCGCGGCACCGCCATGATTCTGACCCTGCGCGACGGGGATTTGCCGCTTATTGCCGCGGAACCACCCGGCACACCGAGCGCCCCACCGGCGGGATAGAGCAATCGCGATCGGGACCCTCCGTGCGCAGAACCACCGAACGGCTGTGATGGTAATATTCGATCAGGACGTTTTCGAACGACATGCTGGTCAGCACCGGCGGCTGGAAGATGTTGGTGAACACCAGAAGCGGGCAGCCCTTCACCCGGTTGCACACCGCCACCGATTGCAGGCTGAGCAGGATCAGCCCGCCGGCCATCGCCGATTTGATGGTGACGGGCCATCCGGCCGCCTTGGCGCGGGCGAAAGTTTCGGGGGCGTAGTTATGGGCGGCGTTGATCTGGTTGATCGACGGATCGACGTAGAAGACCACCATTTGCCGGTCCTTGAGCGGCACCGCCGCCGCCGCGCCCGAAGCCCCGGCAACCGGCCACGCCAACGCCCATGCCAGCGCCAAACCGGCCATCACGCGCTTAGCCGTTCTCATCGCCCCACCTTTACGGTCGCCTTTTCGGGTCCCACATGATAGCGATCTTCGCCGGCCGCCGCGAAGGCCCGATCATTCGATGACACCCGTGACCGAAACGCCCAAACCTCTTTTTTCCTATCGCCGCCACTGGGCCCACCGCTTCGGCACCGCCCCGTTCCTGCCCATGAGCCGGGCCGAAATGGATCTGCTGGGCTGGGACGCCTGCGACGTGATCCTGGTCACCGGCGACGCCTATATCGACCATCCCAGTTTCGGCATGGCGGTGATCGGCCGCCTGTTGGAGGCCCACGGCTTCCGGGTCGGCATCATCGCCCAGCCCGACTGGCGCGATGCGACGGCGTTCAAGGCGCTGGGCCGCCCCACCCTGTTTTTCGGGGTGACCGCCGGCAACATGGATTCGATGGTCAACCGCTACACCGCCGACCGCCGCCTGCGCCACGACGATTCCTATACCCCCGACGCCGAGGGCGGAAAGCGGCCGGACCGCGCCGTGCTGGTCTATGCCCAGCGCTGCCGCGAAGCCTGGCGCGACGTGCCGGTGGTGCTGGGCGGCATCGAGGCGTCGCTGAGGCGCATCGCCCATTACGATTACTGGTCGGACAAGGTGCGCCGTTCGATCCTGGCCGACGCCAAGGCCGACCTGCTGGTCTACGGCAATGGCGAGCGCGCGGTGGTCGAAATCGCCCATCGTCTGGCCGCCGGCGGCACACCGGCCGAAATCGACGATATCCGCGGCACCGCCTTGATGCGCGGCGCGGTGCCCGACGGCTGGACCGAACGGGACGGAACCGATCTGGAACGGGCGGTACCGGCCGCCGTCTCCGAGACCGGCCCGGCGGTGCTGCGTCTGGCTTCGTATGACGAGGTGGTCGCCGATCCCGCCCTTTACGCCCAGACCTCACGCCTGCTCCACCTGGAAAGCAATCCCGGCAACGCCCGGCCGCTGGTCCAGCGCCACGGCGATCGCGACGTATGGGTCAACCCGCCGCCGATCCCCCTGTCCACCGCCGAGCTGGACGCCGTCTACGAACTGCCCTACGCCCGCGCGCCTCATCCCGCCTATGACGGCGCCCGCATTCCCGCCTGGGAGATGATCCGCTTTTCGGTCAACATCATGCGCGGTTGTTTCGGCGGCTGTTCGTTCTGTTCGATCACCGAACATGAGGGGCGGGTCATCCAAAGCCGGTCGGAAACCTCGATCCTGCGCGAGATCGAGGCCATCCGCGACCGCACCGAGGGTTTCACCGGCGCCATCTCGGACCTGGGCGGCCCCACCGCCAACATGTGGCGGCTGGCCTGTTCCGATCCCGCCACCGAGCGTTTGTGCCGGCGCCTGTCCTGCGTCTATCCCGATATCTGCAAAAATCTGAACACCGACCACCAGCCCCTGATCCAGCTTTACCGCAAGGCCCGCGACCTGCCCGGCATCAAGCGGATCAGCATCGCGTCCGGCGTGCGCTACGATCTGGCGGTCAAAAGCCCGGCCTATATCCGGGAATTGGTGACCCACCATGTCGGCGGCTATCTCAAGATCGCTCCGGAACATACCGAGGCGGGACCGCTGTCGAAGATGATGAAGCCGGGGATCGGCGCCTATGACCGCTTCAAATCCCTGTTCGATCGCTTCGCCCGTGAAGCCGGCAAGGAACTTTACCTGATCCCCTATTTCATCGCCGCCCATCCCGGCACCAGCGACGAGGACATGCTGGCCCTGGCCCTATGGCTGAAGCGCCATGAATTCCGCCCCGATCAGGTGCAGACCTTCCTGCCCTCGCCCATGGCGCTGGCAACCGCCATGTATCACAGCGGCCACAACCCCTTGGGCCCGATCCGGCGCGACGGCGGCGAACGGGTGGTCACGCCCAAGGGCCTGAAACAGCGGCGTCTGCACAAGGCGTTCCTGCGCTATCACGATCCCGAAAACTGGCCGGTCCTGCGCGAAGCCCTGAAGCGCATGGGCCGCGCCGATCTGATCGGCAACGGCAAACGCCATCTGGTTCCGGCCTGGCAGCCGGCGGGAACCGGCGACGCGCTCAGATCTCGGAGGCGATCTCCCGCGACCCGACGCGATCGCAAATGACCTGGTTGCGGCCGGCCTCCTTGGCCCGGTACAGGGCGCGGTCGGCGCGACGCAGCAGGGCTTCGTGATCGGCATCGTCGGGATGCAGTTCGGCGATGCCGATGCTGACCGTCACGCGCATGGCGCCCTGGGGCAGGGCGATGGTCAGCGCCTGGATTTCGGCGCGCAGGGTTTCGGCAAGGCTCGCGGCCTCGGCCAGACCGGTTTCGGGAAAGGCGAGCGCGAATTCCTCGCCGCCGATGCGGCCCCATAGATCGGTGGCGCGGATGCGCATCCTGACCGTCGCCGCCAGGGTGTTCAGCACCGCGTCCCCCGCCGCATGGCCATGGGTATCGTTGATCCGCTTGAAGAAATCGATGTCGAGCAGGGCCACCGACAGGGAATGGCGATAGCGCCGGGCCAGGGCCACGGCCTGGATCATGCGCATGCCGAAGGCGCGACGGTTGTCGATGCCCGTCAGGGGATCGGTCAGGGCCAGCTGCTCGGCCTGGCGGTGGGCCAGTTCCAGGTCGCGGGTGCGGTCCTTCACCAGAACCTCCAACTCGGCCCGGGAGCGTTCCGACACGCGCCGCGCCCGTTCCTCGGCCCGCAGCTTCTGGCGGCGCAGGGTGGCGATCTGATCGAGCATGGCGAAGGACAACAGGGTCGATTCCAGCAGAATTCCCGCCCGCGGCAGCCACACCGTCAGGTCGGTATCGGGAACGATCCCCCGCATGCGCAAGGTCGAAACCACCATCGACGCCGCCCACAGACACCAGACCACGGCGAAGGTCCGGGCCTCGGTCCGCCCCCGGCGCCAGATATGAAAACCCAAAACCGGCAGAACGCCCAGAATCAGCCCGATCACCGACAGGATCGTCACCGACACGCCGCGGGCGCCAAAGGCGGTGAGCGGCAAAGTGGCGGCCGCCACCGCCATCAGCGCCAGCATGATCCGGTCGATGACGGGCGTCAGACGCGGCGTATCGAGAAAGACCCGCGAGAATTGCAGGGCGAACACCTGGGTCGCCGTCACCCCCGCCTGAAAGGCCCATCGGGTGACGAAGGGCGAGCCCGACCACAGGAAGCGGTACCCCAGTCCCGTCATCGCCAACCCCAGCAGGCAGGCCGACAAGGCATAGGGGAAATACCAGCCGAACGACCGGTTCCGGGTGAAAACGTAGAGCACGAAATTGTACAGCACCGCCATGGCGGCGGCGCCGATCAGAACGCCGTCGGCCATACCGATCCGGCTTTCATGCAGGGCCAGGGCCCCGGCGCTCCAGGCTCTGAGCGAAAGATTGATCAGGCCGGCTTGGGCGTAGGCGATGCGGACGAACAGGCGCCGGCTGCGATGCGGGCCGATCGTCACGGGAAACACCGGATAGCGGCCGTCCCGGATGCGGATATCCGGCTTCTCCGCCAGCCCGCCCGGCACCATCCGGACCGTGCCGTCGCGCCTCACCCAAAAAAGATCGACCTTGCCGGCCTGGGAATTGCGAACCTGCAACCGCCAGGAAATGGCGGCGGCGGTGGGATTGGTCACGGTGAAGGTCAGCCACCAGACCGAAGACGACACCCCGCGCGCGGTGTGCGCCGCCCCCAAAGGCCGGAACCGGGCCAGACCGGCCGCACTGGACACCTGGGCGAAGGACAGGGATCGGCCGCCATCCTCCAGCACCATCAAACGGGACGACAGGGAGATGCCGTCGAGGCGGCCGCCCAGCACCAGCGGCTGCGTCGCGTGCGCCGCCATCGCCGTCAGCACGATCGCCGCCAGAACCCCCGCGAGCCGCGAAAGGATGGTCACGACCCGCTCTCCGGCCCCGGCGCATCGCCCTTCAGAACGGAGCGGTCGCCGGCGGCCAGACGGGCGAGACCGTCCCCGATCCCGGCCACCACCGCCCCCCAATCCCCCGGTCGGGGCTGGCGGAACAGGCGCATGCCGGGATACCAGGGACAATCGGAGCGCTCGCGCCGCCAGCGCCAGTCGGGCGCGAAACACAGCATGGTCCAGACCGGCCGTCCCAGGGCGCCGGCGAGATGGGCCGGCGCGGTATCGACCGACACCAGCAGATCAAGCGTCTCCAGGGCGGCGGCGGTTTCGGCGAAATCGGTGAGAAAGGGCGACAGATCGGGCATGGCCGAGCCCGACGCGATCGCCTCGCCCGCCGCCGCGCCCACCTGCAACGACACCATTTCGACATCGGTCCGGGCGGCGAGGACGGACGCTTCCCGCCAGGGCATGGAGCGGTTGGCATCGTTGCGCTGATGGCGGTTGCCGGCCCAGACCAGCCCGATACGGGGTTTGACGGCACCCCCCAGGCGTTCGCGCCAGGCGGGAACCAGATCGCCGGGCACGGAAAGCGGCGTCAATCCCGTGGGCGCCTTGGGATCGATGCCCAGCAACGCCGGCAGGCTCAGCAGCGCCACATGAAAGTCGAAGGCGGGCACGGCGTCGCCGCGGCTGATGACCCTGTCGATGCCGGGCAGGCCGGACAGGACGCGCACCAGTTCGGGCTGCACCTCCAACACCACCTTGGCGCCCAGCGCCGTCAATCGCGGCGCAAGGCGGGCGAATTGCAGGGTGTCGCCATATCCCTGTTCGGCCCAGACCAGGATGGTGGCGCCGGAAGGATTCTCGCCCCGCCACGGCGGCTGGGCACAATCGCGGGGGGGCGTGACGCCGGCGGCGAAACGCCATTCATGCTCGGCCCAGCCGGCACCCTCCCCCGCCTCGAGCTGGGCCAGGGCGCGATTGTAATGGAATCCGGCATCGTTGGGACGCAGACCGATGGCCAGACGATAGGCGGCCAGGGCCTCGTCGAGGCGGCCCTGGTCGCGCAGAACGATGCCCAGATTGTTCAGCGCGTCGGCATGGGCGGGATTACGGGCGAGCACCGCGCGATAGGCGTCTTCCGCCTCCGCGATTCGGCCCGACGTCTGAAAGGCGTTGGCCAGATTGTAACGGGCATCCGCGTGGTTCGGCCAGCGGGCCAGAATGTCCTGGTAACAGGCCATCGCCTCGTCCATGCGCCCCTGGGATTGAAGCGCGGCCCCCAGATTGCCGAAAGCGGCGGCGTAATCGGCCTTCAGCGCGATGGCCCGGCGATAACAGGCGACGGCTTCATCGAAACGGTGCTGGTGCTGAAGCGCGATGCCCAGGGCGTTATGGCTTTCCGCCATCTCTGGCATGGCCGCCAGGGCACGGCGCAGCAGGGCCTCGCCGCCGGCCGCGTCACCGGCCCGAATCGCGGCCACACCCAATCCATACAGGGCGTCGGCCCCGCCATTCCGTACCGTATCCGCCATCGGCCCCGTCTCGTTGCAATCCCTTTGTATCGATACCAGAAAGCGGCGAAATTCTCCCGCCCCTTTCGCCTCGTTCCAACCCGAGGACCGCACGGCGCGGCAAACCGCCTTTTCCTATCCCGTTGCCGCCCACTTGGAAGGTTGCTACCTTCAGGCCCATAGCGACCATGGGGCAATGCCCGGGAGGAGGGATGAGCCTTTGATTTCGGTCGCCCGGTACGGGATTTCCGTGTGGTGAAGCAAATCGTATTTCCAGATGAGGATTCGCTGGATTGCGCCAATCGGCTGCGTTCGGTTTTTGACGCCCTGCCGATGGCCATCGCTTTGCTGGATGAAACCGGCATCGTCACCGCCCTCAACGATGCGTGGGAAGTGGCGGCGCGGCGCGACTGCTTTATCGGGCACGATTGCGCATTGGGCGCGGATTACCGCCAGGCTTGCGCCGCTTCACCCGTTTCCGAGGCGAAACTGGTGGCCGACGCCGTCACCGCGCTGCTCGACGGCGAAGGCAACGGCGCCACCGTTTCCTACGACCGCCCTCGAAACGGCGACGGGCAATACGGTCATTTTCGCTGCGCCGTGGTCCCGGCCCCCCAGGGCGAAACCAGGGGGGCCCTGGTCATCCATACCGACGTCACCGTCGAGACCGAGGCGCGCCTGTCCCTGCAGGAACGCGAGGCCCATTTCCGGTCGATTCTCGACACCGTCCCCGACGCCATGATCGTCATCGACGAAACCGGCGTCGTCCATTCCTTCAGCGTCGCCGCGGAACGCCTGTTCGGCTATGACGCCGCCGAAATCCTGGGCAAAAACGTCGACTTGCTGATGCCCGACACGCCCGACGCCGGCCACGCCGCCCACCTTTGCCGGTATTTGAATACCGGCCGAAGCCGGGTGGTGGGAACCACGCGCGCCGTGGTCGGACGGCGCAAGAACGGCGAACTTTTTTCCATGGAACTGTCGGTGGGCGAAGTCCGTCGCGACGGCCACACCCTGTTCACCGGCTTCGCCCACGACCTGACCCAGCGGCAGCAGACCGAAGCCCGCCTGCGGGAATTGCAGGACGAGGTGCTCCAGGTTTCGCGTCTGTCCGCCATGGGCCAGATGGGCGCGGCGCTCGCCCATGAACTGAACCAGCCGCTGACCGCGGTGGTGAACTACCTGGAAGGCGGGCGCGACCTGCTCGACAACGATCCGCCACGGCTCGACCAGGTGCGCCGCGCCCTTGATCTGGGCGCCGAACAGGCGCTGCGCGCCGGCGAGATCATCCGCCGCCTGCGCAATTTCCTGGGGCGCGGCGAAAGCGACACCCATTTGGAAAGCGTCGCCCGCATCGTCGAGGAGGCCTGCGCCCTGGCCCTGACGGGCGCGCGTTCGCACGGCGTCACGGTGACGACCACCATCGACCATTCCCAACCCGACGTGCTGGCCGACCGCATCCAGATCCAGCAGGTGCTGCTGAACCTGATCCGCAACGCCATCGAGGCCATGGAGGTCTGCGAAAAGCGCAATCTGACCATCGCCACCCGCGGCCGGGAAGGCGAGGTCGAGTTCAGCGTCACCGACAGCGGTCCCGGCATCGCCAAGGACGTCGCCGCCAAACTGTTCCAGCCCTTCTTCACCACCAAGCGCCAGGGCATGGGGATCGGTCTGGTCACCTGCCGGACCATCGTCGAAGGCCATGGCGGGCGCCTGTGGGTCGAGGCGGGCGCCGATGGCGGCACATCGTTCCGCTTCACCCTGCCCATTCCATCGACGGGAGGCGACGACGACACCTGACGCTCCCATCCGGGCCCGGCAGATGGTCCATGTCATCGACGATGATCCATCGGTCCGCGATTCGGTGGCGTTCCTGCTGGACGCCGCCAATCTCACGGTGGCCACCTACGATTCGGGGCAGGACTTTCTCGACCGGGCCGATCTCGACGCGCCGGGCTGCGTGCTCACCGACATCCGCATGCCGGGCATGGACGGATTGGAGCTTCAGGAAATATTGAAGGCCCGCAACGTCGCTTTGCCGATGGTCATGATGACCGGCCACGGCGAGGTGGCCATGGCGGTGCAGGCGTTGAAAGCCGGCGCCGTCGATTTCATTGAAAAGCCATTTACGCGCGCCCCCCTGATCGCCGCCGTGGAAGCGGCGCTCGACCGCAACCACAACGACCTGATGACCGAGCGCGCCGTATCCGAAGCGGCGACCCGAATGGCGGCCCTCACTCCGCGCGAACGCGAGGTTCTGGACGGGCTTCTGGCCGGCTATCCCAACAAGACCATCGCCTACAATCTGGGGATCAGCGCCAGGACCGTCGAAGTCCATCGCGCCCGGGTCATGGAGAAAACCCGCGCCAAAAGCTTGTCCGATCTGGTGCGGATCGCCATCTTCGCTGTAGGAACCGGCCTGCTGACTTGATCTGCGTCAATATGCGACGGTTGTGGATCGTATTTACTGATACAGGCGGCGACGGCGATCCGGCGCCGGCAAGCTCTGGGACACCCGCATGGGACATCTATTCGCCGTGGCGCCGCCGCTCGCAAACGCCCACCCCGCCATCCACATCGTCGAAGACGATGCGGCCGTGCGCCTTTCTCTGGCTTTTTTGCTGGAACCGAGCGGTTACCGGGTTCTCACCTACGAGACACCCGACGAAGTGCTGGAGCACGATCAACTGGCGGCGGGATGCCTGGTGCTCGATTACCATCTGCCCGGCATGAACGGCCTGGATCTGCTCGACCGGTTGCGCCGGCGGGGCGTCGCCTTGCCGGCCATCCTGATCACCGGCAGCCTCGACCCGGCCATGCGCCGGCGCGCCGAGGAAGCGGGAATGACCGCCATCCTGGAAAAACCCCTGGAGCGCGGCGCTCTGCTGGCCGCCATCGGCCGCGCACTGGAATAACTCTATTTTATTAGTGGTTTTTACGTACGGGACATTGCGAATGGTATCAAGGCGCGCGGACTCGTATTCCTGAATTCCAGGATTTTCCGAGAGCGCGAGGCATCTTATGTCGACGCAAACCATAGCGATGCACCCTTCCTCCGGGGCCGTATGCCTCAATGCCGACGCCGCCGGCGATGCCGACATCCTGCGGTCGCTCGGAACCATTCAATCCCTGTCCCGCAACGGCCGCATCTATGCGGAAGGCGACGAAACCGACGCCTGGTACCGGATCGTATCGGGAACCGCGTGCCTTTACCGCATCATGCCCGATGGCAGACGCCAGATCGGGGTCTTTCTCCTTCCCGGCGATTTCTTCGGCTTCGAAGCCGGCCCGACCCATCGTTTCGCCGCCGAGGCCCTGGGCGACACCAAGGTGGTGCGCTATCCCCGCAACCGTCTGGAACGCATCGCCGACAAGGATCCCGATTTCGGCCGGCGCCTGCGCGACATCGCCTGCCAGCGGCTGGATGCCGCCCATGACCAGCTCTTGCTGTTGGGGCGCAAGACCGCTTTGGAAAAGGTGGCGTCGTTCCTGATGGAGATGATCCGTCACGCCCCCGACAGCGCCTTCGTCCACCTGGACATGTCCCGGGGCGATATCGGCGATTACCTGGGCCTGACCCTGGAAACGGTCAGTCGCATGTTCTCGCAGATGAAGCATCTGGGCGCCATCGCCCTGCCCGCCGCCAATGCGGTGCGCGTCCTCGACCACGAGATGCTGGCCTCCATCGCCGGCGAAGCCGTGGACGAATCGACGCCGGTATTGCGCGCGGTCGGCCGCGCCTGACGATCCGTCCCGACGCCTGAAACCAGGCGTCGGGACCGGACGCCCAACTTATCGAACGCCGTCCCAATCCCCCTATCGCCATGGAAGGCTGGCCGCGCTATGTTCGCGGCCACTGGGAAAGCGGCGGTGGCCGCCCTACATTAAACCCGGAAATGAACAACGACCCGCGCTGGCGGGCTGTCAGGAGGACTTGACCATGGGGTATGCCGACCTTGAGAAGACCGGCAACGGCTATCTTGTCAAAACCGAGGATTGGAGCGAGGACATTGCTCGCGAGATCGCCGCGGCCGAAGGCATCGGCGAACTGACCCAGCGCCATTGGGACCTGCTCAACTACCTGCGCGAAGAATATTTCGACAATGGCGGGACGCAGCCCAACGAGCGCCACATGGTCAAGGCCATGACCGATATCTGGGGGGGTAACGTCTCCACCAAGGATCTGTACGCCCTGTTCCCGATGCAGCCGTCCAAGCAGGCCACCAAGATCGCGGGCCTGCCGGAAACCAAGCGCAAGGGCGGGTATTAGAGCGACGCGCCTGAAATCTGAAACGTCTGGTTAAATCTTGGACGCGTCGCTCCGGCGAGCATTGAGCGAGCGGCCAAGCAGCCGGACGGCTGCGCCCGGCGAGGGCCAAATATAAAGCGTTTAGACCGTGATGCAGATTTTCTGCGTCACGGTCTAAAACCGGATGCGATCAGGTCGAATCGTTTCGCGATTCGACCTGATCGCCGCCATCGCGTTCTAACCGCTTCCAAAACGATCCAGCGCGCCGCTGTGAATCCGGCCATCAAACCGCCGCATTATTTCACCACCGAAACGGCCCGGCGCCCGCGCAACTGCGATCGTGAGCTTTGCTCCCGGGTCACAGCAGCCACGCCACCAGCGGCGCCGCCAGGACATTGACCACCCCCACCAGCACCATCACCAGCCCGGCCACCGATCCTTCCTCGCGCCCCAATCCATGGGCGCGGGCGACGCCGACCCCGTGCGCCCCCATACCCAGCACCGCGCCCCGTGCCAGATTCGAGCGCACCGGCAGAACCCGCAGCAGCAGACCGCCCAGGCTGGCGCCGACAATGCCGGTCACGACGGTGAACACCGCCGTCAGGGACGGGATGCCGCCGAAATCGGCCGAGACGGTCATGGCGAAGGGCGTGCTCATGGACCGGGGCATCAGGCTGAGGCGCAGGGCGCCGTCCACTCCCAGGATTTCGGACAGGCCCCATACCGACGCCATCGCCGTGACCGATCCGGCCAGAATGGCCGCCAGCAGCACCAGCCAGTGGCGGCGGATCAGCGCCCGCTGCTCCCAGACCGGAATGGCGAAGGCCACCATCGCCGGCCCCAGTAGCGCCACCAGCCAATGGGTATCGCGGATATAGGCGCCGTAGGATTCGTGAAGGGCCAGCGCCAGGGCGATCAGCAGCACCGGCGCGACGATCATCGGCGCCGTCCACCATTGCCGCAGCCGGCGGTCGAGGCGCTTGCCCAGTCCATAGGCGGCGATGGTGGCCGCCGACCAGAACAGCGCCTGCATGATCGGGTCAGTCCATTCCATTGTTGTATCTTTCAGTCGATATCGCCCTCAATCGCCGGGCGCTCACTCCGTTCGCTCGGGCTCCCGCGGCATCAGCCGCGCGGCGCCTTGCGCCTAGCGATGAGCTTCGCTCATCGCGGATTGGTGATAATTTGAGCCCCCACTCGATCACCAGGGCCGTCACCGCCATGACCAGGACGGTGCTGACACCGATGATGGCGACGATCTTCACCCCCAGCATTCCCGCCAGATCGGGGTAATTGAGCACCGCCAGCACCGCCGGAATGAAGAACAGCAGCATGTCGGCCAGGAACCAGTCGGCGCCCCGGCGCAGGCTGCGCAGGTTGAGACCGCCCGCCGCCAGCAGGATCAGCACCAGCCCCATGCCGAAAATGCCGCCGGGAACGGGCCAGCCGGTCAGGCGGGCCACCCCGTTGCCCACCAGCCAAAACCCCATCACCAGCCCGATCTGAGCCAGGCGGCTGGCGCGAAGATGGCGGCGGAGGGCGACAAACAGGGGCATGGGATCATCCTTTCCCCTCCCTATCTAGGGTGCGGCAGCCAATTCTCAAAATGAATTGATTGAATATATTCAAGTCGTATATGGAATAATCATGGACCTACGCACCTTGCGCGCCTTCGTCGAAGTGGTCCGCCAGGGAGGATTCTCGCGGGCGGCGTCGGTGGTGTTCGCCACCCAATCGACCGTCAGCAAGGCGGTCAAACAGCTGGAGGACGAGATCGGCCTGCCGCTTCTGGACCGGACCGGCCATCGCGGCACCCCCACCGCGGCCGGAGAGATCGTGTTCCGCCGCGCCGTGTCGATGCTGGCGGAGCGCGACGATCTGTTGCGGGAATTGGCGGAGTTGCGGGGCCTGAAACGGGGCACCCTGCGCCTGGGCCTGCCGCCGGTGGGGTCCAACGTCCTGTTCGCGCCGATTTTCGCCACCTATCGCCGCCGCTATCCGGGCATCGACATCCGACTGATCGAACAGGGCGGCAAACGCCTGGAGGATCTGGTCCTGGCCGGCGAATTGGATCTGGCCGCCGCCCTGCTGCCGGTGGGCGATGCCTTCGAACACCGCGATCTGCGCTGCGAGCCCATCGATCTTCTGGTCGCCGCCAACCACCCCCTGGCCACACGCGCCGAAGTGACCATGTCCGATCTCACGGATCAGCCCTTCATCCTGTTCGGCGAAGGCTTTTCCCTCAATCCCATCATCCTGGGGGCCTGCCGCGCCGCCGGCTTCGAACCCGCCATCGCCACCCGCTCCAGCCAGATCGATTTCATCGCGGGTCTGGTGGCCAGCGGTTTGGGAATCGGCTTTCTGCCGCGCCTGATCGCGCGGCCCCATGACGGGGTGCGTTCCCTTCCCATCGCCGATCCGGCCATGGTCTGGCACATCGCCCTGATCTGGCAAAGGGACCGCTATCTGTCCCAGGCGGCGCGGGCCTGGATCGATCTGGTCGCGGAAACGGCGCGGTAATCGCGGGGGGACAGACCGTATCGCCGTTTGAACAGACGGCTGAAATGGGCCGGGTCCAGGAACCCGCATTGATAGGCCACGGAGGCGATGGAAAGGCCGTTACCGGCGCATCCGAGCAATCCCCGCGCGGCATCCAGCCGCCGGTCCATGACGAATCGGGAAAAGCGGTGACCACGCTGGGCGAACAGCCGGTGCAGGTAGCGTTCGGAAATACCGATCGCCCGGGCGCAGGAAGCGGGCAACAGGGCATCGGCATCGAAAAGATGGCGCTCGACATGATCCAGGGCTCGACCCCAACGCCACTCGTTGCCGGCGCGGCGCACCGGTCCGGCGGAGTCGCCGTGATAGGCGGCGGCGAACAGCCACGGCAGAGCACGGGCGATGTGGAAATCGGCGATGGACGGGGCGCCCCCCCTCTCCACCAGACCGGACACCAGACGACTGGCGGCGTCGGCGGCGTCGGCGCGCCCACGGGCAACCCGTCCGGCGAAGGGATCGCGCCCGCCGGTGGGGACGCGCACCACCGTCGCCGGCAGGCATAACGCGTAAAACCGGCTGGGCGCCTGGAACACCACCCGCGACGGTTCGCCCAGACTCCGAAACGAAATATCGCCGGCGGCGAAGGGCAGGCGTGCGCCGGCCTGCTCGATATAACCGCCCCCCTCGATCACCACATGGGCGATCACCGACACCCGCCGTTCAGCCGTCAGCGCGGCCAGATGGCGGGCGGTATGGGTGATCGATTGCCGCCCCGCCGACAGATGGGCCAGCCGCAGGCTGTCGATCCCGACATCGCCAAGCACCCGACCGCCGCTCCCATCCCCATCCACGATCACCCGGCCGGGAAGGAAACGCTCCGACAGCACATGTTCCCACTCCCGGGCCGAAAGATCGGCCGTGGCGCCGCCGGAGGGCGAATCGGCGATCACGGTCACTCCTGTCCAAGACTTCGGTTCAGCCGCCGCCAAGACCGGCACCGGCCGGCCGCTATTATACGCCTTCCGCCACGCCCGGCCATGGGAGGTCGTCATACCCCGCCGCTCCGCCGCCATCGCGGCAACGCCGCCATCCGTCTGGCCGTTGCTGCTGTTGCTCGCCCCGTTCCAGATCATGTTCGGGCTGATCTATTCCTGGGGCACGATCGCGCCCGCCATCCATGTCCAAAGCGGATGGTCGCAATCGATCCTCGACCTGACCTTTTCCTTGACGCCGCTGGCCCTGTTGCCATCGGTGGTGATGGCCGGTCACGGCCTGCGGCGCATCACGCCCAAAACCATGCTGGCCGCGGCCCTGGGCTGCTTCACCCTCGGCGGACTTGCCGGTCTGGCGATCGCCACCCCCCTGGCCTTTCTTCTGGGCTACGGCGTCCTGGCCTTGGGATGCGGCGCGGGATTGTCCACGGCGGCCTGCATCGCCATCGTTTCGCGCCACCATCCCCACCGCCGGGGAATGCTGAGCGGCGCCCTGCTGGCCCTGTACGGCGCCTCGTCAGCCGTCAGCGCGCCCCTGTTCCACTGGTTCGACGGCCCGTTTCACTGGCGGGGCGCCCTGGCGATCCTGATGGCCCTGTACGCCGCGGCCGGCTGGATCTGCCTGACCGCGCTGCCGGCCATCGCCGCTCCCGACCGACACGCCGCCCGTCCTGCCGGTTTGTGGCGCCTGCTGCGTCATCCGCCATTGCGGGCGGCCCTGGGGCTGATCCTGCTGGCCGCGCCGCTGGGGTCGGCCGCCTTCGCGGTGATCGGGCATCTCGCCCACGATCTGGGATATGCGCCCCCCTATGCCGTTGCCGCCGTCGCCGTGATGGCCATGGGCAATGGCGCGGGCCGGTTGGGTTTCGGCACCCTTGCCGATCTGCGCTCGCCCCTGTTCGCCCGCGACGCCGCGCTGATGGTCAACGCCCTGGCCGCGGCGATCCTGCTGGCGGGCCTGACCGGCCTGGACGGAGGAATGACGCTGCTGTTTCCGCCCTTGATGGGATTGGCGTTCGGCGGCATGGCCGGCAAGCTCGCCGCCCTCGCCAATCGTCTGGTAACGGGATCGGCCGATCAAGCCTTCGGCCTGCTGTTCGGCACTTTCGCCCTGGCCAGTTTCCTGGGACCGCTGGCCGACGCGGCCTTCGGCATGCGCCCCGCTTTGGTCGGCCTCGCCCTCGCCGCGCTCCTGGCCTGGCCGCTGGCCCGCCTCGTCGCGCGCCCCCGGGCCATCGACGCACCGGAACGCTCCGCCGCCGGAACCGGTATTTGAGCCCGGTCTTCCCGCGAACCACGCCCTCCCGGCACGAACGCGCTTACGGGAACAGCTTGAGGATCGATTGCTGAGCCTGCGATGCCAGGGACAGCGAGGAGATACCGAGCTGCTGCTGGGTCTGAAGGGCCAGCATGTTGGCGCTTTCCGTATTCATGTTGGCGTTGGTCAGATCGCCGGCGCCGGTTTGCAGGGTGTTGATCAGGTTCTGGGTGAAGTCCTGACGGGTCTGCACCGTGGTCAGGTTCTGACCGAAGGTCGAAGCCTGGGTCCGCAGGGTATCCAGAGCGCCGGTCAACTGGCTCATCGACG
>JAJZUL010000031.1 GCA_021848545.1 Pseudomonadota bacterium
ATGGGCAACCTCCAGAAGGGGTGCCCCCTATAGATTCAGACAAAACCCGCTTTGGGAATCGTCCATTCTCAGCGGCCTCAGGCCGCTATGCGGTCAGCGTTGAACAGCCCTGTATGGCGGGCCTTTTCGACCAAACTGCCGACGAAGCTCAACGCCAACACCTGCTTCTCACCGGTTGAAGCTCCATGGACTGGCTGCTCAATCCCGGCCACCTTCTTAGTCAGACGCAGCTGAAACTCTTCATTGACCGAAGCCTTGTAGTCTTTAATGGCAGCGTCCTGCCAAAGGCGCTCTATGCGGGCGCTTAAATCCCGCCGCACATCGTCTTTTCGTAGCGCGTAGATCTGTTCGAGGGCGGAGAGGACGTGCTCGACCGCTGTACGTTGCCG
The DNA here is from genome assembly GCA_021848545.1 of Pseudomonadota bacterium. Taxonomy (GTDB): domain Bacteria; phylum Pseudomonadota; class Alphaproteobacteria; order Rhodospirillales; family Magnetospirillaceae; genus JAJZUL01. The sequence continues at coordinate 390 of JAJZUL010000031.1, forward strand.
CTTGATCAAATCACCCTGCTTGTCACGGGTTTGAAGCCGTTCGATTCTGCGGTTCGCTTCAGCCTGAGCAGCAGCGTTTTCTTTGATGTCCTTCCCGTAGCTCTTGAGATCCGCCTTCCTGTCGATCAGTTCACTCGTAACCCGTGAAATTTGCTCAGCGAGACTTACTGCCCGGTCTCCCGCTGTCGGATCGCCGAGCTTACCCTCAATTTCGCCGAGATGATCGTCAATATCACGGATCTGCGCTTTCAGATTCGAGCGTATTCCTTGGACCTCATCGACCGTGCGGAAAAAGGAAATTCTCCGCTCCTCAAGACGCTCAACCGCCGCGTGAGTCTGGGATACCAGTTCCTCATATTCGGCAAGTCCCACATTCTGCTGCCACGTCTTGAGCGCCGCGACCTCATGTTCGTGAGCCTCGTCAAGAGGACGCCCGCAGATGCAAACTTTCTGCTGCAAGAGATCTTCGACGAATTGCGGCTTGATCTTGGCCGGCAATTCACCCCGTTGCCGTGCGGCCGCTACTTCCTGGCGGGCTGCGCCCAGTTCTGGCGCAGCCAAAGCTAGATAACCGTCTCGTGATAGCGAGCTCGCGAGTTCGGCGGTTCGCTGATCGAGTTGCGTCTTGTAAATCTCGCGCTGCCGCCGAAAGCTATCCCGTTGAGTGACCAAGTCGGCCAGTGCTTCGAGTTCGTGCTGCTCGCGCTCGAAAGCCTCCTTCTCCGCCTCAAGGGCGGCGATTTGCTGGGAGGCACCCTTCTGGGCGGCGTTCAGTTCCTCGCCCTTTTCTTCAAGCTGCTGCAGCTCGGAAATAGCCGTCTGTAGTTCCTCGGTACCGTGATTCTTCAGTTCGGCGGCCAATTCGCGGATGACGGTCCGAAGATGGCCCAGCGACCGCTCATAGATTTTGATGTCGAGGAGACTCTTAAGGCCCTCTTCCACCTCCTCATAAGCGTCAGCGCTGGCGAGCCATTCGACCCGTTCGCCATTGAAGAAAAAAAAGCGATAAAGTGTTTCCGATAAAAGCGTATTGATCCGGCTTTGCATCGCAACGCCGATCGAGATCAATTCGCTTTCGCCTGCCTTTTGAACTGAGAGATCGAGCTGGGGTTGGCCGCTCACCTGGTCATTGCCGCGCCGGGTAACAGTTTGACTGCGATCGACAACATAGACCCCGTCGCGGTTCTTGAAGGTCAGACGGACCCGGACGACAATAGTGCCACCGTCTGGGACTGCCATTACAGCGGCTTCACTAGCCAATCGATCAGGCGATTCAAAATCCGGTGTCGTTTGGCCGTAAAGGCACCAGACGAAGGCATTCAATAGCGCGGTCTTCCCCGCCCCGTTAAATCCGTGGACAAGGGTGACATTTCGGTTTTCGCTAGCGGCGAATTCTATGTCCTGAGTGCCGTGGAACTGCCGGAAGTTCTCGATATGTAGTCGCTGGAGGATCACTTTATGATCTCCCGTACAGCGCGGAGCATATCTTCGCGGACCTGTGGCTGCTTCATATAGAGCTTCTCTTGTTCGATTCGCAACACGCGGCTGAGGAGCGTCTGTTCCTCAGGCGTCAATGCCTGCAAGAGGGCCGCAACCTGCTCTTTGATGGTGCTCATGATCCCCACAACCTCAGCAGCCCGTGCTCTTTAGTCCAGTCGAGGACGGTTTTGCGAGCTTCAGGGCCATTTAACGCCAAGTTGGAGAATTCCACAACCCGTTCCAGTTGCCGCTTTACCGCGCCTTGCATCGCGCGGGATGCGGTGTGGTCAGATTCGTCGAGCGGCGGAATGACGAAGAAATCGAAGATTTCTGCCTTGCGCTTGCCGGTCGCGGGCGAGCGACGCAACACACGGCCACGGCGCTGGATGAATTGTCGTGGATTGGTACTACTGGACAGGATGAACGCGGTGCGGGTCGAGGGTACGTCTACCCCTTCATCGAGGCATCGGATGGCGACCAGCGCTTGAATGCGACCTTGGTCGAAACGATCAAGCAATTGCGTGCGTAGCTCAGCGGGGGTATCTGCAGTATATTTCGCACAGATGATGCCAAGATCCTCGGCGATCCGCACTACTTGGTCGATTTGTTTGGCCGGCATCGCGTCTGCATCACCATCGGAGCGGCCGTCGCCGCAATAAATTAGGATATGGGTCTGTCCTTTCATCGGCTCGAGCATGCGCCTGAGAATGGGCAGCTTTGCTTTGGCGCTAGCCAGCACGCGCGCTCTCCGCATCAGGAGGCTCTTGGCGCCTTCGGAAAGATTGTCTGCGTCTTCGGAAATTCCGAAACGGGCTAGCTTCGCAGAGATCTCCTCGTATTCCGCCACCTCCTCGGCATCGAGCTCCACCAAGACAGGGCTATAATCGTAAGGTGTGAGGACTTCATCACGCAAAGCGTCAGACAAGTCGTACTTGGAAACTGTTGGACCAAAATACGCGTGAATGCGCGCAGTCCCTTCGGGGTCCATCCATTTTTCGGGAGTGGCAGACAGTCCCACCCGGTAGGGGGCCTCGGGGGGCAGCATCGAGGCAATTTTCGCTGAGCCATAATTGTGGGCTTCGTCGCCGATCACCAGCAGGGGAACCCGCAAGCGGCCGAGCAGTCTTTGGAATGTCGCGCTTTGGAGGGAGGCGGCTGTTACGGCGACGCTAAGCACTGGCCGCCGTCCGGCGTTCGCCGCAAAAATCGCGGTTGAGAGATCGTCTCGCCACAGATCTTCGCCTTCGGCGCAGCGAATGGGGCGTAGTCCAAAGCCCTTGGCAACGCCGATCCATTGGTCAACCAAGTGGATAAAGGGCGCAATGATCAAAATGGCAAGAGGCTTGCCGGCGAGCGCGTCGCAAAGGCGAGACGCCAGGGAAAGCGCGGTGATGGTCTTCCCCGATCCAGTCGCCATGGCAAGCATACCTCTGCCGCCAGCCTCCGCCCATTTGCTAATTGCGTCATCTTGATGCCGAAATAGCTTGATGGGTAACGGCACTAGCAGTTCCGGCATCTTCGGGAGGGATGTCACCATCGTCGGAGCCTGTTCGTCGGTGGGAGGGGTGGTGCGGGCTTCCAACCATCCCTCTAGGTAAGCATCGAGGAGCGGCACGACCTCTAGGCCGTCAGTCTGATTGGCCACGAGTTCGTCAAATTGCCGCTGGAACCGGAAGGTCGCGGCCCGTTCGCCCTCGCGCCACGATCGGAAAACTTCGAACCGCTCAAAGCTTCCACGCAACGCCAGCGCCGACTCATTGCCGCTACCGGAGATGGCCAGAGCATCCACTCCGTCGGAAAATATAGCCATTTTCTCATGGTAAATCGCGGGCGACGGGTTGTTGCGTGGTCGTGCGACGTAGAGCCGCACCAGCCCTCGCCGGAGCAATTCGCCAAAAAGAGATGGCGAATTCAGTCGTTTTGCCAGCAGGTCATCGATCAGCTGGGGGACGGAACAATCTGCATAATCTTTGGCGCGTTGGATATAGAACTTGGCGATGGCCGCGATATCTTGTGGATCGAGCTTTGGCGAAATGACTAGGGTAACTCTGCCGCCTTCGGCGAACAGGCAGCGCAAGCCGGCGCCTAAAACGCTGATGACTGAGCTCGAAAAGAATCCAGCGGCACGGTCATATGAGGTTGCTCGTGAAAGCGCGGGCAAGAATAGTTCGCCCGCCAAGTCATTGGCACCGCTGCGGTAGCCGTCGGCAAACGGGAAATCCTGTAACCGTCCCGCAGAGGCCATCGTCCCCACCACTCGCCCGGCATCTCTCGTCATCGCACCCGTCTGGCCACCAAATCTTCGCGCCTTACCTTTTTGCCACCACGTCGGGCCAAAGACCATACATCAACCCAAGGCTTCGAGCATAAACGCCCCCCCTGGTTGCGCCTGCCACAAACGCAATAGGCGGCCCGCCGATTCGCGCCCAGCCTCCTTCCCGCGGCCGGTGAGAACCATGGAATGGTCATCGGGTTCCCTTCCTGCAACCAGTTGAATCAACAGCAAACTAACAACCCGTACAATTTTGGTGCAGTCAGCAGCCGTTGGAGAATGCCGGGCGCTAGAGAAGAAAAAGCCACCAGAATCTGGCCAACCGTCCCGCAACAAGGTCAACGGCAGTAGGCAGAAAACGGCGCGGAGCCTGGGGCTTTCACCCCAGGTGCTCTGTGCCAGAGAATGCATTTCTTTGGAATATTGGCGGAGGGGGAGGGATTCGAACCCTCGGTAGGGGTTTACCCCCTACGACGGTTTAGCAAACCGGCATGCGCCGCCGCCGCCACGTTCTTACATTTTATGTATATGGCTGAAAACTGCCATTTTTATCCGGTTCAGCTTCAATTTCCGTGGAAAACCGTCGGTACACTGGTACAGTTTTGGTACAGTTTCTGAAATTCACGGCAAGACGGGACGGAAAATCGCATGGCGGCCTTTCAAAAACGGTGCGGCAGTTGGCGGGTGATAATCCGGAAAAAGGACCCGTATACGGGGGAAACCGTCATCGAATCCAAAAGTGGCTTCGCCACCAAGCCGGAAGCCGTCAAATGGGCCATCGAGCGCGAAGAGACGATTGAGAAGGGCGCTCATGCGTCCGTGGCCGAAGCGGAGAGCGTGACGCTGCGGGAAGCCCTGGAGCGGTACGAACGGGATGTAACGCCGGCAAAGAAGGGGGCGCGTCAGGAGCGGGTGAGGTTGGCGGCCTGGAAGCGCGACGCTTTGGCGCTACGGCCCCTGACGTCCATCCGCGGCGCCGATCTGGCGGCGTGGCGGGATCGGCGCCTCGCCGGCGGAGCCAGCCCAACCACAGTACGCAATGATCTGGCGCTGATCTCCGCGCTGTTCAACACGGCGATTCGGGAGTGGGGTTTGGAAAGCCTGTCCAATCCCATTGAGAAGATCCGTGTTCCGGCGGCAGGGCGGGCCCGTGATCGCCGGCTTGACGTCCGACCGGATATTGACGGCAAGTCGGAAGAGCAGCGCTTGTTGGCCGCTTGCGAAGCATCCAGTTGCTCTTGGCTCGGGCCCGTGGTGCGCCTAGCCCTGGAAACCGCGATGCGGCAGGGTGAGCTGCTGGCGATGGAATGGGCAAACGTTGATCTCGGCCGGCGCGTGGCGCGGTTGGAGGATACGAAGAACGGGGAGCGGCGGGACGTGCCGTTGTCCAACGCGGCGGCGGCAATCCTTGAAGCTCTTCCCCGGTCGATCGAGAGACGTGTTTTTCCGCTATCGGCCGATCTCCTCAGCTACCATTGGCAAGCCGCCTTGCAGAAGGCTGGACTCGAGAACTTCAGGTTCCACGATCTGCGCCATGAGGCGACGAGCCGGTTGTTCGAGAAGGGCTTGAACCCGATGGAAGCGGCGGCAATCACCGGCCACAAGACGCTTGCCATGCTCAAGCGCTATACGCACCTGCGGGCCGAGGATTTGGCGGAAAAATTGGGGTGAGGATTTTATTCGGGCAGACCCGATTGATTGTCGGGGGAAATTATTTTTCCGCAACCAATCCAAATCGATCCGCCCTTCATATCTTCACCATTTACATTCATGCGGACGCGCATAAGCGCAGGCTCTTTAATAAAAAGGGGGGAAAAACGAATCATTTGAACAACGGAAATTTGCTTTTCTGTAGATTCGTCTTTTGTTAAATTTCCATCAAATGGAATTTGCGGAATTTCTTTTGGAAATACAACGTCATTTGTTGATAATACGGAATCCCCAAGAACAATTTTCATTGGAAATGTGAGTCCGGCGGCTTCATCAAAGGGGGCGTAAATCCATACTACGACACATATTTGAGGTATTATGGCAGGGCATGCAGGTAGTGTAAGGCCGCCATTATAGGCGCCTACAAAAGTATATTGTCCGGACACTTCTGCTCTGAAATCGTCGCAAAAAAGGCTGTGAATTTTAAGCATTTTGGCTGCGGTCCAGCGCATCGGCAATGGAATTCATGTCAACGCCAAGGGCTTTTGACAGGCGGCGGGCGACGTCCAAACCAATATCCTCTCTGCCGGCTTCGATGCGAGCAATTCGAGGCTGGCTCGTGCCCACTGTTTGAGCTAGTTGCTCCTGAGATAATCCTGCGTTAAGTCGTAGCTTGCGCAGGGAATTTTTTCCAGAATTCTTATTATCATCCAGTAAGTGGATGGATAGGCGTTTTCTGGCTTGCGCCATCAACTGAGCTCGCTCTGGCATTGATTCATGGGATGCCATTACATCAATCGCTCTATTGACGGAAGGGGGGAGAGACGTGGAGGTCTGAACTTCAAATGCCAAGTATACGACGGTTGCTGTCTCGACTCGAACCGGCGTATCAGTAACGGGGGAGTTGGGGGAGCCCGAGATCGTTATAGGCCCGTTCCAGGCGGGCGATGAAGGTTGTGTCCCGTTCATAATTTTGTCCTCTGTGCATAATGGAAAGCACATGGTACGCCCCTTTGGGGCCGTCAAAAGCATAAATAAGGCGGTATTTTGCCCATGCCGCTTCCAGATACCCGGCTTTCAAGCGCCATACATTCAATCTCCGTTTTTGCAACGTGACGAACAGGCCGACGTCAATTTTATCGTCAATGTGGTGGGGGATGCTCAACGCCTCCAGGAGCTCTTGCGAGCCGGCAATTTCCTGGATTAAGACGGCGATTTCAGCTGCTGCGTCAGGATCCTCCTCGAACAGGCATTCGAGGTCCGCATTCGCGTCACGGTGCATTGTTAGTGTCAACATTATACCGTATCCAGCATGAATCAAGCGTCAAATTTAGGCGGCACAGGTCGTGGGCGAGACGCGGATTCCTAACTATATGTTGTAACCGCGCCACGTGAGCCCTGTAAAATAATTCCGGAGCGTGGCGTTGCGGCAAAGTCTGGTGTTCTCGTTTTGTTGGCTGAACGCGTCGTAGACACAACGAAAACGCAAGCCCTTTGAATCTCTTCCGGGTTCGAGCATTCGGCATTTATGTCGAAGCCCCCCTTGCTGCTGAAGGTTTCTCCGATGAGGAAGGCGTCGAAACATAATCTGGCGGATATGGTCGTGCGACCGAGACCCGCTGCGCAGGAATATCGGGTGAAGGACCTGTTTTAGGCAGCTCCGATCAACAGCCGGAATTTGCTGGACCTGGGGCATCCATCGTTCGCTCAAGATTGGGCGCTGTCATTCGTCGTCGTCAAAGAATCCCATTTCTCTCCGCAGGTCTTCGAAGAATATGGGCCGCTTCTCTCCTTCCGTCGGAGGCGGAGGCGTGTCGGCGATCGGCGCAGCCGGCGGCGTGTACGAAGCCGGTGCTGCCGAAGGTGCGCCATTGCCGCCGCCGTCGGCAAGGTATGCCCGGATCGCCCCCCGCAAAATTTGGCTGGCGGTCTGGTCTTCCGCATCCAGCTTCGCCATGAATGCCTCCTTCATTTTGCGAGGGAGGCGGAAGGTCATGTTGGTGAAATCCGGCATCTTGATCCTTTGCAGCCATACAGGGCACATATTTTTTAATGCAAAGCACCGATATCGTAGTGTAATACACCATAAATAGAGTGCGACATACATATAAAAAAGTGCGATCAAGTGCGTGTTATGTGCATTGCACATACACGGCACACCACCTCATGAAAGCGCGTATACGGCGGCGAAAAATCGAAAAAAGGGTTGTATGAGCAAGGCTCCTCCCGAGGGCCCGCTAACGCGGACCATCGGGAGCCTTGCGAGGGGGCCGCTGGCCCCCTTCGAACCCCGGAACGGGTGGGCGATAGGGAGAGAGATGGGGGTGGGGGTCACTGCTTGCTGAGCAGTATTTTCTGACCGCGTCGTGCGTTTTGCTGACGCGCCTCAGCCGCCATTTCCTTGAAATGTGATGCTTGATCTGCAGGGACGGTGAGGCGGACCCTAACCAGGGAGGCCGGTTGCGGTTGCTTCCTGGAGAACCGGCCAGGCGCATATGCGTGGATGGCGTCTCGAATGTTGCTCATCAGCATCGCCATATGCTTTGGATCCGGCGGCGTATCGCTCATCTTGGCCTCCATCGTTGCGGGTTCTGTCGCTGTCGCAGAACGTCGTTCCAGTCGCCATTTTCGGGCCGCCCATCCCGGCATGGCCGTCCAGCACGTTGGGCGGCGGCCGCGATCTTGGTGCTGTACGCGTCACCGGCCGCGTCCCGGTCGCACGCCGACACCACCTCGGCGCCAACGGGCATGGTTCTGATGATCGCCATCAGGTCTTCATCGCGGAAGCCGGAGCGGATGGCTGCATAGCGGGTGATTGCCTGTTCCTCGGCGCACAGCATCTGCCAGTGGCTCATGGCGTCGATTGGGCTTTCCACAATCACTAGGCGCGTATCAGCCGGGGCGCCATTGGACGTCCAGATGCCCGGCATGGCACCGGCGGTGTAGATCTTGAAAGACCTATCCGACCCAGGCGACGGCCGGTTACGGCGTTCGGTTCCGACAATGGTGCCGGCGCCATCCCGGTAAGGGAAGACGGCGTTTTTTCGCTCGTCGACGCGGAAGGTGTCGGCGAACCGCTGGCTGGCCAGCGTTTCCGGGGCGATGCCGCGGCTTTTTTCGAGAAAATTGCTTCGAACGCCGGGGGTCGCGGTCTCCCACTCGGCCAAGGCTTTCATGGTGTCCGCCGGCATCGGCGCCGGCTTCGACCGCGGGGTATAGAGCTTGACGTCGACATGGGGGCGGGTGGCCTCGCCAATCCATGGCCGTAGCCGCTGCCGGATCTGGCCCAGGCCAAGGGCTTCACGCCAGCAAAGCAAGTCGACGACGGTACCGGCTTGGCCGGCGTTCGACGAAAAGACCCAGTGGTTCGCCTTCGACACGCCGATTACCAGTTTTGTTCCATCGTCATGACGCATGACACGATGGTTCCGATCTCCGGCGCGAACGTCCTCCGCAAAACCCAAGGTCGCTGCCACGGCGCAAAGGTCGATGTCCCTCTTAAACAGCTCGACCTCGCCTACTTCATGGATCCGCGTCACTCCGGAGCGAGCGCGGCGGCCAAGTGCCCCATTTGCTTGGCGAGTTCGCTCAAGAGCGTCGTCAAGCCGTCGATCCGCTCGTTCAGCCGCTGCTCGCGCTCTTCCGCTTCCTTTTGCAGTCGGTTGACCGTCCGCAGCAGTTCGCGTTCCATCGGCGTGAGGCCTTTGGTCATGGGAATTCTCCTTCGTCATGGCGGTTTGCTCCCGCTGCACCAGGGGATGAAGCTCTGGATTGGCGATGGTCAGGCCGGCGCGTACCGCTTCGGCCAGGGCCAGCCGCTTGAATTCGACGCTGCCGTTGATGCTGATGCTGGTCCAGCCTTTGGCCAGGGCTTCCGCGATCATCAATTTGACCGCCAAGTCAGTCGTTCGGGTGCCGCTGATTCTGTCTCCGTGATCGATTACCACCGCCCCGTCGGCGAGGCGGACGGTACGGGTATCGCGGTCGATCCAGCGGATCGCTGTGAAGAGCTCTTCGGGAAGAACGCCGCCAAAGATGAGCACCCAGAGTCGCACCCTGTAGCGCTGGCGTTTGGTGTCGGGCTTGATCTCACCGTCCCCATGGTGTCGGCGCGGTGCCGGCCGATCACCTGGCCTTGATGGTGTTGGGCGAGCGGTTGCGATGTGGCCGAGTTGCCTTGCTCGCGCAATTACCTCGGCCGGTGCGTCGGGTTCGATAAGCCGCGCCAGCGGCGGTGCCTCATCCGGGCCGGTCGTGATCTCTGGTGGCGCCCATTCCGGTCCGCCGTAGCGGAGCTGGTGGAACCGGGCTCGCCGCTCCAGGTGTTCGGTCAACAGCTCTTCACATTCCGGCAAGAACAGCCTTGAACCCGGTTCCGCTACGGGCTGCAACGCCTGGGGGCAGGTGAAATCCGACGAAAACAGGCGTCCCCGCAAGCGCATGCGGACGCCTGCTTCATTGACGAGCGTGACGTAGTCCTTGCCCACCCGGGCTACGTCGATGCCGGCGGCGCGAAGCTGGGCGATTAAATCGTCGCGGCTTTGGATCTTGCCGTCGGCGAGTGCCGCTTCGGCATATTCGGCCACCATCTCGGCGATCTGTTTTTTGGTGTCCTTTCCAGCCCGCTTCGCTTCAGCGGCGATCTTCTGTATCCAGTTGGGCACTTTGACAAGCCGAGCGCGGCGAGGGTCTTCTGGATCGGCCCAGCCGTATCGTGCGTTGAATACATCGCGGAAGGCGTCGAAGAGTCGGATACTCTCTCGGCCTGGCGGGTGGGGGTTGATCGAACGGAGTTGGCCGCTGCCATTGAGGATTGCGCGCGGGGCGCAAAAGTTGAGTTCTAACCGTCCGGTATGGGTGTGAGTGGTCCAGAATGTGGGTGGCCGGTGTTCCTCTGGGATACCGGCGTAGGCGGTGTTCTCAAACTCTCGGATCACCTCGGCGACCCGGCGGCGAGCCTCTGGTTCGCCGGCATTGAAGGCTGCGACGTCGATATCGTCGCGCTCGAAGGACAGCACCGCGGAACTGTAGCGACATTGGAAGGGGACGGCTCGGATTGCCTGCCGCATCAGCACGGCATCGCCTTTTAGCACCTCGGGCGGCGGCACGCGGCGAATCCGCTCGCGCCCGCCTTCGGGCTTCGGCTTCCAGACGGTTTCGGCCTCCATATAATCCGTAACGCTTATTCCGTCGGGATCGTCGGCGCCCGTGTGCTTCGACCACATGACCATCATGACTACGGCACCTCGGCGTCGGGCTCATGGTCATTGTCGAGGCCATATTCGTCTCGGATCGCGCGCTCCAATCGGAGGAGCGCAATCGTGACTTGGAGGGCGTCGGTGGACGATTTGTATGTGTTGGCCCAACGTGCAAGCTGGTTGAGGTTGACGCCGATCTTGCCGAGTTGATAGGTCCGCAGGCGCCAGTCGAGGCGGTTGACCACTGCGACCTTGTCGCCGTGGTCTCGGAGCAGTTCTGCGATTGTGACGCCGGCCGCATGGGCCTTTCGGCTGAGACCTTCGCGTTCGTCGGTCGAGAGCCGAATCTTCATGACGTGCTGCCGGCGGGGACGATTGCTACCTGCCGCATCCATCACCTTTCTCCCTATCGCCCACCCGTTCCGGGGTTCGAAGGGGGCCGCCGGCCCCCTCGCAAGGCTTCCGGTGGACCTCGAAGAGGGCCCGCCGGAGGAGCCTTGCTCCTGTACCTATATATAGGGTGGACATGGCAAAGAACGCCGTCAATAAAAATCATCCGGACATTAGAACGTATCAATGTCAGTTTTGCTATTTTATGAATAGCGTGAGTGACAGTTGGCAGGGTTTTTTATTAATTGGAGGCAGTTACTGCTGTTCCGGCGTGCCAGAGATTGCCCAGCACGGTTCGTTCACCGAGGCGAAATTCGATGAGTCAGGTTTCGAGGATTTCGGCGGCGTCGATCTCGACGCCAATGCACTCGATCTCGCGCAGGAGAATGGCGGCGGCGGCGCCTCGCGGGGCGTTCTGGCCGTACCACCACTTCTTCACGGCAGGCGTTCCCGCACCGAGTTCGTCGGCCAAACGCCGAATCCGTTCAGCGTCGGACGCCCGGGGCGCCAAGCGGAGCCCAGCCGCTCGAACGGCGGCGGAAAACTGGGCAATTTCCTGGGTGCGGCTGGCGCTGACGGGCTTCATTCCGAGAGGGTAGGATAAACTGTATCCTCTTGACAAGGCCGCTCGGAATGGGATAAAGTTTATCCATATTTTTACGGGAGGCGGCAGCATGATTGCCCCAAAGATTGACCCAAATCTGGTCGATATCGTCTTCAGCAGCATCGACGTGATTCAGGAGCGGGCTCGTGACGAGGATGTTGCCGATTGCGACGTGTTCGCCGCGCTGGTGACGTTATCCGTGCGTGCGGCCGCCCTTGAACTTGGGCGGGCGCGGGTCGAAGCGCTTGTGAAAGTCGCGCTCGACGATCCGGAGCCTGTTTAGGCTTGGCGATTCTGGGGTGAGAACGGATGGCGATAAACATCTATGAAATCGCCGGCTTGGTTCGCGAATACGGGGTCGTTGTCGCGCCGTGGCGAGAGGCTGACGCCGTGATTGACCAGGTCAGTTGGATCGGCGGAACGGTCACGCTTGTTATCGGTGCGGCTGATCCCAGCGATCCCGCGCCTGACCTACGACATGACGTAGTGATTCATGTCGCGCGATTCCGCGATATCACCTCGCCGGAGGCGCCAGGGGCGCCTACCCGCGCGGCTGTGACCGATCTGGTGGAGTGGGGGGCGACGGCCGAGGGCATCGTCCTGGTGTGCTGTAACGGCGCGTACGGCCGTTCGCCAGCGCTGGCTGCGGGCATCATCGCACGCCGGCATCAACTTTCCATGACCGAGGCCCTTGCCGTGGTTCGGAGGATCCGCCCCGTGTGCCGGCCAAATCCGCTGATTCTCAGCCACTTGGACGGGGAAGGAAGGCCGGCATGATCTTCCTCGATTTCGAAGCCTCGGGCGCGGTGGGCGGTTATCCGATCGAGGTGGGCTTCTGTGTGGTCGAGGCGGACAAGAGCATTCGTTCGGCTGCCAAGTTGATTGGGTGGGGTGAGTGGCTCGACGACGCTTCGCGGTGGGACCAGCAAGCTGAACAGATTCATCACATCACGCGGGATGAACTCGTTGCGCAGGGCGAGCCGCCGGTGGCTGTCATGCGTTGGCTAAACGACGAATTGGCCGGCATGGTGGCCTTCTGCGACAGCCATATGGACAAGCTGTGGCTGGACGAACTGTCCGAGGTGGCAGGGATTGCGCCGGCATTCGGACTTGAAGACGTCGCCATTGCCTTTGACGGCCCTGAGATTTTTGGAGTCGCCGACGACTTGGAAGTGGAGCGGGGCTGCCGGAAGACCCACCGGGCCGCACAGGACGCCGAGTTTCTGGCGGTCCGCTACCTGATGAGCATGCGCGTCGAAGCTGGCGTGCATCGGGTATACCGGCTCGATGGAGAGGCCGTGCGGCGACCGATTCTCTGACCCTGACGCTGATAGGAGGAAAAGACATGAACAATGTGCATGTAGAAGAAAGCGTTTCCGTTTCCGCTGCGGACCTCTGGCGGTGGCGGCTCGACGATCTTGGGCCGTTGGCGGATGATCGCGATTATGCCGCGTTGCTGGCCGAGGTTCCGGCCGATCTGCCTGCGAGCGAGCGGGCATATCTTGAAGGCTATCTCGCCGGTCGCGAAGACAGCCGGCACATCCCGCGCATGACAGACGTCGAGCGCGGAAGTCGCGACCTTGCGCCGGTCCTCGACGAACTCGACGACGAGTACGGCTGGACGAACGCAAAACTGCGAAGGATTCGGAAGCAGATCGCCGCGTTCGCCGCGATCGCGCCGGTCGGCGTCGGCGACCAGGCAATTCGGCAGCAGGTGGCGGAACGCATTGCCGCGATTGATGAATTTGACGATCTCGTTTCAGTTCTGTGCGATTAGAATGCAAAGGGGTGTTTTGGCGGTGCTCCTTCACCGCCATGGAGGCAGCAATGGATGATTTTGTGTTCGGTATGGTTGTCGGCGAGGGACAAGCAAAAAGCGCCCGGCGCGCCTGGGAGAACTACGCAGAGCGGCTGGAAGGGCAAGTCGGCAAACTCCAACAGGCCCTCCAGAACGAGCAGATCCGGCGCGCTACCAACCGCGCCGATATAGCGGCCCTTAAAGCCGTGATTCGTTCGTTACCTGCCGATGTCCAGCCATTGGTGCAAAGTGCCATTTCGACCCACTACGCCGAGGCGTTCATTAAGCGGGCAATGGAATTGGGGGTAAACCAACAATATGCGGCCGAGGCGGCGGTTGCCCATGTGAATGGAAACCGCCGTGAGTTATCCAAGTGAATCATTTACGGCTTGAATTCGTCTGACATCGGCTGGTCGCTCGCGCTTGCGATGTTGTCAGACATATTTCCTGATCTGTCATTCGCTTCAGATTTTGACTGCTCTTCTCTGCTGGCCTTCAGTCCGCTGACAACGGATTGCTGGCCGGCATGGCCAGCCCCCTTGGTGTCCTGGTGTATCTTCCCGACGTCGGCCTCGGTATCGCCGATCCCGGCCCCCGTGTGAATTCCGATCATCTGCATCACCAGGTCCGGGCCCTTGCTGATGCCCGTCATCGCGATATGGCACAGGATGACGATGGTGATTGCGCCGATGACCAGATAGGTCAGCAGGCCGGTGATGCCGCCATAATGGCCGGCAAGCGCGTTGCCGACGCTGGCTGTGAACACCAGCACGAAAAGCTGGCCGAAAATGATCATCAGCGCGAAGCCGAGGACGAGGCCCACCACCATGACCATCGGCCGGATGAGAATGTCGTAGAGCGCCTCATATCCCTTCGAGGCGCGACCTCCAATACCCTCGCCATCCAGTTCCAGGTGCGCGATCGACCATACCGGCACCCCGGCCACCGTCATGGCGATCCGCCAAAAATAACGGGCGACAGCGAAAATCCAATGCAGCGCCGGGACGATCGGCAGGATGTAGGCGAGGCCAATGCCCGCCATTAGCAACGACAGCGCCAGGAAATAGAAGATCGGCCCTGCCGCTTTCAGAAAGCCGTATGCCCCGGCCGCAGCGGCTGACGCGGTTCCACCGACGAGAAAATTACCAACAAAACCTTCGAGCGTACTACTTGAGAAATTCTGTGCGGCGGCTGCGACCGAATCGGCGCCAAGATAAGCTCCGACCGACCCCCAAAACAGCAGCAACAGGTGGTGCCCGAGGCCCATCATCTCGCTGAGCGGATTCGTGTCCTGCCCAGACATCAAGAACAGATTGTAGATGCCCTTGTCGCGCGACAGGTCGAAGAAGCTCAGGATGCCGCTTTCCGCGCTCTGGCCGAGGGTCGCATTGTAGGCATCCGTGTTGGTCGACGCCGTCTGCATCGCATAGCGCTGGTCCCACCACTGATCCGCTTTCACGAAGGCGGCACGTTCCCGCGCATAAATCCTGCCTCCCCACCACCCGTATTGGGGCGCGGTGACATGCGGCAAATCACCCGCCGCATCCCAGATACGCTGGTTGATCCACAGCAGGTTAAGCGCCCAGGCGCCGGCATTGACCCACCCACCGGACTTCGCCGCGGTCTTGAGGGCGTCCATCTGGGTGCTGTCCCCGGCGGCGACCGCGTTACCAACACTCGCCATCAGCGTCGAGGTGTACGCTTGCAGGATCTGATTGATATCCACCACGGGCGTTTTGGCGGACGGATAGGGCGGCAACAGCGTTGGCGCCAAGGTTTCCGCCGCCGTTTGCAAACTCGCCTCCAAAGCCTTCCCCGCGGCTTCCTGGGCCTTCAATATTTGTTCTTCCTCCCCGTACTCGGCGCTTAGATCCGTCCCCAAATCCCCTGCCGTCGATACGTTGTGCCCCTGGCGATACGCGATCGCCCCGCACTGGCCGATGGTGCCGCCATTGGCCGGATCGCCGTCCTCCCGGTAGATTTGTTCCCCGCCCACATCCACCGTGTTCTCTTTGATCGACGGCCCGCCGCCCTGCCCCGCCTCCACGTTCTGGATCGCTCGGCAAATCTCGACATCCCAAATCTGTTTGGCCAAACGATGCACCTGCGGCGGCACGGGGGCGACCAAAGGGTTAAGATTCGACATTTGGTCGACGGCCTCGTCCCAGACCGCCGTTCCCGCCGCGAGGCCCATTCGGGCTACGCCGATCACGATGTTCTGGCCCCCGCTCAGGCCCGCCGGCGGCAACGGAGTAATGAGACCGACGCACAGCACGAACTTGATGGGAAACCACACCTCCGAATGCTTGCCCATCACCTGGCCATGCTGCGCCGTCTCGACGATGGCGCGGACTATCACCCATGTCAGCATCGTGCCGCCGATGGCGAGGAAGATGGTGTTGTAGAGGCCCAGGACAGCGGAGACGGCACTGTGCGAAGCGAACAGCGTGGATAGCGCGTTCGCGGCCCAGTCGTTCGGGGCGGGGACGAAGAAGCTCGACGTGCTCATTGCTAAGCCCCTTTTTCGGACGGCTGGGCCGAAGTCAGGCGGTCGATCACGCGGGTGCCGAGTCGCGTGCCGAGTCGGTCGCCGATGAAGAGAGTCAAGCCGAGCGTCACGATCGACGACCACGTCACCGGCGATAGCAGTGGATTGGGGTGCGTCATCCGACGATGGGCGTACCGCGCGATGTCATGCAAAAGATCCACGCGGCCGAAGATGACGAGGAAATGGATGGTCGCGGTAAAAACGAGGCCGGCGGTGAGGCTGACGCCGACCAGCACCGCAGCGACAGTCGCGACGTACACGCCGAATCCGGCCGTCCGGGCGAGCCAGCGGCGGTGTTGTGAGAACAAAATATGAACCATGATGTATGTGCCTCCTCTTTCTAAAATTTTTCTACTCATCTACCCCCGACCGGGTATGCCGGGCTGGCACGGGTCCCATGCCAGCCCGGCACTGGGTCGGCCCCGACCCGTGCCAGCCCGGCACGGGTCATCCCGACCAATGCCAGCCCGGCACGGGTCACGCGGCCTATGCCCGCGGCGATCCCGCCGCTTTCCACGCCTCAATTTTCGCGTTAAGGTTGATCGCAGTGCCGGACAGGCCGGCTGCGGAGAGCGCGCCGTTCCACTGGTCCGGCGACAATCGCCGCCACCACTCCGACGCCGCCTCGGCCGCGTCGGCGGCGGCGACCTGGACGCCGACGCCTCCTGGCTGTACAATTTGTAGTTGATTTACGTGGATGTGCACAGTCAGCCCGGTCAGCCCGGCGGCCGATTGAAAATCCCCAGTTTCCGTCAGCCGCGTAACGGCCGCAACCTTTGCGTGCTCGTCACGCGGTGAATAAAACCACGCAACATCTGCTGTTTCTCCTGATGGTTGCGTCATCGACATCCACCGCCGGACACGATACCGGCATTTTTTGCCGATCCCGGCCGGCTCCAAATGCAAAAATTCCGCGGCCTTCAGCACATCGAGTGCCCGCGCCACACCACGCGTAGACACACCCGTAAGCTGTGCTAGTCGCGCCCGGCTCACCTCGGCGATGCCGCTGTTTATATCAACTAATGCCTGTATTGCGATGAGGCACGCTGTCGCGTCCGGCCCGATGGCGGCGGCGCCGCCGCCAAGAACGAAATGTCTGAAGACCCGGTCCCAGCCGGTCCCGCCCGGCACGTCGAGCGCCCGGCGGCTCACGGCCGGGCCTCCGCCGCCTTCCGGGGCCGCCCGCGCTTTTTCGGAGGCTCCAGCGCCACCGCGCCCGCGTCAGTAAATGCCCGCAGATCCTCGAGTCGGTACCGGATCCGCCGTCGCGTGCCGGTGCCCCCGATCTCGACCCATCGGGGGCCGATCAGATGGCCTGCCCGCCGGGATTTCGAGCGCCAGACGCGGAGCGTGGCCGGATCAAAGCCGAGCCACGCGGCGGCCTGGGGGTCTGTAAAAAGAGTGTGGGTGGGTGTAGTCATGGTCACGCCTCTCCGCGACCCGCCTATCCCACAGGAGGGTCGATCGGATGAGACGCGACGAGACGGCATTGCAACCAATGGTTGCCAGTCGGCCGTAGTGCCCGAGGCTTCTCGCGGTGATGGTCTTTTCTGCCACCTATCGCGGGGGCGCGTGCCCCATAACCTTTATCGGTAAATCTTTCGGTCCGGTCGTCGCGCATGCACGGGCAGCACCTGGCGGCTGCCCGGATTGGGATGGGTGAATCCTAGCTAAAGTGAGCCGCCGCCGCAAGGGGGGCGAGTGTACCTTGGTACAGTTTTGGTACAGTCCGCCGAAAAAACCGGGTACACCGGGGAACATCCGGGTAACCTCGGTTAACATTAAGTCCTTGATTTGCAAGGAGTGGCGGAGGGGGAGGGATTCGAACCCTCGGTAGGGGTTTACCCCCTACGACGGTTTAGCAAACCGTTGGTTTCAGCCACTCACCCACCCCTCCGCGGGTGCGCTGTCTTGGCTGGAGTGTCCTTCTAACGGAAAGGGCGGGGGGGCGTCAATTTATAAGGTTGGTCTCGGGCGTCGGCGTTGCGTCCGGCGGCATGGCTGGTCATGCCGCCCAAGGCTCGTCCGTCATACGTCCCCGCTCACCGCGCTCTTCCTCTTCCGGTCGGGTCGCAAGTGGGCTACCCTGTCGTTGTAATTCCAAGATGAGCGGAAAAATCACGCGCGGCCGGTGGTGATCGCCGTCACGCGGATTTCAATGGCGTGTTGATCCCGCAAGAGGAGATGCCGTCTTGTTCCGTCGGTTGGCCATCGCCTTTCTGCTTCTGACGTTTTTGTCCACGCCGTCATGGGCCGGTGTGGCGCCCCCGACGATGGTCGTGGGCGCCAAGACGCTCCTTGTCGTTGCGGTCCGTTTCAAGGACGTCGATCCGGGGGTTTCGTTACGGGATATCGCCGATAAGGCCGCCAAGGTGGCCCGGTATATCGGGGCCTCGTCCTATGGAAAGGTGTCGCTCTCGCCCCGCGTGGTGGGGTGGTACGTGTTGCCCGGCCGGCTCGCGGATTACCGGGTCAGTCCCTATAACCTCCATGTGGACCGGCAGCGGGTTCGCGCCCTGCTGTCCGAGGCCCTGGGGGCCGCGCGCGCCAATGGCGTCGATCCGGCGGCGTACGATCAGATCTGGATCGATGTCGGCATCAAAACGATGCCCGGCACAGGCTATGGGATGATCGCCTATTGCGCCAATCCGGGGATGTTGTCGGGATACAGGGGGCGCGACTTTCGCAATGTGACGATCGATCTC
Source organism: Pseudomonadota bacterium (assembly GCA_021848545.1). Taxonomy (GTDB): domain Bacteria; phylum Pseudomonadota; class Alphaproteobacteria; order Rhodospirillales; family Magnetospirillaceae; genus JAJZUL01. The sequence goes on from JAJZUL010000031.1 coordinate 19,034, forward strand.
GCGGGCGGCGGGAGCTATACCGGCCCGGCAATCGTCAGCGCGGAAAACGCCCATGTCGGGCATGTGGCCCACGATCTTCTTCATGCCCTGGGCGGCACCAGGGACGGCCGGCGCGTCGTGCCCGACCTCTATAATTTCCGTTTGCAAAGCAACCCGCCGCCGGGCGCGCCCATGCTGCCTTCGACCTTCGCCACTTATGTCGGCCCCTGGGGCATCATGAGCGAGCATTTCATTCAAAAGTTCTCGCCGCCGCCGCCGCCGACGGCGTTCACCCGCATTCAGCTCGGCTGGATCAGCGGCGACCACATCGTCGATCTGCGCCGCGGCCAGGAGCGTGCCGTCACCCTGGCGCCGTTGGCGACGGGAAACGGCGTTTTGGCGGTTCGCATTCATCTGACGCCGTCGCGCTACCTGTTGCTGTCGAACCGGCAACCCATTCTGGGCGATGCCGTTTTGCCCAGTCACGGCATGATCGTCAGCGTCATTGATGTGGACGCGCCCGAAGGGGGCGGGATCGTAAGGGTCATCGACGCGACGCCGGCGACCTCGACCTTGGATGACGCGCCCTATGGCCCCGGCGACGTCTTCATCGCCAAGCGGGCCAATACGGCCGTTATCGTCCAGTCACAGGACAAGGCGGGAAATCTTCACCTGGTCGTGACGCAGCCGGGGCAAATCGACAGCTTGCGCCGCTAGAGCCGGATGCCTGTCGGGCGGATTCACGGAATGGCGGCGCCGGCTTTCACCGCCGGGCGCTCGCCGATCGCGTCCAGCCAGCGGCGCAGGTTGGGGAAATCCTCCAGCGGAATGCCCATCGCCTCGTGGCGGGAAATCCATGGCCAGGTGGCGATGTCGGCGATGGAATAGGGGCCGGCGAGAAAATCCGCCTCGCCCAGCCGGTGGTCGAGGATTCCGAACAGACGCAGGGCCTCGTGACCGTAGCGGTTCAGCGCATAGGGAATCTGTTCCGGCGCCCCATTGCGGAAATGGAACAACTGGCCCAGCATCGGACCCACGCCGCCCATCTGGAACATCAGCCATTGCAGAGCCAGCGACCGGCCGCGCGCATCCGTGGGCAGGAAACGGCCGGTCTTTTCCGCCAGATAGATCAGGATGGCGCCCGATTCGAACACGGTGAGCGGTTTGCCATCGGGGCCGTCCTGGTCGACGATGGTGGGAATCTTGCCGTTGGGGTTCAGCGCCAGATAATCCGGGGTGGTCTGGTCGGCGGCCCCCAGATCGATCGCGTGCACCCGGTAGGGCAGGCCGACCTCTTCAAGCATGATGGACGCCTTGCGGCCGTTGGGCGTGCGCCACGTATAAAGGTCGATCATCGTTCTGCCCCGTCATTTTTGAATGTTGACGATCCTGCCCCGCCTCTGCCAATGTCGCAACCATGGCTTATCGCATTTCGACCCTTCTGCTTCTGCTTATCGACCCGGTGTCGTAAATCGCGGGAACGCGCGATCACGGTGCCGGGATGTTCGATGTCGCGGTTGCCGGATCAAGGGTTGAGTTTCATGACCAGCGTTAGCCAAATCCCCGTTTTCTCCATTGGTTTGCGTCCTGTCGGTGGGCTGCCCGCCCCGCGACTTAACCGCGGTCGCCGGGTCTAGTCCAGGTGGCGCCCGGCGGCTGTAGAGATGCCGCCCCTTCCGACATCATCGCAAGCAATGGAGAACCGGCCATGATCAGCGCCGCCCCCAAATATCGTCCCGCCCCCGTTTTGCGTCTGCCCGACCGCACCTGGCCCGACGCCGTCATCGAAGCGCCGCCGGTCTGGTGCAGCGTCGATCTGCGCGACGGCAACCAAGCCCTGGTCGATCCCATGGATTCGGCCCGCAAGTTCCGGCTGTGGAACACCCTGGTGTCCATGGGCTTCAAGGAGATCGAGGTCGGTTTCCCGGCGGCCTCGGAGACCGATTACGCTTTCGTCCGCGCGCTCATCGAAGGCGGGCATATACCGGACGACGTCACCATCCAGATTCTGACCCAGGCGCGCGAGCCCATCATCCGGCGTTCGTTCGAGGCCATCGAGGGCGCGCCCAACGTCATCATGCATCTCTATAATTCGACGTCGGAGGCGCAGCGTCGTCTGGTGTTCGGGTTCGACCGCCAGGGCTGCGTCGATCTGGCCGTAAGCGGAACCGCCCTGGTGCGCGATCTGTCGGCCCGGCGCAAGGGCGGCGAGGTCCGGTTTCAATATTCCCCGGAAAGCTTCACCGGCACCGAACCCGATTTCGCCGTCGAGATCGTCGAACGGGTGGCTGCGTGCTGGGGGACGGGACCCGATCGCAAGATGATCTGCAACCTGCCCGCCACCGTCGAGAACGCCACCCCCAACGTCTATGCCGACGTTATCGAATGGTTCGGGCGCACGGTGCGGAATCGGGATTCGCTGATTCTGTCGGTTCATCCCCATAACGATCGCGGCAGCGGAATCGCCGCCGCCGAACTGGCGGTGATGGCCGGGGCCGATCGCGTCGAGGGCACTCTGTTCGGCAATGGCGAACGCACCGGCAATGTCGATCTCTGCACCCTGGCCCTGAACATGTTCACCCAAGGGGTCGATCCCGGCCTGGACCTGTCGGACATCGCCGCTATCCGCGAAGCCGCCGAGGAATGCACGGGGATGGAGGTGCCGCCGCGCCACCCTTACGCCGGCGATCTGGTGTTCACCGCCTTTTCCGGCTCGCATCAGGACGCCATCCACAAGGGGCTGGCGGCACGGCGCGCCAGCAATGACGAGCATTGGGAAGTGCCCTATCTGCCCATCGATCCCACCGATATCGGCCGCACCTTCGAGGCGGTGGTGCGCATCAACAGCCAGTCGGGCAAGGGGGGCGTCGCCCATGTGCTGGAACGCGATCACGGTGTCAAATTGCCGCGCTTCATGCAGGCCGATTTCGCCCGTCTGGTCCAGCGCCACACCGATGCCACCGGCGCCGAGCTGGATTCGGCCGGGCTGATGGATTTGTTCACCGCCGCCTATCTGGCGCCCGGCCGGCTGTCCATCGTCGATTACGTGGCCACCAATGACGGCAAGGGCGGCCGCGCCCTGTGGGCGACGGTCGATGTGGATGGGGCGGCCCACGCCGTGCGGGGCGCCGGGTCGGGGCCGGTGGACGCCTTTCTTCAGGCGCTGACCGTGCTCGACATCCAGGGCGGCGTGCGGGCCTATCACGAGCAGGCGATGGGCGGCGGTTCGGATGCCGAGGCGATGTGCTTCATCGAAATCGCCGATGCGGCGGGCAAGTCCCGTTTCGGCGTCGGCCGCCACGGCGACGTCACCATGGCGGCGCTGATGGCGGTCTGCGGCGCGGTCGGTTGACGCCGGAGCGTCGCGCTTCAAATCCGAAGCGCGACGCTCCGGCGGCTTATTTCCGGGACAGGACGGCGGCGAAATCCGTCGCCACTTGGTCCAGAACCGCCACGACCTGCACCGACGCCGCTTCCAGCTTGCGCATGGCCGCCGCCGCCTCGTCATTCTTGCCGGCGGCCAGGGCGACGAGCACGTCGCGGCCGAATTTGTGCACCGGCCGGTGGTGTTCCAACAGGGTTTTGAAGGCGTGCAGTCCCATCAGGCGGTCGTCGGTGATGTTGTCGTACCATTTGCCGAGACGGCAGGTGTGATGGGTGCTGAGGCTGGCCGGAGCGATGGTGGACTTGCCCGCCAGGGCGTCGGCGATGCGCGCGACGAAGGCGCGGTGGTCGTCTTTGGCCAGGTTCAGCATCCGCGGCACCGTGACGGCGGAAATCCGGTCGACCTGTTCCGAAGACAGGGGCTGGCCGGCGAAGGCGAGGTGCAGCATGCCGCCGCTGTCGGCGACGATGGTGGCGGCCACTTCGATCCTCTCCGACGGAATGCGCAGGCTCAGTTGGGTTCCGACCGGCCAGGATGTCGCGGGCGGCGCGGCCAGCATGGCTCCGTCCTCGGACAAATCGTTGAGAACGGTGGGGTAACGGTCGCCGGACGCCGGATCCCGGATTTGGGCGCCGGCGCGGATCACCTCGCCCTCGATCATCACCGCCCGCCGCAGGCCCTTGCGCCGGTTGGTGAAATCGGACGAGGTGCGAATGGCCTTGGTCAGTTGCTTGCGCATGCCGTTCAGGGTTTCGTCCATCAGGGCGGCGGCGGCGGTGACGGCGCCGGCGGCGACGTCGGCCTGATCGACGCTGGCTTCCACCGAATTCATCCGTCCCTTCACCGCTTCCGCCTGACCGGCGGCGACGGCGATGGTGCGGGCGATTTCGCGGGTGGCGGCGGTCTGTTCCTCCACCGCTGCGGAAATGCTGGTGGTGGTCTGGTCCATGCCGCCGATGGCGGCGGACACCTCGTCGATCATGGCGACGGTGTCGCGGACCACGGTCTGGATGGTGGCGACCCGGGCGGCGATGTCGGTGGCCGACCGTCCCGATTGCCCGGCCAAATTCTTCACCTCGCCGGCCACCACGGCGAATCCCTTTCCGGCCTCGCCCGCCCGCGCCGCCTCGATGGTCGCGTTCAACGCCAGCAGATTGGTCTGGCTGGCGATGTCGCCGATCAGCGACACCACCTGGCCGATTTCGTCGGCGGCGGCGCCCAGACGGTCGATGACCTCGCGGGTCTGGCTCATCCGCGACACCGCGTCGCGGGTGGCGACGCTGGAACGCGCCACCTGATCGGAAATTTCGTTGATCGAGGCGTGCAGTTCCTCGGCCGCCGCCGCCACCGATTGCGCCGAGGCATAGGCCTCGTTGGCGGCGGCCGCCGCCGCTTCGGTATCGGTATCGACCGAGGTGGTGATTCCGGCCATGGTTTCGGCAGCGTTCACCAGATCGGTGGTGAGGGTGGAAACCCCGTCGATGGTCTCCACCACCTGCTTGTCGATATTGCCGATCATCGCCGAAACCGCGGCCTCGCCCTCGGCCATCCGCCCGGTGGCGAGGTTGATGGCGTCGACATAGACCCGGTAATCGCCCAGCATCCCTTCGGGGCGGATGGTGCGTTTGAACCGGCTTTGGGCGGCGGCTTCCAGCACGCCGCGCACTTCGCGGGCATACGCCTCGAAACGGTCGAGAACGCCATTGGCCGCCAGCGCCAGTCTGCCGCTCGGCCCCCGTTCGCCCAATCCGATGGCGCGGGTATCCAGATCGCCGGCCGATACCGCCTCCAGCACGGCGGCGATCTTGGCCAGGCGGGCGCCTTCCCGGCGGGCGAAAAGGATGGCGGCCAGGGCGAAGAGTGCGGCGGCGGCGGCGGTCGCGCCCGCCCCGATCCGGCCCGACGACAGCATCCAGGTCGCGGCGGCGGCGGCGGCGGCCATCGCCGCGGCGGCGGCGGCGTCAGAGAGAGAAGACGAAATCTTCATAGGTGCCTGCCTGCGTTACGATTTGCCGGTTGAACAGGGCGGCGGACGCCGCCAGCCCGTCCTTGGGGCTGTCGTGGCGCTCCTCCTCCTGGCGCAATTGCCGATAAAGCGCGGCGGCGGCATCGACCGCCTCGCGGCGAGGGGCGCGCCGGCTGGAATGGTAGCCGCGAATGGTCCCGGACCCGTCGAAGGTGGGGGTGACATGGGCGAACACCCAGTAATGGTCGCCGGTTTTGGTGCGGTTGATGACGTAGGCGAAGATTTCCTCGCCGGCCTGAATCGTGTCCCACAGCAGCTTGAACACGCAACGCGGCATGTCCGGATGGCGGAGGATGTTGTGGGGTTTGCCGATCACCTCGTTTTCGGCATAGCCGGCGATGTCGAGAAAGACCTGATTGGCATAGGTGATCCAACCTTTGGGGTCGGTCTTGCTGACGATGATGTCATCCTTGCCCAGCATGCGTTCCACGCCGGTCAAGGGCCGTGTTTCCGCCATGAACTCCCCTCCTTTCAGAGCCTGACACGAAAGTCGCCATGGCGGCCTGCAAATGGCGGTTTTCTGCGCTTCCGCTGCTCACGTACAGAAAGTACGCTCCGCTGCGGTTCTCGAAAACCGCCATTTTCGGCTCGGGCTCTCACGCCCGTCCGCGAGCTTCCGGCCGGCGCCGATCCCCCATATTTCAGCCATATAATATGGTCGAAAATCGCGCCGCATTCAAGAGAAACGGGGCGTTCAGTGGTGGTGAAAGACCATTTTTTAAATAGGAATTGCAGCATATGTGCGTATCAGCACATTCTCGTTTTAATACTTATTTTGTAACAATCGCGTTGTTCTCTTAAGTCTAGGTTTAGATGTCTTGCGCACATGGGTAATCAGGCTCCGGGTTCCGCTAAAATAGATGGTTTATAATCTAAGAGCCCGACCCGAAAATCGCCGGGGTGAGCCGAAAATGGCGGCTTTCGAGAACCGCAGCGGAGCGTACTTTATGTACGTGAGCAGCGGAAGCGCAGAAAACCGCCATTTGCAGGCCGCCTTTCGGGTCGGGCTCTTATCGCGCTCTGGATTTGGGCTTGCCGCGCATGTCGTGCAAAGGGGAGACGGTCAGGGGCGCGGTCAGGCCCGGATAGAAGGCCAGTTCCGCCCGCGCCATCCTGGCGTCGCCGCCCACGCTCAGCCGGCTGTGTCCATGATTGTCGTTTTGCCCGCCTGCGCGGGCGTTGTCGTTTTGCCCGCCTGCGCGGGCGGGGGCGACGGCGACCACCAGATCGCCGGCATAGGTGACGGTGCCGGCGGCGACCTTCACCGCCAGGGCGCGCCCGCCCATCAGCGGCGTGTGGCCGTGGGCGGTATCGGTATTCCAGCGTATGTCGTCCAGCGACCAGACGCCCACGGGAACGCGGCGCACCACCAGATAATGGCGGCCGGCAACCATGTTGTCGGGCAGTTCGATCGATTGGCGGGAGGGGAATCCGCCATCCTTGGGCTGGAGGAACCAGTCGGTCCGGCCTTCGATCTCGCCGTTTCCGGTTCCGGTGATGGTGAGCCCATAGACCAGCAACCCGTCGGTATCGGCGTGGGTATAGGTCCCGTCATGATCGACGGAGCAGATTGTGCAGGAGATCAGCGGCACATGGTCGGGCATGGGAATCGGCAGCGACTGGCATCCGCCCAGGGCCAAGGTCAGCCCCAGCGCCACGCCCGCGTTCCGCCACCGTTTCCACGCCATCACCATCCCTCCGCAAATGATGGCCGATGGTAGCGGAGTTACCGTCGCCCCGCTAGAATGCCCGCAACAACCACCTTTCGACCTACGGCACCCGGAGGAGCGTTAGCGACGACTATGCGCGTTGAGCGCGCCGGAGCGAGCGTAGCGAGTGAGGACAGCCAAGGGAGCGGACGCGACCGCCGGCGCTTGAGGTCAAAATTGACGGAGGAGCGTTAGCGACGACTATGCGCGTTGAGCGCGCCGGAGCGAGCGTAGCGAGTGAGGATAAGCCAAGCGCGAGCGCCGGCGCTTGAGGCTAAAATTGACGGAGGAGCCGCAGGCGACGACTATGCGCGTTGAGCGCGCCGGAGCGAGCGTAGCGAGTGAGGATAGCCAAGCGCGAGCGCCGGCGCCTGAGGCTAAATTTAAATAAGGACTCTTCTCTTCATGCGGAAAATCGCGCTTCTGACGGCCATGGCCGCTTTGACCGGGGGATTGGCGGCGTGCGGAATCGCCTATGGCGACGGGCCGACCCTGGCCGGGATATCGGGCGGTCGGCTGACCCTGCGCTACAATCCCGCCAAGGTGAGCGCGGCCAAGGTCGCCGCCGCCGCCGCCGATTACTGCCCGGATCAGGCGCCGGTGCCCCATCTGGTCAGCCGCATCCCCTATCAGCCCGACGCGGTCTATGCCGAGTTCGATTGCGCCCCCGCGGCCAAGAAGACCCCGGCCCAGAAGACTCCGGCCAAGACGACCGCGCCCGCGAAAGCCCCGGTCAAGAAAACGGCGTCGAAATAGCCGTTTTCAGTCCTTCATCTTGTTGGCCAGCAGCTCGTTGACCATGGCCGGGTTGGCCTTGCCCTGGGTGGCCTTCATCACCTGGCCGACGAACCAGCCCATCAGCTTGTCCTTGCCGCCCTTGATTTCGGCCACCTTGTCGGGATTGGCCGCCATCACCTGATCGATGGCCGCCTCGATGGCGCTGGTGTCGGTGACCTGACGCAGGCCCTTTTCCTCGACCAGCACCGCCGGGGCCTTGCCGGTCTCCAGCATCAGGGCGAACACGTCCTTGGCCAGACGCCCCGACAGGGTGCCGTCCTTGATCAGATCGATCAGGGCGCCGAGATCGGCGGCGGAAACCGGCGGGTCCTCCACCGTGCGGCCGGTGGCGTTCAGCGCGCCGAAGAAATCGCCCATCACCCAATTGGCCGCCAGCTTGGAATCGCGGCCCTTGGCCACGGTCTCGAAGAAATCGGCGCTGGCCTGTTCGGCCACCAGCACCCCGGCGTCATAGGCCGACAGACCGTATTCGTGGACGAAGCGGTCCTTCTTCTCGTCGGGCAGTTCCGGCAGCGACCGGCCGATCTCCTCGACCATGGCCGGGTCCAGGACCAGCGGCAGCAGATCGGGATCGGGAAAATAGCGGTAATCGTGGGCGTGTTCCTTCGAGCGCATGGAGCGGGTCTCGCCCTTGCTCGAATCGAACAGGCGGGTTTCCTGGTCGATGGTGCCGCCCGATTCATAGACCTCGACATGGCGGCGGGCCTCGTACTCGATGGCCTGCTGCACGAAGCGGATGGAATTGACGTTCTTGATCTCGCAGCGGGTGCGCAATTCGTCCGAACCCTTGGGCCGCACCGAGACGTTGGCGTCGCAGCGCAAAGACCCTTCCTGCATGTTGCCGTCGCAGGTGCCCAGATAGCGCAGGATCGACCGCAATTTGGCGATATAGGCGCCGGCCTCCTCGGGCGAGCGCAGATCGGGCTTGGAGACGATCTCCATCAGCGCCACCCCCGACCGGTTGAGGTCGATATAGGAGCGGGTGGGATGCTGGTCGTGCATCGATTTGCCGGCATCCTGTTCCAGATGCAGACGTTCGATGCCGATCACCTTGCTGGTGCCGTCGGCCAGATCGATGGTCAGCGTGCCGTTGCCGACGATGGGCTGTTCGTACTGGCTGATCTGATAACCCTGGGGCAGGTCGGCGTAGAAATAGTTCTTCCGCGCGAACACGCTGGTCAGGTTGATCTTGGCCTTCAATCCCAACCCGGTGCGCACCGCCTGCTCGACGCAGACCCGGTTGATCACCGGCAGCATGCCGGGAAAACCGGCATCGATGAAGCTGACCTGGCTGTTGGGCTCGGCCCCGAAGCGGGTGGCGGCGCCGGAAAACAGCTTGGCGTTGGAAACCACCTGGGCGTGGACCTCAAGCCCGATCACCAGTTCCCATTCGCCGGTTTCGCCTTCGATGAGATAGGTCATGGTCAGGCCCCCCCGGCCGCGAACAGATCGGGCTTGGCGGTGAAATCGGCGGCCTTTTCCATGGCGGCGGCGACCCGGAACACGGTTTCCTCGTCGAAGGGCCGGCCGATCAATTGCAGACCCAGCGGCAAGCCGTCCTGGTTCAAACCGGCGGGCAGGGACAGGCCGGGCAGGCCCGCCAGACTGGCGGGGATGGTGAAGATGTCGTTCAGCCACATGGTGACGGGATCGTCGCTTTTCTCGCCGATGCCAAAGGCGGCGGACGGCGCGGTGGGGGTCAGGATGACGTCCACGTTCTGGAAGGCGCGGGCGAAATCGTCGGCGATCAGGCGGCGGACCTTCTGCGCCTTGTTGTAATAGGCGTCGTAATAGCCGGCCGACAGCACGTAGGTGCCGATCAGAATGCGGCGGCGGACCTCGGCCCCGAACCCGGCGGCGCGGGTTTCCCGGTACAGATCGTCCAGCGTCGCCCCCTCGACCCGCAGGCCGAAGCGCACGCCGTCATAGCGCGCCAGATTGGACGAACATTCGGCCGGGGCGATGATGTAATAGGCGGGCAGGGCGTAGCGCGTCGCCGGCAGGCTGATGGAAACCGGCTCGGCCCCCGCCTCCTTCAGCCACTCGACGCCCCGGTCCCAGATCGCGGCCACTTCGGCATTGAGGCCGTCGGGACGGTATTCGGTGGGGATGCCGACCTTCAGCCCCTTCACCGATCCGCCCAGGGCCTTGGTGAAATCGGGCACCGCCATCGGCGCCGAGGTCGAATCTTTGGAATCATGGCCGGCCATGGCGCCCAGCAGCAGGGCGCAATCCTCGACCGAACGGGCCATGGGGCCGGGCTGATCCAAAGAACTGGCGAAGGCGACGACGCCAAAGCGCGAACAGCGGCCATAGGTCGGCTTGATGCCGACGATGCCGCAAAAGCTGGCGGGCTGGCGGATGGAACCGCCGGTATCGGTGCCGGTCGCGCCCATGCACAGGCCGCTCGCCACCGCCGCCGCCGATCCGCCCGACGATCCGCCGGGAACCAGCTTGGCGTTCTTGTCGGACCGGCGCTTCCACGGGTTTTCCACCGGGCCGAAATGGCTGGTGACGTTGGCCGAACCCATGGCGAATTCGTCGAGATTGAGCTTGCCCAGCATCACCGTGCCCGCCGCCTTGAGATTGGCGGTGACGGTGGATTCATACGGCGGCACGAAGCCCTTCAGGATGGCGCTGGCCGCACTGGTCTGCACGCCCTCGGTACAGAACAGATCCTTGATCCCCAGCGGAATGCCGTCCAGCCGGCCCTCCTCGCCGCGGGTGCGCCGCGTGTCGGACTCCTTCGCCTGGGCCAGGGCCAGATCGGGGGTCTCGGTGATGAAGGCGTTCAGCGCGCGGCCCGCTTCCATCCGCTCGATATGGGCGCGGGTCAGCTCGACGGCGCTGATCTCGCCATCGGCCAGCAGACGCAGCGCGTCGGCGATGCCAAGGGTGGTCGGATCGCTCATTCCACCACCTTCGGCACGGTGAAGAAGCCCTCCGTGGCGCCGCCCGGCGCATTGGCCAGAACCTTGTCGGCATAACCGCCGTCGGTCACCACGTCGTCGCGCATGGGCAAACTCATGGCCGCCACCGAACTCATCGGCTCGATCCCATCGGTATCGGCCGAGGACAGATCCTCGACAAAGGTGAGAATGTTGGACAATTCGCCGGCGAGGTGATCGAGATCCTCGTCGGGCACCGCGATGCGCGCCAGATTGGCGATGGCGCGGACGGTGGTTCGGTCGAGCGACATGGGTTGGTCCCTTGGCTGGCCCAGGGTTAAGAGCGGGCGAAAGTAGCATTGCCCGGCGGGCAAGGGCAACCCGGCGTGGGGGAGTGGGGAGCGGGGGCTAGGATCAGGTGGGCTGCCGCCCACACCCGCTCGGGGCCTTGGGCCCCGAACCCCGTGAGGTAAGGGAGGTGGGGTTCAGTGGGGAAGGGTGGGTTCGGGCCGGGAGGGAGCGGGCGAGTTTGGGGGTTTAGGGAGCACTTCGAGGTAAACTGGACATTGCGGTAGGACTGTCATTCAACTAGAAGTCATAGCGTTTTGGTTTTGTGCGACGCCATTGCCAGCTCATTCGCCGGCCTATGTGGGAGGAAGAAATGTCCGAGTTGAACGGGCTTGATCAGGTGGTCGCCATCCTAAAGGAAGAGAAAGCGGTTCCTCCCGTAACAATCAGAACCTTTCTGTCTTGGTTTGATGTCCAGCGCCGGACGCGACTAAACGTAGAGTACATCGATGGTGAGCTCGATAAGGCCAACGTCAAAACGGTTCCAAATTATCGCGAGACCTGGGTCGACAACTCCATTACCTTCGAGTTTATGAAGGCATCTGAAGTGGAGAGCCGGAACTCCGCAGCGAAAACCTCGTCCGATCACGGTGAAGAGCGTCTCGAACATGGCGCGGCCGACGATCCTTCCTTCAAGATCGGAAAGATTCTGACCGAGGACAATGCTCCGGTCTCCGTGAAGCCGAATGCGAGTCTGGATGAAGCCACGACAATTATGCTCACCCAGAACTTCTCCCAGGTGCCCGTAATGACCAACGAGCGGGACGTAAAGGGTGTGGTGAGTTGGGCGTCGATCGGCACGCGGACAGCTGCAAAAATCACCGGAGCGGATGTTCAGTCTTTTATGGACGAGGCCCACGAGATTGCCGCATCGGCCACATTCTTTGAGGCAATCGGGGTCATCCGGGAGTCGGGTTACGTGCTTGTAAGGGGGCCCGATCGGCGGATCATCGGTATCGTGACCGCTACCGACGTCGCCCACCAGTTCGAGGCAATTAGCACACCATTTTTGTTGCTGGCCGAGATCGAGAACCACCTGCGGTCATTGATCGCCAAGAAGCTCATTAGGCCGGACATTATGCGCGCGTGTAGCCCTGAGCATTTGCCGGAAAAATTCTCAGCGATCTCCGAACTCACTTTTGGGAATCTCGTGAAAATCCTTGAGCATACTGATAATTGGGAAAAGCTAGATCTTCGTCTAGATCGTCCAGTATTTTGCAAAGAATTATGGGCAGTCAATCGCATCCGAAATGACGTGATGCATTTCGACCCGGACCCGCTAAGTGACCAGGACATCGCCAAGTTACGGAACGTGTCCCGCCTTTTTGATAGCCTAAGGTCAATGGGTGCGTTCTGATGGGACCCTAGCCCGATTTATTCACGGGGCCGCGAGGTGATGGCGCGGGGATTTGATTTGGATGGGATTTTTCGCGGACGCCGCCAATACTGGAGTATTGGCAAGGCCGCAAAAAGCCCAGACGGATCAAAGACCAAGCCAGCGCCTGCCGGAATCGTGAATAAATCGGGCTAGGGTCCGGTCAGGTCAGGCGGTGCGGTGGGGCGGCTGGATTGGGCCGTCGGGAGCCGGTCCGCTTACGACCGGCTCATTGGAATAGCGGTCATATTCCGTCGCTAAAGTATTGTGGGGAGCTTGGACCGCATCGCCTCTCTCCGGTCGAAATGTTGGCCGTCCGCCACGAACGTGCCGTCGCCGACGGCGTGGATCAGTCTCTTCTCCTTGCGGGCGCGGTCGATATGGGCGGCGACGCCCTGTAGCACCAGGATGTCATGGCGCTCGACGATGTCGGCAACGCGGCATTCGATGTTGGCGAGGCACTCCGCGATGAGCGGCGCATGGACGTGCTTCGCCTTCACACGGGTAAGCCCGAATTTCTTGAACTTGTCCGTGTCTTTTCCCGAGCAGGTTCCCACGCCGACGATTGTGTCGAGGAGGTCCGCCGCGGGGATCGCGATCACGCATTCCTTCGTCTTTGTGAGCGCGGCGTAGGAATAGTTCCAGGCCCCTGTGGTGATGGCGAATTTTGCCGTGAAATCCAGCACCATCGTCCACGAGATGGTCATCACGTTGTCATTGTGGCCGTCGTTCGTCGTCACCAGGACGACCGGCCCCGGTTCCATCAGCGTGAACGCATTGCCGAGTGGTAGATCTTCCATCTCCGCCTCCCATTCGCGCTCAAGACGTGATCCACTCCCGTGCCGAGGCGCGCTCCGAAACCGGAAAGCTCCGCATGTCGCCGGGCATCAGGAAGCGAAAGATATCGACGGCGTGGCGGATCCACTCGACGTCGGTCACCACCGCCATCCGTTCCCAGCGGGTGAGGTGCCGCATCCCCACCTTGAAATCCTCCCACGCCGCGCCGGCGTCGAGCCCGGTGAATTCAGGCCCCAATTCGTACCAGAAGCGGATTTTGGGGTGGCGTTCCAGCGCCTGTTCGACCGCCGGAATCAGGATGGTCTCGTAATCGGCGCGGCTGACCCGGCCCTTGGCCGAGACGGCGACGACAGTGTCGGGAAACCCGGGCAGATTTTCCATCATGGCGCAGCCCCCGGTTGGTGGTTCGCTGAATGATGCGTATCCGTTGTCAGCGGTATCCCGCATCCTCCCCCATTCTCCCCCAATTCGTGCCGGGATCGAAGGGCCTTTCGGCCCTTCGCGGAGAGTGTCGAGAGGCGGAGCCTTTCGACTTTCACGCCGGGATGGGGGGCCGGCTGCGCTACCGGCCGTCCGCGGGCGTCCCGATGGCGATGCCGTCCACCAGCAGACGGGCGAAATCGTCGGGCGGCACGGCGGGGCTGTACAGGAATCCCTGCATCCGCGTCACGCCCCGGGCGAGAAGAGAATCGGCCTGGGCGGTGGTTTCGACCCCTTCGGCGATCACCTCGAAATCCAGATTTTCGGCCAGGGTGGCGATGGACGAGACGATGGCGGCATCCTTGCCGTTGCCGGGCAGTCCGGTGACGAAGGCGCGGTCGATCTTCAACACGTCGACCGGAAACAGCTTGAGATAGGCCAGCGACGAATAGCCGGTGCCGAAATCGTCGATGGCCAGCCGGACGCCCATGCGGCTCAGATCGGTCAGGATGGCGATGACGCGGTCCACGTCGGCGGCCATCATGGTTTCGGTGATTTCCAGCTCCAGCATCGAAGGGGCCAGACGGAACGTGCGCAAGGCCCGTTCCACTTTGTCTTTCAAGGTGGCGTCCAGGAATTGCGCCGGCGACAGGTTGACCGAGACGCAGCCGAAATCCAGCCCGTCATCCAGCCACAGGCGCATCTGCCGGCACGCCTCCATCAGGGTCCATTCGCCGATGGTACCGATCAGGCCGGCCTGTTCGGCCACCGGGATGAACAATGCCGGGCTGACAGGGCCGCGGCGGGGGTGGGTCCAGCGGATCAACGCCTCGGCGGCCACCACCCGGCGGGTGATGCCGTCCACCTTGGGCTGATAGAACAGACGGAACTGGCCATCGGCCATGGCGTGGCGCAGATCGTTCTCCAGATTGACCCGTTCCGCCGCCTGATGGTTCATGTCGTTGTCGTAAAAGCGAAAGGGCGTGCCGTTGGCCTTGGCGTGGTACATGGCGGCATCGGCGCTGGACAGCAGGGCTTCAGCCGAAGTTCCGTGGTCGGGATACAGGGCCACGCCGACGCTGGTGGAAACGTAAAGCTGCTGTTCGCCCAGATCGAAGGGGTCGGAAAAGGCGTAGAGCACTTTTTCGACGCAGGCCATGGCGCCCTTGGCGTCGGCGATGGCCGGCAGCGCCACGACGAATTCGTCGCCGCCCAGACGGCCGATGAGGTCGCTGGCGCGGACGCAGCCTTTCAACCGGCGGGCCACCTGTTTCAGAAGCTCGTCGCCGGCGGCATGGCCAAGGCTGTCATTGACGTCCTTGAAGCGGTTGACGTCCAGGAACAGCAGCGCCAGCCGGCTTTCGTCGCGCTCGGCCTGGAGGATGGCGTCCTTCAACGCTTCGACCACCGTGCGGCGATTGGCCAGACGGGTCAGGGCGTCGTGGCGGGCGTGAAAGCGGATGCTCTGTTCGTCCATCTTGCGCCGGGTCACGTCCGACGCGACCATGACGAAACTGACCACGTCGCCGTTGCCGTCGGTCACGCCGGTCAGGGTCGCCTGGACGGGAAACAGCTCGCCGTTCGCCCGCCTCGCGCATAATTCCCCCTGCCAGCTCTCGCCGCGCCGGGCGCAGCTCCAGGCGTCGGCGAGGGTCGCGGAATCGTTGAGCTCGTCGGCGATGAAGACGGCCGTACGGCCCACCGCTTGTTCGGCCGTGAACCCCGTCATGCGGGAAAAAGCCGGGTTGATGGCGCTGACCTGGTTTTGCGCATCGGTGACGATGATCGCCTCGCCCACATTCTCGTAGACGGTGGCGGCCAGGCGCAGCCGGTCCTCGGCCTGTTTGCGCTCGGTGATGTCCTGGACCGTCCCCTCATAACAGATCACCGTGCCGGTGGCGTCGCGCACCACCCGGGCATTTTCGGAAATCCAGATGATTTCGCCGGTTTTGCGGTAGACCTGTGCCTCGAAGTTGCGCACCACCTGATGGCGGTCCAGCAACTGCTTGAACCGGTCGCGGTCGCCGGGATGGACATACAGGACCTGGGCGATGTCGGTGAGGCTGGTGATCAGATCCTTGGGGCTGTCATAGCCGTAAATATGGGCGAGGGCCGCGTTGGCGTTGAGATAGCGCCCCGAGGGCGTGGAGCGATAGATGCCTTCGACGGCATTTTCGAACAGGGAGCGGTATTGGTTGGAGATGGCCCTGACCGTCTCCCCGCGCTCGTTACGCACCGCCGCGGCAGCCCGTTCTCCAAAGGTCACACCTAATTCCCCTCACCTGTCGGAAACCGGCGCCATGCGCCCCGTTCCATGGAGGCGCCGGGCTCGCGGCCCCAATGTATGCATAATAATTATGCATATTAGAGTGTACTGTAGTTCATGCACACAGGGAAGGCACAAGTGAAGCCGCCTCGGCCACGAATCCGGGGGTGGGCGGCCGCCACGGCTTGCATTCCACGCCGCCTTGGCCGAGTGTGTCGGCCGTCATGCCCCTTTGCGCCCCCGCCGACCTGTCCCTTTTGCCGCCCGGCCAGCCCCGGGTGATGGGGCTCGACCTCGGCACCAAGACCATCGGGCTGGCCTTGTCCGACGTGGGCCGGATCGTGGCCACGCCTTACCAGACCTTGAAGCGCGTCAAGTTCGGCGCGGACGCCGCCCAATTGCTGGCGATCTTCGACAAGGAGGGGGTGGGGGCGATGGTGCTGGGCCTGCCGGTGGAAATGGACGGCAGCGAAGGGCCGCGCTGCCAGTCCACCCGCGCCTTCGCCCGCAATTTCCTGGCCCTGCGGGACGTGCCGCTGGTGCTGTGGGATGAACGGCTGTCCACCGCCGCCGTCACCCGCACCCTGCTGGAGGCCGATACCTCCCGGCGCCGACGCGCCCAGGTGGTGGACAAGATGGCGGCGGCCTACATCCTTCAGGGCGCGCTCGATGCGGCGGCGCGGCGCGCGCCAGACCCCGATACGGCCGAGCGGCCGTGAGCGCGCCGGCCGAAGCGCGCCGTCTGCTGCGCGAGGTGTTCGGTTTCGAATCCTTTCGCCCCGGCCAGGATGCCATCGTCGCGGCGGTGGCGGCCGGCGAGGAGGTGCTGGCGGTGATGCCCACCGGCAGCGGCAAATCCCTGTGTTACCAGTTGCCCGCCTTGATGGCCGACGGGCTGACGGTGGTGGTGTCGCCGCTGATCGCCCTGATGCGCGATCAGGTGGCGCAATTGTCGGCCCTGGGGGTGGCGGCGGCCAGCCTGACCTCGGCTAACGACGCGGGCGAGAATCGCCGCATTCTCGACGATGCCCGCGCCGGACGTCTCAAGCTGCTTTACGCCGCCCCGGAACGGCTGAGCCGGGGCGAATGGCTGGGGGACCTGCGCGGCACGGTGCGCGCCCTGGCCATCGACGAGGCCCATTGCGTTTCGCAATGGGGCCATGATTTCCGGCCCGAATATCTGGCCCTGGGCCAGATGCGCGAGGTGCTGGGGCCGATTCAGACCGTGGCCCTGACGGCGACCGCCGACGCCGCGACCCGCGACGAGATCGCCGCCCGCCTGTTCGCCGCCCCGCCCCGGATCTTCGTCGGCGGCTTCGATCGCCCCAATCTGCGTCTGGCCATGCGGCCCAAGGGCCAGGGCGGCGGCGGGGTGGTGGATTTCGTCGCCGCCCATCCCGGCGACAGCGGCATCGTTTATTGCGCGTCGCGGGCCAAGACCGAGGCCATGGCCGCGAAACTGGCGGCGGCCGGCATCAAGGCGCTGCCCTATCACGCCGGGCTGGATTCGGCGGTGCGCGGCGCCAACCAGGATGCCTTTCTGGCCGAGGACGGCATGGTGATGGCGGCGACGGTGGCGTTCGGCATGGGCATCGACAAGCCCGACGTCCGTTTCGTCTGCCATGCCGATCTGCCCAAATCGATCGAATCCTATTACCAGGAGATCGGCCGCGCCGGCCGCGACGGCCTGCCCGCCGACACTTTGACCTTTTACGGCATGGAGGATGTGCGCCTGCACCGGCTGCGCATCGAGGAGGGCGGGGCCTCGGACGAGCGCAAGCGGGTCGAGCATCGCCGCCTGGAGGCCCTGCTGGCTTTGTGCGAGGCGCCCCGCTGCCGGCGCCAGACCCTGCTGGCCTATTTCGGTGAGACCGACTCCGCTCCTTGCGGCAATTGCGACCTGTGTCTGGAAGGCGCGAAAATCATCGACGGCACCATGGATGCGCAAAAGGCGATGTCGGCCATGGTGCGCACCGGCCAGCGATTCGGCACCGAGCATCTGGTCAATCTGCTGCTGGGGGTCGAGACCGACGCCATCCGCCGTCTGGGCCATCACGCCTTGCCCACCTTCGGCGTCGGCGCCGGGGGGGGGCGTGACCATTGGCGGTCGGTGTTCCGCCAGATCTATGCGAGCGGTCTGGTCACCCAGGATCTGGACGGGCCGGGCGGCTGGCGCATGACCGAGGCCGGCGCCGAGGTGCTGCGCGGCCGCGGCACGGTGGCGTTGCGGGCGGTGCCGGCCGCCGGCCGGTCGAAACGGGGCCGCGCCGCGGCGGCGGCGGTCGCCGTCGATGCCGCCGCCCAGCCGTTGTTGGCCCGGCTGAAGGCGTTGCGCCTGCGTCTGGCCGCCGAAGAAGGCGTCCCCGCCTATGTGGTGTTCGCCGACCGCACTTTGATCGAACTGGCCACGCGCCGGCCCGCCACTCTGGCGGAAATGGCCGATATCCACGGCATCGGCCGCGCCAAGCTGGACCGCTACGGCGAGGTCTTCCTGGCAGCGATCGCCGAAGCCTGAGAGCCCGACCCGAAAATCGCCATGGCGGCCTGCAAATGGGGGTTTTCTGCGCTTCCGCTGCTCACGTACATAAAGTACGCTCCGCTGCGGTTCTCGAAAACC
>JAJZUL010000065.1 GCA_021848545.1 Pseudomonadota bacterium
CGGCCACCGGCCCCGCCTGGCTCAACGGCTGATGGAGACTCCGCCCGTCTGTCAGGCGGGCGGCCCCCATGACGGACGACGAATGGCAGGCGCATGTGACGCGCCAGGCGGCAAAGGCGATCGGCGAATGGCTCGAAGCCCGCGGAAGACTGCACCAGCCCATAAGGACGCTCACCCTGTGGGAACTGGAGGCCATGGCCCAGGCCGCCATCGCCAGGTTCGTGGTCCTGGGTTGTTCCCGGATCAAGGAGGAGCCAGGCGAGCACCCGGACCTGACCCGGTTCTTGCTGGCGTAACGCTGTGCGCGGTGTGCAGCCGGGAAGCCAGGGGCTTCGGCTATGTCCACCGCCTGCGCCACGACGAATACCCCTACCACGGTTTCTGCTCGATGCGCTGCCTGGATGCCGGCGCCGAGATCGCGAGAAGGACCAATGGCATGATCGACAAGACCGCCCGCGAAGCCCGGGCCATCAAGGACGCCCGACCGCTCTTCGCCGAGGCGCTGACCGCCCTGGGGCTGATGGAGCACTTTTATCACCGAACGGCGGAGGATATCGACCGGCTGATCGAGGCCGCCGTCACCGGCTATGTGGACTCCATGCAGCGGCAGGCCGGCGTCAAGGAGCGCACCGGCACCGCCCTCGACGACCCGATTCCGTTCTGAGGGGGACCGCCATGCTCGACCTCAACCACGGCTCCGGCTTCCAGTACCAGCAGCCAGACCGCGATTCCGGCATCACCATGGCGGTCAACGCCGCCATCGACACCGCCCTGGTGGTCCGAAACCGGGCGCAGATTCCCCGCCGGTATGTCAGCACGTCGGGCATCGGCCGCGACTGCCTGCGCCAGATCCAGTACGACTTCCTGGCCTTGCCCAAGGACGAGGGCCGAGACTTCGAGCCGGCCACCTTGCGCATCTTCGAGGCCGGGCACCGCAGCGAGGACGTGGTGGCGGCCTGGCTGCGCGTGGCCGGCTTCGACCTGCGGACCGAACGCCGCGACGGGCGACAGTTCGGGTTCTCGGCCCTCGGCGGCCGGTTCAAGGGGCATATCGACGGCTGCCTGGTCGCCGGCCCGGTGGCGATGGACTACCCGGCCCTGTGGGAGAACAAGGCGCTGGGCGCCGCGTCGTGGAAGGAGGTGGTGAAGAAGGGCGTGGTGCTGACCAAGCCGGTCTATGCCGCCCAGGTTGCGTTGTACCAGGCGTACATGGATCTGCCCGCCCCGGCGCTGTTCACCGCGATGAACCGCGACACCTGGGAGATTCACTGCGAGTTGGTGCCGCTCGACGCCGCCCTCGCCCAGACCATGAGTGACCGCGCCGTCCAGGTGGTGCAGGCCAGCGACACCGAGGAGCTGCTGCCGCGCGCCGCCGCCGAGCGCAGTTCGGTCCTCTGCCGCGGCGGCAGAACGGCCGGCGGTTGGCATTCCCCCTGCGCCTGGCAGGATCGCTGCTGGGGGACGTGCCGATGAAGACCCGTCCCCTCAGCTACGACATCCTCCAGGTCCGCGACACAGCCGGCCCGCGCACCGTTGCCCGCCTGTGGTGCGCCCAATGCGGCGAGACGCTGGATCTCACCCTCAACGGCCTCCATCACGCCGATGCCGTCGAGCGCCTGGCGCGGGCCAAGGGCTGGGACTGCGACAAGAACCGCGCCAGCCGCACCTTCTGTCCCGACTGCAAGGCCCGGCCGCGTCCCCAATCCAAGGTGACGGCACCGGAACCCACCAAACCCACCGTCCGGAAGGAACCGCCGATGACCACACCCGCCCTCCGTTCCGCCACCCCCGACGAGCGCATGCGCATCCGCCACAAGCTGGACGAGGTGTTCGACGATTCCAAGGGCATGTACCTGGACGGTTCTTCCGACCAGCGTGTCGCCGAGGAACTGAAGCTGCCGCGCAAGATGATCGAGCAGATCCGCGAGATGGCCTACGGCCCGATCCGCACCGATCCCGAGATCGAACAACTGCGGACCGATATCGCCGCTCTGATCGCCCAGGCCGGCACCCTGGCCAACCGGCTGAGCGAGGTCGAGAAGCGCTTCCAGGCGCGGTGACGGCGATGGGCGACATCACCCCCTCCGCCACCCAAGCCCGCGCCATTGCCGCCATCCGCGACTGGTTCGAGAACCGTACCGGCGGGCAGCAGGTGTTCCGGCTGTTCGGCTATGCCGGCACCGGCAAATCCACGGTGCTGAAATTCGCCCTCGACGACCTGGGTCTGGCGCCCCATGCCGAGGACCGCCCCGGCGTGGTCACCGCCACCTTCACCGGCAAGGCGGCGCTGGTGCTGCGGCGCAAGGGCACCCCGGCCCGGACCATACACAGCCTGATCTACAGCGTCATCGAGGCCACCGAAGAAGAAATCGAGGAGGCGCAAAAGAGAATCGCCGAGGCCGAGCAGACTGCCCGCCTTCTCGGCGGCTTCGACCGCACCACCGCCGAGGCCGCCATCGAGGCCATGCGTCAGGCGCTGCGCGACATGAAGAAGCCCCGCTTCGCCCTCAATCCCGCCAGCGACGCAGCCTCCGCCCGCCTGATCGTGCTGGACGAGGTGTCGATGGTGGGCGAGGACATGGCCCGCGACCTGATGAGCTTCGGCCGGCCTATCCTGGTATTGGGCGATCCCGGCCAGCTCCCGCCCATCAAGGGCGAAGGCGCCTTCACCCAGGCCAGCCCCGACGTCATGCTGACCGAGATCCACCGCCAGGCGGCCGAAAGCGCCATCATCCGCCTCGCCACCCTGGCGCGCGAAGGTCGGCCCATCGGCTTCGGTCAGTACGACGATCATGCCTGGAAAATGCGGATGGCCGACGTGACCCCCGAGCAGTGCCTTCGCGGCGGCCAGGTCATCTGCGGGCGCAACGCCACCCGGTTCCAACTCAACAATGCGCTCCGCCGCGCCGCCGGTTTCGGCGGGTCGATCCTGCCCACCGGATCCGACGAGAAAATCATCTGCCTCAAGAACCAGAACGATCTCGGGCTGATCAACGGCATGTTCCTGTCGCTGGCCGACATCGTCGACGAGGGCAGCCTGTACTTCTCGGCGAGGGTGACCGACGAGGAGGGTATTCGCATCGGCCCGCCGGATCGCGACGGCACGCCTGGGCGGCTGCGGCTCTACAAGGGCCACTTCGAGGACCATGTCACCCTCGACCCCGACCGTCATGACCGCGACTGGAAAGGCAAGCGCGGACTGACCGAAGCGACCTTCGGCTGGGCCATCACCTGCCACAAGGCACAGGGCTCGCAGTGGGAGAACGTCATCGTCTGGGATGACGGCCTGGGACGCACCGAACAGGACCGGCGCCGCTGGCTCTACACCGCCATCACCCGGGCCGAACGGGGGCTGGTGATCCTGGCATGATCGACCTCAACGACGTCTGGCAGCCGCCGGCCCGCTTCGACCTCGCCGATATCCGCGACCGCCTCGCCGCCACCGCCTTCGACTGGCTGCCGGGCCTGTTTCCCCATGGCCGGCTGGGCACGGACAAGCGCACCTTGCGTTGCGCCGACCTCGCCGGCCGGCCGCCGCGCAAGGACGGCTCCTGCGTCATCCATCTCACCGGCCCCCATGCCGGCTGGGGGTTCGACCATGCCACCGGCGAAAGCGCCGGCCCCATCGACCTGATCCACCATGCCACCGGGCTGGCCGACCGCGCGCTGTTCGAGGAGGCGGCGCGCCTTGCCCACTTGGACCTGCCGGCGCCGTCCCGTCCCACCACGCTGAAACCGACCCATGACCTGGAAATCGCCCGCATCCTCGGCGGCTGCCGACCGCTGGCCGGCACCGTCGGCGAGACCTATCTGCGCGGGCGGGGAGTCGGCGATCCCGGATCGCCCGATCTGCTGTACCACGACGATCTTCCCGACTTCGAAGGCAAACGCGGCTGGCCAGGGTTGGTGTCGATCGTCCGCGATGGCGCCGGCAATCCCGTCGGCGGCATCCACCGCACCTTCCTGCTGGACGACGGTTCGGGCAAGGCGCCTCCGGCCAAGAAGATGCTGGGGCCGGTCGATGGCGGCAGCGTCCGCCTTACCCCCCTGCCGGGCGACGGCCATCTGGGCATCGCCGAGGGCATCGAGACCGCGCTGTCGGCGTGGGCGATCTTCGGCATCCCCACCTGGGCGGCGCTGTCGGCGGGCGGCATCCGCCAATGGCAATGGCCAGATGCCACCCGCCGCGTCACCATTTTCGCCGATATCGGCGACGCCGGCATGCAGGCCGCCGCCATGCTGGCCGACCGGCTCAATGTCGCCGGGATCGAGAACGAGATCGTCGCCCCTTTGCATGGTGACGACTTCAGCGACGATCTCGGCAAGGGCGCGGCCGCCGCCGACTATAATAAGGAGTCGATCGCTGGTGGGGCGCCGCCGGAAGAGCCGGCACCACCCGCAGGCTTCGACGACCTGCGTGCCGCCGCCATGAAGCTGACCTTCCCGCCCGACATGGCGGACTTGAGCCGGCTGCTCGGTCACCTTGCCCGCGCCCGCCTCGATCCGGTGGCCGAGCGTGACGTGCTGGTCGCCATCAAGGCCACTGCCCGCATCCCGGTGTCGGTGACCGAGAAGCAGATCCGCGACCTGCGCCGCCGGCTGGGTTCCGCAGGTACGGCACCAGTCCCACGCCCGGCCTGGTTCGGCCAACTCCGCACCGGTCCCGACGGCAGCCCGGAGCGCAACGAGGCCAACGTCATCACCGCGCTGTCCCACGACGAGGCGTTCGCCGGGACGCTGATCTTC
This sequence comes from Pseudomonadota bacterium, assembly GCA_021848545.1. Taxonomy (GTDB): domain Bacteria; phylum Pseudomonadota; class Alphaproteobacteria; order Rhodospirillales; family Magnetospirillaceae; genus JAJZUL01. The sequence goes on from JAJZUL010000065.1 coordinate 4,747, forward strand.
GACGAATTCCGCCAGGAGATCGCCGTCAACCGGCCGCTGCCGTGGGACGACCATGCCGACTTGCCGCGGCCGTGGACGGACGCCGACGACGTCCGTTGCGCCGAGTGGCTCCAGCGCCGCGAGATCAACGTCGCTCCCGCCCTGGTCGCCCGCAGCGTCGGCGCCGTCGCCCGCGACATCCGCATCCATCCGGTGCGCGACTACCTGCATTCCCTGCGCTGGGACGGCCGGCCCCGGCTGGAGACCTGGGCGATCACCTATCTGGGCGCCGCCGACACCCGGCTCAACCGCGCGTTCGGCTCGTTGTGGATGATCTCGGCGGTTGCCCGCATCCTGCAGCCCGGCGCCAAGGCCGACCACATGCTGATCCTGGAGGGTCCGCAAGGCGCCAAGAAATCGACGGCGCTCAAGGTACTGGCCGGTGCCGACTGGTTCACCGACGAGTTGGCGGAGATCGGCAGCAAGGATGCCGCCCAGCAGATGCGCGGCGTGTGGATCATCGAAATCGCCGAACTCGATGCCCTCGGCCGCGCCGATGTCTCGCGCATCAAATCGTTTCTTTCGCGCACCGTCGACCGCTACCGTCCGCCCTACGAGCGCTACGTCATCGACGTGCCGCGCCAATGCATCTTCGCCGGCAGCGTCAATCCCGACACCTACCTGCGCGACGAAACCGGCAACCGCCGCTTCTGGCCGGTACGGTGCGGCCGCATCGATATTGATGCCCTTCGGCGCGACCGCGACCAGCTTTGGGCCGAGGCGATGGCCATGTACGCCCAGGGTGCCATCTGGTGGCTGGCCGACCCCGAGCTGATCGCCCTGGCCAATGCCGAGCAGGAGGAACGCTACCAGGCCGACGCCTGGGACGCCCTCATCGACCGCTGGCTCGCCTTCGAGAAGCGCCGCGTCAATTACGGCTACGGCGCCTGGGACGACTGGCGCGACGAGGAGGTCGAGCGCGACCAGCCCCTCGCCGACGTGTCGGTGGGCGAGATCCTCCACCAGGCGATCGCCATTGACCCCGGCCGCTGGACGCGCGGCGACCAGATGCGGGTCTCGGCTTTCCTGAAGACTCGGGGCTGGGAACGGTATCGTTGCCGTGTCGGCAGCTCTTCGGAATGGCGCTACCGGAAACAGCGCTGATTTCCACTCATCTGTTCTCTTCCGGGCCGCTGGAACAACGTTCTCGCGGCCCTTTTCCTGTCGGCGCCGTTCCCAACCTCCCGTTCCTTGTTCCCAACCTCCGGCGCGGAGCCATCGTTGGTGACCGATTCGCCGCCCGCTCTGTTCCCAACCGTTCCCAACCTCCAGACGGGGTTGGGAACCAAAAACACGTTGCCAATCAACGCTGTGCCCAACGTTCCCAATGTTCCCAACCTCTTCGAGAGTCATTGCGGGAAAAAGAAAATACGTATCGGCGGTTGTGTGTTCGCGTGAGTGTGATGCGCATTCATTTGTAAATTCTCTCCGCCATGGGAAAGGTTTTGGAATCGCGTCGGAGGTTGGGAACTTGGGAACAGTCGGGTTGGCGTTTCCGATTTCGCTTGCCGCGATACCGGGCCCCCCGTAGACTCCCCCTCGACCAAAGCCGGAGGCCCACGATCTCGTGAGCCTTCATGATGAGAACCGCCAGCCTTCCGGCCAGTCCGGAGTCCCCGCCGGCCATCGGTCCGGCCAGCCCCAGAATTTGTCCTGACTGCGGTGTGGTGGTTCCGGCCACCGCCCCGTGTTGTGCCCATTGCGGCCACGCCTTTCAGCCGGGCCGCATCCCGGCCATCAACGACAATCCCGGCGTCGTCCTGGCCCTCGATCTGGGCACCACCACCGGCTGGGCCATGCGGCTGGCCGACAGTGCCATCGTCTCCGGCACCATGGCGTTCCGCCCCGGCCGATACGAGGGCGGCGGGATGCGGTTCCTGCGTTTCCGCTCCTGGCTCGATGCGCTTGATACCCAAGCCAGCGGTATCGGCGCCATCTTCTTCGAGGAGGTCCGCCGCCACGCTGGTACCGACGCCGCCCACATCTACGGCGGCTTTCTCGCCCATCTGACGGCGTGGTGCGAAACCCGGCGGATCGCCTATCAGGGCGTGCCGGTCGGCACTATCAAGCGCCACGTCGCCGGCAAGGGCAATGCCGGCAAGGAGGCCGTGATCGCCGCAGTCCGGGCGCGCGGCTTCGCTCCCGAAGACGACAACGAGGCCGACGCCCTGGCCATCCTGCTGTGGTCCCTCGACACAGGGGGAGGTGTCCGATGAAGTGGCACCCCCAGGGCTTCGGCGGCAGCCGTCGCGCGCCCGACGAGGTGAAGCGGGCCGGCTGGCAGGACCAGGGCGTGTTGGTGATCGCCGAGGACGACCCGCGTCTCTCCTGGCCGGAACGGGAACTGATCCGCCAACTCGGCGCCAAACTGTACGGCCCTCGTCCGGGACAGGAGGTGGGCAATGGCTGACACGCCGTGGACACCGTCCCTGGTCGAGAGCCACATGGCCGAGGCCGCCGACGTGCTGGCCCGCCTGCCCGAAGCCCGGATGCGGGGCTATATCAGCGTCTGGCCACCCACG
>JAJZUL010000066.1 GCA_021848545.1 Pseudomonadota bacterium
GGCGGTTTTCTGCGCTTCCGCTGCTCACGTACATGAAGTACGCTCCGCTGCGGTTCTCGAAAACCGCCATTTTCGGTTCACCCTGCCGACTTTCGGGTCAGGCTCCGAGCCGGCAAAAGGGGGCGATTGGCATGATTGCGGCCGACAGGCGAACCGATCCGGTTTTCATTCATTCGTCCTTCAGGGTCGCCAGCACATGGTTCTGGAACCGGTTCCGGGTCATCCCCGAAACATTGTCGTATTTCGAAATATTCAACGAGGCGCTGTCGGATATTACGCGGGATCAATGTCTGGCCTATGTCTTCGACAGAGCCGCATTGCGGCATCCGATCACCGAGCCGTATTTTCTGGAATATCACGACCTCGTCAAACCGGGGGGTGGCGTGCGGGGGTTTCCCGACGGGAATCCGGCCGCCCGCTTCGTGCCGGTCAACGGCGCTCTGTCCGACCAGGAAATCGCCTATTTGAACGGCTTGATCGCCCATGCCGACGACAAGGGACGGCGTCCCGTCCTGTCGAGCACCCGTTCCCTGGCCCGTATCGGAGCGATCCGGCGGATATGGGGAAACGGCCACATTTTCATATATAGAAATTTGCTAAGGCACTGGGTGTCTTATTGCAGAAATAGCGAGAGAGGGGACGATTATTTTTTGAAGACGATCCCGCATTATGCCCTGCATAACAGGCATGATATTGTATTCTCGAGTATTAACGCCATGTGTGAAAATCTGTATAAAATTCATAACGGACGCGGCGCGCTTTTGTGCGATGGCGATTCGTTCGTCGTCTTCCTGGTTTATCACTTTTATATGTATCTTCAGGCTGTGCATTTCTGCGACATGACCATCAGCATCGATCGTCTGGCGGGCGACGAATCCTATCGTCGCGCCATCGAAGACGCCATCCGCGACCAAACGGGCGTCGCCGTGGATCTGTCCGACGCCGCTCTGCCCGCCGCCGGTCCGGTGTTGGAAGCGGGCAGCGGCCCCCAGTTGCGGACCATCCTGGAGACCGCCAAAGCCATGGTCGCCGCATCCGTCCAGCAGACGCCGCTTGCGACCCATCTCGGTTTCATCGATGGCCTGATCGAGGATTGCCTGTCCCTGGCATGAGCGAAATGCCGCTCAATCTTCCCCCAGGGCCGCCACGAACTCGCTCAGGAAGGGCGCGTGACGCAGGCGTTCGGTATCGGTACGGCCGAAAATGGTGATCAGCCGGCGCATGAAGAAGCCGTTGCAGCGGGGAAAGGTGAAGAACGCCTTGATGGCCAGGAATTCGCCCATATGTTCGGGCAGGCGGTCGGCCCATTTGCCGATGCCGTCGCGCAGCGCTCCGTCGCGGGCCTGTTCCTGGCGGCCGCTGGGGGAAAATTCCTGTTCGTATAATTGGGACAATTCACGCCAGCATTTGGCGATAGCCTCCGGTTCGTACCGCACGATATCCCGCAGCAGCGGCATGTCGTCGGGCTCCGGCGGCCGGTAATTGCAGCTGGTGGCGTCCTCGCGGAAAAGCTTCCAGGGCGAATCGGGCGGCGGCGGCGGCGCCTTGCCCTTGATCCCGCTTTTGCCGTGGTGACCGTGTCCGGTGGCTTTGGCGCTGTCGCGGATGGCGTTCCACCCGGAATCCCAATTGTGAAGAATCGGGTTGTTGACCTCGCCCGACAGCATGATCTCGATCAGCTTGCCGCCGCCGATTTCCTCCCAGTTATGGGTGGTGGCCAGGGCCTGGATATGGCGGGACCGCAGCATCTTGGGCAGGATGTGACGCCGCACCACATCCTCGTAGGTGGCGGCGAAAGGCGGCGCCACCATGAAGGGGGGACGTAAACCCTGGCTGTCGCCCGGTATGCGCAGCAAGGTCAGAATCTTACGGACATGGCCGATCAGGGTGTCCTGGAACAATGTCGGAAAATCGGTGAACTCCCCCGTGCCCATCGGCACGCCCAGGCCGTCGTCGGTACTCGCCGTTTCGGCCTCGTGGCCGGTTTGAGCCGGAAAAAGCGGCGCAGGTTCGCGGGTGGGGGAAGGGGAGCGGTTGGATTTGGGAGGCGCCGCCGACATGCCGCGGGCCAACAGGGTTTCGAAATTGGCCCGTGTCGCCAGCGCTTCGGTAAGATCGCCGGCCCCGGTGGCGGCGGAGGCGGGGCCATCGGTGGTGTCGATGGAATCCTGGGGTGCGTCGCGCTGTTTCAGGGACGCCAGCACCTGCTCGGTCAAAGCCTTCAGCACCGGCAGGCTTTCATCGCGGATCGGCCCCGGCGGCGGCAGCAACTGCTCGAAGCCATGGTCGCGGATTTCGGTCAGATAGGCCGCGTCGAAGCGTTCCAGCGCATGGGTCAGGATGACATTGAAGACGACGGTCAATTGCCGGTCGCTGGCCCAGCGGCGGGTTTCCGGGTCCTTGAACGTCATGCTGCGCAGGGCCAATGCCTGCGGCACGTTCAGGTGACGGGTCGCGGCGATCAGGCTGGCCACCTTCGCCTCGAACGCCTTCATGTCCCGAGCGTCGCCCATGACCGGGTCGATTCCTCCCGCCGAGTGTAACAAAAACAATCCGAAGGGGATAACGCACATGTTGCGTCGCCGCAAGAGGCGGCGATGTCTTCGCGCCGGATCGCGGGCTCAGCCGGGTCGTTTCAGGATGAAATGGCGGTCAGGCATTGAATAAAAAAGACCGCCGCCACCAAAAGACGCATTCAGACGAAAACGATTTCGCCATTTTTATCAAAGGCGGGTTCGGCCATGGTGACGAACAGATCGGTGACCGCGTCCGGCTGGCGCAGGGGCTGCGTATCCTCGCCAGGAAAAGCCAGGGCGCGCAAACGGGTGGCGACGATGCCGGGGTCCAGTAGGTTGGCGCGAATGGGGGTGATGCGGCCGACTTCCGCCGCCCAGCACGTCACCATCGCTTCCAGCGCCGCCTTGCTGGCGGCATAGGCGCCCCAATAGGGCAGGGGGACGCGCGCCCGGGAATCGGTGACGAAGATGGCGCGGCCCGCATCCGAGCGGCGCAGCAAGGGATCGAAGGCGCGGATCAGCCCGTAATTGGCGGTGACGTTGACGTCGAACGCCTGGCGGAACAGCTTGGGCGGGTAATGGCCCAGCGGCGACAGGCCGCCGCCCAGATCGCCGGCATTGCCCACCAGGATGTCGAGATGGTCGAAACGCTGATGGACGGCGAAGGCGACCTTTTCGATGGACTCGAAATCGGTGAGATCGAGCGGCGTCAGCACCACCCGTCCCGGCGCGTTTCGGGTGGCGACCTCGTCATCCAGCTCCTCCAGCCCGCCCCGGTTGCGGGCGACGCAGATCACCGTCGCCCCCTCGGCGGCGAAACGTCCGGCCACCGCCCGGCCGATACCGCGTGACGCGCCGGTCACCAGGGCGACGCGGCCGGCTAGGCGACCATCGCTCACTCGGCCGGCTCTCCGATCAGCAGGGACAATTGCTTGGGATCGTTGACGCCATCCAGGAAATCGGTGGGCGGGACCGGGTAATCGCCGGTGAAGCAGGCGTCGCAGAATTGGGGATGGCGCTCGTCGCGTCCGGCCTCGCCGACGGCGCGATACAGGCCGTCCAGGGACACGAAGGCCAGGGAATCGACGCCGATCAGCCGGGCCATCCCTTCGACATCGTGGCGGGCCGCCAGCAATTTCTCCCGTTCCGGCGTGTCGATGCCGAAATAGCAGGAATGCGTGGTGGGGGGCGACGAAATGCGCATATGGACCTCGGTGGCGCCGGCCTGACGCACCATTTCCACGATCTTGCGCGAGGTGGTGCCGCGCACGATCGAATCGTCCACCAGAACCACCCGCTTGCCCCGCAGGGTCTCGCGGTTGGCGTTGTGCTTCATCTTGACCCCGGTATGGCGGGTATGGTCGGTGGGCTGGATGAAGGTCCGTCCCACATAATGGTTGCGGATGATTCCCAGTTCGAAGGGAATGCCCGCGTCCTCGGCGAAGCCCAGCGCCGCCGGTACGCCGGAATCGGGGACCGGCACCACCACGTCGGCGGGAACCAGGCTTTCGCGGGCCAATTGGGCCCCGATCCGTTTCCTGACGTCATAGACGCTGGTGCCCTCCACCATGGAATCGGGGCGGGCGAAATAGATGTATTCGAAAATGCAGAACCGGCGCCGTTGCGGCGGGAACGGCTTGACCGACCGGATGCCTTCGTCGGACAGGATGACGATCTCGCCCGGCTCGACGTCGCGGACGAATTCGGCGCCGATGATGTCGAGCGCGCAGGTTTCCGAGGCCACGCACCAGGACCCGTCCAGCCGGCCCAGCACCAGCGGCCGAATCCCCAAGGGGTCGCGCAGACCGATCACCGCGTCGCGGGTCAGCGCCACCAGGGAAAAGGCGCCCTCGATCTGGCGCAGGGCGTCGATCAGGCGGTCTTCCACCGTGGTGAAGCGGCTGATGGCGATCAGATGGATGATCACCTCGGTATCGGTGGTCGATTGGAACAGGCAGCCACGGCGCACCAATTGCCGGCGCAGGCTCATGGCGTTGGTGAGGTTGCCGTTATGGGCCAGCGCCAGACCGCCGAATTCCAGCTCGGCGAAAAGGGGCTGGACGTTGCGCAACAGGGTTTCGCCGGTGGTCGCATAACGGACATGGCCGACCGCCATATTGCCCTTGAGGCAGCGGATCACCGATTCGTTGCCGAAATTGTCTTCCACATAGCCCGGGCCGCGGTGATTGTGGAACAGGCCGCCATCGCACGAGACGATGCCGGCCGCTTCCTGGCCGCGATGCTGAAGCGCGTGCAGGCCCAGCGCCACCAGGGCCGCCGCCTCGGGCTGGCCGTGGATTCCGAACACGCCGCATTCCTCGCGGAGATGGTCGTCATCATGGGTGCGGGAGGGGTGGGATGCGCGGGGGAGATGGCGCATATCCATCGTCTCCCGTATGGTTTGGTCCTGTTTGGTCACGCGGGTTCGTCCGGTCATTGGTGGGTCTGGATCAGCCGGTCCATTTCCTGGCGCTCGGTCCGGTTATAGCCTTTCGGGGGCTGTTTCACCGTTTTGCTTGCGGCGGCGTTCGCCGAGGGAAGAATTCCGGTCGCTTCCTTCAACACCGTTTCGAAACTGGCCTGGGCTGGGACCTTGACCGGAAGGGGCGGTTTTTTGCCGAAATCGCGGGGCCATGCCTGCTCGATCAGCACGGCGCTCTTTTGCAGCCAGGGGCGGGACCGCGCCTGCTCCAGCCAGCCCGGGGGCTTGCCCGGGCCGATCGCCCAACTCGCCACCATGAAGGCCAGGCACAGCGCGATCCAGCCGCGGGCCAGTCCGAACAGGAAGCCCAACGAGGAATCGACGCTGCCCAGCGAACTTTTCTTCACCCGATTGGCGATGGCCTTGGTCGCCAGCGACAGGGTCAGCAGCGTGCCCAGGAACAGGGACAGGCCGGTCAGCGCGTCGGCGATCCACAGGGTTCCCACGCGGGCGCGGAACCAGGGATCGAGATAGGGAAAACCGTAAAGGGCGGCAAGGCCGGCGCCGACCCAGGCGCCGATGGCCAGAACCTCGTGGACGAAACCGCGCACGAAGGCCAATCCGGCGGAAACCAGAAGTACGATGACGACAATGGCATCGATAAAAGTGAACATACGGTGTTTCTCGTTGCCGTCACACGCTCTAGAGCCCGATGCGATCGCTCGACAACCGGGTTAAGGGGTTTGTACGCCGATCAGCGCCAAAACGTCCTGAACATGGCCCGCCCGGCGTAAAGCCGGGGCGTGGCTTCCGCTTCCGCCGGCGTTCCGGCGCGGACCGGCCGGGACCAAAGCCTGGGCGAAGCCCAATTTCGCCGCCTCCTTGAGGCGGATGTCGGCCTGGGCCACGGCCCTGACCTCGCCCGACAGGCCGATCTCGCCGAAGACCACCATGTCGGCCGGGACCGGAATGCCGCCGGCGGAGGATACCAGTGCCGCGGCAACGGCCAAATCGGCGGCGGGCTCACCGATACGCAAGCCCCCCGCGACGTTCAGATAAACGTCATTTCCCGACAAAGCAAGTCCGCAACGCGCATCGAGCACGGCGAGCACCATGGACAGGCGGGCGGAATCCCAGCCGACCACGGCGCGCCGGGGCGCGGCCAGGGACGAGGGGGCCACCAGCGCCTGGATTTCCACCAGCATCGGGCGGGTGCCCTCCATGCCGGCGAAAACGCAACTGCCCGAGACGTTGCCGCGGCGTTCGGCCAGAAACAGGGCCGAGGGATTGGCGACCTCGGCCAGACCGCGATCGGTCATCTCGAACACGCCGATCTCGTCGGTGGCGCCGAAGCGGTTCTTGACCGCGCGCAGGATGCGGAACTGGTGGCCGCGATCGCCTTCGAAATAAAGGACGGTATCGACCATATGTTCCAGCACCCGGGGGCCGGCGATCATGCCTTCCTTGGTGACGTGGCCCACCAGGAACAGGACGAAACCCAGCCGCTTGGCCAGACGGATCAGCTCCGCCGCGGCGGTCCGCACCTGGGCGACGGTGCCCGGCGCCGAATCGACGGCGTCGGCATAGACGGTCTGAATCGAATCGATCACCACCGCCTTCGGCCCGTTCGGGCCATCCAGGCTGGCGACGATGTCGGCCAGGGCGGTGGCCGAGGCCAGCGCCACCCTGGCCTTGTCCAGGCCCAGGCGCCGCGCCCGCAATCGCACCTGATCGACCGCCTCCTCGCCCGAGATATAGGCCACCGGCACACTGGCCGACAAGGCGGCGCTGGCCTGAAGCAGAAGCGTGGATTTGCCGATTCCGGGATCGCCCCCCACCAGCAGCACCGATCCCGGCACCAGTCCGCCGCCGGCGACCCGGTCCAGTTCTTCGATGCCGGTCACCAGGCGGGCCACCGGCTCGCTCTTTCCGTCCAGGCCGACGAAATCGATGGGCCGGCCCTTGCCGGACAGGCCGCGGGGCAGGGGTTGGGGTTTGCTTTCCTCGACGATGGTGTTCCAGCCGCCGCAGGATTCGCATTTGCCGGCCCAGCGAAGGGTTACGGCGCCGCATTCCTGGCAGACGAAGCGGGACGCGGATTTGGCCAAAATTCTTCCTTTAGATCATGATGAAGTCAAGTTGACTTCATCATGATCTCTTTTAATGTTTAGCCCTCGCCGGGCGCGCGCGTCCGCGCGCTTGGCCGCTCGCTCAATGCTCGCTTAAAGCGTGATTCAACTTCGTTTCATCCCGCTCTAAGCCCTCA
>JAJZUL010000067.1 GCA_021848545.1 Pseudomonadota bacterium
TTTCCCTCAATCGCCGGGCGGGCGCGTCCGCGCCCTTGGCTATCCTCGCTTGCGCTCCGAGGCCCCGATGGAGCCTCTCCGCACGCTGCGGCGGCCTCAACGGCCTGGTCGCTCCGCTCCAGGGGAAACGGGTGAACCCGCTTCCCCTGCATTATGTGTCTTTCCCTCAATCGCCGGGCGGGCGCGTCCGCGCCCTGGGCTATCCTCGCTTACGCTCCGAGGCCCCAATGGGGCCTCTCCGCACGCTGCGGCGGCCTCAACGGCCTAGTCGCTCCGCTCCAACGCGCCTTCACCCGATTACCCTGACGGATAGCTCCCTTGCGTTCGGCGGGGCGGATGTTATCGTTCGGGCTCCCTGCCGGCCCGGATGCCATCGTTCAGGCGTCCCGCGACGCCGGAAGGGGGAGTTGTCTGTTCGCTCAAACCAGGAAGATGTCATGACCAAGATCAAAGTCGTCAACCCGATCGTCGAACTCGACGGCGACGAGATGACCCGCATCATCTGGCAGTTCATCAAGGACAAGTTGATCCTGCCCTATCTCGACATCGACCTGAAATATTTCGATCTGGGCATCGAATACCGCGACCGCACCGATGACAAGGTGACGGTGGAGGCCGCCGAGGCGATCCGCCATTTCGGGGTCGGCGTCAAATGCGCCACCATCACCCCCGACGAGGCGCGGGTGAAGGAATTCGGCCTGAAGAAGATGTGGAAGTCGCCCAACGGCACCATCCGCAACATTCTCGACGGCACCGTCTTCCGCGAACCGATCATCTGCCGCAACGTGCCGCGTCTGGTGCCCAACTGGACCCAGCCCATCGTCATCGGCCGTCACGCCTTCGGCGACCAGTACCGCGCCACCGATTTCGTCGTGCCGGGCGCCGGCGAGCTGACCATCACCTGGACCCCCGCCGGCGGCGGCGAGCCCATCCAACACCATGTGTTCGACTTCCCCGGCGGCGGCGTCGCCATGGCCATGTACAATCTGGACGAATCCATCCGCGGCTTCGCCCGGGCCTGCTTCAATTACGGCCTGGGCAAGGGCTGGCCGGTCTATCTGTCCACCAAGAACACCATCCTCAAGGCCTATGACGGCCGCTTCAAGGATCTGTTCCAGGAAATCTACGAGACCGAGTTCAAGGCGGCGATGGACAAGGCCGGTACCACCTACGAACACCGGCTGATCGACGACATGGTGGCCTCGGCCCTGAAATGGTCGGGCGCCTTCATCTGGGCCTGCAAGAATTACGACGGCGACGTCCAGTCGGACACGGTGGCCCAGGGCTTCGGCTCGCTGGGGCTGATGACCAGCGTGCTGATGAGCCCGGACGGCCGCACGGTCGAGGCCGAGGCCGCCCACGGCACCGTCACCCGCCATTACCGCGAGCATCAGAAAGGCAAGGAAACCTCCACCAACCCCATCGCCTCGATCTTCGCCTGGACGCGGGGCCTGTATCACCGCGCCCGCTTCGACGACACCCCCGAAGTCGCCAAATTCGCCGAGACCCTGGAAAGCGTCTGCATCGACACCGTGGAATCGGGACGGATGACCAAGGATCTCGCCATCCTGATCGGGCCGCAGCAGCCCTGGCTGACCACCCGGCAATTCCTCGACGCCCTCGACGAGGGCCTCAAAGCGCGTATGGGGTGAGGCTCCGGCGGGTCTTCGCGCATGTCCCGCCTTCCGCCCTTTTCCACGCTCCTTGCCGCCGGCGCCGCTTTGGCCCTGGCGGCGGGAACCGCGCTGTTCCATTTAAACGCGGCGGAGCCGGCCCGCTGGGTGTGGGCGACGGCCGCCGCCGCGGTCCTGGCGACCATCCTGGTCCGCATCGCCGACGATCTGCGCCGGCGGGTCTGGGGTGTCGATATCGTCGCCGCCCTGGCGCTGGCCGGAGCCCTGGCCCTGGACCAGATGGCGGCGGCGGCGGTTCTGGCCCTGATGGTCGCCGGCGGCGCCGGCCTTGAGGATTATGCGCGCCGACGCGCGCGCCGCGACCTGTCGGCGCTGCTGGCCGGCGCGCCCCGCATCGCCCATCGCCACGAGGGCGATCGTCTCGTCGACCTCCCGGTCGAAGAGGTCGCCCCCGATGACCGGCTGCTGGTCAAGCCGGGCGAGACGATCCCGGTGGACGGGGTGGTGACCGGCGGGCTCGCCCTGCTCGACGAAGCGGCGCTGACCGGCGAGGCGTTGCCGGTCGCCCACGCCATCGGAAAACAGGTTCGCAACGGCACCGTCAATGCCGGCGACGCCTTCGAAATGGCGGCCCTGGCCCGCGCATCGGACAGCACCTACGCCGCCATCGTCCGCCTGACCGAACAGGCCCAGGGCGACAAGGCGCCGTTTCTGCGCCTGGCCGACCGCTATGCCCTGCTGTTCGTGCCCGCGAGCCTGGCGGTGTCCGCCCTGAGCTATTTCCTGTCCGGCGACCCGTTGCGGGCCCTGGCGGTGCTGGTGGTGGCGACCCCCTGCCCCCTGATCCTGGCGGCGCCGGTGGCTCTGGTCTCGGGCCTGTCCCGTGCCGCCCGGCACGGCATCGTCATCAAAAGCGCCGCCGCGCTGGAACGTCTGGCGGGGGTCGGCACGGTCCTGCTGGACAAGACCGGCACCCTGACCGGCGGCGCGGCGCGGCTGGTCGGCCGCCATCCCTTCGGCGCATGGGACGGCGACACCCTGCTCGGCACCGCCGCCGCCCTCGATCAGGCGTCCCACCACATTCTGGCTTCGGTCCTCGTCGCCGCCGCCGCCGAACGCGGCCTGGACCTGCCCGTGCCCACATCGGTGCGGGAGGAGCCCGGCGCCGGCATCGTCGGACGGGTGGGAAGCCGGATGGTGCGGGTCGGCGGATTCGACTGGATCGCCGCCGGGGCCGCCGTTCCGCCTGAAGGCCACGCCCTGCGCCGCCGTCTGGCCCGCGAGGGGGTCAGCGGCGTTTATGTCGCCATCGACGGCGCTTTCGCCGGCGCCCTGGCCCTGGCCGACGAGATTCGCGCCGACGCGCCGGCCGCGCTGCGGGCGTTGAAACGGGCCGGGGTACGGCGCACCGTCATGGTCAGCGGGGACATCGCCGAAGTCGCCGACAGCATCGGCGCCGCCCTCGGCCTGGACAGCGTGCTGGCCGAACGCGACCCCGCGGGCAAGGTCGCCGCGGTGCGCGAGGAACGGAGCCGGGCGGTGACCGCCATGGTGGGGGACGGGCTGAACGACGCCCCCGCTTTGGCCGCCGCCGATATCGGCGTGGCCATGGGCGCGCGGGGCGCGGCGGCCGCCGCTCAGGCCGCCGACGTCGTTTTGCTGACCGACCGCCTGGACCGCTTCGCCGAAGCCCTGGCCATCGCCCGGCACAGCCGCGCCATCGCCCTGGAAAGCGTGGTGGCCGGCATGGGTCTGTCGGCCATCGCCATGGCCGCCGCCGCCTGGGGCCTGCTCAATCCGGTGGCCGGCGCCATCCTCCAGGAAGTCATCGACATCGCCGTGATCCTCAACGCGCTACGCGCCCTGGGCATCCGCCCGCCATGGCGCAGGCCGCGTTTGCTTTCCGCCGAAACGGCGGCGCGTCTCAGCCGCGAACATCGCGATCTGGCGGAGATCCTGGACCGCATCCAGGCGGTCGCCGACCGGATCGATACCGTGCCGCCGGACGAGAGCGGCCGCGACCTCGCCGCCATCGACCGGCTGTTGCGCGACCGCCTGCTCCCCCACGAGCGCGAGGACGACGCCACCCTCTATCCCGGTCTCGCCGAGTTGCTGGGCGGTCGCGATCCGTTGGCGGCGATGAGCCGCACCCACCGCGAAATCATCCGTCTGGCGGGATTGTTCAACCGCACCGTCGCCCATCTCGATGCCGCCGGTCCGAACCGGGACGACACCATCCTCCGCGACGCCCGGCGCCTGCTTTACGGTCTGGCCGCCATCCTGCGCCTGCATTTCGCCCAGGAGGAGGAACTGTTCCACCTCCTCACCGCTCCGCCGGAAATCTGAGAGCCCGATTTACGGCGGGAGCCGGCCCAGCCGCTTCAGCACCATGTCGCCCACCGCGCCGACGATGGGCGGCACGTAGCGGTGCTTGTAAGGGAAGGTTTCGGGCGAATCGTACAGGTGCAGGAGCATGCAGGCATTGGCCTCGAACACCAGCACCCGCCCGTCCGCCGTCACCGCGCAATCCATGCCGCCGTAATCGAGATCGAGACGGATCGCCGCCTCCTGCACCGCCCGGGCCAGGGGCGCGGGAAAGGCGGCGCCGTAATCGGCGAGAAAGGCTTCCTCTTCGGGCTTCATCCAGGGATGGGCGTCCATGTCGGCCCGGAAATAATGGATCAGCCAGTCGTCATGAACCACCAGATGGTAGGCGTAGACCTTGCGATCGACGAACAGGAAGCGGTATTTCCGGAAATAGCCGTCGGGGCTGCGGAAATCGACATAGGGGCTGACGAAAAATTCGTCCTGGGGCGCATCGCCCAGATAGCCCGCCAGCTCCGACGCGGTGCCGACGCGAACGAAATCGTGGCCGCCATGGGACCCCACGGGACGCACCAGGACCGGCGCGCCCGCTTCGTCGCCCAGGGTGGCGGCCAACTGTTCCAGGACGGACCGTTCCACGCGCCGGGTCGCCGGCACCAACAGATTATCGATGCCGGCCAGGGTTTCGGGCAGGCGGTGGCGCGCCGTCGGCGGGATCATGCGCGGCGGGTTGAGCACCGGCAACCCCAGCCGTCCAAGCAGATCGTCCACCTGGGCCATGACCGGATCGTCCTCGTCCCCGTCGCCCAGCGCGCTGAAGACGATGTCGCAGGCCGGCAGGGCGGCGATGGCCGCCTCCATATCCTCGCCGGCTTCCGGCGGCGGCAGATGCAGCGTCACCGTCTCGAAACGATCGTGATCGAACAGGAACTTGGTGGGCACGTTGCCGGCCCCTTGCGCGCACAGCACCAGGATGCGCGCTTGGCGCTCGCCGGTCACGCAGGGTTCGACGATTGTGCCGCGCAGGCGGGCCGCCGTGGCGAACATCGCCTGGGATTCGGCGCGCCGGCCGGCCCGGGCCAAAATCGCGCCCAGCTCCACGTGGGCCTCGACATCGGTGGGATCGCGGGCGATGGCGGCGCGACCCGCCGCCTCGGCCTCGTCGTGAAGTCCGGCATGGCGGCAGGCCACCGCCAGATCGCGCCACGGCTCGGCCAGATCGGGCTGGCTGGCCGCCGCTTGGCGAAAGGCCGCCACCGCTTCCCCGTGCAGGCCGAGATCGGCCAGCACATGACCGCGATTGCCGTGAACGGCGACCAGGGCGGAATCGCATTCCAGGGCGCGCTCGAAGGCGGCCAGCGCCGCCTGACGCCGCCCCAGCCCGTGCAGGGCCACGCCGAGATTGTTGTAGGCCGGCGCGAAACCGGGATTGTTGGCCAGGGCGCGCTCGAACAAGGCCACCGCCGCCCGCCGCTCGCCGCGATTCAGGCGGATCTGGCCGAGATGGTTGAGGGCGAAGAAATTTTCCGGCGACACCTCCAGGCAGCGATGGAACAGGGATTCCGCCTGGGCGACATCGGTCTCGCCGGTCTCGGTGCCGTCCGCCAGGATGATGCCGCGCATCAGGAGCGCCCCCAACCGGTCGGGACTGAGGTCGAGAACCCGGGCGAACAGGGCCGACGCCTCGGCCCGGCGACCGGCGCGATAATGGTCGAACGCCGCCTGCATCAGGTCGGCTTCGGACGGAATGGGCTCCGGCCCGGTCATTTCACCCCCCGGAAACGCGGGAATTCGCGGCTTCGCGCCCGGTCCATGGCGGCGCGGTAGACCGACAGGGTCCGGGCCATGCACGCGTCCAACCGCATCGAACGTTCCGCCGCCTCGCGTGCGTTGCGCCCCACCGCGGCCCGGGCGAAGGGATCGGCCAGGGTACGGCGGATGGCGCGGGCCAACGCCGCCGGATCGGCGGCCGGCACCAGCCAGCCGGTGACCCCCTCGGTGACGATTTCCGGGACGCCGCCGACATCGGTGGCCACCACCGGCCGGCCCGACGCGAACGCCTGCGCCGCCGCCTGCGGCCGGCCTTCGACCAGCGACGGGATCACCACCAGATCGGCGGCGCGCATCAGATCGTGAACGTCGTTGCGATACCCCAGGAAACGCACCTGTTCCGTGACTCCCAAAGTATCGGCCAGATCGTGCAACCCATCGGCATAGGCGCCGGTCTCGGCGGTGGCCGCGCCGGCCAGCAGCGCAACCACCGGCGCACCGCCTCCGCCCAGACGCGCCAGCGCCCGCAACAGATGATCCTGGCCCTTGTCGGGCCGCAACATGGCAACGCACAACACTACCATCGCCGCGGGCGGCAAGGCCAGTTCGTCGCGCAGACGGGCCCGCGCGCCGTCGGGGTCGGGATGGTCGAAAAAGCGGTCGCCCGCCCAACAGCCCACCCGGCTGGACCGTTCGGGATCGGCCAGCCCCCTTGCGATCAGATGGGTGCGGATCGCGTCGGCCGCGGCGACCACGTGATCGGCGCCACGGCGCCATTGCCAGCGCCGCGACAGCCCGGTTTCGAGCGGGTGGCCCACATGGCGCGAACGGACCACCGCGCATAGATCCAGGCAGCCCATGGCCGCCTTGGCGTCGCGGGAGACGTGGGTGTCGATGACGTCGATGCGAAGGTCGCGGACCAGCCGGCGCAGCCCCGTCACCATCGCGGGCCGCCAGGGCCGGTCGAACGGAACGGGGAACGCCGGCAATCCCTGCGCGACGGCCCGCTGAAACGCTTCGCCGTCGGGGGGCGCCGCCAGCCACGCCGCGTGGCCGTGCGCCACCAGCCACCCCAATTGATCCAGAACCCGGTGCTCGGTGCCGCCCCAATTGCGTCCGGGAATGGTGTGGAGCACCCGCAGGGGCGATGACGGCGTATCCGATGGGAGAGCGCCGTCGCCCCGGTCGGCAACGGCGTCGTCGGTTCCGGTTTTGACGAAGGACATCGGTAAACCGCCTTTCGGCTATGGACGCCTCTTTCCATAGCGCCGCCCTGTATCGGGGACTTGTCCGCGCCACCTTCGGCTGTAAGAGCCCGACCCGAAAATCGCCATGGCGGCCTGCAAATGGCGGTTTTCTGCGCATCCGCTGCTCACGTACATGAAGTACGCTCCGCTGCGGGTCTCGAAAACCGCCATTTTCGGCTCACCCTGCCGA
>JAJZUL010000032.1 GCA_021848545.1 Pseudomonadota bacterium
ACCAGCACCTGACACCGCGACAACAGGGCGCCGTTCAGTTCGAAGGAGGGATTCTCGGTGGTGGCCCCCACCAGCACGACCGTCCCGTCCTCGACATAAGGCAGAAACCCGTCCTGCTGGGCGCGGTTGAAGCGGTGGATTTCATCGACGAACAGCAAGGTGCCCTGGCCGGCCTGACGGCGTTTGCGCGCCGCGTCGAACACCTTGCGCAGATCGGCGACCCCGGAGAACACCGCCGATAGCGGCTCGAACGCCAGTTCGGTGCGGTCGGCCAGCAGGCGGGCGATGGTGGTCTTGCCGCAGCCGGGCGGTCCCCACAGGATGATCGAGGCCAGCCGGCCGGCCGCGACCATCCGGCCCAGCGGCGCGTCCGCCGCCAGCAGATGGTCCTGACCGACCACCTCGTCCAGCCGGGCCGGCCGCAGGCGGTCGGCCAACGGACGGTCGGCGTCGCTTTCGAACAGCGTCTTCACGACCGCTCACCAGAAACATACGGGGCCGCCATCATCGCCCGAAAACGGGGCGACGGCAAAAGCAATACGGGCCCGCCGGAAACCGGCGGGCCCGTATCGTTGGTGCGGCCGGGGAGACTCGAACTCCCACGGCTTGCGCCACACGCACCTCAAGCGTGCGCGTCTACCAGTTCCGCCACGGCCGCAACCCGGTAGAACTTCGCGGCCCGGGTCCAAGACCCTTGCCAACGAAGAGACAGCGGAATACCAAATCGGCCATAGCGAATCAAGCACGGCTTTCCGGATGGCCCCGCCCCCCCCCGAAATCGAGTGGCGCGTTTCCAGCGCCCCCGTCGATTATGACCATTCCCTGGCGGTGATGGAGGAAAGGGTCGCCGCCATCCGGACGGGTGCGGCCGGCGAATGCGTGTGGCTGCTGGAACACCCGCCGCTATACACCGCCGGCACCAGCGCCCGCGACGAGGATCTGCTCGATTCGGACCGCTTTCCCGTTTATCGCACCGGACGCGGCGGGCAATACACCTATCACGGCCCCGGACAGCGCGTGTGCTACGTCATGCTGGACCTGAACGAACGCGGCCGCGACCTGCGCCGCTATGTCCACGATCTCGAGGAATGGCTGATCCGAACCCTGGCCCGTTTCGACGTGAGCGCCCAGCGCCGCGACGGACGGGTGGGTCTGTGGGTGGAACGCGGCCGGGGGCGCGAGGACAAGATCGCCGCCATCGGCGTGCGCGTGCGCCATTGGGTGACCTTCCACGGCGCCGCGCTGAACATCGACCCCGATCTCGGCCATTACGCCGGGATCGTGCCCTGCGGCATCCGTGCCCACGGGATCACGTCGCTGGCCGATCTCGGCGTCAAAGCCGACCGGGCGGCGGTGGACAAGGTTCTGGCCGAGACCTGGCCCGCGGTGTTCGGATAGAGCGACGCCCCTGAAATCTGAAACGTCTGGTTCAATCTTGGACGCGTCGCTCCAGCGAGCATTGAGCGAGCGGCCAAGCGCGCGGACGCGCGCGCCCGGCGAGGGCTAAATAAAAGCGTTTCGAGCATTGAGCGAGCGGCCAAGCAGCCGGACGGCTGCGCTTAGGCAGAGGGCCAAATATAAAGCGTTTAGACCGTGATGCAGATTTTCTGCGTCACGGTCTAGAACCGCCGGCCTTTCGCTTCTATTCCGCCATTTCCGGCACGATTTCCGCCGGATGGCCCTTGGACGGCACCACGTCGAAGACCAGCTTCTTGCCGTCCTCGCCGACATCGACCTTGACCAATCCGCCCTTGGCCAGCTTGCCGAACAGCAATTCCTCGGCCAGGGGCTTCTTGATGTATTCCTGGATGATGCGGGCCAGGGGACGGGCGCCGAACAGCGGATCGTACCCCTTGCGGGCCAGCCAGGTGCGGGCGGCGTCGGTCAGTTCGATGGCGACGTCGCGATCGTCCAACTGGGTTTCCAGCTGCATCACGAACTTGTCCACCACCTGGGCGACGATGTCCGGTCCCAGGCCGGCGAAGGGAATGACCGCATCCAGCCGGTTGCGGAATTCCGGCGAGAACATGCGGTTGATGGCGTCCTGATCCTCGCCTTCGCGGATTTCGCGACCGAAGCCGATGGCCGGCTTGGCCATGTCGGTGGCGCCGGCATTGGTGGTCATGATCAGGATGACGTTGCGGAAATTGACCACCTTGCCGTTATGGTCGGTCAGCCGCCCGTGATCCATCACCTGCAGCAGAACGTTGAACAGATCGGGATGGGCCTTTTCGATCTCGTCGAGCAGCAGCACGCTGTGGGGATGCTGATCGACCGCGTCGGTCAGCAGACCGCCCTGATCGAACCCGACATAGCCGGGCGGCGCGCCGATCAGCCGCGAGATGGAATGGCGTTCCATATATTCCGACATGTCGAAGCGGGTCAGTTCGATGCCCATGATCTTCGACAACTGGCGGGCGACCTCGGTCTTGCCGACGCCGGTGGGTCCCGAGAACAGGTAACAGCCGATGGGCTTTTCCGGTTCGCGCAGGCCGGCACGGGCCAGCTTGATCGCCGACGACAGGGCTTCGATCGCCTGATCCTGGCCGAACACCAGGGTCTTCAGATCGCGCTCCAGGGTACGGAGCGCCTCCATATCGTCCAGCGACACGCTTTTGGGGGGGATACGGGCGATCTTGGCGATCACCGTTTCCACGTCGCGGACGGTGACCGTCTTGCGCCGCTTCGATTCCGGCAACAGCATGCGCGCCGCGCCGACCTCGTCGATGACGTCGATGGCCTTGTCGGGCAGCTTGCGGTCGGTGATGTATTTGTCGGCCAGTTCCACCGCCGCCTTGATGGCGTCGCCCGTATAGCGAACCTTGTGGTGGCTTTCGTAATAGGGCTTGAGGCCGTTCAGGATCTTGATCGAATCCGCGACCGAGGGCTCGTTGACGTCGATCTTCTGGAACCGGCGCACCAGGGCGCGGTCCTTTTCGAAATAGGTGCGATATTCCTTGTAGGTGGTCGAGCCGATACAGCGCAGCGCCCCCGAGGCCAAAGCCGGCTTCAGCAGGTTGGAGGCGTCCATCGACCCGCCCGACGTGGCCCCGGCGCCGATCACCGTGTGGATCTCGTCGATGAACAGAATGGCGCCGTCATGCTGTTCGAGTTCGCTCACCACCGCCTTCAGGCGTTCCTCGAAATCGCCGCGATATCGGGTTCCGGCCAGGAGCGCGCCCATGTCGAGGGAAAAGATGGTCGCATCCTTCAGCACGTCGGGGACTTCGCCCTTGACGATGCGCCGGGCCAGACCTTCGGCGATGGCGGTCTTGCCGACGCCGGGATCGCCGATATAGAGCGGATTGTTCTTCGAGCGCCGGCACAGGATCTGGATGGTGCGCTCGATCTCGGGTTCACGGCCGATGAGGGGATCGATCTTGCCCTGACGCGCCTTCTTGTTGAGATCGACGCAATAGGCGGTCAGCGCCTCCTGGCCCTTTTTCACCACCTTTTCGCCGGACGCTTCCTCGTCGGCGCCCTGAACCGGACGCGCCTGGCTGCGCCCCGGCGCCTTGGCGAGGCCATGGCTGATGTAATTGACCGCGTCCAGACGGCTCATATCCTGAAGCTGGAGGTAATAGACGGCGTGGCTTTCCCGTTCCGAGAACAGGGCGACCACGACGTTGGCGCCGGTCACTTCTTCGCGGCCCGACGATTGGACATGGATCGCCGCGCGCTGCACCACCCGTTGGAAACCGGCGGTGGGCTTGGGTTCGACGGCGCGCGGGGCCACCAGCTCGGTGAGATTGGTATCCAGGAATTCGGTGAGGTCACGGCGCAGACGGTCGATATCGACGGTGCAGGCGCGCAGGACCGCGACCGCATCCTGGTCCTCGGTCAGCGCGAGGAGCAGGTGTTCGAGCGTCGCATATTCGTGACGGCGCTCGGTGGCGTAGGCCAGGGCGCGGTGCAGGCTCTGCTCCAGGTTGCGCGACAGCATGGTGGCGATCCTTCCGAAGCTAATCCTTTTCGAGGGTACATTGCAGCGGATGCTGGTTCTGACGGGCCAGATCCATGACCTGGGTCACCTTCGTTTCCGCCACTTCATAAGTATAGACGCCACATATCCCGACACCGCGGGTATGCACGTGAAGCATGATGCGGGTCGCTTCTTCCCGGTTCTTGCCGAAAAAACGTTCGAGCACATGCACGACGAATTCCATCGGCGTGTAATCGTCGTTCAGCATCAGCACCTTGTACATGGACGGCTTTTTGGTCTTGGGGCGGGTCTTGATGACCACCCCGGTCTGGTTGCCGTCGTCGTCGTGTTTGTCGTCCCGGTCGTCGCTCATCGCTTCGCGTGCTGGAATGGTGTCCGAAAGAAACCCGCCGCGGGTTCTCCGCTATCATATTGGGTGCGGGGGGCGGCCGAAAAGGGGCGCATGGCCGTCCCACCGCTCCGGCATACGAAAAAAGCCCTACCGGGGTCAGCCGGCCGGCCGCGCCATGCGCCCGGCGGCGGCCCCGATACGGGCGCCGATGGGCGTGAAAGCCTCCTCGAACATTCTGACCGACAGGTCGGACAGACGCCCGCCCCCCTCGATCACCCGGTCGAATCCGGCCCGGGTGGCGCCGGCCTGGATATCGAGCAGATCGCCCAGATTGCGCACGCCCATCATCCGACGCGACGCCGCGACGCTTTCCTCGACCGAGGCCTGAACGAACCCGACCATCATCTGGCTCATATCCTGAAACCCGCGGGCGAAAACCGCGCCGGCCTCGACCAGGGCGTCGAAAGCATCGACGCCGAAACCCATCGCTTCCTCACAGGACCGGAAAGCGGCGGACTGGACGCCGGTCACCGCGTCCAACGGATCGGGAGAAATCGAGGGGGAAGAGGGGGATTCCGTCCGACCGGCGGTCGCGGGGACGTCGGCCGGGACGGGAAGCGCGGGGGCGGCTGATTTGCTTTTGGCGGTCGTCATGGCACCGAAACTCCTTGGCGCTGGGGGCGTGAAGGCGGCGCGACCTCAGGGGTGGGATTCCGGAGGAAGCCCACGCGCACCGCGACCCGATCAGGCTAGGGCCGGACGCGCCTGGGTCAAACGGTATTTTTGCAGTGCAGCATTTCCCCGCTCATACCAAATCCCGATGAGTCACCCTCATCGGGATTTGATTAAGCCCGCGCGGCGCCTGAGCGAAACCCGCTCGCGATCGGTCGTAGACCGTGAGCGACGGTATCACTGCACCAGCCCGTGTTGCCCCACCGTCAGCAGAAACGAGACCACGTTGCCCTTGGCGGCCTCCATTTCCCATTGCGAATCGTAACGCAGGACATGGGCGCGGGCCAAAGGAACGCCGGTGGGGTCCAACGCCAGAAGCGGCTTGACGAAGGTCAGCGCGGTAAAGGCGGCCGACGGGTATTTCCAGGCGGTGAAGCCGAAATGGCCGTGACGGCAATAGGCCGCCGTCCAAAAGAAGCTGCGCGACGGCAGATCAAGACCCACCGGCGGCGGGCCGAACATGCCCGACGTGGTGAAGGCGGCGACCAGCGTCCGGTACTGGGCCGGGTCCAACTGCACCCGCGCCGCCTTCGCCCGCCACGGCTTCAAAAGATCGCCGAGCGACACTTGATCGACATCGGCCGGCCCCCTCACCCGTGCGATCAGCAGATGACGCGCCGAATCGAGGTCGTACATGCGCAACTGCCGTTCATAGACCCCGTTATAGACCAGCCGATAGCGGTCCGGGGTCCCGGCGGCGCAGGTGGCGCGGATATCGTCGCCGCCGATATAGGACCGCCACTCCAACTTGCGCGCCACGGGATTGCCGATGTCGCCGCCCCGATAGGCGCACCCCGCCGGAATCGACAGAACCGCCACCGATAACGGAACTGCCACCCTCCTCCAGAATCGGCCGAATCGCGCCAATACGCCCATGGTTTCCATCCTTTGCGCCGGAAAGCCAACACAAGATATAGGGGTCGCACGCCACGATTCCCGTTACGGACAGTAGTGACGACAATTGGGCAAAAACGTGGCGGCATCGCGCCCCGCGCCGCGGCGACTTCCCCTCGCCCCCCATCCTCTTCCATTTATTTCTTTGCCAACCACGTTTTGTTCTTCCGGCAGGAAAGATTCCGATACCGGCATCTCGCCACTGGACAGCGAATCCTAAATTTTTTATCTTCTGCGAAGCAAGATTACTGAAATCACCACCGGAACGGAAGGTCGAGGAATTGAGCTTGGCCCGTTGCTTCTATGGCGCACTGCGCCGCTTTGCCCCCGTAATGGCCATCACCCTGGTCGCGGCGACCATGGCGATCATCGGCGGCGCGGCCCGCGCCTCGGCGCGAATCGACGCCTCGATCCTGATCGACGCCACCACCGGCAAGGTGCTCAGCGCGCACAACGCCGACGTCCACGTCTATCCGGCGTCGCTGACCAAGCTGATGACTCTCTACCTGCTGTTCAATGCCCTGGACAAGCACCGGGTCACCCTGAACACCATGTTCACCGTCTCGGCCCACGCCGCCGCCCAGCAGCCGTCCAAGCTGGGATTCATCCCCGGGCAGAAGATTTCGGTGCGCGACGCCATCGAGGCCATCGTCACCAAATCGGCCAACGACGTGGCGGTGGCCGTTTCGGAGAATTTGGGGGGCACCGAAGCCCATTTCGTCCAGGAGATGAATCGCGAGGCCCGGCAATTGGGCATGACGAACACCGTCTATCGCAACGCGTCCGGCCTGCCCAACCGCTATCAACACACCACCGCCCGCGACATGGCGATCCTGGCCCGCGACATGATTCGCAATCACTGGAAATATTATCACTTCTTCTCGGTGCATCGCTTCGTCTGGCACGGCCAGGTCATCCCCACCCTTGACCGGCTGGTGGTGAGCTATCCCGGCGCCGACGGGCTGAAGACCGGCTTCATCGACGCGTCCGGATTCAATCTGGTGAGTTCGGCGGTGCGCGGCGGCCATCGGCTGATCGGCGTCATCTTCGGCGGCATCACCGCCGCCCGCCGCAACACCCATATGGAGGCCATGCTCGATCGCGGCTTCGCCCAATACGGCCTGCCTCCCGCCGCGCCGCTGGCCGATCGGCTTTACGCCGAACGCCATCACATCCGGATGGCGCGCCGCGATTACGTCGAACCCGCGGTTTTCCACCCCGCCGTCCAGCGCCGCGTCGCCGCGCGCCCCGCTTCGAACCAGGAAGCCCTGGCGCACCGGATCGCGCTTCAGCGTGAACGTCTGCGCCGCATGGAAGCGCGCCTGGAACGGATGCGCAGCCAGGAAGCGGCCCGCCGGCAACCGCCCGCCCCGCGCCGGGTCGCCGCCCGCCGTCACCATATCGTCATCGCCGGACGTTCCCACCGGTCGGCCTGGGGCATCCAGGTCGGCGCCTATGGCCAGTACCGGCCGGCGCGGCGCGCCGTCACCGTGGCGGTGCACAAGCTGGGCCCCAATGTCCGCATCGCCGCCACCCATGTCGCCCGCCGGCGGTACGGCCGCAATTTCCTGTACGAGGCCCGGCTGTTCGGCTTCACCCTGCCCCAGGCCCGCGCCGCCTGCATGCGGCTGCAGGATCGGGGTCAGGATTGCGCCCTGGTGGCGCCGGCGGCCTGATCGCCCCCCCCGTCGGGGCCATCCAAAGTCGTCATGCGCGGGCTCGTCCCGCGTATCCACGCCGCTCCACCGGCGCCGTGCCGGACGGAAAGACGTGGATGGCCGGGACAAGCCCGGCCATGACGGGGGTGTGTGGCCCGATCCATCCGCGCCGCCGTCGCCATCCAAAGTCGTCATGCGCGGGAATGACGGCGATTTCGCATTTTCGAAGTGTGGTATCATTGTCACACTCATTGATCTTTTGTCATCTTGCGGCCCATTCCCTTACTTTCGTCGTGCCTACTTTGATGTTCGTCAAAGGCGGCCCCGGACGACCCTCCTAGTCTCGGCCTTGCGGCTTCGGCCGAAGAACCGCCGCGGCGCGCGCGGCCAGGAGGGAAGGAGAAAAAGCCATGTCAGATCAATACGGACCACCCTTAGTCGAAGCGGCCGGCCGCCGCTCGTGGTCCATCAGCCTTAAGGTGGGCACTGCAGTCGCCGCCGTTGGCGCGCTGGTGACCCTGGCCGGCCCGGCCAAGGCGGTGCCGAGTTTCGCCCGCCAGACCGGCTTGGCCTGCGAAGCCTGCCACACCATTTTCCCGCAGCTGACCCCCTTCGGTCGCCGGTTCAAGCTGAACGGTTACACCCTGACCACCGAACACGGCGTTTCGGATGTGGACAGCAAGGGTAACAGCATTCTGTCGCTGGCCAAGTTCCCGCCGATTTCGGCGATGATCCAGGTGACCGACACCTGGTGGCAGAACACCGACAAGAATGGCGGCCAGGGCGGCCAGGGCAGCGTCCTGTTCCCGCGCCAGTTCAGCCTGTTCTATGCCGGCCGCATCACCAATCGCATCGGCGCCTACAGCCAGTTGACCTATGAGGGCAACGCCGACCATCTCAGCATCGACAATACCGACATCCGCTATTCCGACCATACCGCCCATGACACCTGGGTGTGGGGCGTGTCGCTGAACAACAATCCCGGCGTCCAGGATCTCTGGGAAAACAATGCCGGCGCTTGGGCGTTCCCCTTCATCAAACCCGGCAGCAAGGGCGGCAAGTACTGGAATGCCGGTACGCAGCCGGAGATCATGAGCCTGGGCCAGACCACCGCCGGCCTGACCGCCTATGGCTTCTATGACAATTCGCTGTATTTCGAAGCGGGTGTCTATCGCTCCGCCGTTCCGGGGCACATGACCTACACCCTGGCCAACTCCAACGCCAACAGCGGCACCATTTCCGGTTACGCGCCTTACTGGCGTTTGGCCTATGAAAAGGATTGGGGCCACAATTCCGCGGAAGTCGGCACCACCGGCATGTATACGCGCATGACCTCGGGGGGCACGACCAACCTCGTCAACAACGCCATCAGCACCTATACCGATATGGGCTTCGATGCCCAGTACGAGCACATCAAGAACGACAATACGCTCGAGCTGACCGGTAATTACTGGCACGAATGGCAGGATAATGCCGCTGACGGGGCCGCCGGTTACTGGTCCGTCAACCAAGCCCAAGACGTCTCCAACGCGCATAACAATGCCGACTTCTTCGAAGGCGTCGGTACCTATTACTGGCAGCGTAAGATCGGCGGTTCGCTCGGTTACGTCTATCAGACCGGGTCGAAGGATCAGCTGGCGTACGGCACCAAGTCGCCGACCACCGACTTCGAGACCTTGGAAGTGGATTACCTGCCCTGGCTGAACACCAAGTTCAGCGTGCAGTACAACATCTACAACGAAGTCAATGGTTCCACGAGCGGTGCGTCCGACTACAACAGTCTGATGCTCGGCATGTGGACGGCCTTCTAAGGGGAGAGCAGCTGTGAAGACGATCTTCGCTACCACAGGCTTCGCGCTGGCTCTCGCCACCGCAGGCATCGTCACCGCGGGCAACAGCGTCGCCGCCGTTCCCGCCGCCGTCAGCAGCACCTGCAGCACCTGTCACGGTGCCGATGGGATCAGCTCGGTTTCGACCTTCCCGAACCTCGCCGGCCAGGAGAAGAGCTACCTCGAAACCCAGCTGAAGGCGTTCCGCGACCATTCGCGGGCCGACGCCCGCGCCCAGGCCTATATGTGGGGCATCGCCGGACCCTTGAGCGACAGCTCGATCTCGGCTCTGGCCACCTACTTCTCGGAGCAGGCTCCGGCGGCGGGCCAGCCGGTCGCCGACGCGGCCCTGGTCGCCCAGGGCAAGGCGATCTTCGACAACGGCGTTGCCAGCCAGGGCATCCCGGCCTGTCAGTCCTGCCATGGCGCCCAGGCCCAGGGCATGGCCACCTTCCCGCGTCTGGCCGGTCAGCACCGCACCTATCTGGTGCAGCAGCTGATGGCCTTCCATGACGGGTCGCGGCAGAACGCGATCATGAATGCGAACGTCAAGAATATGACGGAGGCGCAGGCCCAAGCGGTCGCCGCCTACATTCATACCCAGTAATAGCCTGCCTTCACCTGAGACGTCCGCCCGACAGGGCGGGCGTCTTTTTTTTCCGCCCCGGATCGGGGCCTATTCTCCGCTGGTTTCCGCTCCCTTCATCTGTTTCAATCGCCGACGACAGGGTGCGGTAAAAGCGATCGAGGAGGGGGGACCATGAACAAGTTTTCGCTGGCGCTGGCGGTCTGCGCCGCCGCCCTGATGACCGGGTGCAGCACCGCCGTGGTTCCGGCCGGTCCGGCCCAGGCCGCGGCCCTGGCGCAAAACGCCCCGCTGCCGGCGGGCGCGGCCCGCGTCTACGTCCTGCCCACCCATTCCTCCAGCCTGTACGGCCGTCTCAACGGCCGGGCCACCGTCGCCCTGTTCCAGTTGGGCTTTTCCCACGGCGTCACCGTGGGCAGCACCAACGCCCACACCTATGTCGTCTTCGACATCGGCGCCGGCAGCTACGACCTCCGGGCCGAGGCCGACCCCATTTCCAAGGTCACCAAAACCATGACCTTCGTCGCCGGCCAGACCTATTATCTGCGGCCGACCTTCTTCCGCTCGGGCGACAATCTCAAATGGGGCCAGCCGCTGAAGAACATGGCGCTGGAGCCGGTTCCCGCCGCCACGGCCCGCGCCGAGATCGCCAAGATGCGGATGTCGGCCATTCCGGCCGAGGGCAAAATCTTCCTGGCCCGCACCCTGGCGCCGCATCCGCAGGGCTACGGCTATAACGGGACCATGCCCTATTCCTATATGCCGTCGCCGCCGGTCGCGCCCACGGCCGGCCCGGCGCCCGCGGCCCAGCCGACGCCCGCGGCGGCGGCCCCGGTTCCCGCCCCCGCTCCGCAACCGGCGCCGCAGGCCGTGGCGCCCCGGCCCGCCGCCCAGACGCCGGCTGCGGTGAAAACCGAATCCACGGTGCTTGAGGAAAAGCTCAGGGCGCTGAAGAGCATGGAGAAGCAGGGATTGATCACCCGGCAGGAGTTCGACGCCAAGCGAAAATCCCTGCTGGGCGCCTATTGATCCGAACGGGCGGCGCGGCGTCATGCCCGTTCAAATGTTGACCGTGACCGCGGACGAGGCCGATCTGCGCCTCGACCGCTGGTTCAAGCGCCGGTTCCCCACCCTCGGTCACGGCCAGTTGGAAAAATGGCTGCGCACCGGACAGGTGCGGGTGGACGGCAAGCGCGCCAAGGCCGGGCAGCGCCTGGAAACCGCCCAGGAAATCCGGGTTCCGCCCTTCACCGAAGACGCGGCCGACGCGCCGCGTCCGCCACCGGCCCGCCCCGTGGACCCGGCCCTGGCGGCGTCGTTGCGCGACCGGGTGCTGTACCGCGACGCCGACGTCATCGTGCTCGACAAGCCGGCGGGACTGGCGGTTCAGGGCGGTACCGGCATGGCCGACCATCATCTCGACGCCATGCTCGACGCCTTGCGCTTCGATGCCGACGAACGGCCGCGTCTGGTTCATCGCCTGGACAAGGATACGTCGGGCGTTCTGCTGCTGGGCCGCAATGCCACGGCCACCGCCCGGCTGGCCGCCGCCTTTCGCAGCCGCACCGCCCGCAAATGCTATTGGGCGCTGGTGGCCCGCGTGCCGAAACCGCTGACGGGACGTATCGACGCGCCCCTGGCCAAGATGGCCGGACGGATGGGCGACAAGGTCGCGGTGGACGAGGAGGAGGGGAAGCGCGCCGTCACCTGGTACCGGGTGGTCGATCACGCCGGACGCCGCGCCGCCTGGCTGGAGATGGAGCCGCGCACCGGCCGCACCCACCAATTGCGCGCCCATTGCGCCCTGCTGGGCACGCCGATTCTGGGCGACGGCAAATATGGCGGCAAGGACGCCCTCATCGAAGGCCTGGGCATCAGCCGCAAGCTGCACCTGCATGCCCGCGCCATCCGCATGCCCCACCCCAAAGGCGGGATCATCGAGGTGCAGGCGCCGCTGCCCGAGCATCTGGCGGCCAGCTTCGCCGCCTTCGGCTTCGACGAACGGACGGCCGGCCCGCCCTTTACCGCTTTCGACGAGGAATAATACGCGTTCCAGGCGGTTTTGACGTCTGGAACGCGTATCCAGCGGCCATCATTGAGGCTGCGGGCAAGCGCCCGGCCATCCGCGCCGCTCCGCCGTCGCCATCCAACGTCGTCATGCGCGGGCTCGTCCCGCGTATCCACGCCGCTCCACCGGCACCGTGCCGGACGGAAAGACGTGGATGGCCGGGACAAGCCCGGCCATGACGGCGGAATCAACAGATTCCGAAACCCGAGGTCGGAACCCCTACTTCTTGCGCGAAACCGGCTCGGCCTTGAAGCTGATGCGGTTCTTCTGAACGTGGAAGATTATCGCCACCGGCTCGGTCTTGTCGCAGGCCTCGACGCTCCAGATTTCACGCCACGCGCCCGAAATGACATGGCCCTGCTTGTCGAGCTTGGCCGGGATCAGAACCTTCTGCAACCGGGTGTCGGCGATGATCGCCGTCGACGGGTTGCGGCAGGCGGCGGCCTTCATACCCAACGTCAGCGCGGCCGCTTCGACCTTGCCCTGGGTCTGCATGACAACGGGAGCGCCGGTTTCGCCCGGCAGCAGCAGGCCGATCTTGGGCGGCTTGTCCGGGCGGGCGGTGGCCAGCACGTTGAAGGTCACATTGTGGCCGCAACGATCGACCTGGAACAAATCCTTCCACGCCCCCGCCACGGGATGGGCGACCCCCGCCTTGAATTCCGGCATCGCCAGAATCACGAAGCCCGACCGGTTCAGGATCTTGGCCTTGCATTTCGGGTCGATCTGGTGCGCGCCACCGTGGATATAGGTCCGCACCACCTTCATATAGGGGTCGCTCTTCACATAGCCGATCAGGCGCTTGATGGCGTGCTCGGCCGCCGCCTTGGTCAGGGCGGCGTGATTTTCGGCGGCGCGGGCCGCCGGCCCGCCGACGACGGCGGCGGCGATGGCGAAAAGGGCGAAAACGGAAAGAACGACGGACCGCATGGACGGACCTCCCAGACACGGATGGGCCGCACCATAACCGAAAGCGGAACCCGCGTCAGCGTCCGTCGCGCCGCTGTTGGTTCGCGGCCCGTCATCGGCTACCCTTCAAACCGTACGGTCATTGAAACGGCCGCCGATCGGAAACCCTCGTGACCGCCCAGCACGCTCCCGCGCCCCACCTTCCCCTCCGTTTGGCCGTTTTCGACGTCGACGGAACCCTGGTGGATTCGGAACACGACATCGTCACGGCGATGACCGGTGCCTGGGCCAAATTCGGGCTGGGCGCGCCCTCCCCCGCTTCGGTGCGGGGCATCATCGGCCTGTCCCTGGTGGAGGCCTGCGCCGTTCTTCTGCCCTGGGCCTCCCACACCACCCACCGCGCCGTGGCCGAAGCCTATAAGGAAAGCTTCAAGGCGATGCGGCTGTTGCCCGGCGCCCACGAGCCGCTGTTTCCCGGTGTGGTCGCCGCCCTGGAACGGGTGGAGGCGGAGGGATGGCTGCTGGGCATCGCCACCGGCAAATCGCGCCGCGGCCTCGATTCGGTGTTGGCCGCGCACGGGCTGGCGGGGCGTTTCGTCACCCTTCAGACCGCCGACGACAATCCCAGCAAGCCCCACCCCGAAATGCTGCTGCGCGCCGCGGGAGAAGCGGGCGTTCCGCCGGGACGGGTGGTGATGATCGGCGATACCGCTTACGACATGGCGATGGCCGGCGCCGCCGGCGCGACCGGAATCGGGGTTTCGTGGGGCTATCAGGGCACGGACGCCCTGACGCTGGCCGGCGCCCATACGGTGATCGAGACCTTCGAGGCTCTGCCCGGAACCCTGGCGGCATTGGCGAGGGATTGGTCGTGCGATTGAACCGGCGGGCCTACCAAGCCGTCACCCTCGCCGCCGCCGAAGGCGGCGTTTCGGTCCGCCTGGACGACAAGGATCTGACCACGCCGGGGGGGCGCGCCCTGATCCTGCCCAATCGCGCCCTGGCCGAGGCGATCGCCGCGGAATGGGCGGCCCAGGAAGCGACCATCCGCCCCGAAACCATGCCCCTGACCCAATTGGCGGCCACCGCGCTCGACCGCATCGCGCCCGAGCGGGCCGGCATCGCGAAAGCGGTTCTGGCCTATGGCGGCACCGATCTGCTGTGTTACCGCGCCGACGCCCCCGCCGATCTGGCCCAGCGCCAAAGCGCGGCCTGGCAACCCTTGCTGGATTGGGCGGAGACCCGTCTGGGGGCGCGGCTGATTCCCACGCCCGGCATTCTCGCCATCGCCCAGCCGCCCGCGTCCCTGGCGGCGCTGGCCGCCCATCTCGACCGGCTCGACATCTGGCGGCTGAGCGCAGTGCAGGCCGCGACCGCCGCGTCGGGCTCGCTGATCCTGGCTTTGGCCCTGGCGGAGGGACGGATCGACGGCGCCGGCCTGTTCACCCTGTGCCAGCTGGACGAAACCTATCAGGCCGAACGCTGGGGCGAGACCGAGGAGGCCAAACCGCGCCGCGACGCCCTGGCCGCCGATCTCGCCGCCGCCGCCCGCTTTCTGGACCTGCTCCGGTAGCCGGCCTCACGACATATTATAAACCAGCGGGTCGGCGAGCCCGGCCTCGGCGAAGCCCTTCAGGCGCAAACGGCAGGAATCGCAGCGGCCGCAGGGCCGGCCCTGTTCGTCGGGGTCGTAACAGCTCGACGTCAGGCCGTAATCGACCCCCAGGCTTACCCCCGTTCGGATGATCTCGCCCTTGGTCAGGCGCAGCAGCGGCGCATGGATGGTCAGATGGCGGCCTTCGATGCCGGCGCGGGTGGCGAGGTTGGCCATGCGCTCGAACGCCTCGATATAGGCCGGGCGGCAATCGGGATAGCCGGAATAATCCACCGCGTTGACGCCGATGAAGATGTCGGCCGAATCCAGCACTTCGGCGAAGGCCAGCGCGAAAGACAGCATGATGGTGTTGCGGGCGGGCACATAGGTGACCGGAATGCCGGTGGCGATGGCGGCGTCGTCCCGGTCCTTGGGCACCGCCACGTCGCCGGTCAGGGCCGACCCGCCGAAGGCGCGCAGGTCGATATCGACGATCTCGTGGCGCTCCGCCCCCAGGGCCGTCGCCACCCGGCCGGCGGCCTCGACCTCCACCGCGTGGCGCTGGCCGTAGCGGAAAGACAGGGCGTTGACGCGAAACCCCCGATCCCGGGCGATGGCCAGCGTGGTCGCCGAATCGAGTCCGCCCGACAGCAGGATGACGGCTTTGGGAGCGCTGCCCATGGCGGCCTACAGCGAAAAATGGGTCTGGACGAACGCGTCGATGTCGGCCTCGCTCCAGTGCTTGGCCTTGAGATCGGCGCGCACCGCGGCGATATCCACGTTGGGCCAGGTATGGCAGCTTTCCAGGGTCTGGCTGTCGGCATCGACGATGCGGAAATCATGGGCGCGGGCGTCGCTGCGAAAGACCTCGTAGGTCAGCATCTGATCGATCTGATTGCCGGGCAGAAAGGTCAGGATGCGCGGTTTCAGACCGTAAAGCGCCTCGGGTCCGGCGACATATTCGGTGGCGGCGATGATCAATTCGTCGCCGGTCTGGCAGGTGCGGGCGGCGGCGCCGTTGAGCACGCAGCAGCGCGATCCCGCCGGCCCGTGAATGACATAGGTGGACAGACGCGCCCCGGAATTCTTGTTCCAGATATCGACGAATTCCATGGGATAGATGCCGGCCATCGCGCATTGCTCGGGGTCGAGCGTAATGGAGCCGTGGTAATTGAGATCGGCGCTGGTGACGCGAATCCCATGCAGCTTGGCGCGGATGACCTTCAACATGAACGACGCTTTCGACGATGACAGGAGCGCTGTGCCGGTAACGCTCTAAACCCGCCGCCGCCGCGCCGCAATGTTTTTACGCTTAGAGCCCGACCCGAAAATCGGCAGGGTGAGCCGAAAATGGCGGTTTTCGAGACCCGCAGCGGAGCGTACTTCATGTACGTGAGCAGCGGATGCGCAGAAAATCGCCATTTGCAGGCCGCCCTGGCGATTTTCGGGTCGGGCTCTTATATGCCGATATCCGGGGTGGCGTTCAGGGCGTAATCGACGTGAAAACCGCTGATCATCCAGCGGCCGTGGCGCTCGACCACCGCCAGGCGGATGGTGGCGCGACCGTTCGCGTAAACGGCCTTGGCGACGTAGGCGGCGGCCACCGTCCGGCCGGAACCGAAACCGGTGGACATAAGGGACTGCCTGTCGGCCCCCTCGTAATGAACCAGCGGACCCAATTGGGCGAAGCGGTGGAAGACGGCGGCCAGCCGCGCCCGGCTGAGGTTCTGGCGCAAACCGGGGCTGGCGCGGTCGAGAAGCTGCTTTTCGCTCCATTGCGCGGTGATCGCCGGAACGGCCTTGTCGACATAGGTCCGGCCTTCGCGGTTGAGCGCCTGGCCCCGATAGGCGACGAACGCCACGGCGACGACGACGCTGGCCGCCAGGGCCACCGTCACCACGCCGATGATTTGAAAGAATTTGCGCATTCACCATTCCGGGTTAACCCATAAAGTAGAACCCAACCAGACCGGGTTCAATGGCGAGGGAGCATCGGCGGAAAAGATTTGCCTTCGCCATCCGGGCGACGCACTATCGCTGGGGTTTGGGGGATATCGGCCCCATACATGTGGGACAGGACACCATGAACGCCGCAAAGCTCGCCAAGGTGCTGGCGCTGGCCGCCTCGGATAACGAGGCGGAGGCGGTTCAGGCGCTTCGGGCCCTGCGGCGGATGGTGGAATCCCAGGGCTCGGATCTGGTGGCCCTGGCCGGGCGTCTGGCCGACGGGCCGGAGATTCTGGGACAATACGATCTTGGCCGCGCCGCCGAAGCCGCCGCCGCCGAAATCCGGCTGAAGGCGCAATTGAGCGGCGCGCTGGATGCCCTGGACGCGGCCCTGGCCGAAAACGCCCGCCTTTCGGCCCGCCTCAGCGAGGGCGAACCCGCGCAGAGCAAACCGCGCCCGACCGGCCGGGGACGCGGGCGGCGCGCGCCGGACGAGCGCCAATATTCCCTGCTCTAGAAGCCTGACCTGAAAGTCGGCAGGGTGAGCCGAAAATGGCGGCTTTCGAGAACCGCAGCGGAGCGTACTTCATGTACGTGAGCAGCGGAAGCGCAGAAAACCGCCATTTGCAGGCCGCCATGACGAGTTTCGGGTCAGGCCCTGAACTTACCCGAACAGCTTGTCGATATCGGTCTGGGCCAGCAACTGATCGACCTTGGCCTGATCCACGCCCTTGCCCGGCAGTTGCGGGCCGTGCAGGTAGCGTTTGTACTCGTCCTTCTCTTCCTTGATCTCGACCACCACCTTGTCCAATTCGTCGCGGCCCCAGGTCAGGATGATGGCGTTGACCCGCTCCTCGATGAATTTCAGCGAATTGACCACCTTGCTGACCCGCTGGCCGGTAATGTCCTGAAACGAACAGGCCTCGAAAATCAGGTTGATGCGCTCGGTGACCCCGTCGAACTTCTCCGTCAAGGCGGGATCGTCGGACAGGGTACGGGCCTCGTCCACCAGGGAATCGATGCCCTCGCAGCTTTCCATGATGGTGTTGGTGGCGCCCTCGGTGGCGCTGACCACCTCGTCCAATTCCTCCGACATGCTGCCGAAGTGATTGTCGGAATCGGGCTTCAGGGCCGCCAGTTCCTTGCGAATTTTCTGTAGATGGCTGAACAGTCCCAAAAGTTCCCGTTTCAGCACGGTGTTGGCGGCGTCCTCGGTCATCGGCCGGCCTTTCTCCCTCATTCGTTTCGTCTGGGCGCGATGTCCGGCCGTCGATCCCCTGCGGCCATGCCGCCCGTCAATCGGGGTCGCGCCCCTCGTTCATCATGGTCCTGAGGGCCACCGCCACCAGCTTGGCCCGTTGATCGTCGGACAGGTCGGCCAGAACCTGCTGCTTGGCATGGCGCACGGCCATGGCATTGCGGATCAGTTCCGCGCGCTCGGGCGTCATCACCTTGCGCATGTCGGCCTGCGCCTGGGCGATCGCCCGCTCCCGGCCGGCCCGCGCGCCAGTGGCCCGGCCCTTCGCCGTATCGCCCTTTTCCAGGGCGCGGCGGGCACGGTCGTCCAGAAACAGCGATTTGAGGAACCCGAACATGCCTCATCCTACGCCTTCGGCCGGATCGGCGAAAGGGATGCGTCAGGACAGATTCATGCCAACATAAACATATCTTTATGTCACCCTTGTTTCTGCGGGCGATGGCTGGTACAAGTCATCGATCCCCATTTCCGGAGGCACGGATTTCATGAGCACCCCCGCCTACAAGGTCGCCGACATCTCTTTGGCCGATTGGGGCCGCAAGGAAATCGTCATCGCCGAGATCGAGATGCCCGGCCTGATGGCGCTGCGCGAGGAATACGGCGCGGCGCAGCCCCTGAAGGGCGCGCGCATCGCGGGCTCTCTGCACATGACCATCCAGACCGCGGTGCTGATCGAGACCCTGAAGGCGCTGGGGGCCGACGTGCGCTGGGCGTCGTGCAACATCTTCTCGACCCAGGACCATGCCGCCGCGGCCATCGCCGCCACCGGCACCCCGGTCTTCGCCGTCAAGGGCGAAAGCCTGGAGGATTACTGGGATTACACCCACCGCATCTTCGATTGGGACGATGGCGGCAACCCCAACATGATCCTGGATGACGGCGGCGACGCCACCCTGCTGATCCATCTGGGCCAGGCCGCCGCTTCCGATCCGTCGCTGCTGGACAAGCCCACCTGCGAAGAGGAAGAGATCCTGTTCGCCGCCATCAAGGCCAAGCTCGCCACCGATCCCGGCTGGTACGCTCGCAACGCCGCCGCCATCAAGGGCGTCACCGAGGAAACCACCACCGGCGTCCATCGCCTGTACGAGATGGAAAAGAAGGGCACCCTGTTGTGGCCCGCCATCAACGTCAACGATTCGGTGACCAAGTCGAAATTCGACAATAAATACGGATGCCGCGAATCCCTGGTGGACGGCATCCGCCGCGCCACCGACGTGATGATGGCCGGCAAGGTGGCCGTGGTCTGCGGCTATGGCGATGTCGGCAAGGGATCGGCCGAATCCCTGGCCTCCCAGGGGTGCCGGGTGGTGGTCACCGAAATCGACCCGATCTGCGCCCTGCAGGCGGCGATGGAGGGCTATGAAGTCACCACCATGGAAGAGGCGGCGCCGCGCGGCGACATCTTCGTCACCACCACCGGCAATGTGGACGTGATCACCGTCGACCATATGCGGGCGATGAAGGACCGGGCCATCGTCTGTAACATCGGCCATTTCGACAGCGAAATTCAGGTGGCCGGCCTCAAGAACTTCAAATGGCACCCGGTCAAGCCGCAGGTGGACGAGATCGAATTCCCCGATGGCAAGCGGATCATCCTGCTGGCCCAGGGACGGCTGGTCAATCTGGGCTGCGCCACCGGCCACCCCAGCTTCGTCATGAGCGCATCCTTCACCAATCAGGTGCTGGCGCAGATGGACATTTTCGGCAATCCCGGCAAGTACGGCAAAAAGGTCTATGTCCTGCCCAAGCATCTGGACGAGAAGGTCGCCGCCCTGCATCTGGCCAAGCTGGGGGTGAAGCTGACCCGATTGTCGAGCAAGCAAGCCGCCTATATCGGCGTCGATCAGGCCGGGCCGTTCAAGCCCGACGCCTATCGCTACTGATCCCCGCGACACCGGAAAGGCGGCGCCATCACGGCGCCGCCGCCGGGGGCGGCGCATCTTCCGTCGCCAAGCGCAAGCGAGACGCTTTATCCCCCTTCGTCCAAGCGGTAAAATGCCATAGTGCCATTAAGTTCGCCGGACGCCCCCTTTGGGAATTCCGGCACACAATCAAGGACTAGGCATGAACAGGGACGACGACGCCTTGCGGACCGTTGGGGTCAACGGACGTGAATTCACTTTCGAGCGGACCCACCCCAACAAGGACGGGCGCCGGATCGGCGAGCGCACCGTCGCCGCCATCTGGGTCAGCCCCATGCAATCGCGCAAGACCCTGGCCAACGCCACCGTCAACGAATTCGACGATGGCGTTTTGTACGGCCCGTCCTCGGTACCCGGCGTATTCAGCGATTTTCCCGGCGCCGCCGCCGCCGAGGTCACCGTCCGTTGGCTGGAACTGGCCAACCATCATCTCGCCAACAGCGTCAAGCGCCAGCGCGAGCTGATGATGATGGCCGCCGGAATCCTGGCGGTCATCGCCATTATCGCGATAGCGTTCCGATAAAACGACAACGGGCGAAAGACGCGCCCTTCCGCCCAGCCGCCCCTGATGCCCCACAGCACTTACGAACCAGAGGAACCCGCGTCATGCCCCATACGACGTGCCTTCGCCGGCCACGAGCAGCGCCTTTCCTTCGTGCCGCGGCCGTGGCGTTGGCCATCCTTGCCGCGCCCCTGATCGCGCGCCCCGGCTTCGCCGCCAAGGCGCCGAGCTTCCCCAACGTCCCCGATGTCCCGGTTCCCCACGGCGTCAGCTATGGCGGCTATTTCAAGACCCACAAGCTGGTCCGCATCGTTTTCGGCGTGTCCAACGACGTGTCCCTGAAGGAATCGCTGACCAACGCCGCCTATACCATCAAGTATCTGGTGCCGCGGCATGTCCGTTACCGGATACAGATCGTGCTCTACAGCGGCGCGGTGCGGGCCGGCGACGAATTCAGCAACCGCTATGGCGGCTATGCCCCCCTGATCCGCGCCCTGCATGCCCACGGCGTGCAATTCCGCGTCTGCCACAATTCCATGAAGGCCGTCGGCCTGACCGCGGACCAGCTTTACGGCTTCATGAAGGTCGTGCCGGCGGGCATCCTGCAACTGACCAAGAAGCAGATGCAGGGCTACGCCTATATCAATAACGGCTGAGCAAAAAAATAGGCGGAAGAGCTTGCGCTCTTCCGCCTTTTCATCCCGAGGGATGATTTACTTCGCGCTGGCCTCAAGAGCCGCGACGCCCGGCAGGGTCTTGCCTTCCAGCCATTCCAGGAAGGCGCCACCGGCGGTCGAGACGTAGGAGAACTTGGCATCCACCCCGGCCTTGGCCAGGGCCGCCACCGTATCTCCGCCACCGGCGACGGTAAGCAGTTTGCCCTGCGCGGTGCGCTGGGCGGCGGCCTGGGCGACCGCGTTGGTGGCCTTGTCGAAGGGAGCGATCTCGAACGCCCCCATCGGCCCGTTCCACACCAGGGTCTTGCACCCGTTCAGCCGGTCGATGACCGCCTCGGCGGCGGCCGGACCGGCATCCAGGATCATCATGTCGTCGGGCACCGCATCGGCCGCAACCACCTTGTTGGGGGCGTTTTCGGCGAATTCGGAGGCCACCACCACATCGACCGGCAGGACGATATGACAGTTGGCCGCCTTGGCCTTTTCCATGATCGACCGCGCGGTGTCGGCCATTTCCTTCTCGCACAGCGACTTGCCGACCTTCATGCCCTGAGCGAACATGAAGGTGTTGGCCATGCCGCCGCCGATGATCAGGTAATCGACGCGGGAGACCAGATTGCCGAGAAGGTCGAGCTTGGTCGACACCTTGGCGCCGCCGACGACGGCGGCCACCGGCTTCTCCGGATGCCCGAGCGCCTTGCCCAGGGCTTCCAGTTCGGCCTGCATCAGGCGGCCGGCGGCAGCCGGCAGCAGATGGGCCAGACCTTCGGTCGAGGCATGGGCGCGGTGGGCGGTGGAGAAGGCGTCATTGACGTAAAGATCGCCGTTGGCGGCCAGAGCCTTGGCGAAGGCCGGGTCGTTCTTTTCCTCTTCCGGATGGAAGCGGACATTCTCCAACAGAACGATGTCGCCGTCCTTCATGGCGGCGACGGCGGCTGCCGCCGAGGCCCCGACGCAATCGTCGGCCCAGCCCACATTCTTGCCGACGGCCTTGGACAACGGGTCGAGCAGCAGCTTCTGCGAGTACTTCTCGTCCCGGCCCTTGGGACGGCCGAAGTGGGTCAGGATGATCACCTTGGCCCCGCCGGCCGCCAACTGCTTCAGCGTGTCGGCGGACCGGTCGATGCGGGTGGTGTCGGTGACCTTGCCGTCCTTGGCCGGAACGTTGAGGTCGGCCCGGACCAGGACCCGCTTGCCCTTGACGTCGAGCTTGTCGATGGTGCGGAACATCGGACCCCCGCTTAGTGGGTGGCGACGTGCTGGACGAAGCGCAGCATGTTGCAGGTGTAGCCGTATTCGTTGTCGTACCAGGCGACGACCTTGACGAAGGTGTCGTCGAGCGCGATGCCGGCTTCGGAATCGAAGATGGACGGCTGGGCGCAACCACGGAAATCGGTGGAGACCACCTTTTCGTCGGTGTAGCCGAGCACACCCTTCAGCGGGCCGCTTTCCGAGGCCGCCTTCATCGCCTTGCAGATATCCTCGTACTTGGCCGCCTTGTTCAGTTCGACGGTGAGATCGACCACCGAGACGTCCGAGGTGGGAACGCGGAAGGCCATGCCGGTCAGCTTCTTGTTCAGCTCGGGGATGACCTTGCCCACCGCCTTGGCGGCGCCGGTCGAGGACGGGATGATGTTTTCGAGGATGCCGCGGCCGCCGCGCCAATCCTTCGAGGACGGGCCGTCAACGGTCTTCTGGGTGGCGGTGGCGGCGTGCACGGTGCTCATCAGGCCGCGCTTGATGCCCCAGGTGTCGTTCAGCACCTTGGCCACCGGGGCCAGGCAGTTGGTGGTGCAGGACGCGGCCGAGGCGATGGCTTCGCCGGCATACTTGTCGTGGTTCACGCCATAGACGAACATCGGGGTGTCGTCCTTGGACGGAGCCGACTGGACCACCTTGCGGCCGCCGGCGGCCAGATGCTTCTCGCAGCTTTCCTTGGTCAGGAACAGGCCGGTCGATTCGATGACGATGTCGGTATTGACCTCGCCCCACTTCAGCTCGGCCGGATCCTTGACCGCGGTCAGGCGAATCTTCTTGCCGTTGACGATCAGGGTATTGCCGTCGACCGAGATGTCGCCGTTGAAGCGGCCATGCACCGAATCGTACTTCAGCATATAGGCGAGGTAGGTGGGGTCCAGGAGGTCGTTGATGGCAACGATTTCAATTTCCGGGAAATCCTTGGTGACGGCGCGGAACACCATGCGACCGATGCGGCCGAAGCCGTTGATGGAAACGCGAATTGCCATAAGTCCCTCCTAGAGATCTCGGACATGACGGAGCGGGCCACGCATCCAGCCCCGGAAAACCAGCCGGTACCGGGGGAATGCCGCCGCCTCGGATTGTTGTTGGGCTTCGGACCAGCCGAGTTGCTGCTAAACCATATCGCATACTCGCCCGAACGAATCCAGTCCTGAAATTGCATTCGGCACTGAATGTTGCGAATGCGTTACTGAAAAGCGAGATGCCCCTCGAAAGGTTAATTCGCACCCAGGCATCATGACAATGTATAAATATCACAAAACAAGCCAAGAAATATTCGCTAAAGCGACGCGCGAGCAGACATTGATTGTATATTGATGTTTTTTCATGTGCGTGATGGAAATATATATCAATTTATTATTGCCCATCCGGGCGGCAACGAAACGAAGCCTGTCCGCATCGCGAGCGGGACGCCCGTTTGATACCTTTGGCCGCTCGCTCGATGCTCGCTTGTAGATTTCGCCCTCTGCCTAAGCGCGGCCGTCCGGCCGCTTGGCCGCTCGCTCAACGCTCGCTGGTAGATTCAGCCCTCGCCGGGCGGGCGCGTCCGCGCCCTTGGCCGCTCGCTCAACGCTCGCTGGTAGATTCAGCCCTCGCCGGGCGGGCGCGTCCGCGCCCTTGGCCGCTCGCTCAACGCTCGCTGGGGCACGATGCCCCTATCCGCCGCCCGCGTCAGAACTTCCGTTCCACCAGCTTCTCCTTGATGGAGGCGATGGCCTTGGCCGGATTGAGACCCTTGGGGCAGGTGCTGGTGCAGTTCAGGATGGTATGGCAGCGATACAGCTTGAACGGATCGTCCAGCGCATCCAGCCGTTCGCCGGCGAATTCGTCGCGGCTGTCCTCGATCCAGCGGGCCGCCTGCAACAGGATGGCCGGCCCCAGAAAGCGTTCGCCGTTCCACCAATAGCTGGGGCAACTGGTCTGGCAGCAGAAGCACAGAATGCATTCCCACAGCCCGTCCAGCGCCACCCGTTCCTCGGGCGATTGCAGACGTTCGCGATCGGGCGGCGGCGGGGTCTGGGTCTGCATCCAGGGTTCGATCGACGCCAGTTGGGCATAGGGCATGTTGAGATCGACCACCAGATCCTTGATCACCGCCATGTGGGGCAAGGGATAGATGTCGATCGTTCCGGCCACCTCGGCGATCGGCTTCAGACAGGCCAGGGTATTGGTCCCGGCGATGTTCATGGAGCAGGACCCGCAAATGCCTTCCCGGCAGGAGCGGCGGAAGGTGAGCGTCGAATCGATCTCGTTCTTGATCTTGATCAGCGCGTCCAGAACCATCGGCCCGCATTCGTCGAGATCGACCACATAAGTGTCCAGACGCGGATTGCCGCCGGCATCGGGATCGAAGCGATAAATGCGGAAGGTTTTGACATTGGTCGCGCCGGCCGGCGCCGGATGGGACCGCCCGGCCTGAACCCGGGATTTGGCGGGCAGGGTAAATTCGACCATCGCCGTACTCCCGTCAATAAACGCGCGTCTTGGGTTCGATGTAACTGACCTCGTCAGTCAGCGTGTAGGTATGGACCGGACGATAATCCAGCCGCACCCGGCCCGCTTTGACCCAGGCCAAGGAATGTTTCATCCAATTGGCATCGTCGCGGTCGGGGAAATCCTCGTGGGCGTGGGCGCCGCGCGATTCCTTGCGGGCCTCGGCCGAGGTGACGGTGGCCAGGGCGCAATCCATCAGGTTTTCCAGTTCCAGCGCCTCGACCAGATCGGAATTCCAGATCATCGAGCGGTCGTTGACGCGCATATCGGCCAAGGAGGCGAAGACGTCGGCCAGCTTGCGGCAGCCGGAAGCAAGCGAGTCCGAGGTGCGGAACACCGCCGCGTCGCTTTGCATCACCGTCTGCATCGCCAAGCGGATGTCGGCGGCGGGCTTGGCGCCGTCGGCATGGCGCACCCGCTCCAGCCGCTCGATCGCCGCATCGCCCGCGCCCGCCGGCAAAGGCGGCAGCGAGGCGCCGGGAGTCATGGTGTCGCGGCAGCGCAACGCGGCGGCGCGGCCGAATACGACGATATCGAGCAGCGAATTGGTGCCCAGCCGGTTGGCGCCGTGGACCGACACGCAGGCCGCTTCGCCGATGGCCATCAGGCCCGGCACCACCCGGTCGGGATCGCCGGGCGCGGGATTGAGAACCTCGCCATGCAGATTGGTGGGAATGCCGCCCATGTTGTAATGGACCGTGGGCAGGACCTGGATCGGCTCGCGGGTGACATCCACTCCGGCGAAGATCCGCGCCGTTTCGGAAATGCCCGGCAGCCGCAGATCCAGGGTCTCGGCGCCCAGATGTTCCAGATGCAGGTCGATATGGTCGCCATGGGGGCCGGTTCCCCGTCCCTCGCGGATTTCCACGGTCATGGCGCGGGACACCACGTCGCGGCTGGCCAGATCCTTGGCGTTGGGGGCGTAGCGTTCCATGAATCGCTCGCCGGCCGAATTGGTGAGATATCCGCCCTCGCCACGGGCGCCTTCGGTGATCAGGCAACCCGACCCGTAAATGCCGGTGGGGTGAAACTGCACGAACTCCATGTCCTGAAGCGGCAGACCGGCGCGGGCCACCATGCCGTGGCCGTCGCCGGTGCAGGTATGGGCGGAGGTGCAGGAGAAATAGGCCCGCCCGTAGCCGCCGGTGGCCAGCACCACCCTGGCCGCGCGGAAGCGGTGCAACGCGCCGTCTTCCAGATTCCAGGCCATCACGCCGCGACAGACGCCCTCACCGTCCATGATCAGGTCGAGAGCGATGTATTCGACGAAGAACTGGCAGCGATGCTTGAGGCATTGCTGGTAAAGGGTGTGCAGGATGGCGTGGCCGGTGCGGTCGGCGGCGGCGCAGGCGCGCTGCACCGGCGCCTCGCCGAAATTGCGCATGTGACCGCCGAAAGGCCGTTGGTAGATGCGCCCATCCTCGGTCCGGGAGAAGGGAACGCCGAAATGTTCCAGCTCGTAGACGGCGGGAATGGCCTCGCGGCACATATATTCGATGGCGTCCTGGTCGCCCAGCCAGTCCGACCCCTTGACGGTGTCGTACATGTGCCAGCGCCAGTTATCCTCGGCCATGTTGCCCAGCGCCGCGCCGATGCCGCCCTGGGCCGCCACCGTATGGCTGCGGGT
Organism: Pseudomonadota bacterium; assembly: GCA_021848545.1. Lineage (GTDB taxonomy): Bacteria > Pseudomonadota > Alphaproteobacteria > Rhodospirillales > Magnetospirillaceae > JAJZUL01. The sequence continues at coordinate 26,231 of JAJZUL010000032.1, forward strand.
GGGAAAGACCTTGGTGATGCAGGCGGTCTTGAACCCCGCGGCGCCCATCCCCAAGGTGGCGCGCAGGCCGGCGCCGCCGGCCCCCACCACCACCACGTCATAGCTGTGATCGACGATGCGATAGCCGGCCATCGGCTCCTACCCCCCAAGCGCGATCTTGAGTATCGACACCGCCATGAACGTGGCCAGCGCGATCGCCGCCAGACGCAGGCCGATCAAAGCCGACCATTTGGCCACGGCGTGATGGACGTAATCCTCGATCACCACCTGCACCCCCAATTGGGCGTGCCAGACGGCAGCCAGCACCGCCAGCAGCATCAAGGTGGCGTTGAGCGGGCGATCGAGCCAGGCTTTCACCGTCCCGTAATCGGCCCCGGACAAAGTGATCAGAGAGATCACCAGCCACACCGCCAAGGGCGCCAGGGCGATGGCGGTCAGGCGCTGATGCCAGAAATGATCGGCTCCGGATCGGGCGGACCCCAGGCCGCGGGCGCGACCCACCGCGGAACGCAGGCGCATGTCCTCCCCTCCCTTCATCGGATCAGGACGGCGGCCCAAACCGCCACGGTCAGAAGGATCGTCGCCACGATCACCAGCCGCCCCGACCGGCGGGCGCGGGACAGGTCCAGGCCGCGTCCGGCGTCCCAGGTCAGATGACGGATGCCGTTGGACAGATGGTAGAACAGGGCCACGCTGAACCCCAGCAACACCAATCGGCCCAGGATCGACCCCATCACCGCCTGGACGATGGAATAGGCGCCGGGGCCGGCGGCGGTGGCGGCCAGCCACCACGCCCATAACAGCAATCCCGCCGCCAGGGCCACACCGGTTCCCCTGTGGATGATGGACATCAGCACCACCAGGGGCAGACGGTAAACCTGAAGATGGGGGGATAAAGGCCGCTGATCGGCGGGCATGTCGAACTCCCCGATGTCCGCGGGCGCAATCGTGCCTTGCGGCACCGCAATACGGTCTTATCCCTTCGCCGGGGATGAGTCAACGCAAGGCGGCACGGTGCGGGGTGATCGGGCGAAGGCGGCTTGGAGCGGAGCGACCAGGCCGCTGAGGCCGCCGCAGCGTGCGGAGAGGCCCCATCGGGGCCCCGGAGCGCAAGCGAAGATAACCCAGAGATATTGCGCAAGCGAAGATAACCCAGAGATCGCGCAGGCGAGGATAGCCCGGGGCGCGGACGCGACCGCCCGGCGATGAGGGAAATACACATAATCCAGGGGAAGCGGGCGAACCCGCTTCCCCTGACGCGCCCGGTAAAGGGAGTTGTTCGGACAGGCGGTTTCTGGTTAGGTCGCCCCGCGCTCTGATTTATCGATTTTGGGCGGGGCGCGTCGCATCCCGCTTCGAACAAACAAGGGGATTATCGGTGGAGGTGGCGTTTCTACGCGGTGTGGCGATCGGTTTCGCCATCGCCGCTCCCATCGGTCCGGTTGGCATCCTGTGCATCCGCAAAGCCCTGGCCGACGGTCGTCTCGCCGCCATCGTCGCCGGGCTGGGCGCCGCCCTGGCCGATGCCATTTTCGGCGCCGTGGTCGGATTGGGCCTGACCGCCGTCTCCGCCTTCCTCGCCCACCACGAAGTCGCCTTCAAGCTGGTCGGCGGCGCTTTCATGCTGATCCTGGGGGCGCGAACATGGCGCGCCGCCGCCATCTCGGTGGAAAACGGCGAAAACGGCCCCGGCATGTGGCGCGATTTCCTGTCCACCTTCATCATCACCATCACGAACCCCGCCACCATCCTGGGCGTGATGGGGGTTTTCGCCGCCATCGGCACCTCGTCACGTCCCACCGGTCTGGCTCAGGCCTGGCTGCTGGTGGGGGGGATATTCCTGGGCTCGGTGCTGTGGTGGCTGGTCCTGTCCACCACGGCCTCGGCGGCCCGCACCCGCCTGACCCCCGACCGCATGCGCCTGTTCAACCACATATCGGCCACGGTGCTGATCGGGTTCGCGATCGTGGTGCTGGGAAGTTTGGTGATTCCCGGATTTTTTTAGCGGGCCTCAGACGCCGACGCTCGCGCTTGGCTTATCCTCACTCGCTTGCGCTCGCTCCGGCGCGCTGGTCTTGGTGCTCCGCTCCGCTTCGGGCGCATAGTCGGAGCTCACGCTTAGTTTGTTGGTTTGCCTCAAGCGCCGGCGCTTCGCTTGGCTTATCCTCACTCGCTTCGCTCGCTCCGGCGCGCTCAACGCGCATAGTCGTCGCTGCGCTCCTCCGGGTGCCGGTGGTCGAGAATTGTGGGGGCGGGGGCGGGTAAGTCAGAAATCCAGGTCGGCGTAGTGCCGGGCGGGGTGCAGGCCGGGGAGTTGGTCGGCGAGCAGGGCCCGGAAGGACGGGCGCGACTTCACCCGCGCATACCAGTCCCGCGCCCCCCCATGGCTGTCCCAGGGGACATCACCCAGGTAATCCACGCACGACAAATGAGCGGCGGCGGTGATGTCGGCCAGGGTGAAATGGGAACCGGCCAGCCAGGTGCGGCGCTCGGTCAACCATCCCAGATATTCGAGATGACGGTGGATGGCGGCGTAACCCGCGCGGATCAGGCGCGAATCCGGCTCGCCGCTCTGGCCCAGGCGCTTCACCACCTTCTCCCCCACCATGGCCAGGGTGACCTCGCGGTGGAACTTGCCGTCGAACCAGCCCACCAGCCGGCGCACCTCGGCGCGGCCCTGGGGATCGGCCGGCAGCAACGGCGGGTCGCGATGCAACTCGTCGAGATATTCGGCGATGGCGGTGCCGTCGGCCAGGATCGTTCCCGCTTCCTCGACCAGAACCGGAACCTCGCCGGCGGCGTTCAGTTCAAGGAATTCGGGCCGATTCTCCCACGGCCGTTCCAACTCGACCTCGAAATCGATCTTCTTTTCCGCCAGGACCAGCCGGACCTTGCGTGAAAAGGGGCAGAGCGGAAAATGATGAAGAATCCTCATCGTGAAGGGTCCTTAAACGGGCCTTTCCGTCTCGGGCACGGCGCGGGCATTTTACGCCGCGCGGCTTGCCGGCGACTCGGTCAGCAGAGCATACAGGGCTTCGGCGTTATCGGTCCCGCGCAATTTCTCGCAAGTCCCCTTATCGCGCAACAGGCGCGATACCCGCGCCAGCGCTTTCAGATGATCCGCCCCAGCCGTTTCAGGCGCCAGCAGCAAAAAAATCAGGTCGACCGGCTGCTCATCGATGGATTCGAAATTGACCGGACGTTCCAGGCGGGCGAACACCCCGTACAGACGCTCCAGGCCCGGAATCTTGCCGTGGGGAATGGCGATGCCGCTTCCTACCCCGGTCGTTCCCAGGCGTTCGCGCTCCAGAAGCACGTCGAACACCAGCCGTTCCCGCAACCCGCACAGTTCGGCCGCCCGCCGAGCCAATTCCTGAAGAACCTGCTTTTTCGAGGTGACGCGAAGATTGGGAATGACGGCAACAGGGGAAATAAGATCGGCAATGTCCATGAACACCCAACCTTTTCTCGATGTCCTGCCTCTACCGCCCGGAGACGGCGTTCCGGAAAACCACGGGTGGTCGCTCGTAAGGGGGCGGACATTAGGTCGACGCCCGCGGTGGAGTCAAGCGCGACGCTCCCATGAGAGGCCGGCGACACCCTGATCGCAACCCGTTCAAAATCCCAAGGATTTCTCCCGCCGACGCTGAACTGACGACGAAATCCCCATCGCCTCGCGATACTTTGCCACCGTCCGCCGCGCGATGTCGATTCCTTCTCCCTTCAAAATTTCGACGATGCGGTCGTCGGACATCACCTGATCGCCTTCGCCGTCGATCAGGTCGCGGATGCGATGACGGACCGATTCGGCCGAATGGGCGCTGCCGCCGTCGGCCGATCCGATCGCCTGGGTGAAGAAATATTTCAGTTCGTAGATGCCGCGCGGGGTGGCGATGTATTTGTTCGAGGTCACCCGCGACACCGTGCTTTCATGCATGCCGATGGCCGAGGCGATGTCGCGCAGGACCAGCGGCTTCAGATGCTGGATACCCAGGCGGAAAAAAGCGTCCTGCTGCGCCACCAGCTCGGTGGCGACCTTGAGGATGGTGGTGGCGCGCTGGTGCAGGGATTTGACCAGCCAATTGGCCGACTGATACCGCTCGGACAGATAGCTCTTGTCTTCACGGGTCTTGGCGGCGCCGGCGACCTTGGCGTAATAGCGGGTATCCACCAGAACCCGCGGCAAGGTGTCGGCGTTAAGCTCGACCAGCCAGCCGCCGTCAGGGCTACGCCGCATCAGCACGTCGGGCGTCACCGGCTGAACCACCAGATGTTCGAACCTGAGGGCCGGTTTCGGGTCCAGGGCCTTGATCTCGCCGATCATGTCGGCCATATCCTCGGCATCGACGCCGCAGACCCGCATCAGGCCGGCCATATCCCGGCGGGCCAGCATCGGCAGATTATCGAGCAGGGCCTGCATGGCCGGGTCGAGCCGATCGCGTTCGGCCAGTTGCAGGGCCAGACATTCCTTGAGCGATCGGGCCAGAACGCCGACGGGATCGAAGCGCTGCATCCGGGCCAGAACCGCCTCGACCCGCGCGATGTCGCAGCCGAGCGTCGCCGCCACCTCGCCCAAATCGCCGGCCAGATAGCCGGCCTCGTCGAGCATGGCCACCAGATGCAGCCCGATCAGCCGGTCGGCGGGATCGGGAATATCCATGTTGAGCTGGGCGACCAGATGGTCGCGCAGGGACTCGCCCCCGGCCAGGGTCTGTTCGAGATCGGCTTCGCCCCCCTCGAAATCGAGCCGCCCGCCCGAACGCCCCCACTGGGCGAACGCCTCGCCCTCGACCCCGTCCACATAGCTGTCATTGTTGTAGAGGTTGTCGTAATCGACATCGAGAGTCTCGTCGCCGGCGCCGCCGCTCACATTTTCCAGCATCGGCTCGTCGGCGGTCGATTCGGCCGGCGCCTCGGCCGGGGGTTCGCCCTCGGCCGCCTCCGCCCGGTCGCCGTCTTCGCGTTCCAGCAACGGATTGCGTTCCAGTTCCTGGTCGATGAAGGCCGCCAGTTCCAAATTCGACAATTGCAGCAGCTTGATCGCCTGCTGCAATTGGGGCGTCATGACCAACGACTGGGTCTGGCGGACATCCAAACGGGGAGCAAGGGCCATGGCGTTCGATCCGGCTCCCTCGGCCTACAGAGTGAAGCGTTCGCCGAGATACACGCGGCGCACCCCCTCATGCGCCACGATCTCGCCCGGCTTGCCCTCCATCAGCACCTTGCCGTCGTGGAGGATATAGGCGCGGTCGATGATATCCAGGGTCTCGCGCACATTGTGGTCGGTGATGAGAACCCCGATGCCGCGATCCTTGAGATGGGCCACCAGATCGCGGATATCGGAAACGGCGATGGGATCGATACCCGCCAACGGCTCGTCCAGCAGAATGAAATGCGGTCGGGTGGCCAGGGCGCGGGCGATCTCGCACCGGCGGCGCTCGCCGCCCGACAGCGCCAGGGCCGGCGCCCGGCGCAGGTGGGTAATGGAGAATTCCGCCAGCAACTCCTCCAGGGCATGCATCCGCGCTTCGGGGTCCGGCTCCGCGACCTCCAACACCGCCAGGATATTGCCCTCCACCGTCATGCCCCGAAAAATCGAGGCTTCCTGAGGCAGATAGCCTACACCCAGGCGCGCCCGACGGTACATGGGAAGGGCGGTGACATCGACGCCGTCCAGCGCGATGGTCCCGCCATCGGGGGAAATCAGACCGGTGATGCAATAGAAACAGGTGGTCTTGCCGGCGCCGTTGGGACCGAGCAGACCGACCGCCTCGCCCCGGCGCACCGAAATCGACACGTCATCCAGCACCTGCCGGCGCTTGAACCGTTTGCTGATGTGTCGCGCCACCAGACCCGACCCGTCACCAACCGTCTTTCCCGATATGGAGGATGCCGAAACGGAACCCAAGGGCATTGCCCCATTCTTCATTGCTTCGCCCCGCCGACCGCGGCACCGGTCGCGCCATCCGGCCCCGCCCCGGGACTATTCGCCTGCTTTTTCGGCACCAAAACCCCCCGCACCCTTTGGCTGGCGCCCTTGCTTCCCGGTGGGCCGCCGAACAGCCGGCTGATGCCGGTGTTGAGATCGACCCGGGCGTAACCGCCATTCAGCACGTTCTTGCCCTTGGTGATCTTAACCGAGCCGGTCATGGTGACGATACCGGTTTCCGCGTTGTAATGGCCGCGGTCGCCGCTCACGCTTTCCTGGGGCGTGGTCAGAACCACATGACCGAAGGCATCGACCAGATGCAGCCGCAACTGGCCGTTACCGCCGACACCGGCCGAATCGGCGGTCGTTCGGGCGGCGCGCGCCACCGGCTTTCCCCGCGCCGCTTCGTCCGGGGCCTTGACGAAATAGGCGATCAGGGTATCGCCCTTGAGCGTCCGCCCCTTGCTGGCGGCCGTCGCATCGCCCGTCAGCACCGCCTTGCGCTGAAGCTCCCAATAGTCCAGAGATTTCCATGCCTGGAACGATTCCGTCGGCGTCACCAGCCGCGCCGGCTGTCCGTGCAGCACGAAATGATCGGTGTCGAGATTGTAATGGCCGTGATCGCCGGTGCCGGTATCGGAGGGATTGGTGATGACCACATGGCCGTCGGCGTCCAGACGCCAGATTTCGTTGCCGCCTCCCTTTTTGTGGTACAGGGCGGTCAGCGTATCGGCGGTCACGGTCATGGCTCCGCGCGTGGCCTTGGCATGGCCCCGGGCGACCACCTGACTGGCCTTGGACTGCCATTCCAGGCCGTTATCGGCCGTGATGCGGATCGGGTGGGCGGCCGACCCCGCATCGGTCGGGCCCGGCGCCGCTGTCGCCGCCGGAGAAGCGGCGGCGACATTCGCCGGAATACAGAACGCCGCCAGCCACAGAATCGGCCGCATCCCTCGCCAGATCATTTCCGCCTCCGTTGCGTCCCAGAAGTGGCGTCGAGCCCGGCCGCGCGGGCCCCGTCGAGAACGACCGACGAGCGGCCGAGCACGCGCACGTCGCCGCCATGGTCGGTTATGGCGAATCCCTCGCCGGCCAGGACGCCGGGCGGCCCCTGGCCGGTGACCGGCCGCGACCCGGTCACCGTGTTGGTCTTGAAATCGACCCTGGCCGCCGTGCTGTGCAATTCGTATCCCTGCGCCTGATACAGATCGACCTTGCCGGACAGGTCGAGCAGATGCCGCTTTTGATACAACACGCCGCGGGTGGCCTCGATGATGACCGGCACGCCCGAGCTGGTGGTGAAATCGGCGGTCGGCGACGTCAGGTCGTACACCTCCGCCTGCCCCGGCACGGGCGTCGCCCGTTCGGCGGTCACCGTATAGGGACGATTGTCGGAATCGAGACCGTAATAGCGGGCCTTGACCATGGCCAGGGAATGGACGGCGTGGGGATCGAGATTGGCGAAGCCGACCCGGAACTGATTGTCATCCATGACGATTTTCGGCCAGATCACCACCACCGCCAGCATCACCAGCGCCGCCGACAGCAGCACGACCTTCATCACCCGGACGAAACGGGTATAGGAATGATGCGGGTTGGCGGGATCGCCCGGACGGAAGCGGCGGCGCAATTCTGAAAACCGGTTGGACACGAACGCCATCCCCGCCGTCCCCGGTCAGGCGACGCCGGCGCGCAGGCAATCGTGCAAATGAAGCACCCCGACGGGACGGTCGCCCTCGACCACGAACAGGCTGGTGATGGATTTGGCGTTCATGATGCCGAGCGCCTCGGCGGCGAGCATCGACGGCGGCACGGTCTTGGGCGAAGGCGTCATCACGTCGCGGGCGGTCAAGGCCAGGAAATCGGATTGCATATGGCGGCGCAGATCGCCGTCGGTGACGATTCCCTGCAACCTTCCGTCATCCCCCACCACGCCGGCGCAGCCCAGGCTTTTCGTGGTCATGACCACGATCACCTCGGCCATCGGCATGGCCGGCGCCACCAGGGGCAGGCCCTTGCCCCCATGCATCAGCTCGCTCACCTTGAGCAGACGCCGGCCCAATTGACCGCCGGGATGGAACACCTTGAAATCGGCCGCCGAAAAATTCTTGCGCTCCAGCAGGGCGACCGCCAGGGCGTCGCCCAGAGCCAGCATCATGGTCGTCGAGGTGGTCGGCGCCAAACCCATGGGGCAGGCTTCCGGCTCCGGTGGCAGGATCAGGGCGATATCGGCCGATTGGCCGAGGGTGCTGTCGCTTTTGGCGGTGATCGCCAGCAGCGGAATGGAAAAACGCCGGGCAAAGGCGACGATGTCGCCCAGTTCGGGCGTATTCCCGGAATTGGACAGCGCCACCACCGCGTCGCCGGGGGTGATCATGCCGAGATCGCCGTGGCTGGCCTCGGCCGGATGGACGAACAGCGCCGGCTGGCCGGTCGAAGCGAAGGTCGCGGCGATCTTGCGGGCGACATGCCCGCTTTTGCCCATCCCGGTCACCACCACCCGGCCCTGGAGGGCGGCAAGCACGGCGACCGCCTGGGCGAACTCGGCCCCCAGGGAACCGGCCAGCGCCGAAAGGGCCTCGGATTCGGAAGCCAATACCCGGCGCCCCGCCTTGATATCGGATTGGGCGGCGGACCCGTCGCGAATGTCGATGGTCATGAAGCGTTTCCGCGAAAAGAACATGCACGCCGCAGGCCATTCGCTGCGGCGGCAATAACTATACGAAAGACCGGACCAACCAAAAGGTAAAACCTCATGCGGCCGATCGAACCCGGGGCACCGTCAATGGGCGAAGATATCCTCGTCCGGCCACCCGGCAAGATCGAGATCGGCGCGATCGGGAAGGAAGCGGAAACACGCCTCGGCCAAAAAGCGCCGGTCTTCGCGATCCAGCAACCCCTCCAGCTTTTCCTTCAGCCGGTGAAGATACAGAACGTCGGAAGCGGCGTAGGCCAGCTGATCGGCATTCAGTTCGTCCGCGCCCCAATCCGAGGTCTGCTGCTGTTTCGACAATTCCACGCCGATGAGATCGCGGCACAGATCCTTGAGGCCGTGGCGGTCGGTATTGGTCCGGGTCAGCTTCGAGGCGATCTTCGTGCACCAGACCGGCTGGCACCGCACGCCCAGATGACGGCGGATCATCCCCACGTCGAAACGAGCGAAATGGAACAGCTTCACCACTTTGGGATCGGCGAACAGACGTTTGAGATTGGGCGCCTTGTCGGCTTGCTCGGGGCCGGCCGCCAGATGGACGACATGGGCGTCGCCGTCGCCGGCCGACAATTGCACCACGCACAGGCGGTCGCGCTGAAGGCTGAGCCCCATGGTTTCGGTATCGACGGCCACCACGGAACCGAAATCAACGGCGGCGGGCACGTCTTCGCGGTGATAGAAGACTGTCATTTAACCTCCCCCGCCATTCGGCCGGCATCTCTCCGGACCGGACGCTCTCCTTTTCGGACCGAACGTCCCCGGATCGCCATCCGGTCCGAACCGCCTTGAAGCGGGAGATGGTGCCCAGGAGAAGACTCGAACTTCCACGACCTTGCGATCACTAGAACCTGAATCTAGCGCGTCTACCAATTCCGCCACCTGGGCAGGTGGTCGCGGACGGGCTGGCCGTCCGAGGGGCAGAGGGATATCCGAGACGACACACGCTGTCAACAGCTTGTTGCGGCCCCACCGCCCCCGCCCCCACAACCCTCGACCCACGGCACGCCGGAGGCGGCGTCAGCCGCCGACTATGCGCATTGAGCGCGCCGCAGCGCCCGCAGGGCGCGAGGATAAGCCAAGCGCGAGCGCCGGCGCTTGAGGCCAACCAACAAAAACCCACCCCCACCCCTTTACCCACCGCACCCCGA
>JAJZUL010000068.1 GCA_021848545.1 Pseudomonadota bacterium
CGTGCGGAGAGGCTCCATCGGGGCCTCGGAGCGCAAGCGAGGATAGCCAAGGGCGCGGACGCGCCCGCCCGGCGATTGAGGGAAATATACATAATGCAGGGGAAGCGGGTTCACCCGATTCCCCTGGCGTTGGCGCGTCCCACCCTTGTCGCCGGCCGTCGGCACCGCTAGTCTGTTTCCCCTTCATCCGAAGGAGCTGGGCGTGCGTTACGTCAGTACCCGGGGCAAGGCCCCCATTCTTGATTTCGACGATGCGCTGCTGGCGGGTCTGGCCCGCGACGGCGGTCTTTATCTGCCCGAACATTGGCCGACCTTCACCGCCGCCGAAATCCGGGCGATGCGCGGGCTGCCCTATCCGGAACTGGCGGCGCGGGTGATGGCGCCGTTCGTTTCGGGCTGCATCGGCGATGCCGAATTCCGGGCGCTGGTGGACGACACCTATGCCGGATTCAGCCACGCGGCGGTGGCGCCCTTGCGCCAGATCGGACCCAGCCAGTGGCTGCTGGAACTGTTCCACGGCCCGACCCTGGCGTTCAAGGATTACGCCCTGCAACTGGTCGGCCGCCTGTTCGACCACGTCCTGACCCGGCGCGGCCAGCGGGTGACCATCGTCGGCGCCACCTCGGGCGATACCGGATCGGCCGCCATCGAAGCGTGCCGCGGTCGCGATTCCATCGATATCGTCATTCTGCACCCCCATGGACGGGTGTCGGAGGTTCAGCGCCGGCAGATGACGACGGTGGATGCGGACAACGTCCGCAATCTGGCGGTCGAGGGCACCTTCGACGATTGCCAGGATCTGGTGAAGGCCCTGTTCAACGACCATGCCTTCCGCGACGAGATGGCGCTGTCGGCGGTCAATTCCATCAACTGGGCGCGGGTGATGGCCCAGATCGCCTATTACTTCGCCGCCGCCACCGCGCTGGGGGCGCCGGACGTGCCCTTCGCCTTCGCCGTGCCCACCGGCAATTTCGGCAATGTCTTCGCCGGGTACGGGGCGTTGCGCATGGGTCTGCCCATCCGCCGGCTGGTGGTGGGATCGAACCGCAACGACATCCTGACCCGCTTCTTCGAAAGCGGCTCGATGACCGCCGAACAGGTGATTCCCACCCTGTCGCCCAGCATGGACATCCAGGTTTCCAGCAATTTCGAACGCTTGCTGGCCGAATATCTGGGCCGCGACGGCCAGGCCGTGACCGAATTGATGGAGCATTTCCGCTCCACCGGCGCCATGATCGTCACCGATTCGGTGTGGCGGGCGATGGGCGACCTGTTCGAGGGATTCCGTTTCGACGACGAGGGCACGGTGGCATTGATGCGGACCATCCGGCGCATGACCGGCGACGTCATCGACCCCCATTCGGCGGTGGGAATCGGCGCCGGGCTGGAGGCGAAACTGCCCGACGGCATGCCCATGGTGGCCCTGGCCACCGCCCATCCGGCCAAATTCCCCGACGCGGTGGAGCGGGCCACCGGAATCCGGCCGGCGCTGCCCCCCCATCTGGCCGATCTGTTCGAACGCCCCGAGCGCCTGGACGTGATCGCCAACGATGTCGAGCAGGTGAAGGCCTATGTGCGGGCTTTCGCGGCGGAGCGGCGGTCATGAGCGGACCGCACGATATCCGCGTGACCCGCCTGGATTCGGGCCTGACGGTGGTCACCGACCCCATGGGGGCGGTGGAAAGCGCGAGCCTGGGCGTCTGGGTCGAGGCCGGCACCCGCGACGAGCCGGCGACCCTGAACGGCGTGTCCCATCTGCTCGAACATATGGCCTTCAAGGGCACCGGACGGCGCTCGGCCCAGGATATCGCCGAGGAGATGGATGCGGTCGGCGGTCATCTCAACGCCTATACCGCCCGCGACCATACCGCCTATTACGCCAAGGTGCTGAAGGAGGATACGGGCCTCGCGCTCGACGTCATTTCCGACATTCTCCAGCATTCGATCTTCGACGCCGAGGAACTGGCCCGCGAGCAGGCGGTGGTGGTCCAGGAGATCGGCCAGGCCCTGGATACCCCCGACGACATCGTTTTCGACCATTTCCAGGCCACCGCCTATCCCGACCAGCCCCTGGGCCGGCCGGTGCTGGGCACCGCCGAAACGGTGCGCGCCATGCGCCGCGACACGGTGTTCGATTACATGGCCGGCCATTATTCGGCCCCCAACATGATGCTGGCGGCGGCCGGGCGCATCGATCACGACCGATTGGTGGAAGCGGCGGCCAAGGCGTTTCCCGACCTGCCCGAGGCGCGGCCCCGCGACAATGCCGCGCCGGTCTATGCCGGCGGCGATTTCCGCCAGGAAAGCGATATCGAACAGGTCAATCTGGTCATGGGCTTCGACGGTCTGGCCTATGAGGACCCGGACCATTACGCCGCCGCCATGCTGTCCACCCTGCTGGGCGGCGGCATGTCGTCGCGCCTGTTCCAGGAAGTGCGCGAAAAGCGGGGCCTGGTCTATTCGATCTATTCCTTCACCTCCTCCTATACCGATGGCGGCCTGTTCGGCATCTACGCCGGCTGCGGCGAGGGTGACGTCACCGAACTGATCCCGGTGGTCTGCGACGAGATCGTGGCGGTGACGGATGGCGTCGGCGAGGCGGAAATGGCCCGCGCGCGCGCCCAGCTCAAGGCGTCGATTCTGATGAGTCTGGAAAGCACGTCGTCCCGGTGCGAGTTGCTGGCCCGCCAGATGGCGGTCCACGGGCGGCCGGTGCCGGTCGAAGAGGTGGTGGCCAAGATCGTCGCCGTCACCACCGACGACGTGGCCAGGGTGGCGCGCCGCCTGTTCGCATCGGTCCCCACCATCGCCGCCATCGGGCCGCTATCCAGACTGGAATCCTACGATTCCATTCGCGCCCGCCTCGCCCTGTGAGTCCGATAGGATATGATTCCATAAAGAGAATGTCGCGATAGCGTCATATGGCGAGGGTTGTGCCGGTTTTGGCACTGCGATACTGTGGTGACATCTTACGATCAGGCAGCCCCCGGGGAGATCGTCGAAGATGGATAAGGAAGACAGAATTCGTGCCGTCGCTTACGACCTGTGGTTACAGGAAGGGCGGCCCGCGGGCCGCGAGCAGGACCACTGGTTCCGCGCCTCGGCCTTGGTGGACGCCGAGACGGTCACCAAAGCGCCGGCGCACAAAGCCCCGCCCATGATCAAGCCGCAGGCCGCCAAGCCGGCTCCGGCCAAGCCCGCGCCGGCGAAAGCGGCGGCCCCCAAGGCCAAACCCGCGGCGGCAAAGCCCGCGACGGTTAAACCGGCGGCGGCCAAACCGGCGGTGGCCAAGGCGGAACCGGCGAAGCCCGCTGCGGTGAAGGCGGAACCCGCCAAACCGCTGCCGGCCAAGGCCGCCACTCCCGCGAAAGCGCCGGCGAAGCCGGCCGTGGCCAAGGTGGAGCCCGCCAAACCCGCGGCCCCGCCGCCGCAGACCCGTATCATCGCCAAGATCTGAACCGGACACGGGGCTGGGACGCCAGCCGGCGCCCCGATCCCGCGCGTTTCGCCAGATGGCGGGCCGGATTGCGGTCGTCGCCCTGGATATGGCGGGTCAGCCAGGCCGTGAGGATGCCGGCACGGTCGTCGATGCGCGCACGGATGGCGTCGCGGTCGCCGTCCTCCGTTTTCGCCGTCGTCTGAACGGCGTTGAGAATATCCCCCAGACGGGCGTGATCCTCGTCGAGAAACGCCATCCGGCGGCCAGGGCATGGTCCATGCCGCCTCCCCGTTTTTTCGTTGATCGGGTACCGCAATCCGTTCTTGCCGGTCACGCCGGAACCGAATCGCCGGCGGTGCCGCCATCGTCCTCTCCTTTCCATACCGACGCCACCACCCGCAACCCTATGGCGAAAGCCCCTGTCCGACCGTATGGCGTGCGCGAAAGCCCCAAGGCCGACGGGATTGAAATGTTGGGGAATGGGCCTATACCTTAAGCGGCCGCGAACCCCGCCAATTTTTTTGTGAGCGCGAGAGTCTGATGTCCGATACCGAGTTGCCCGATATCCACACCGCCCGCCATTCCTGCGCCCATCTGATGGCCGCCGCCGTCCAGCAATTGTGGCCGACGGCGAAGTTCGGCGTGGGGCCGGCGACCAGGAACGGCTTCTACTACGACATCCTGTTTCCCCAGCCCATCGGCCAGGACGATCTCGACAAGATCGAAACCAAGATGCGGGAACTGAAAAAGAAGAAGCTGACCTTCGACCGTTCCGACGTGGGCATCGACGAGGCCATCGCGCTGATGGCCGGCAGCGACCAGAATTTCAAGGTCGAGCTGATGAACCTGCTGAAGGAAAAGGGTTCGACGGCGGTGGCCAAGGAAAGCGGCGATGACGGTCTGGTCGCCGAAGGGGTCGATACGGTCAGCCTGTACAAACTGGGCGATTTCGTCGATCTGTGCCGCGGTCCCCACGTGCACCGCACCGACCGCATCGGCGCCTTCAAGCTGACCCAACTGGCCGGCGCCTATTGGCGCGGCGACGAACGCAATCCCCAGATGCAGCGCATCTACGGCCTGTGCTTCGACACCAAGGAGGAGTTGGAGCACGAGCTTTGGCGCCTGGAGCAGGTCAAGCTGCGCGACCATCGCCGCCTGGGCAAGGAATTGCAGCTTTTCACCTTCTCGCCCGATGTCGGCTCCGGCCTGCCGATCTGGCTGCCCAAGGGCACGGTGCTGCGCGACGAATTGACCCGGCTGGCCCACCAGGAGGAGCGGCGCGACGGTTATCACCGCGTCTCGACCCCGATCATCACCAAGGAGCAGCTTTATTACCGCTCCGGGCACCTGCCCTATTACAAGGACGACATGTACCAGCCCATGGATATCGACGGAGAGAAATTCTACCTCCGCCCCATGAACTGCCCCCACCATCACCAGGTCTATCTGTCCCAGCCCCGGTCCTATCGCGATCTGCCGCTCCGCATCGCCGAATATGGCGACGTCTATCGCTACGAGGCGTCGGGCGCCCTGTCGGGCCTGATGCGCACCCGCGGCTTCTGCCAGAACGACGCCCACATCTATTGCCGCGTCGATCAGGCCAAGGACGAATTCGTCCGAGTGATGCGCCTGCATGCCCGCTATTACGATTTGATGGGCATCCAGGATTATTACATGCGCCTGTCGCTGCCCGACCTGGACAAGCTGGAGAAATACGTCAACGCCCCCGACAAATGGCTGGCGGCGCTGGACATCATCCGCCAAGCCATGGCCGAAACCGGCCTGCCCTATGTCGAGGTCGAGGGCGAGGCCGCCTTTTACGGCCCCAAGATCGATTTCATGATCAAAAGCGTCATCGGCACCGAATACGCCATTTCCACCAACCAGCTCGACTTCATGGCCAGTGAACGGTTCGACCTCACCTATACCGGCGAGGACGGCCAGCCCCACGGCGTCTATGTCATCCACCGCGCGCCGCTGGGCAGCCATGAACGCTTCACCGCCTTCCTGATCGAGCATTACGCCGGCGCCTTCCCCACCTGGCTGGCGCCGGTGCAGATCCGGGTGGTGCCGATCACCGACCGCACCCTGGATTACGCCCGCAAGGTCGCGGACTTCTTCTTTTCCGCCGACGTCGAAACCGGCAGCGGGGGCTTACGCGTCGATGTCGACGACAGTTCCGAGCGCATGCAGAAAAAAGTCCGCAACGCCCAGATGGAAAAAATCCCCTATGTGCTGGTGGTCGGCGACCGCGAAGCCGAGGACGGCACCGTCGCCGTCCGCCTGCGCGGCGGCCGCGACCTCGGCACCATGAGCCTGGACGCCGTGCTGGACCGGATTCGCGGGGAAGTGGTCAGCCGCAAGGATGTGGTGGTCGAGGAATAAGAAAGTCGCCATGGCGGCCTGCAAATGGCGGTTTTCTGCGCTTCCGCTGCTCACGTACAAAAGTACGTTCCGCTGCGGTTCTCGAAAATCGCCATTTTCGGCTCACCCTGGCGACTTTCGGATCAGGCGCTAAGGGGGTGGGCGGGCTGCCGCCCGCGCCCGCTCGGGGCGCGGCCCCGAACCCCGTTGGTTATGGGGGCGGGTCTCGGTTAGGGGTGAGCGGATTGGCTCTGATGAGACCTTTGGGGAATACGCGCAAAGGTGAAGCGAGTGACTCTGTACGATATATGATGCGGCTATTCCGTCTCATTGGTCTCAGCGGGCGTGATCCCGTCGAAGAAAAACTTGACGATGTAGCGGTCGAACGGCCCGAGCGACTTGACCGCCAACACCGCCTCCAGTCCGAGATGATTGAATCGTTCAAGTGCCGCCAAGAGGTCCATCTCTGGGTCGATGAAGTCGATGAGGCCCGACGCGTGAATCTTCTTCGAAATCATGCGCGGAAGCCCATACTCTTCGAGGTGGTAGACCGCGCTCGGCAAAAACGCCCGACTCATGCGCCCAATGAAGGCCGAAATATCGACTGACGAGTCGACGATCATTTTATGGAGCGCGTTTACATCGCTAAGAAGCGCCGATAGTTTGAATGTAATTGTCCGCTCTATTTTAAAAAAATCATCGATATCAATGCCATATATTTTGATATCTGAAAGTATACTAGGTAAATCCCGATCCCAATTATACGATATTGCCTTTGTTGTTGCCACGATATTGCTGAATTTTCCATCCCAGTCTCTCGATTTAAGCCTAATTACCTTGTAAAGCATCGTATCCCATTTCTCGGGATCGTCCGAATTCAGATACCCGAATCCGCGCCAGTCGTTCGGGTTGTTGTTCATGTCTATCGCGAGGCGGAGCAGGAAATCTGCGTCGCTATCTTGGAGCAGATTCTCCCGTCTAACGCGTGCAAAGTTCTCCACGCCGATGATCAATGACATTTGGGTTCTGTATTCGATGATCCGTTCGATCTGCCGATCCGTGAGTGAATCCGCGTCTTGCTCCTCATCCAACGCACAGGGCTGTTCAACGCTGACCGCATAGCGGCCTGAGGCCGCTGAGAATGGACGATTCCCAAAGCGGGTTTTGTCTGAATCTATAGGGGGCACCCCTTCTGGAGGTTGCCCATGTCGAGCACGCTGCT
>JAJZUL010000003.1 GCA_021848545.1 Pseudomonadota bacterium
TCGGCGGCGCACAGGCGGCAGGCGCGGATACGGGCGACAAGGGCGGCGAGCGGATCGGACATCGCGGGCCATCAGGCGGGACGTTGAGCGGATTCGCCCTCGAACGCGTCGGCCGGCGCCATCGCCTCCGGCGGAGCCGAGACGGGCAGGACGACCTCGACGATCGTTCCCTGGCCGGGCGTGCTGTCCAGGCTCATCCGGCCGCCATGCAGCTCGACCAGGCTGCGGGCGATGGGCAGGCCCAGGCCGGTGCCGCCATAGCGGCGGGAATAGGCGCTTTCCACCTGGCCGAAGGGCTGCATGATCCGCTCGATATTCTCTGATCCGATGCCGATGCCGGTGTCGTGCACGACGATATGAATCTTGTCCCGATCCCTGAAGCTGCGCACGGTGACGGTCCCGCCCGGCGGCGTGAACTTGACCGCGTTGGTGACCAGATTGACCACCACCTGGGTCAGACGGGGACCATCGGCGGCCACGCGCAGGCCGCTATCCCCCTCGATATTCAGGGTGATGCCGTTTTCATCGGCGGGGCGGCGCACCATGCGCATTGCCGCCGCCACGATTTCGGCGACCGAACAATCGCTGTAAAGCAACCGCATCCGGCCCGCCTCGATCTTGGACAAATCGAGAATATCGTCGATGATCACCAGCAACAGCCGCCCCGCTTCGTGAATGTTGCCGGCATAATCGCGGTAGCGGTCTTCGGTCAGCGGGATGGCGCCCGACATCAACGCGTCGGAATAGCCGATGATGGCGTTGAGCGGGGTCCGCAATTCGTGACTCATGCTCGCCAGGAATTGCGATTTGGCGGCATTGCTGCTTTCGGCGGCGACGCGGGCGCGGTCCAGTTCGGCCTCGGTCAGCTTGCGCAGGGTCACGTCGTGCAGAATCACCAGACGGGCCTCGGCGCCGTCGCGGCGAAAGGACGAACAGCTTACCTCATACGTGCGCCCGGAAAGGGGATCGACGATTTCCTGGCGGTCGAAACCGGTCACCCGGCATTGCTGCCCAAGGTTGCCCGGCGCGGCGCGGCAGAACAGGGCGCAGCCCGTCTGGTCGCCGAATTGCCGCTTCGCCGACGGACTGGCGTACTGCACCGAGCAATCGCCGTCCAACAGCAGAACCGGGTCCTCGATTTCCGATACGATCAGTTCAAACGTCCGGTCGCGGTCGGCCAGGGCGTCCTTGGCGGACCGCATCGCCCGGGCGATGCCGATCAGAGCGCGAATGGCCAGACCGACCACCGCCAAGGTGGCCAGGGTCCCCACGATGAGATGAGCCAGGGCGTCACCGGCCCGCACCTCGGCCTTATGGGCCAAGGCCTCGAGAAAACCGGTGTTGGCCCGTTCGGCCTTGCGGAGAAGATCGGCGCTGCCGGCGATCCAGGTCCGCCAGACCGCCATATCGGATCGCGGCCGGTTGGCCAGACCGCGCAATTTGGCCAAAAGCGGCAGGTCGACGGCAAGTTCGGCACCGGCCGGACCGCCCACACCCATGCGATCGATCGCCTTGATGTCGGATCGGGCGGCCGCCGAAAGGTCGTCGCCGTCGTCATCGCCGTCGCCGGGCGCGGTGCTGGCGCCGGGCACCAGCGCCGCCGCCCCCCGCCACCGCATATCGTCCAGGCGTCGCTCCAGGTCGCTGCGGGCGCGAAAGGCCATGGCCGTCGCGGGCGGAACATTGCCCGCCACCGTGGTGATTTCGGCCCCGCGCAAATTGTCGAGCGCCCCCTGATAGGTGTCGCCGATGGCGACGGCGGTCCGCCCCTCCGTCAACCGCAAGCGGTACAGATCGGGCAGAGCGTCGCGTACCGGCGCGGACAATCTGGCGATGGCCCGATCGGTCGCGCGCGACGCCCGCGCCACGTCGAAACCGGGGGTGGCCCCCAGCCAGCTCAGAACCCGGCCGTCCCGTTCCTGCTGAAGTTGATCAAGCGCCTGATGAATAACCACCGCCGCGGCGATATTGTCGGCGGCGAAACGCGCATGGCGATAGGACAGGGTGAGAATCGCCACCACCCAGATGGCGGCGCCGACCAGGGCGATCGATGGCAAAAGCAATCGCGCGCGTCGGATTTCCGTACGCATGGGCACCTCTCGCCGATCCGCCCGCATCGCCGAGACCGACGGATTGAAAAAACACACAATCGCTTAATGATACATTGAATCTTTGGCGCATCCATAGAGAAACACAGGCGCCGGATAGAGAAATAAAACGCCAGAGATTGAAACAATTAATTAAATACGGGAGGGACCGCACACAAACATAAATTGGCCACGACCACAACCGGCGCCCCCGCATGCGCGCATTGGATGTTTTTTCATTGCGGACTGATCCGCGTCGCCGCCGTGCGTTATTCGCCCATATCCGCCGTGTCCTCGATAGGCAGGAATCGCGACGCGCTGGGCGCGATATGCAATCCCGGCACCGGAATATCGGCGAGAAACCGGCCCGCGGCCAAATTCGCCCGCCGCTGGATCAAGGCGACGTGCAGGAATGCCAGGGCGACGACATCGGCGACGAACAGGGCGATGGCGGGACGCATCCAGATGGGATTGAAATGCCCCAGAAGCGGCACGGCGAACAGCAGCGGAAGAATGCAGAACAGGGCGATGTCACGCCGGCGCCTGGCTTTGAAAACCATGGCGGCCAGGGTGGCGGCCGGGGATTCCAGGACCAGGGCGGAACCGGTTTCGCGAATGGTCGCGGCGGCGACCTTGGCGTAAGCGGCCGGCAGCCCCTCGAAAACGGCATCGAGAAACAATCCGTCCGGCGATGGCTGGAAAGAGACGCGGACGCTTTCGGGCGGCCAGAAGTGGCGCGGTATCCGCGGCCGGACACGCTTGTAAATTTCTTTTGAAAAAGGCGAATGGGGCGGGAGCAGAAGCAGGGGTGTGGTCATGGGCCGAACGATGCGGACGGAATCATGGCAGAATAATCCGCCGGCGGATCAACGCAAGGCCATGGACGCATCCGGCCAGGGTCATCGGGTGAAGGCGCGTTGGAGCGGAGCGACTAGGCCGTTGAGGCCGCCGCAGCGTAAGCGAGGATAGCCCAGGGCGCGGACGCGCCCGCCCGGCGATTGAGGGAAATATACATAATGCAGGGGAAGCGGGTTCACCCGATTCCCCTGGAGCGGAGCGACTAGGCCGTTGAGGCCGCCGCAGCGTGCGGAGAGGCTCCATCGGGGCCTCGGAGCGCAAGCGAGGATAGCCCAGGGCGCGGACGCGCCCGCCCGGCGATTGAGGGAAATATACATAATGCAGGGGAAGCGGGTTCACCCGATTCCCCTGGCCATGGACGCATCCGGCCCCGAGAGTTTGTGAAAGAATGCCCATCCGGCGTGAAATCGACGGAAAAACGCCAATGTTTCCAATGGGCGTTCTTTTGCAAGTTCGATTGATTTACAAGCTCTGACGCTTGGACCATTCATCGGCTGGTGGTACACCCTGAAGGATGATGAGCGGAAGAGGCTCGCGGTGCGTAGCGGCTGGGACTATCTGCTGGCGGATGTGGAACGCCGGATGCGGACGCTGGGAAATCTTCTGGCGGCGCTGTGCGTCGCCTGGATGGCGATCGTCGGCATCCTGATGCTGGACCAGTTGACCCCCCGGATTCTGCAAAATCACCGCGACCCGGCCATCATGAAGCAGGTCAAGGATTGCCGCGGGCCGTCCTATGCCCGCAAATTCCGCTGCGCCCAGACCATCTTGCTGACCGGGGAACGGGTCGGCGCCTTCGAGGTGTTGCTGCGGGTGATCGCCGTCATCGCCCTGCCCACCATCGCCTGGCTGGTCTGGCGGTTCGTGATGCGCCGCGTCCGCCATACCCTGTGGGAGACGATGGTGGTGCCCCGGCTCCGCGCCCACGACCTCATCTCCCGCCTGTAACGCCGCTATACCGTGATGCGGTAAATCCGCATCACGGTATAAGTTGTAAATCCGCCCTCGCCGAAGCGCGGCGCCCTATTTCCAGATGGGCCGGCCGCCGCCGGGCAGGCCGTATTCCGCCCAGCGCGCGGTCACTTTTTCCACCATGTCGTCGCTCATGCGGATTTTCGTTCCCCATTCACGATGGGTTTCGGGCGGCATCTTGTTGGTGGCGTCCATGCCCAGCTTGCCGCCCAGCCCGCTTTCGGGACTGGCGAAATCGAGATAATCGATGGGGGTGCCCTCGATCACGGTGATGTCGCGGGCCGGGTCCATGCGGGTGGCGACCGCCCACATCACGTCCTTCCAGTTCCGGGCGTCGATGTCGTCGTCCACCACGATCACCAGCTTGGTGTACATGAATTGCTTGAGGAACGACCACACGCCGAACATCACCCGCTTGGCGTGGCCGGGATAGGCCTTTTTCATCGACACCACGGCGATGCGATAGCTGCACCCTTCCGGCGGCAGCCAGAAATCGACGATTTCGGGGAATTGCTGAACCAGCAGGGGAATGAACACCTCGTTCAGAGCCTCGCCCAGAACGCTGGGCTCGTCCGGCGGCCGGCCGGTAAAGGTGGACAGGTAGATCGGCTTCTTGCGCATGGTCATGCAGGACACCCGGAAAACCGGGAAATCCTCGACGTTGTTGTAATAGCCGGTATGGTCGCCGTAGGGACCCTCGGGGCCGAATTCGTCAAGCATGACGTGGCCTTCCAGGATGATCTCGGCCTCGGCCGGCACCTTCAGCGGCACCGTGCGGCAATCGACCAGTTCGACCTTGCGGCCGCGCAGCAGGCCGGCGAACTGATATTCCGACAGGGTTTCCGGGACCGGGGTCACCGCCGCCAGGATGGTGCCGGGATCGGCGCCGATGGCCACCGCCGCCGGCAGGGGTTCCCTTTTTTCCGCCGCCCAGCGGCGGTAATGCTGGGCGCCGCCGCGATGCTTGAGCCAGCGCATCAGCGTCGTGTTGCGCCCCGTCACCTGCATGCGATAGATGCCGAGATTGAAATCGTCGCGCCGGTCGGCGTCACTCGTGCCTCGCGGCTTCGGCCCCTGGGTCACCACCAGGGGCCAGGTGATCAGCGGCGCCGGTTCGCCCGGCCAGCAGCTTTGCACCGGCAGCAACGACAGATCGACGGCGTCGCCCTCCAGCACCACCTGCTGACACGGCGCCGAACCGACCGTCTTCGGCCGCATGGAAAACACCGTCTTCAGCAACGGCAGCATCTCGAGGGCTTCGCGCCACCCTCCCGGCGGCTCCGGCTGCTTGAGAAAAGCCAAAGTCTCGCCCACCTCGCGCAACTGGGCGGGTTCGCGATCCATCCCCCAGGCCACCCGCTCGACCGTGCCGAACAGATTGACCAGAACCGGCATGTCATACGGGCGGCCGTCGGCGCGCACCACGTTTTCGAACAGGACCGCCGGCCCGCCCTCGGCCAACAGGCGGGTCTGAATCTCGGTCATCTCCAGATCGGGGGAAACCGGCGCCGCGACCCGCGCCAGCTTTCCAGCCTGCTCCAGACGTTTTATGAAATCGCGAAGAGACTCGTAAGGCATTGAACCTCCTACCATCAGCCCTGTGCGTTTCCATTTTCACTTTGAGGGCTTCCGGCTGTACGGTTACCCTGAACAGGGTGACACCGCTTAAGGAAACAAGGAACCGGCCATGGCTGCCACACGGGAAGAACGGTACCGCACGCTGATCGAACTGGGAATCGCGCTATCGGCCGAACGCAACCACAACCGGCTGATGGAGATGATCCTCAAGGGGGCCAAATCCATGGCCAACGCCGACGGCGGCACGCTGTACCTGCTAACCGAGGACCGGGCCGGGCTCAAGTTCGAAATCATGCTCAACGACACGCTGGGCATCGCCATGGGCGGCACCACCGACAAGCCGATCCCCTTTCCGCCGCTGGCCCTGTACGCCGAGGACGGCACGCCCAACCATAAGAACGTCGCCAGCCATTGCGCCCTGACCGGGACCACCGTCGACATCGCCGACGCCTATGACGCCGACAAGTTCGATTTCAGCGGCACCAAAGCCTTCGACGCCAAGACCAATTACCGGTCCGCCTCGTTCCTGACCGTGCCCTTGAAGAATCACGACGGCGAGGTGGTGGGCGTCCTGCAATTGATCAACGCCCGCGGCGATTCCAACCAGGTCGGCCCCTTCAACGACGAAGTCTCGGCGATGGTCGAATCGCTGGCCAGTCAGGCCGCGGTGGCGCTGGACAACGCCCACCTGATCGAAGCGCAGAAGGCTCTGTTCAAGGCCTTCATTCAATTGATCGCGGGCGCCATCGACGCCAAAAGCCCCTATACGGGGGGCCATTGCAACCGCGTTCCCGTGCTCACCCAGATGCTGGCCAAGGCCGCCTGCGATGCCAAGGACGGCGTATTCGCCGATTTCTCGCTGACCGAAGACGAGTGGTACGAGCTGGAAATCGCCGCCGACCTGCATGATTGCGGCAAGGTCACCACCCCCGAATTCGTCGTCGACAAGGCGACCAAGCTGGAAACCATCTACAACCGCATCCATGAAATCCGCACCCGCTTCGAGGTGCTGAAGCGCGACGCCACCATCGCCTATCTGGAGGCCTCCCTGGCCGGCGACGGCGACGCGGAGACGCTGAAGACCCGCTGGCAGGAGCGCATCGCCGAACTGGACGCGGATTTCGCCTTCGTCGCCGAATGCAATGTCGGCGGCGAGTTCATGGCGCCCGAACGGGTGGAGCGGCTGAAACGCATCGCCGCCAATACCTGGACCCGCACCCTGGACGACCGGCTGGGCCTGTCCCACGAGGAATTGCGCTTCCGCGGCACCGATGACGCGCCGGTGCCGGTGGCGGAGAAATTGCTGGACGACAAGGATTGGCACCTCGTGCCCCATGACGGGCCGATCGACACCGCCAAATACGAAGCCGAAGGCATCACCCTGATGCCGCGGCCCCACAAATACAATCGCGGCGAAATCTACAATCTGTCCATCGGCCGGGGCACGCTCACCGACGAGGACCGCTTCAAGATCAACGACCACATCATCCAGACGATCATGATGCTGAAGGCCCTGCCCTTCCCCAAGACCCTGTCGCGGGTCCCCGAATGGGCCGGCGGCCATCATGAGAAGATGGACGGCAGCGGCTACCCCAAGGGCCTGCGCCGCGAGGAGATGACCCTGCCGGCCCGGATGATGGCTATCGCCGACATCTTCGAGGCCCTGACCGCCTGCGACCGGCCTTACAAAAAGGCCAAGACCCTGTCCGAGGCCCTGAAGATCATGTCCTTCATGGTCAAGGATCAGCACATCGATCCCGATCTGTGGATATTGTTCCTCAGCTCGGGAATCTGGAAATCCTACGCCGAAACCTATTTGAAGCCCGAACAGATCGACGAGGTCGATATCAGCCGTTACCTGCCCAAGGCTGCGGAATAGTCCAGTTTCCATTAGGCGCCGCCGCCCGCATACGATATCGTAATACAACGTTCTGATATGGCAGGTGGCGGAATGGCGGGGGATAGCGCGGCACGGCACTCCGTGGATGGCGATGCGGCACCCGCCTTGCCCGTTTCCGATGAAACCGGCGCCAATAAATCCTGCGGGCGTTTCCGTCCCATACCCTGCCGGACCGTCGCTCAAACGGTCGCGACCACCATCCGCGTGTTGCTGGAAGAGAACGCCACCGACGGCGCCATTCGGCTGGAGGACGCCTGCCGCATTCTCGACCATGTGGCCGATGCCGGCGGCGCCCTTGAGACCTATCTCAATTCCCGGGTTCGGAAATGCCGGCGCTCGTTGTGGCAGCGTGGCGACGCCACCGGCCGCAGCCATCCCTTTCACCGCCTGCTCACCCGCCCTCTGGAACCGCTGCTGAACGGCGAAGAGGCGGCCTTCCCCCGCGAATACCTGCCCAATGTCCTGACCTTCGCCGAGAGCGTGCTGGGCGGCAAACGCGTCGCCAAATACGATGCGCGCTGCCGCGAAATCTTCCAGTCTCTGGTGGTGGAATTCGGCCATTCCATGAGCTGGGAGCATTTCCACGCCGACCGGCGCTCGATCCATCTGCTCGCCCATGTCCTCGACCGCCTGGTGGCCGCCTTGGACAGCCCCGAGGGGCAATGGGCTTGGCTCAGCACCATGACCACGGGGGCGTCCGTTCCCTCGGACGAGCAGGCCATGCTGGTCCGCCAGGTGTTGATTTCCACCCACCGCGCCCTGAGCGGCCAGACCGGCCCCCTCGACGAGCCGGGCTGATTCCCCGCCGACCTTCGTCAAAATTTGCCCTGGCCCGCCATTCGGAGTAAATCACTACCCCGAATGGCGAGTGCCCGCCGTCGCCCCTTTGCCAAAACGGGGGACGGGCCGCGTTTCATGCCGCCCCGCAAGCCCCCCCGGCCGTACGACCGAAATGGACCTTTTTGATGAGCCTTGACATGACCGTCCCCCCGCTCGGGTTCGAACTCAGCTTTGCCGATCTGTACCGCCCGGACGGGATGGAGCGCATCGATTCCGCTTTCATGGCGGCCCTTGCCGCCACCGACCCGGATTTGGCGAACCGGCTGACCGCTGCCCGCGCCGCCCCGGACGGCCTGGACGCCAAGGCCGAGTCCGGGCTGATCGGCGCGCTCGCCCCCCATGTCGAGGATTTCTTCGCCACCCTGTTCGGCATCCGCGCCGCCCTGGCCGAGGCCCATGCCCGCCACGACGAGCTGGCGCCCCTGTTTTCCGCCAAGCGCCTGTTCGTGCAGCGCCGCGCCCTGAAGGAGGTCAAGGCGGACGAAGCCGCCACCCTGGACGGCGACGCCCTGGAAGCCGATATCGCCCGCCGTCTGGGGGACGAGACCGTCACCGAACTGGCCTTCGCCAGGATGGTGCTGGCCTGGATGGACAAGGCCGACGCCCATGGCGAGGATCTGGCCGCCGCCGCCCGCTGGGCCGCCTGGAAGGTCCACCACGCCCAGAAGATCGGCCATGCCGACGGCGTCCTGTTCCGCATCCCGGAAAAACGCGATCCCCTGGCCCGGGTTCCGGCCGAGACGGTGGAGGTGGCGGGGGGGATCTGCGCGCTGGCCTATCCCCATGAACGCTACCGGGAAGGGTTCACGCTGACCGATCACGGCACCGATCTCGCCGGCGCCCTCGATCAGGTCAATTACTGCATCTTCTGCCATCACCAGGGCAAGGACAGCTGTTCCAAGGGTCTGATCGACCGCAAGGAAGGCGGGCTGGTCACCAATGCCGTCGGCGTGCTCCTGGCCGGCTGCCCGCTCGAGGAAAAGATTTCCGAGATGCACGAGGCCAAGGGCAAGGGGCTGATGGTGGCCGCCCTGGCGGTGATCGCCATCGACAATCCCATGGCCGCCGGCACCGGACATCGCATCTGCAACGATTGCATGTCGGCCTGCATCTATCAGGGCCAGAACCGCGACCCGGTGGACATCCCCCAGGCGGAAAGCCGCACCCTGAAGGATGTTCTGGAGCTGCCCTGGGGCTTTGAAATCTATTCCCTGCTGACCCGCTGGAACCCGCTCAACCTGCGCCGTTGGCTGCCCCGGCCCGCTTCGGGCCGCAAGGTGCTGGTGGTCGGCCTGGGGCCGGCCGGCTTCACCCTGGCCCACCACCTGATGCAGGACGGCCACGCGGTGGCCGCCGTGGACGGGCTGAAGATCGAACCGCTGCCCGCCGATCTGGTCGGGGTGGAAAGCGACGGAAGCCGGGTGCCGTTCCGCGCCATCCGCGACGTCCGCACCCTGTGGGAGGATTTGAACGAACGGGTCAGCGCCGGATTCGGCGGCGTCGCCGAATACGGCATCACCGTGCGGTGGGACAAGAATTTCCTCAAGATCATCCGCCTGCTGCTGGAACGCCGCGCCGAATTCGCCCTTTATGGCGGCGTGCGTTTCGGCGGCACCCTGACCCTGGAACAGGCCTTCGCCATGGGCTTTGACCATGTGGCCCTGGCCACCGGCGCCGGCAAGCCGACCATCCTGGGCATGGAGGGCGGCCTGGCCCGCGGCGTGCGCCAGGCGTCGGACTTCCTGATGGCGTTGCAATTGACCGGCGCGGCCCGGGCCGATTCGGTGGCCAATCTGCAATTGCGCCTGCCGGTGGTGGTGATCGGCGGCGGGCTGACCGCGGTCGATACCTGCACCGAGGCCATGGCCTACTATCCGGTCCAGGTGGAAAAATTCCTGGCCCGCGCCGAGGAACTGGGGCTGGAGACGGTTCGCGCCTCGTGGAATGACGAGGACCGCGAAATCGGCGAGGAATTCATCGCCCACGCCCGCGCGCTGCGCGCCGAACGCGCCGCCGCCGCCGCCGAGAACCGCACGCCGCGCATCCGCGAATTGCTGGACGGCTGGGGCGGCGCGCTGATCGCCTATCGCCGTCGCCTGATCGACAGCCCCGCCTATCGCAACCATGAAGAGGTGCACAAGGCGCTGGAGGAAGGCATCCGCTTCGCCGAAAAAATGACCCCCGTCGCCGTCAAGACCGACCGTTTCGGCGCCGCCTGCGGGCTGGAGGTCAAGGATGCCGACGGCGCGCTCCATCTGCTGCCGGCGCGCTCGGTTCTGGTCGCCGCCGGCACCGTGCCCAACACCACGCTGGCCCGCGAACGCGCCGGCATCCATCTCGACGGCAAGTATTTCCAGGCGGTGGACGAGAACGGGGACCCGGTCACGCCCGAAAAGCGGACCAAGCCGTCGGAGGCCAACGTGCTGATGCATGTGGACGGCATGGGCCACGATGTCAGCTTTTTCGGCGACCTCCATCCCTCTTACGCCGGCAACGTGGTCTCGGCCATGGCCTCGGCCAAGCAGGGCCACCCCATCATCACCCGGTCGCTGATGCGCCGCGAGGCGTCGAAGGTCGCCGCCGGCGATCTGTTCCGCGCCCTCGACAAGGGCCTGCGCGCCCGCGTTCACGCCGTCAACCGCCTGACCCCCACCATCGTCGAGGTGGTGGTGCGCGCGCCCATGGCGGCGCGGGCCTTCCAGCCGGGCCAGTTCTATCGTCTCCAGAATTTCGAGGCCCTGGCGCCCAAGGCCCGCGGCACCGCCCTGGCCATGGAAGGGCTGGCGCTGACCGGCGCCTGGACCGATCCCGAACGGGGGCTGGTCGGGTTGATCGTTCTGGAAATGGGCGGATCGTCCAATCTGGTCACCCTGCTGAAACCGGACGAGCCCGTCGTTTTGATGGGTCCCACCGGCACCCCCACCGAAATCGCCGAAAACGAAACGGTGCTGCTGGCCGGTGGCGGGTTGGGCAACGCGGTGCTGTTCTCCATCGGCGCCGCCATGCGCCGGGCGGGGTCCAAGGTGCTGTATTTCGCCGGTTATCGCGAAGCCAAAGACCGGTTCAAGATCGCCGATATCGAAGCCGCCGCCGATATGGTGGTGTGGTGCGTCGATGCCGGCGAGCCCCTGAGCCCCGGCCGTCCCCAGGACCGGAGCTTCGTCGGCAACATCGTCGCCGCCATGGAGGCCTACGCGACGGGCAAGCTGGGCGAGGCGCCGATCCCGCTGGCCGATGTGGACCGCATCATCGCCATCGGCTCGGACCGGATGATGGCCGCCATCGGCAAGGCCCGCCATACCAGTCTGGCCCCGTATCTCAAGCCCGGACACGAGGCCATCGGCTCGATCAATTCACCCATGCAATGCATGATGAAGGAAATCTGCGCCCAGTGCCTGCAACGCCACATCGACCCCGTCACCGGCGAGGAAAAGGTGGTGTTCACCTGCTTCAATCAGGACCAGTCCCTGGATCACGTCGATTTCGGCAATCTCGCCGACCGCCTGTCCCAGAACGCCACCACCGAAAAACTGACCCGCCAATGGATCGCCCATTGCGCGGCGGCGCTGGAGCGGTAAGAACAGGTTCAGGCGGCGCTCACGTCTTGGGGACGCGAGCGCCCGACCGCGAGGAACAGGAAGACCAGCGCGTAGATCAGGACGTTGCCCAGAACGTCCCCGCGCACGCCGGTCCCAGCGGGGCCGTAGGGACCGCCGAAGCCCTCGGCGCTGGACCAGACCGCCAGGGAATAGAGAAAGCCCAGCGGGATCGACAGCGACGCCAGCACCCCCGACAGCAGGCTGAGGCCCAGGGCGGTTTCCGCCACGGCCACCACCACCGCCACCAGGGTCGGCCCCACCGCGCGCACGACGGTAATGATCAGTCCGATATAGGCGACGATCCAGGCCGGCTGACCTTGGACCGCCGGGGTCAGCTGATCCATGAAATGGAACAGGAAGCCGGGCATCCATTTCAGCGCGGCATCGAAGCACCAGAGCAGCGCGAACAGGATCGAGCCGGCCCGCCACAGCCGATGGCAGGGCTGCGCCCCCTCGGGCGCGTCGGGGGCGATCGCCGGGGCCACGGCCAACACGAACAAAAAGGCGATGGCATAGGCCGGAAACACGCCGGGATCGGTCTGCCCGCCGCCATAGGGATAGCCCAGAGCGCCGATGGTCACCCAGCAGAACAGGCTATAGACGAATCCCAGCCAGCCGGCCGGGACCAGAAGGCGGCGCGAGAGCAGCGCCAACCCAAGCGCGAGATCGATCGCCACCAGGATCAGGGACGTGGTCTGGGGATCGATGGCGGTCGCCACATGGCTGAACCACAGCGGCGCGGGTTGCAGCCAGACCGGCGCCACCTTCACCGCCTTGGCCAGCACGTCCAGAAGCGGCGCCCGTAACGTGCCCCCGCCCTGCTGCACCCAGCCGGAGAATTGGAACCAGGCGTTGGCCAGCCAAAAAAGACCGAACAGAGCCACGATCAGGCGGTAATGACGCGCCGCGGATTTGCTGTCAGCCAAGCGGAATGTCCCCTTGCGAACGCCCGCCGATACCCCATCGGCGGCGGGTTGGAGTCTGACACAACCACATGGGGACGCCGCATGACAAAATGTTCATTTCGCAGGCGGGCGCAGGACTTCATCCATCAGGGCGGGAGCGATTTCGGTCACGGCGGGACCGTCGGTCCAGACCAGGGCGCAGCGCACCGGCCGGTCGGGATAAATGGCCGACAAGGCGGCCCGATAGGCGGCCATCTGGCGCACATAGACCGGCGGCGGCGCCTCGCCGGGGCCGGGCGGACGGCGGTTGGTCTTGTAATCGGCCACCAGCACCGCGTCGTCGGTGACCGCCAGCCGGTCCACCATGCCGGCGATGGCGCCGTCGCCGATGCGCCCCGCCACCGGCACCTCGGCGCGGCTGCCCGGCGCGAACAGGGGGGCGAAGGCGGGATGGTTCAGCACCGACGCCACCTCGGCGGCGATGGCGGCGCGCAGGGCCGGATCGAGATCGGCGGCGAACCCGTCCAGAAAGCGCCGCGCCGCGTCGTCGCGGACGTCCGGCTCCAGATCGGGAAGGGTCTGGAGCAGGCGATGGATCAGGCGGCCGCGGCGAAACCGATGATCCGCCTCGCCCTCCAGGGGCGAGCGGACCGGCGGCTCGTCGCCTTCGGGCCGGGACGGCGCCAGGGGCCGCGGCGGCAAGGGTTCCGGCGGCGGCGGCCGATCCGCCCAGGCCGGCAGCGCCACCATCGTCGCCACGCCCGCGGCGGCGGCGGCTTCGTCCTTTTCGAACGGCGCGTCCTGCGCGCTCTTCAGGCGCAGGACGGTCGCGCCTTCGGTTTCCCCGGCCGCGGCCAGGAACGGATCTTCGATTTCGGCGGCCAGACCGGCCACCGCATCCCGGATCAGATCGTACCAGCACCCCGCCGCCGGAGCGGCGCCGGTCTGCCAGCCGCAGACGATCAACCGATC
This sequence comes from Pseudomonadota bacterium, assembly GCA_021848545.1. GTDB lineage: Bacteria > Pseudomonadota > Alphaproteobacteria > Rhodospirillales > Magnetospirillaceae > JAJZUL01. The sequence continues at coordinate 13,712 of JAJZUL010000003.1, forward strand.
GCACGCCCGCGTCATCGCCACATAGAGCAGCCGATGGAATTCCCGGTCGCGCGCCTGTTTCTGCGCCTCGCGTCCCGCCAGACAGACCGGATCGGCCATGTCGGCCCGGGGAGGCCACAACACGATGTCGTCCCCCTGGCGGCGGGCGCGGTTTTCAGCCGCCGGCGGTTCCTGGGGGCTTACCCATAACAGCCGGTCGCCCATTTTCGGCACCTGCATGGTGTCGGGCAGAAAGACGATGGGCGCCTGCAAGCCCTTGGCGCCGTGGACCGTCATGATCCGCACCGCATCCAGGACGCCTTGGTCCAGGTCGCGCTTGATTTCCACCGCGCCGGCCTCCAGCCAGCGCAGAAATCCCTGCAAGGACGGCGGGTGGGCGCGTTCGAAGGCCAGGGTCAGGGCGATGAATTCGTCCAACGGATCCTCGGCCTCGGCCCCCAGCCGCGCCAACAGCCGGCGCTTGCCGCCCAACGGCCCCAGGATATGGGCGAACAGATTGTGGGGCGTCAGGCGATCGGCCTTGGCCATCAGATCGCCCAGGGTCGCCCAAGCGTTTTCGAAGGCGGGATCGGCGCCCATGCGGGCGCGCAACGCCTCCCACAGGGTTTGCGGGCCGCGATCCCAGGCCAGATGGAACAATTGCTCCTCGGTCAAGCCGATCAACGGCCCCTTCAGCACCGTGGCCAGGGTCAGATCGTCCTCGGGCAGCAGCAGCACCCTGGCCAGGGCCATCAGATCCATCACCACCAGCTGATCGGTCAGCACCATGCGATCGGCGCCGGCCACCGCCACCCGGCGCTGTTTGAGGGCGCGCACCAGATCCTCGACGAATCCGCCGCGGCGACGCACCAGCACCAGGATGTCGCCGGCCCGGACCGGCCGGTTCCGCGAGTCCAGCCGTTCGGTGCCGATCATGGCTTCGATGCGCGCCGCCATCAGCCCCGCCAGACGGGTGCTGGGCGAATCGCCGCGGATCCGATCCACCGGCGGTTTCCACGGCGGCGGCGGCTCCAAAGCCCGGGGCGCCACCGGCGGCCAGATTTCCACCGAACCGGCCTGCCCCATGCGTTGGGCGAGATGGCCGATATCCTCGCCGGGATGGGCCACGCCGTCGCGGCCGGGGCGGGTTTCGGCGAACACCGCATCCACCGCGTCCAGCACCGCCCGGGTCGAGCGGAACGACACGTTGAGGGGAATTTCCCGCCAATCCAGCCGGGCGTCGCCGACCACCATCCGGAAATGGTCGCGCATGGATTCAAAGGCGGCGGGATCGGCGCCCTGAAAGCTGTAGATCGATTGCTTGACGTCGCCCACGGCGAAGACGGTACGGATATCATCGCGCGCGCCGGCGCCGGCGAAGAAATCGGCCACCAGCGCGCGGACCACCGCCCACTGGTCGGGGTTGGTGTCCTGGGCCTCGTCGATCAGCACATGGTCGATGCCGCCGTCGAGCTTGAACAGCACCCACGGCGCCACCCCCGGCCGGGCCAGCAAGGTCCGCGTCCGCAGAATGAGGTCGTCGTAATCGAGGGCGGCGCGCGCTTCCTTGCGGCGGGAATAGGCGGCCAGCAGGCGGTCGGCCAGGGCCAGAAGAGCGGCGGTCGCCTCGGCCACGCTTGCGGCCCGCAGCCGCTCGCCGACGCGGATCAGACGTTCCGCCTCCTTGGTCAAATCATCGACGATGCCGGGATGGCGGGCCTGCACCGCCTTGGTCGCCAGGGCCTTGCGCACCTCGCCCCCCTGGGTGAGATAGGCGCGGCCATAAGCGGCGAAACCGGCCATCCGCCGGGATTGATCGGCGGCCAGCCACGCCGCCATGGCCGCCGCCCGTTCGTTATCGCCCTTGCCCCCTTCGGACAGCGCCGGGACGGCGCGGCGCAGAGCGGCGCCGTCGAAGGCGGTCTCGGCCGAGGCCGCCGCCAGGATGGCGGCTTCGTCCTCGCCCGGCTCCAGCCCCAGCCGCGCCCGCATCGAAGCCACCGCGCCGTCCAGACCGCCGGCGCCGTCCAGCAGCCGTTGCAGCCGGCCGCGCGCCCCCACCAGTTCGGCCAGCAATTCGGGAAAATGGGTTTCGTGGATGCGCCCGGCGACCGCCGCCACCACCGCGCCGCCGCCCACCAGGATATCCTCCTTGGCGGCTTCCAGCATCTCGCCGGCATCGCGATCGTCCATCACCTGGAAATGGGGCGCCAGCCCGGCCTCGACCGGGAACCGCCGCAGCAGGGATTGGCAGAAGGCATGAATGGTTTCGATGGCGAGCCCGCCCGGCGCGTCCAGCACCCGGGCGAACAGGCGCCGGGCTTCGACCGTCTGGCCGGCATCGGCCGGCCGTCCCAGCAATCCGGCCAGTTCACCGGCCAGCGCCGCCTCGTCCATCACCGCCCAATCGGCCAGATTGCGGGCGATGCGGTTGGCCATTTCGGCCGCCGCCGCCTTGGTGAAGGTCAGGCATAGAATCTTGTGGGGTCTGGTGCCGGCCAGCAACAGCGACAGCACCCGGTCGGCCAGCACCTTGGTCTTGCCGGTTCCGGCGCTGGCCGCCACCCAGACGCTGGCGGCGGGGTCGGCCGCGCGGCGCTGGGCCCGGCCCGCGTCGCCGGCCAGACCCGCCCCTTCGATCACGGCGTCGCCGACCGGAAAATGCCGGCCAGCAGCGCGTCGATCCGCAAGATCAGCTGGTCGGTCATTTCCTGATGGAACTCTTCGAGATTGGTGGCCCGGGCATGGCCGAACCGGACCTGCGGCCCCATATGCTCGATCACGTATTCGCGTAGCGCCTGGCGGGTCACCTCCTGGCCCTGTTCGCGGGTGATGCCCCATTGCCGCGCGTGCCAGATCAGCCGCTCATCCACGTTTTCGGTGGCGAAATGCCAGAATTTGATGTCCTCGAACAGTTCGGCGACATCCTCCGAGGACATCACCTCGACCGCTTCCCACAGGGTGACCCGGAGCAACGTCACCCCTTCGTGACCGGCCAGATCCGACCACCGCACCGCGCTGCGCGGCTCGACGTCGAGATTGCCCAGGCAATTGCACACGCCGCGGCCGGCCGCCAGCATGTCCATCTGGTCGGGACTGACCCGCTTCATCGCCGCGGTGTCGCGAACGGACGCGTCGGTGGTGATGCGCGGAACGATGCGGATCAGCGGCGCCGGCGGATAATGGCCCGAGCGCATCATCGCCGCCAGCCGCTCCACCGCCGCCGCCGCGCCGGTGACGTGGGGCTGGGCGGGATCGTTGGGATCGCCGCCCAGAAGCAGCACCAGCACCCGGCGGCGCGGCCCGCGCGGCGACAATTGCGCGGGCCTGATCTGACAACGGGTGCGGTCGAAATTGACCCGGCTGGCCACCAACGGGCCGACATCCTGGGCGCGCCGGTGCGCGGTCAGGATGAAATCATGATCGTCGGGCGTCAGATTGGGACGGCGGCGCTGATAGACGATGCCGGCGATGTAATGGGCGAAATTCGCCGCCTCGTTCAGCTTGAACCGCTCGGGCGAGGTCAGGAAATAGGCGGCCACCGCGGCGGCGAAACTGTCGCCGCAGCCGGTATCTTCGCGCACCGAGGGATCGACCTGGACGATGTTTTCGTGAATCAGCGGCGAATAGACGAACTCGACCCGCCCGCCCCTGGCTTTGCGCGCCAGGCTGGCGCCCTTGGCGCCGTCGGTGATGACGACGTGGCTGGCCCCCAGCTCCAGGGCGCGGCGGCTGATTTCGCGGGCCACCATCTTGCGCAGTTCGGACGCGTCGCGATGGCGCTGCCGCAAAGGCTCGAACCCGAAGAAATTGGCGGCCTCGGACAAATTGAGGCTGATGAGATCGACCACCGACAGAAAATCGCGATATTCGGTGTAAAGCCGCTTCAGCTGGTTGCCGCCCACCAGCCAGAACACCTTGAGCGAGGGATTGCCCAGCTTGGCGCGGCGAATCCGGTCGAATTTCTGCGTGTCCAACGGTTCCTGACCGATGAAGACGAAGGCGTTGCGGCCGGCATAGAAATTCTGCTCGACGGCGAAGGGGTCCAACTCGGCCGGGTCCCAATGCGGCCCGCGCTCGGTCAGGATCAGTTTCTCGAACCCGTCGTCACGCAACACCAGCGACGTCCGCGACCGCCCGGCCACCGGCTTCGCCCCGAATTCGGCGGCGGCATCGGACCAGGACAGATGCTCGATCGGCGGGATGCCCTGCCCGCCATCCAGGGTATCGAGAATCACCGCCAGATCGCGGGCGAGATTGCTCAACCCCCCGCCCGGCGTCCGGGTGACGTCGCCGATGTCGGAATCGGTCAGAACCATTTCCATGGCGCCGTCCAATATCCGCCAGCCGTCATCCACGCGCTCGATGGAATCCACCGCCACCTTGACCCCGTCGGGCGCGGCCCCGCGCAGCCGTTCCAATTGCGGCCTGACATCGGCGCCGACACGGGCGGCGAACAGATCGATGGTTTGCGACCATAACAGCGAAATCGCCACCACTTCGCGGGGGCGATGAATGCTCTGTATCGCCTGGGCGCGCGCCTCGGAAGCTTTATCCTGCACGGTCATCGAGTACCATCTCCTTTGAAAACGAGAGCGGCGCGCTCAAAACCCGAGGCGCCCGGCTTCGGACGATAGCATTGTTCCGGCCATCGTCCACCATCAGCCCGGATTCCCAACACGCGCCGGAACCGTGAATAGATCGGGTCAAATTCTCTTCTAAATCAATAGATCACTGGGCGATTCGCAGGGCAGGCGACTTGGAGCGGAGCGACTAGGCCGTTGAGGCCGCCGCAGCGTGCGGAGAGGCCCCACCGGGGCCTCGGAGCGTAAGCGAGGATAGCCAAGGGCGCGGACGCGCCCGCCCGGCGATTGAGGGAAAGATACATAACCCAGGGCATTGAGCGGACGCCATCCGGCGTCGGTCAAAAATCGTCACGCGCGCCGCCCGCCGGCTCCTTGACGGCGTCGCGCAAATAGCGCTCGATCCCGTCCTCCCGCATGGGCTTACAGAAAAAATAGCCCTGCGCCAGCGCGCAATCACGTTCCCGGAAGAAATCGCACTGTTCCCGGGTCTCGATCCCCTCGGCCACCACCGCCAAAGACAGGCTGTCGGCCATGGCCATGATGGCATCCACCAGCTTGGCCGATTCGCGATTGACGGTGACGTCCTGGACGAAGGACTTGTCGATCTTCAGGGTGTGGAACGGAAACCGGCGCAGATAGCTGAGCGACGAATAGCCCGTGCCGAAATCGTCGATGGACAGCCGGATGCCCATGGCGGAGATTTCGTCCAGGGCGCGGGACACCTCGTGACCGTCATCCATCAGCGCCGATTCGGTGATCTCCAATTCCAGACGCTCCGGCCCGATGCCGGTCCGTTCCAGCACCTGGATCACGTCCCTGACGATGCCCCCCTGGCGCATCTGGCGGCTGGACACGTTGACCGCCACGCGGAATTGCTCGGGCAGCAGCGCGCCCAGGGCGGCCACCCGGCCGCAGGCGGTTTCCAGCGCCCAATGGCCCAATGGCACGATCAGTCCGCTTTCCTCGGCCAGGGGAATGAATTGCGACGGCGGCACCGGCCCCGATTCGCCGTCGTAGCGCATCAGCGCCTCGGCCCCCACCGGAATGCCGTGACGCAGATCGACGATGGGCTGATAGTCCATGCGGAATCGCCGTTTTTCGAAGCCGCGGCGCAGCTCCTGTTCCAGCAGCAGGCGATCTTCGGCCCGTTTGCGCATGCCGATGGCGAAACGGCTGATGGAACTGGTTCCCCGTTCCTTGGCCGCGTACAGGGCGAAATCGGCGTTACGGATCAAGGTTTCGCCATCGGCGCCGTCTTGCGGATGGACGGCGATGCCGATGCTGATGGTGGCGTAGGATTCCACGCCCCCCGCCATGAAGGGCCGGTTGAACGACGCGACGATGCGATCGGCGACGATTTCGGCCTGCTTGAGATCGGCGAGATTGGGCAGCACCACGACGAAATCGTCGCCCCCCAGCCGGCCCGCCGTATCGGCCGGTCCCACCGCTTCGCTCAGGCGCGCGGCCGCTTCCACCAGAACCGCGTCGCCGGTGGCGTGGCCGAAACTGTCGTTGATATGCTTGAACCGGTCCATGTCGAAGAACAGCACCGCCACCTGCCCGGCGCCGGCATCCGCCTCGGCGATGCTCTGGCTCAGCCGCTCCAGCACCAGACGGCGGTTGGGCAACCCGGTCAGGGGGTCGTGCAAAGCCTGACGGATCAGCAGATCCTCGTATTCCTTCCGGACGCTGATATCCTCGCGCACCACCACGTAATGGCTGACCATGCCGTCTTCGCCGCGCATGGGCGCCACCGACGCCTTTTCCCACAACAGCCGCCCATCCTTGCAGCGCGACCGCACCTCCGCCTGCCAGGGGCGGCCCTCGGCGGCCTCGATCGCGCCCGCCTCCAGCAGGGCCGCGCATTCGCACCCGGTATCGTGCAGGCTGCGGCCCACCGCCTCGTCCGCGAAATAGCCGGTGGTTTCGATAAAGCGGGGATTGACGTATTCGATGATCCCCCTGCGATCGACGATGATCACCGAGGCCGGGCTTTGTTCCACCGCCATCGACAACTTGCGCAGGGTGTTTTCGGCCTCGCGCCGGGCCAGGCGGCTTAAGCATTCCCGCCTTTCACGCTCGATGGCCGGCCCCAGCCGCGCCAGATCGTGCTTTTCGACGAAATCGACGGCGCCGGCCTTGAACAGCACCACCACATCCTCGGTCTTCACCGCCCCCGACAGGATGATGAACGGCGCCTGGGGCGCCAACGCCCGTTGCACCAGCAACGCCTCCCTGGCGCTGAAACGCGGCAATTTGACGTCCGAAAGCACCACGTCGGGAGCGGAGCGGATCAACGCCGCTTCCATCTCCGCCCGCGTCTCGACCCGGATCCAGCGCAGATCGGGCCAGGTTCGCCGTAATTCATGCTGAACCAGGAGGGCATCGTCGCGGTCGTCCTCGACCATCAGAACCGTGAGCGATTCCTCCATCAGGCCCCTCCGCCCGACCGGGGCGGCGCAAGATTGAGGACCAGCCAGTACAGTCCCACCTGTTCGATGACCCGGGAAAATTCATCGAAATCGACGGGTTTTCGGATGTAGCTGTTCACCCCCAACCGATAACCCTGGATCAGGTCCTGCTCGCTGTCCGACGTGGTCAGGATCACCACCGGCACCGCATGGCCCCATTCGCTGGCGCGCAGACGCCTCAGCACGTCGAGCCCCGACACCTTGGGCAAATGCAGATCGAGCAGGATCAGGGCCGGCAGATCGTCGGGCGAGCGGTCGGCGTAATTGCCGGTGGCGAACAGGTAATCGATGGCATCGGCGCCATTGCGCACGACATCCACGTCATTGGCCAGACGGTGGCGGCGAAACGCGTGCAGCGTCAGCTCGATATCGTCGGGGTTGTCCTCCACCAACAAGATGGTGCTGCTGGTCCGGTCGGCCGTCATACCGCGCTCCCGGCGCCGGAGGCGCCAAATCGACGTACTTTTCCGCTCACCCCTAGAGCCGGATGCGATTAGGTTGAATCGCTTCGCGATTCAACCTAATCGCTGAATTCGCCTCTAAATCAATAAATGCGATGGTAAAGCAGCTTGGCTTTCGCAGAAAGGATTTCAACATGGACTCCCCTTCCGTTATAGCGTGAAGCGGAAGGTGGCGCCGTGACCCGGACTGCCGTCGGCCCAAATGCGGCCGCCATGACGCCGGATGATGCGATCGACCAGGGCGAGGCCGATGCCGGTGCCTTCGAATTCCTCGGCATCGTGCAGACGCGTGAACGGCTTGAACAGGGATTCGGCGTATTCCATGTCGAAACCGGCGCCGTTGTCGGTGACGAAAAACACCCGCTCGCCATCCATGGTCTCGGTCCCGAAGGCGATTTCCGCCCTGTCGGTGCGGCCGGTATATTTCCAGGCATTGGTCAGCAGATTTTCCAAAGCCGCGGTCAACAGGCGCGAATCGCCTTCGACTTGCATCCCGGGCTCGATACGCCAATCGATCCGGCGCTCGGGCGAACGGGCGGAAAGCTCGGCGGCGATGCGCGACGCGATGGCCGACAGGTCCACATCGGTCCGGACCATGTCGGACCGGGCGCTGCGCGACAGGCCCAAAAGGGCGTCGATGGTCTGCCCCATGGTCTGGCTGCCCGCCCGGATACGGTCGAGGTAATGCCGCGCGTCCTCGTCCAATCGCCCGCCATGGTCCTCGACCAGGATGCGACTGAACCCGTCGATGCGCCGTAAGGGCGCCCGCAGATCGTGCGAAACCGAATAGGCGAAGGCCTCCAACTCGCTGTTGACCATTTGCAGTTCGGCGGTGCGCTGGCGCACCCGTTGTTCCAGATCGTCGTTAAGGCGACGGATTTCGGTCAAGGCCCGATGGGTTTCGGTCCGGTCCTGGACGATCACCAGGGCATGCCGCGGACCACCGGGCACGGCCAGCGGCAGGGCCTGGGCATGAAACACCCGATCGGCATAGTCGATGTCGATGGCGCCGACGGTTCCTTCGACGGCGGCGGTCACCAGGGCGGCGAATTGCGGAATTTCGGCCACGCGCGGGCAGGTCTTGCCGACTTCCACCATCATCCCCTCAAGACCGAAGGGCGGTTGCCCCTCGCGATTGACCAGCACCACCCGCCCGTCGGGTTCCAGTTCGGCGATGAAGAACGGCGCATTGTCGATGACGATGCGCAACCGGGTCTCGCTGTCGATCAACGCCGCTTCGACCGCCGTGCGGCGTTCGATATCCCGTTCCAGTTCGCGATTGACGCGACTGATCTCCTCATAGGATTTGGCCAGGGATCGGCGCATGGTATTGGTGGCGGCGACCACATCGTCCAATTCGTCCGTTTTGTCGCGGAGGGCGCGCGCCAACACCACCGGCATACCCAGGGTGCCGATGGTCGTCGTTCGCGCCACCGCGGCGATCGCCCCCAGATGGCGGATGACCAGACGATGGACCAGAAAGACGATGACCAGAGCCAGAACCAGCATCTGCAGGGTCTGGGACGCCAGAATCAACTCCCCCTGCCGTAACAGCCCGCCGTAGATGCCGCCCAGGCCGGCGACGACCACCAGATCGCCCAGATGCAGGTTCCGGCCCTCGTAGCGATAGGTCAGGGGGACCCGCTCGGTCAATGTTTCGCCCTTGGGCTTGCTGCCGATGACGATGTCGGGGCCGGAATCGCGGTCGCGTATGGCCACGAAGCGGATATCGGGAAGCCGGTAGATGCCGGCCAGCTCGATGTGGAGCAGGTGATCGTTGGCCACCCACAGACTGTTGGAAAGACTGTTCGCGTAACTGGCGCGGATATCGGCGAAGCGGCCATGGATCGCCTGAACGTCCCACCGATATTGAACGAAAAGCAGGAACGCCGCCGACAACAGGGCCGCCACCGCGCTGATGGCCAGCACACCGACGAGAATACGGGTGACGAGGCGTGTTCGTCGGCTCACCGGACGTCCCCCTCCCGGTAATAGCGGTCGATCTCGGCCTGCAACGGCGCCTTGGCGTTGAGGCGGTCGATGGCGGCGGCCAGCGGCGCCGCCAAAGCCCGGTAGCGCTGATTGAGATACAGGTAGCCGGGCATCACCACCAACGGCCGGCCGACCACATGAATGTCGGTCAGCTTCAACGCCCGCAGGGTTCCCAGCCCCGTCGCCTCGTCGATGAGCACGACGTCGGTGCGACCGCGCTCCAACAGCCGGAACAACTGGGCGGCGTCGTCCACCTCGACCCGGTTGCGGGAATCGGTATGGGTTTCAAGATATTTGTAGCCCCGCACCAGGGCGAGGGAATAGCGGTCAAGCGACAACCAGCCCGTGACCCGGACCGACGGATCGCGGGCGAAGGCGACGAAAACCATGTCGCACAGCTTGGCCGGCACTTCCACGAGATGGGAGGCCACGCTGGCGTAGCGCTGGCCGAGACCGGCGATGCGCATGGCGTCGCCATCGTCGATGCCGTTATCGGCGTTGATCAGCGCCCTTTGGCCCGGCAGCCATTGCACCCGCACCCGCCGCCCGATGGCGGCGAAAGCCCGATGCAGAAACCGATCGAGAAAACCGGACTGGTCGGGCCGGTGCAACGGCGCCTGGAACGCGGTGTCGAGAACCACCACCGGCCCATGAAGGGGGGGCCGGGGGGGCGAAGCTTCGCCGTGGACCGCCGCCGACGCCGCCGGGACGGCCAGGGCCGAAACGATCGCGATTGCCGCCCACCTCGATCCCGGGCGAAGCGCTCCCTGGAGACGCGATCCCACGCCGATGGCTTCCCCCTGCCGCCCGACGGCGACGCGTGCATTGTGGTTGCCTGTCGATTGTGACACTTCAACCGTTACCGCTTCAACTCCCTTGGCTTTGGCGGAACATTCCCGGCCGCCGCCATATCAAGACTCGCCATTTCCGCCCGGTAATGCCAAGTTTCCAAAAAATTTGCGGCGATGCGAAAAACCACCCCCGGTCGGGGGGGAAGGATGGGCGATGCGGACGGATGACGACAAGGAGTTGCGGGCGCGGGTCAAGCTGTTCGGCAACCTGCTGGGAGAGGTGCTGAAGACCCAGGAGCCGGCCTGCGTGTTCGACACCGTCGAGACGTTGCGCAAGGGCTTCATCGATCTGCGCCAAAGCGAGAATGCCGACCGTCGCCGCGCGCTGATGGATCTGGTCGGCCGTCTTGACGCCGACACCCTGTCGCGGGTGGTCCGCGCCTTCGCCATCTATTTCCTGCTGGCCAACATCGCCGAGGATGACTGGGCCCATTACGCGCGCCGCACCCAGGTGGAAAGCGGCGAACGCCTGTGGCTGGGATCGTTCGACGACACGCTTCGCCTGCTTCAGGCCGAAGGGGTGAACGCCGGGGGCCTGTATGAATTGCTGGCCCTGCTGCGCTACCAGCCGGTCTTCACCGCCCACCCCACCGAGGCCAAGCGCCGCACCCTGCTGGAGACGCAGCGGCGCCTGTGGCTGCTGGCCAAGCAGTTGAACGACACCCGGCCGGAATCGCGCCGGCACCGCGCCCTGGAAGACAAGATCCGCAACCAGATCCAGATTTTGTGGAAGACCGACGAAGTGCGGGTCCACAAGCCCGAGGTGCTGGACGAGATCAAGAATGGCCTGTTCTATTTCCGCACCACCTTGTTCGACGCGGTGCCGCAGCTTTACCGCAATCTCGAACGCGCCATCGCCCTGGTCTATGGCAAGGCGGCCGCCGAGCGGCCGATGCCGCGATTCGTGCGATTCGGGTCGTGGATCGGCGGCGACCGCGACGGCAATCCCTTCGTCACCCACGACGTGACCGGGGTGGCGGTGATGCTGCAATCGCGGGAGGCATTGGCCGAATATCGCCGGCGCATCGAGGAATTGTCCGAGGTGCTGACCCATTCCTCGTCGCTGGTGACGCCCACGGCCGAGTTCACCGCCAGCCTGGAAGCCGACGAATCCATCGCCGCAATCTGTTTCCGCAGCCAGCCCAACCGCTTCGCCGGCGAACCCTATCGCCGCAAGCTGGGAATCATGAGCTTCCGCCTGGAGCGGATGATCGCCAGGCTCGACGCCATGATCGACGGCCATTCCAATCCGAAAGAGCCGGGCGGCTATGCGTCAGAGGCGGATCTTCTGGCCGATCTCGCCGCCATCGCCGGATCGCTGGCCGGTCACGGCGACGCCAATCTCGCCGATGCCGAGCTCAAGGATCTGATCGTCCTGGTGGAGACGTTCGGCTTTTTCCTGGCGGAGCTGGACGTCCGCCAGGAATCGACCCGCCATACCGAAGCGGTGGCCGAATTGTTCGCCCGCGCCCCCAACCTGCCCGATTACCGGAAGCTGAGCGAGGCCGAGCGACTGGACGCGCTGGGCCGGCTTTTGTCCCACGGCGGCACGCCGCTGATCTACGAGGACGGGCTGTCGGACCAGACCAAGGAAACGATGAACGTGATGCGCGGCATGGCCCGGTTGCGCCGCGACATTTCGCCCAAGGTGTTCGGCGCCTACGTCATTTCCATGACCCATCAGGCCAGCCACGTTCTCGAAGTGATGATCCTGGCCAATTTCGCCGGATTGTGCGGCCGCCACGCCGACGGCACCTGGTATTGCGACATCCGCATCGCGCCGCTGTTCGAGACCATCGAGGACCTGGCCCATGTCGAGCCGGTGCTCGAAGCGCTGCTGGCGGTGCCGGCCTATCGCGCCCTGCTGAAGGCGTCGGGCGACGTTCAGGAAGTGATGCTGGGCTATTCGGATTCGTGCAAGGATGGCGGCATCCTGGCCTCGTCCTGGGGGCTGTATCAGGCCCAGAAGACCATCACCGTCACCACCCGGCGCCACGGCGTCGGCTGCCGCCTGTTCCATGGCCGCGGCGGCACGGTCGGCCGTGGCGGCGGACCGACCCACGCGGCGATCATGGCCCAGCCGCCGGGCACGGTGAACGGGGAAATCAAGTTCACCGAACAGGGCGAAGTGCTGTCCGCCAAATATTCCAACGCCGAGACCGCCATCTATGAATTGACCATGGGGGGCACCGGGCTGATCAAGGCCAGCCGCTGCCTGATGGTGAGTTGCGACACCGACCCGCCGAACTTCATGGAGATCATGGGCGATCTGGCGCAGCGCGGCGAACGGGCCTACCGGGCGCTGACCGACGACACGCCGCATCTGATCGATTATTTCTACGAAGCGACGCCGGTCACCGAGATCGGCATGCTCAATATCGGCTCGCGGCCGTCGCACCGCACCAAGACCGACCGGTCGAAATATTCGGTGCGGGCCATTCCCTGGGTATTCGCCTGGGCCCAATCGCGCCAGACCCTGCCCGCCTGGTACGGGATCGGCGCCGCTTTGGAATCCTGGATGGAGGATCATCCGGGCCGGCTGGCCGATCTGCGGGCCATGTACAAGGATTGGCCGTTCTTCCGCGCCCTGCTGGACAATGCCCAGATGTCGCTGAGCAAGTCGGAAATGACCACGGCGCGCGAATATGCCGGGTTGTGCCGCGACGGGGCGGTGGCCGACGAGATCTATGGGCGGATCCGCGAGGAATACGATCGCAGCGTCAAGACCATCCTGACGGTGAGCGAGGGGGGGGAATTGCTGGCGGAAAATCCCCAGTTGGCCCTGTCGCTGGCCCGGCGCGATCCTTACCTCGATCCCATCAACCACATTCAGTTGGCGACCCTGCGGCGCTATCGCGGCGCCGATACCGACGACGACCGCAACACCTGGCTGGAACCCCTGTTGCGGTCGATCAACGCCCTGGCCACCGGGATGCGCAATACTGGCTGATCCTTTCGGGGGGCGACCATGTTCGAGGCGGCGGAACTGGGATGCAAGGTGACGCGGGCGGCCTTTGACGAGGCCGCGCCGGCTTTGCGCACCGAATTGCTCGATTTGCAGATGCGCCTCAAAGAGGCCGACTGCCCGGTGATCGTGGTGCTGGCGGGCGTGGACGGAGCCGGCAAGAACGAGACCGTCAATCTGCTGAACGAGTGGATGGACCCGCGCTGGATCATCACCTGCGCCTATGGCGAGCCTTCGGACGAAGAGCGCGAACGGCCCGAATTCTGGCGCTATTGGCGCGATCTGCCGCCCAAGGGCCGGTTCGGGCTGTTCCTGTCGTCCTGGTATCACGACCCCCTGATCGACCGGGTCACCGGCGATATCGACATGGCCACCTTCCAAAGCCGGCTGGACCGCATCGTTCATTTCGAGCGGATTCTCGCCGATGGCGGGGCGCTGATCCTGAAATTCTGGATGCATCTGTCGAAAAAGGCGCAGAAGACCCGGCTCAAGAGCCTGGAGAAGAACCCGCTGACCGCCTGGCAGGCCACCCGCCAGGATTGGGCGCATTGGCGCCGCTACGACAAGTTCAAGAATGCGGGCGAACGGCTGATCCTGCACACCAATCGCGGCCACGCGCCATGGAGCATCATCGACGGCGAGGATTCCCGCTACCGCTCGCTGGCGGTGCTGACCACGCTCCGCGACGCGGTGGCCCGCCATCTGGAGGAACGGGCGGTGACCGACACGGTGTCGGCCAGTCTGGCCCGTTCCGCCGTCAGCCTGCCGGCGGTGCCGGTCTTGGCCGACCAGCCGTCGATCCTGTCGTCGCTGGACATGACCCAAAGCCTGACCCACGACATCTATGCCCGGCAATTGCGGGAACAGCGGGCGCGACTGGCCGCCTTGCACCGCCAGGCGGTGGCGCGGGGCGTTTCGACGGTCCTGGTGTTCGAAGGATGGGACGCCGCCGGCAAGGGCGGCACCATCCGCCGCCTGACCGCGGCGCTGAACGCCCGCGACGTCAAGGTCGTCCCCATCGCCGCGCCCACCGACGAGGAACGCGCCCAGCATTACCTGTGGCGGTTCTGGCGCCACCTGTCGCGGGCCGGCCGGGTCACGGTGTTCGACCGCTCCTGGTACGGACGGGTGCTGGTGGAACGGGTGGAGGGTTTCTGTTCGGAAGAGGCTTGGCGCCGCTCGTACGGCGAGATCAACGAGTTCGAGGAACAACTGGCCGCCCACGGCATCGTGCTGGCCAAATTCTGGCTGCACATCACCCCCGAAGAGCAATTGGCCCGCTTCAAGGCGCGCGAAAGCATCGAATACAAGCGCTGGAAGCTGACCGACGAGGATTGGCGCAACCGGGACAAATGGCCGCTTTACGAGCAGGCGGTCAACGACATGGTCGAACAGACCTCGACCCATCGCGCCCCCTGGACCCTGGTGGAGGCCAACGACAAGTCCTTCGCCCGGATCAAGGTGCTGCGCACCGTCTGCGACAGCCTGGAACGGGGCCTGGACAAGCAGCGTAGGAAATAAATCTACTTGCCGGGATTGGTGCTCCAGCCATGACGGTACAGGCAGGCGCGGACATATTGGGCGCGCACGCCGGCATTGGCGTCATAGGCGCTTTGGCTGGGCGGGGTGTAGGTGGAATAGCCGGAACAGCCGAACGGACCGCATTCCTCGCTATGGTAACCGGTGCCGGGTTCGATGGTGTAGCGCATGTCGGGCGGGACCGCGCGGCTTGCCTCGATCTGGCAGGCGCTCAGGGTTTCCTCGAACTGCGCCCGGGTGGCGCCGGCCTTGTACCAGCGGGTGGCGCAGCCGCCCAACAGGATCGTGGCCGCCAAGGCGACCAGCAGCGCCGAACCGAACCTGACCGTCATTTCACCCTCTGCCCGCCGTCGATCGAACCATCCGCAGGTACCATAAAACGGGGATGGTTCGGAAATATGGCGGAATCAGGACATTGCCCCGATCGAGGGTGATCGGGCGAAGGCGACTTGGAGCGGAGCGACCAGGCCGTTGAGGCCGCCGCAGCGTGCGGAGAGGCCCCAATGGGGCCTGGATTATCGATCCGTCCCATCGCATCATGGCGCCCGTGCGGGCGTGGCGGAATGGTAGACGCAGCGGACTTAAAATCCGTTTCCGTATGGAGTGGGGGTTCGAGTCCCCCCGTCCGCACCACTCTCAGCGGCAAAACCCGGAATGCGCGACATGTGGATTGCGGACAATGAAAAATATGCCGTGATCGCCTTGTCCGTAAAAATAGAGAGCGACGGCGTATTCGGTCAAATGTCCGATGAGCTGTGGGTTGCCCACCCATGAACGCCGCGCCATATGGGGCGCCCCGATCGATCCCCTGGACGCGCTGACCGACTTCAATCCGGAATACATCAACAATGCCGAGCTTGGCGCGGCGTAGCGGTGACGACCCAACTCTTGACGCCCGGAATGGGATGCCCAGACGCAGACCTTGATGAATCGGCTTCAGCCAAGATCGGCCGAAAGATCGGCCATACCGCCTAGCCAAGCTCACATTTATCTTTTAATATCACTGTATTATGGGAAAAAGAAAATCGGCCAATCCTGAAATCATCGAAAGCGTGGACCGCATCGAACCGGCGCGCCTCGAAGAGATCCCCGAAGCCCTTTCCGACGTGGTCGCCGAGCTGGCCGCCGCGTCGGCCACGCTCGGCCGCGCCCTTCATCCCCGCACGGCGGCCAATCTCGCCGATCTGGTGCGGATCATGAACAGCTACTACAGCAACCTCATCGAGGGGCACAACACGCGACCGAAGGACATCGAACGCGCGCTCTTTGGACAATTCGACTCCGACAGCGAGCGGCGTAATCTCCAGGTCGAGGCGGCCGCCCATGTCCGTCTGCAGGCCGAGATCGATCGCAAAGCCATAGAGGGTGGCCTGCCGGAACCGGCATCCGCCGGCTTCATCCTCTGGCTCCACCGGGAATTCTACCGCGACGCCGCGCCGGAAATGCTGGCGATACGCGGCGCCGGCCGCGCGCTCACGATGGTGCCGGGCGAATGGCGTTCCAGACCGGATCACGATGTGGCCGTAGGGCGACATTTGCCGCCGTCGAGCGACAGGGTCGCGGCCTTCATGGACCACTTCGCCACCCGTTATCGTTTCGAGCCTCTTGGAAAGGCCGCCCGTATTCTCGCCATTCCAGCCGCCCACCGCCGCCTCAGCTATATCCACCCCTTTCCCGACGGGAATGGACGGGTGGCGCGCCTGATGAGCCATGCCATGGCGCACATGGCCGGCATCGGCGCCCATGGCCTATGGTCGATTTCACGCGGGCTGGCGCGCGGCCTGGAGAGCCGTGGTGACTATAAGCGGATGATGGATCATGCCGACACGCCGCGCCAAGGCGATCTGGACGGTCGCGGCAATCTGTCGCAACGCGCGCTGATCGACTTCATGCTGTGGTTCCTGCGCACCTGTCTCGACCAGGTCACCTTCATGACAGGCCTGTTCGAACTCGACACCCTCGCGCGACGGCTTCGCACTTACGTCGAACGCAGCGAGACCCTGAAACCCGAAGCGGCCCGGCTTCTGGAAGACGCCCTGATCCGGGGAGAATTGGAACGGGGCGACGTGCCACGCATCACCGGCTTGCCGGAGCGAACCGCGCGACGCGTATTCAACGACGTCATCGCCGCCGGTCTTCTGGCCTCGGACACCCCGAAGGGACGGGTATCGCTCCGCTTTCCCGTGGAAACACTCGACATCCTGTTCCCACGGTTGTTTCCGGAATCCTGACCCGGATGCGCTCAGAGCCTGACCCGAAAGTCGGCAGGGTGTGCCGAAAATGGCGGTTTTCGAGAACCGCAGCGGAGCGTACTCCATGTACATGAGCAGCGGAAGCGCAGAAAACCGCCATTTGCAGGCCGCCATGGTGACTTTCGGGTCAGGCTCCAGAGCGGGCGGCCCGCTCTATCGCCCCTCTCACTCCACCCCGTGATCCAGCAAATGGGCGACGTAATCGAAATCCATTTCGGTGACGTGATCCACGAACCAGCGTTTGAACTGGCGCATCATCGCCGGGTCCAGGGTCCGGATGACGCCGCCCAGCAGCCGGTGACGGGCATTGTAGAATTCGGTGATGATGAGATCGTGTTCCACTTCGTGCCTGGACAGACCGGAGAAGGCGGTGGCGCGCATCACATCCTCCTCATGACGGAAATGATCCTGCGTCATCGCCAGTAAACGCCCAAGGCTTGCGGCCACGTCCGCCGCGACGCCGTCCGCCAGCGCCTCGACCAGATCGTTATGGGCCGCGATCAGATTTCGATGCTCCGCATCCATGCTGGCGATGCCGGTGGCCATGTTCGGTGTCCAGGTCAGCCTCATCGCGCGCAGCCTTCACAGCGAATCCCAACTAAAACTGTACGTTGGCCTCGCTTAAAATCAAACCCGTTTAGTGAAAAAACACTAATGACACGTTATGGAATCGGATGTGCCATCTGTTTTTTTGGTTTTTATCAATTCCACCTTTTATCACGTTTTTCCCGCGGCAACCGCCCATGGGCGGATAGCGGTCTTCGCGCGGAGCGGCCGCTCTTAGCCATAGGGTAGACCGGCCAGCGATGGTATGAAGTCCGACCGGCATCCACGGAAGTCGCCGCAAGGAACGAGGGGGGGACATGGGGGTCAGTATCCGCAACGCGCCGGACACGGTCCGGGACCGGCGCTGGGCCGTCGGCGTGTTCGGCGCGGTGGCCGCGATCAAAATCGGGCTGTTGTTCGGCCTGGGGCCGACATTGTTTCCCGACAGCGGTTTGTATCTCAGCCTCGGCCATCTCATTGCCCACGATTCCGGCTGGTGGCGGCAGAACGATTGGAACCAGGGACCGATTCCGACGCTCCTGTTGCGGCCCTACGGCTATCCCCTGGTCATCGCCCTGGCCGAAACTTTGGCCCCGGACCGCTATCCGTTCCTGCTGACCGCCCTGCAAACGCTGGCCACCCTGGCCGTGCTGGGGCTGGTCTGGCGGATCGCCGGCCGGTTCGGCCTGCCCGCGCGATGGCGCGCCCTGGTGGTCGGGTTGTGCGCCCTGTCGGGCACCAGCCTGTTCGACCTGACCATTCTCAGCGACAGTCTCTATGCCGCCTGTTTCGCGGTGGTGATCCTGGGGTTGGCGGGCGACATCGCTTGCGACCGGGCGCCATCGCCCGGCCGGCTGGTCCTGATGGGTGTGGTGTGGGCGGCGTCGATGACCCTGCGCGACGTCGCTTTGTACCACACCGTCCTGCCGGTCGCCGGGATCGTCGTCGCCGGCAGCCGGCAACGGATCGGGAACCGGCGCCTATGGGGCGATGTCGCCCTGTTCTGCCTGCCGGTGGCGGCGGTGGTCGCGGCGGTGATGGAATGGAACCTGTTCCGCACGGGGCACCCGTTCTTCAGCCTTACCGGCGCTGAAAACTGGTTATGGCCGGGGGTCAATATCGCCGATCGCGGACTGGCCCACCCCTTCGATTGCGCCGGCCCCGTCTGCCAGGCGGCGGCGGCGACCAGCGGCCACGGAATGGCGCGGGTATCGGCCATCGTCGCCCGGCTGTGGCAGACCTCCCACCCCGACCCGCTGCAATTGGGCCATCTGACCTTTCACTATTTTCTCGCCACCATTGTTCGCCACCCGGTGGCCATGGTGGTGGCGATGTTGGGTAATCTCCAGTTCGGCCATCTCGCCAATCTGGTGTTCAACCCCTTCGTCAATCTGAACACCCTGGCCCATTACCACCATGACATCGGCCATCGGCTCGTCCCCGCCATTCGCCAATTGTGGCTGGGCGTGCGGGCGGGTCACTGGTCGTGGAGCGTGCCGCTGTTGGGGACGGCGCTTCTGGACGCCGCCGCCATCGCCGGTCTTGTCGCCTTTTTCACGCTGACCCCGAAACGGGCCGTCCAAGGGGTCCGCCGGGGCGAGCCCCGGGCGGCGGCGGCGCTGTATCTGTGGGCGGCGGCGGTTCTGTTTGTTTTCAGCTACGCCGCGATCCACCTGGAAATGCGCCTGGCGATGCCCGCCGTACCGGCGATCCTGGTGGCGTTCGGTTGGACCATGAGCGGAAGAACACATCCATGAAGACACGCATCGAATCCATCCTGTCCCGTCCGGACGTCCAGTCCTGGGTGGAGGCGCTCGGCTGGGGCCTGCTGGTTCTGTGGTTCGTGCTGAGCGCCGCCATCAAGATCGGCCTGTATCGGAACGGCGTGGCGGTCGGCGATATCTTCCTGCACGCCAACGCCATGGCTAACAGCCACTTCCCCGGCAAGCTGCTCTATACCGCCGCCTATCAGGTGGAACGCGGGATAACCAGCCTGCTGCAGGATCACTTCCAGCCGACCTCGCTGCTGCTGATTCCGCTGTTCCACCTGTTCGGAACCCCGATTTTTTTGATCCTGATCCAGGCCCTGGGGCCATTGTTTCTGGTCGGCGCGCTGTGGGTGACCGGACGCCGTTTCGGCGCCAGCCGCCGACTGATCCTGGCGGTGGCCCTGTTCACCCTCTACAACGCCATGTTCCTCAAGGCGGTCGTCGACGGTCCCGGCGGTTATCGCCACGATGCCCAATTCCTGGTGTACCTGCCCTTGTTCCTGGCCAGCTTCCTGGCGCGGCGCTGGCTGCCGACGATCCTGTTCCTGTTTCTGTATATGGGGATCAAGGAGGATGCGGCCTTTTATCCCATCGCCTTCGGCGTCGCGGTCCTGTTGTTCGGCCTGCCGGTCGCCCATGACCGACGCCTGACCCTGACCGTCGTCGCATTGGCGACGGCCTATTTCATATTGTCGGTGTTCTATATCCCGGCCTGGATTCACTCGCCGAACATATATGTGCACTCCGGCATGTCTAAAATAGGAACAGGCCTGATTTACGAGGCGGCTCACGGATTCATAAAGAGTAATTGGTACAATTTTTACCTTTACTTCATTTATGTAATCCTGTGCCTTCCATTTTTCCTTGCCGGGGCACTGGATGTCGCGGTCTTGTCGATCATGTCGCGACCCGCCAGTCTTTATTACGACTTCAGCATCGTGATTTTTTTCGCTTTCGGCATGCTGCTGGTCCTGACGACGCTGAACCGGGCGACGGGACGGGTGGCGCGGATCAGGCGGCTGCTGTGGATCGCCTTCGGCATCCAGTTGATCGTGGTGGTGCCGGTGGGACTGGCCGCATTCCATCACACCTGGCGGAAATCGATGGAGGCGGCGGTCACCGTCCCCGCCGCCGATACCGAGGCGGCGTGGAAGATGGTCGACAAGGCCTGCACCGTCTCTCCGGCCGACGCGCTGTTGCAGCGCTTCTACCGTCTGCCCTATTGGGTCCGGCCCCGGGCGGCGGAACACGCCCGGACCGTGGTGATGGTCGACCCCGGATTGTACCCGCCCCAGGCGCTGTGGCGCGACCACATCCATGGTTTCGTCGCCGCCAACCGCGCCCGTCTGCGTCTGGTCGGCCGGGCCGGGCCGGTCAGCGTCTGGCTCGACCCCAAGGCGCCCTGTCTACCCTGAGGATTCCGGGTTAGCGCTTCTCCGCCGCGATCGCCCGCCAGCCGATGTCGCGGCGGCAGAATCCCTCCGGCCAGTCGAGACGATCGATGGCCGCATAGGCGCGGTCGCGGGCCTCGCGCACCGTCGCCCCGCTGGCCGTCACCCCCAGCACCCGGCCGCCGGCGGCCAGGACCGCCCCACCCCGTGATCCTGGAAATGGGCGACGTAATCGAAATCCATTTTGATGAGGTGGCCCGGAAACCGGCGTCAAAACCGGCCCCGCTATTGGAGGGCCAAGGTCCGAACGACACCGCTCAGCAGCCGATGGCGGGTGTTGTGAAACTCGGTGAGGATCAGATCGTGTCCCGCTTCACGCCAGGACCAGACCGGGGAAACCGGTACGGCGCATCGAATCTTCCTCGTGGAGGAAATGCGCAGGCGTCATCGCCGGTAAATATTCAAGGGATTCGGCCATCTCGGCGGTGGCGTCATCCATCAACGCCCCACCAAATGGTTACAGTTTGTAAATTCCACTTAATCGCCGAACCAACCTCTCAATCAATAAATAAGAGCGCGATTCAACTTCGTTTCATCCCGTTCTAACCCACCGCCTGAACTTGGAGCTGTGGTGACGCTGTTATTCCTGTTTGAGAGACCATCCAGGCCATGAACCACCGCATCGCCCACGGGGCGGGAATCACGAGAATACAAAGGACAAATAAAACTAAAGTTCTCCACAATATGTTAACGCCCGTTCCATGAAATTCGAATTGATGAGTCCCGGTTATATTTTTAAACACCCAACGCAAAAAATATGCCTCGGCCCACGCCCACCCGATAATCGTCAGGATCGAAACAATAGCAAGAGCGTATCTCCACACAAACCCAAAAATACTTCCCGTAAAAACGATATTCAGATGTCCGCCGCGCACCCCCATGGATGCGCACAGCCACCTTATAATATATATCATCAAAATAACGCCTATTATTAACTGAGCGACCATAATGCCATATTTGTACATTAAGGCCACGTGCACGATATTACTTATTCGTAGCGCTTGGCCAGAAATCGCGGCAGCAATGAATATGTACCAGATATCGCCCGCCCGCCCGCCGAACGTCAGTTGCCGACCATCCGGCAACGCGATCTGCCGGCACATGTATCCCCAATACGCAGATTGGGTCCATGGCGCCGGAATGATCAACAGGTTACCGACTATCGCCAACACAAAACGCCAGAACAGGCCCCATACCGAAAACGTCGGCCTCAGCCGATCGGTGGCTTCCACTGTCATCCCCCCACCCCCGCCTCACGGCTGACATTGTAATGGCATTTTAATTTGCTGATTCAGAGGCTAGCCTTACCGATGCCTCTTTTAATTGACGATTCGCCATGAACAATTAAAAGTATTTCATGCGTGCTCAGCACATGCAAGGCGGATTTACGAGCAAGCGGTCTAAATCCGCTGGTTTCAAAACCCTACACCGGCCCGCCCCTCACGCCGTCTCCGCCGCGATCGCCCGCCAGCCGATGTCGCGGCGGCAGAATCCCTCCGGCCACTCGAGACGATCGATGGCCGCATAGGCGCGGTCGCGGGCCTCGCGCACCGTCGCCCCGCTGGCCGTCACCCCCAGCACCCGGCCGCCGGCGGCCAGGACCGCCCCGCCGGGACCGGACGTGGTGCCGGCATGAAACACCGTGACCCCATCCACCGCGCCGGCCCGGCCCAGCCCGCCGATCACCGAGCCCTTGGCATAGGCGCCGGGATAGCCGTTGGCCGCCATCACCACCACCATCGCCGCCTGATCCGACCAGGCGGGGGTGATGCCATCCAGTTTGCCGGCGGCGGCCGCCGCCAGGATCGGCAGCAGGTCCGAGGACAGGCGCGCCATCAGCACCTGGCATTCGGGATCGCCGAAACGGACGTTGAATTCCAGCAGCTTCGGCCCATCGGCGGTGACCATCACGCCGGCGAACAGCACGCCGGTATAGGGCATGCCGCGCCCGGCCATGGCCGCCACCGCCGGCGCCATGATCCGGTCCATGATTTCGGCTTCCAGCGCGGGCGTGGCCACCGGCGCCGGGGAATAGGCACCCATGCCGCCGGTATTGGGGCCGGTATCGCCGTCGCCGACCCGTTTGTGATCCTGGGCCGCGCCGAAATAGACGGCGGTGCGTCCGTCGCACAGGGCGAACAGCGAAACCTCCTCGCCCTCCAGATATTCCTCGATCACCACCTCGTCGCCGGCGGAGCCGAACGCCTTGTCGGCCATCATCGCATCGACGGCGGCCAGGGCCTCCTCGACATTCATGGCCACCGTCACGCCCTTGCCGGCCGCCAGACCGTCGGTCTTGACCACGATCGGCGCGCCCTTTTCGCGGATGAAGGCGCGGGCGGCGTCGGCGTCGGTGAAACGCTTGTACCAGGCGGTGGGAATACCGGCCGCGGCGACCACGTCCTTCATGAAGCCCTTGGACCCTTCCAGGGCGGCGGCGGCCCGGGTGGGGCCGAACACCTTGATCCCGGCTTCGATGCAGGCATCGGCCAGCCCCAGCACCAGCGGCGCCTCCGGCCCGGCCACCACCAGATCGACCCCCTGGGCCTTGGCGAAGGCGACCAGGGCCGGCACGTCCTCGGCCCCGATGGCGACGCATTCGGCGACGTCCGTTATGCCGGCATTGCCCGGCGCGCACCATAATTTGGTCAGGATCGGCGATTGCGCCAGTTTCCAGCACAAAGCATGTTCGCGACCGCCGCCGCCGACCACCAGAACCTTCATGGCGCGCTCCTTTTTCAATCCGCCGCCGCTTTTACCACGGTCCAGAGCAATCGGGGGAAACCCGATTGATGGTTTGTTGGTTGGGGCTCTGTTGGTTGGACCTCAAGCGCCGGCGCTCGCGCTTGGCTTATCCTCACTCGGCTCGCGCTCGCTCCGGCGCGCTGGTCTTGGTGCTCCGCTCCGCTTCGGGGCGCATAGTCGGCCGCTTAGTTTTTTGGTTGGCCTCAAGCGCCGGCGCTCGCGCTTGGCTTATCCTCACTCGGCTCGCGCTCGCTCCGGCGCGCTCAACGCGCATAGTCGTCGCTTAGTTTTTTGGTTGGCCTCAAGCGCCGGCGCTCGCGCTTGGCTTATCCTCACTCGGCTCGCGCTCGCTCCGGCGCGCTCAACGCGCATAGTCGTCGCTGCGCTCCTCCGAGTGCCGTAGGTCGACAGTGTGCGGGCGGGGGCGGGTTTGCAATCGGGCGGCCTTTGCCCCATGCTTCGCCCATGTCCGACCTGACCCCCCGCCCCGCCGGCAATGTCCCGGAATACACCGTCAGCGAGATTTCCGGCGCGTTGCGGCGCACGGTGGAGGACACCTACGCCCTGGTGCGGGTGAAGGGCGAGATTTCCGGCTTCAAACGCCCCGCCTCCGGCCACCTTTATTTCGCCCTGAAGGATGCCGAGGCGGTTCTCGACGCCGTGTGCTGGCGCGGTCAGGCGGGACGATTGGGCATCGCCCCGGAAGACGGGATGGAGGTGCTGTGCACCGGCCGGCTGACCACCTATCCCGGCCGTTCCAAATACCAGATGGTGGTCGAGCAGATGAGCCTGGCCGGCCAGGGCGCCCTGCTGAAGCTGCTGGACGACCGCCGCCGCAAACTGGCCGCCGAGGGCCTGTTCGATACGGCGCGCAAGCGGCCGCTGCCGTTCATGCCCAAGGTCATCGGCATCGTCACCTCGCCCACCGGCGCGGTCATCCGCGACATCCTGCACCGTCTGGACGAGCGTTTTCCCCGCCGGGTGCTGCTGTGGCCGGTGCTGGTGCAGGGCGACGGCGCCGCCGAGCAGATCGCCGCCGCCATCGCCGGCTTCAACGCCATCGAACCGGGCGGACCCGTGCCCCGGCCCGATCTGCTGATCGTGGCCCGCGGCGGCGGGTCCATCGAGGATCTGTGGGCCTTCAACGAGGAAGTGGTGGTCCGCGCCGCCGCCGCGTCGGCCATTCCGCTGATTTCGGCGGTGGGCCACGAAACCGATACCACCCTGATCGATTACGCGTCCGATCTGCGCGCCCCCACCCCCACCGCCGCCGCCGAGAAAGCGGTGCCGGTGCGCGCCGAGCTGACCGCCCTGGTGGCCGAGAACGGGGCGCGGCTGACCGGGGCGATGGTGCGGCTGCTGGCGACGCGGGCCGAGCGGGCGGCGTCCCTGTCCCGCGCCTTGCGCCACCCCCGCGCCGGCATCGAGGAAGCCAGCCGCCGCCTGGACGACCGCGCCGAGCGGCTGCGTCTGGCCCTGCCGGCCGTCCTTCACCGCCGCCTGGTGGAGGTCGAGCGTCTGGGCGCCCGGCTGCGCCATCCCCGCGATCTGCTGACCGAGCGTCGCCACGCCCTCGACGAATTGACGCTGCGCCTGTCCCACGGGCTGGAACGGGCGCTGGCCGCCGAACGGGCGGCGCTGTCGCGCCATAGCCTGGCTCTGGATGCCGCCGGCGGCCGGCTGAGCCCTTCCATGGCCCGCCTGCTGGCCGACAAGACCCGCCGCCTGGAACAGGCCGGCCAGATGCTGGAAAGCCTGTCCTATCGCAAGGTGCTGGAACGGGGCTATGCGGTGGTGAGGGACGAGACCGGCCACCCCGTCACCAGCGCCGCCTCCACCCCGCCCGGCGGCCGGCTGGCGGTGGAATTCAAGGACGGCACCATCATGGTGCGGGCCGAGGGCGAGGCGCCGCCGGAATCCGGCCCGGCGCCGAAACGCCGTCTTGGGAAAAACGACGGGCGCCAGGGCAGCCTGTTATAGGCTGACAGCCTTTCGTTGTAGACTGGGCCTTGCGCGCCTATTTTCAGAGTCGTTCCCCTGTCACGGCGGAGTCCCACCATGGCCAACGACAAACCGCGCTTCAAACCCTATGACCGTCCCGCCGGCGGCTGGGGCTCCGCCCGGGCCACCGCCAAGGTCCTGATGGAGCAGAGCGTCATCGCCAAGGGATCGCGGGCGCTGCTGGCCATGAACCAGCCGGGCGGCTTCAAGTGCCCAAGCTGCGCCTTTCCCGACCCGGAATGCCGCAAGACCCTGGAATTCTGCGAGAACGGCGCCAAGGCGCTGGCCTTCGAGGCCACCAAATTCCGGGTCACCCGCGATTTCTTCGCCCGCCACACCGTCGCCGAATTGAGGGAACAGTCGGATTACTGGCTGGAAATGCAGGGCCGCCTGACCGAACCCATGCGCTACGATGCCGCCACCGACCATTACGTGCCCTGCGATTGGGACGATGCCTTCGCCCTGATCGGCGAGCATTTGCGGGGGTTGGACAGCCCGGACCAGGCCGAATTCTACACCTCGGGCCGCACCTCCAACGAGGCCGCGTTCCTGTACGCGATCTTCGTGCGCGAATTCGGCACCAACAATTTCCCCGATTGCTCCAATATGTGCCACGAGCCCACCAGCCGGGGTCTGCCCCCGGCCATCGGCATCGGCAAGGGCACGGTGATTATGGAGGATTTCGCCCACGCCCGGGCGATCTTCGTGATCGGCCAGAACCCCGGCACCAATTCGCCGCGCATGATGACCAAGCTGGTGGAGGCGCGCAAACGCGGCGTGCCGATCGTGATGGTCAATCCCATGCCGGAACGGGCCTTGATCAGCTTCACCGAGCCGCAGGACGTGGTGCAGATGGCGACCCTGGGCGCGACGGCCATCGCCAGCGATTTCGTGCATGTCCGCATCGGCGGCGATCTGGCCCTGCTGAAGGGCATAATGAAGGTCATGTTCGAGCGCGAGGCGGCCGGCGAATCGGTCATCGACCGGGATTTCATCCGCACCCATACCGTGGGGATGGAGGCCGTCCGCGACGAAGTGATGGCCCTGTCCTGGGCGGACATCGTCGCCGTGTCGGGGGTGAGCGAGGCGCAGATCCGCCACGTCGCCGACATCTATATCCGCTCCGACGCCACCATGATCTGCTACGGCATGGGCCTGACCCAGCATCAGCAAGGCGCGCGCCTGTTGCAGCAGGTCGCCGGCCTGTTGCTGCTGAAGGGCAATTTCGGCAAGCCCGGCGCCGGCATCTCCCCCATCCGCGGCCATTCCAACGTCCAGGGCGACCGCACCGTGGGCATCGACGAGCAGCCCGCTCCGGCCTATCTCGACCGCGTGCGCGATGTTTTCGGGTTCGATCCGCCGCGCGAGCACGGCCATCACACCGTCGCGGCGCTGGCGGCGATGGAGGCCGGCACCGCCAAGGTCTTCATCGGCCTGGGCGGCAATTTCGTGCGCGCCGTGCCCGATACCGAACGGGCCTATCGGGCGATGGGCAAGCTGGCCCTGACGGTGGCCATCTCCACCAAGCTCAATCGCGGCCATCTGATCCATGGCAAGGACGCGCTGATCCTGCCGGTGATCGCGCGGTCCGAAATCATCCGCACCAGGGCCGGCGAGCAATTCGTCACCATCGAGGATTCCATGGCCAACGTGACGGCGTCGCGGGGCGTGCTGGAACCGGCCAGCCCGCATCTGCTGTCCGAGATCGAAATCGTCTGCCGCATGGCGCGCGCGACCCTGCCCGACAGCCACGTGCCGTGGGAACGCTATAGCGACGAATACGGTCCCATCCGCGACAAGATCGCCGAAATCTATCCCGAGATTTACGCGGACTTTTCCGAGCGGATCAAAGCCCCCGAGGGCTTCCATCTCGACATTCCGCCGCGCCGGCTGGTGTGGAAGACCCCCAACGGCAAGGCCAATTTCCTGCTTTTCCCCGGCCTTGCCGTCGATGCGGCGGTGGCCGATCCGGCCATGTTGCGGCTGGCCACGGTGCGCTCCCACGACCAGTTCAACACCACCATCTACAGCGACGACGACCGCTATCGCGGGATTTACGGCACCCGCATGGTGCTGTTGATGAATGCCGAGGACCGGGCCGAGCGGGGGTTGGAAAACGGCGCCGAAATCTTCGCCGAAACCATCGCCGACGACGGCATCCATCGCCGGGTCGAGGGGCTGACGGTGGTGGATTACCCCATGGCGCGGGGCTCGGTGGCCGGCTATTACCCCGAACTCAACCCCCTGCTGCCGCTGGATCATTATGACGAGATCAGCGGCACCCCGGCGGCGAAATCGATCCCGATCCGGGTCGGCGCGATGTGAATCACCGGATATTGCCGGCGGTGTCGCACACCACCAGGGCCGAATCGGGACGGGCCAGGCTGACCAGGGTCAGGCCGGCCGCCATGGCGCGTTCCACCGCCAGACTGGTGGGGGCCGAGATGCTGACCAGCATCGGACAATTCATGCGCGCGGTCTTTTCCACCAATTCATAACCGCAGCGCGCCGACAGCAGGACGAAGCCCGATGACGGGCTGATTCCCCGTCCGGCCAGGGCGCCGAACACTTTGTCCAGGGCGTTGTGGCGGCCCACATCCTCGCGGACATGGAGGATTTCGCCATCGGGGGTGCAAAAGGCGGCGGCGTGAACGGCGCCGGTGATCTGACCCAACTTCTGATGCGCCCACAGGCCGGCCAAGGCCCGGGCGATGGCGGCGGCATCGGTGGCGATGCGGGCGCTGACCGGCGGCAGGGGGCGCAATGCCTGCTGCATGGTCTCGATCCCGCACAGGCCGCAACCGCTTTCCGCCACCCGCCGGCGGGCGCGGGCGCGGGCCGCGTCGGCGCATTCGTCGGCCAGGGTGATGCGCAGGACCCAGCCGCCGTCGACCGGCTGGGCGAACAGATCGTGGATTTGATCGGGCCGCTCGACCAGACCCTCGGTCAGCAGAAAGCCCAGGGCGTAATCATCCAGATCGGCGGGGGTCGCCATCATCACCACGTAGCCGGTCCCATCGATTTCGATCGAGACCGGCGCCTCGATCGGCACCGGACGCGAGGGCGAATCCTCGCCGCACGGATCGCCGAAGGCGAGCCGGCGAACCGCGACGGCGCGATGGGCGGGGTCGGATGTCATCGCCCGCATGATACGCCGAAAAGGGCGCCGGTTTGCTGCGGATTGCAGCCGCCCCTCGATTTGCTACAGTGCATCAGATCAGACGCCGGGAGGGGACACCGCTGCGGATTGCGGCCGCCCCTCGATTTGCTACAGTAAAAAACATAGGGACACTGAATACATTCACGCTGCGGATTGCGGCCGCCCCTCGATTTGCTACAGTGACAATCCGCGATGGGTCGGATATGTCCGGGCTGCGGATTGCGGCCGCCCCTCGATTTGCTACAGTCCGGAGCTTGAGAAGGCCGTACACTCGCTTGCTGCGGATTGCGGCCGCCCCTCGATTTGCTACAGTCGATCAGCCGCCAAGCTCAGCGGCAATGCTGCTGCGGATTGCGGCCGCCCCTCGATTTGCTACAGTCGCACCGGCATCCCTCCGGCAGGCCGTAGTGCTGCGGATTGCGGCCGCCCCTCGATTTGCTACAGTTGATCGCGTGCGTGTCACCACCGACGCGGAGCTGCGGATTGCGGCCGCCCCTCGATTTGCTACAGTCAGTCCCGTGGCCGCATCGACTAGTGTCGCGCTGCGGATTGCGGCCGCCCCTCGATTTGCTACAGTTAGACCCACGAACGCGGTTAAGCGTCCCCTGCTGCGGATTGCGGCCGCCCCTCGATTTGCTACAGTCGATCTGACCAGCGAATGTCCCGGCATCCAGCTGCGGATTGCGGCCGCCCCTCGATTTGCTACAGTACCGGCCAGCAATATTATGTTCTTGCATGAGCTGCGGATTGCGGCCGCCCCTCGATTTGCTACAGTCTTCGCCACCGTCGAACACAGTCTTGCCCAGCTGCGGATTGCGGCCGCCCCTCGATTTGCTACAGTGGCGATGTTTCTGGCCCACCGTCTTTTGCCGCTGCGGATTGCGGCCGCCCCTCGATTTGCTACAGTCGCCCTATGGGTAACCTTTTGAAAACACAGGCTACTCCCCTTCCCGGATGGGCTAAAAAAGCTCCATCTGGGAAGGGGATGGCTTTGCTGGCTGGCGTTTTTTCCCGACATAGACCCTGATCCGTGCGAATTGCTTGTCTGTAATCGTCAGAAATCGGACCTCGCCGGCGGCGGGCACCCGCTCGCCCATCCTTTTGGCGTGGACCTCGGCGTTTTCGATCGAGGCGCAATGCCGAGAATAGACCGAGTATTGCATCATGGTGAAGCCGTCCTCGATCAAATCCTTGCGGAAGCGGGCATAGGCCTTGCGGTCCTGGGGGGTGAAGGTCGGCAGGTCGAACATGGCGATCACCCACATCGAGCGCCACCCCCAGGGCAATTGCGGAATGGGTCGGGCGTGGGCCATTCAGTCCGGCTCCTCGCCTTCATCGGATTCGCCCTGTACTGGCAACCCTTCGGGCAGGGCGAGCCCCTTGGCCCCGTCGGTCAAGGTCCGGCACAGCGATGTCGCACCGGATTCAATGGCCAACAGAAACGGCAACCGCCGGCCTTCCACAACAACGGTTTCGTTGAACACGGACAACAGCGCCGCCCGCGTCGGCCGATGATCCAGCGATAGAATTGTTTCGTTGTTCTGGTCGCACAACAGCCGGACCCGCCAATCGACGAACGGCCGATAGGGCTCCAAAAGGTCATCGGCGAGACAAAACGGATTGCCCCGATTCTTGTGGAATACACCGAGAGAGGGAATCAGCCCGGAGGCGACCACCGCCCGCGCCGTGGCCGCGCGGACGACGGCATAGCCGTAATTGAGCAGGGCGTTGACGCCCTCCGCCGTCCGGTCGCGGCGAAAATCGGACCCGAACAGGCGCGGCCAATAACGCTGGGCCGCCTGGGCCTCCAGATTATCGGGATCGCCGGAACGGACGCGGCGGGCCATCGGCGCCAGACCGCCATCCTGTCCGGTGAACATTCGCAGCACCTCGGCTTGCAAGGCGATCTTGGTGCGGATCAGGGTTTGCCAGACCCGCTTTTTGGTCGGCTCGCTGGCCGCGACCTGGGCGATGTGGCGCGCCGTCTGGACATGATGGGCGTCGAGCGGCAGCATCATCCCGGCCGGCAGGTGGTCGCGCCCCGAGACCATCACCGTCGCCCCGGCCTCCAGCAGGTCGATGAACACCGCCTGGGTGTAGGTGGCGCGGATATCGTCCACCACCACCACCCCCAGGTCCTCGATCGGCACCGTCGTCTTCGGCTGGTCCGGCCGCTCGACCACCAATTGGCGGTGGGCGACCGAAAGCCGTGTGCCGGGGGTGGCGATCTCTATCGTCTTGCGCAGCATCGGCCGAGATCAATCCGCCGCCGGCCGGACGCCGCCGATGGGATCGATGGAAATTTTTCTGGCGCCGTTGCTGAGTAACGAACCGGCATTCGGACGCCAAACGGAACCGCCCTCCGCGTCGATGTGGGTAAGCGTCACGATTACGCCCGAAGCCCAGACGCCTTGCACGATCCTAATGCCCTTTTTTTCTCCTTCCGGAAACTCTACCGCGTCCCCTGGTGCCAACGACATCACGAACATCGAATCATCGCCGCGATCGCGCTGGACGACTGGCTCCTGCCGGGCCAAGCGGCGGGTGGCCTCGTAAAGGCTCACCACATCGAAATCGGCTTTGCCGTCCGGCTTGCGGTAGATGGCGATGTGGTGATTGGCGCCAAGGTCGGCATAACCGGTGGACACCGGCGCCATCAGCTTCAATTGCTGCTTGCTCGTCAGGCGAACCTTGCGGATTTCCGGACCATCCGGGCCGAGGCGCGGGTAGCCGTTGGCCAAAGCCTTTTTGATGTCACGTTTGTCGCCCCCGTGGGCTTCCACCCAGTCCGTGACGGCTCGACGCACCGAGTCGTCACGAATGCTATTCAGTTCATCCTTGCTCAGAGCCTCGATTTTTTTGCGTGTGACGAACTGACGGTAAACGCCGGTCTTGGTGGTAACGTTCTCACCGGTATCCCCATACGTCGTTTCCTTGTGCAGCGCCCCCGAAACCTTTTTGCGCACCCGATGGGAGACGACGATTTCGGCCACCGCCTTGTCGGCGTCAGCGCGGATGCTCGGCCAGGGCGGCGGCAGATGCGGACGTTGGGCCACCGGGTTACCCTCGTCCTGCCAATAGCGCGACAGCCGCTGGGTCATCCCCGGATGAGCGCAGGCGACGGCCAGCGCATCGACCGCATGGTGGCGGTGGTCGGCGCGGGTCTTCTCGCCATCGTCGGATAGAATATTGTTGAGGCTCCACAGCCGGCGAAGCTGGGCGGTGACCCGGCCCGAAACCGTCTGCACCATCACCGGCGCCTCAGGCCCCACGTCCGGCCACAGCCGTTTGAGGAGCGCCACCGCCTGCCGGCTGGCATAGCCGGTATCGTTCAATTGCCGGCTGACGAAATCGTCGCCAAGCGGCTCCGTCCGACAGAAACGCGCCGCCTTTCCTTTGGACATCCGTTTTTCAGCGACATGCCGCCATATGCGCTCCGTCATCGCTGCCCAGTGTTCGCCATGACCAAATGCTTCGTACGGTGTCCGGTCGCCCTTCACCAGGTTCAGATCGCGGTGGCACAGCGTCTTGTTGCCGAACCCGTTATCAAAGGATTTCGAGCGCGGAAAGATGTGCTCGACCTGAAAAACGCCGGTGCGGAACAGATCGTCAAAGTTGATCGCTTGGCCTGAATAGGGGTCGAACTTCCCGCATTCCTGCCACAGCAGCCATTTTTCGATATCGTCGCGAGACGGATCGGTAATGCCCTGGGAAACGAGGTCGGTCTTGGCCCATTTGCGCCTTTTCTCGTTCTCGCGGTTGCGCTTTTGCTCTTCCTCGCGCTCGCGCTTGGATTTGCCGACCTGCCGGGCCAGTTCCACCCGGATGCGATCGGGCTTGCCGTAGACCCGGATCAGATTGTTGACCACCTTGCGCAGTTCGTTCTGGACCCGGACCACGGTGGGATTGCGCAATTTGGCGATCCGTTCCTGTTCCTCCCTGGCCGCCGGGCTGGGGAGCCGGTCCAGGATTTCGCCGGTGGGACGCTCGCGGTCCGGGAAGGTTTCGTTGCGCCAGCCTTCCCAGTCCGGGCCGTTGAGCAATTCGCCCATGCGAACGCCCTGTTCCAGTTCGGACAGGAAGGCGCGCAGGGCGGCGGTGGAAAACGGCTCCCACCCAGGCTGAAATTTCAGCTCTCGCAAAGAATTGGCTTGCTCCGGGGTAACGCCGAAATCGGTGACGAAGCTCTGCGCCGCCGCCTGCCGCCGCCGTTGACGCTCATCCTCGGACAGGATCACGACCCGTTTTCCGTCGGGTGTATGGCCGTAATCGGCGCCCCCGAGCCGCTCATAAGCGGCGTCGCGGATCGCCTGCCGATAAGGATGCGTCGGCCAATCCTTGCCGAAAATATCGCTCAACTTCGCTTCCAGCGGATTGCCGAGCAGGACCTTTTCGCCACCCATTTCAAGGTTGAAGGTTAAAGCCTTTTCGTTGCCCTTGCCCACGAACGGAATCAGCGCCTTGCGCACGCCGTTCCAGGTCATGCTGCCCTGGGTCTGGAGCGCGGACAGGATCGCGGCCCGTTCCTCGGGATCGAGCGGACGCTGGTTGCCGCCCGCCAGGGCCAGATTGTTCAGCTTGTCCAGCATCCGCCGCTGGTGTGACAACCACGCGCCTTTCGGGCATGGCGGATCGTCAGGCACGAAACGACAATGCCCGAGGGTATTGGTGCGCCAAAAAACCGGGCGCTGGAGGAATATCGCCTCTCGGATCGCTTCCTTGAAGGACGGGTCTCGCAGGATCGGGTGGTGCCGCTCCTGAGCGGCCCAGAGTCGCTCGAACTCCGTCATGACCGCGTGGCGGTCGGCATGAACGCCGCGCCGCTTTTCGCCCAGGGCCTTGTTCGCCAGCCATGTGCCGAGGGGGACGCCCTCCGCTTTGAGGGCGGCCAGGGTCGACTCTCGGTTGGTCTTGGCCTCCTTTTCGTCGGCCGCCGCGTCATCCGACTCGGTCTCGGCGATGTCGCGGCCCTTGAAGTGGCGACGTTTGGCGAGATGGTAAAGCGCCCGGCCCAATTCGTGTGCTGTCAACGCCTCCAGAAAGCCCCGCCGGCGAAGGCAGTAGGGATCGGCTTTCATCGCGCCCGACCATTCGGAATCCTTGTCCTGGTCGAACCGGGGCAACAGGCCCGCGTCCCGCAACGCCTCGTTTAGCGACCGGCGTCGCTGTTTCCGCCGCCGTAGCTGGCGGCGCATCATTCGCTTGGCGCGACGCTGCTAGTTCAGGGGCGTGCCATCGGGATCGCGGGCTTCTGGAAAAATACGGACCCCGAGACGATGGATATGGCCCGACTGCCGATCGGGATCGTGGTCGATAACCGCGAAACCGATCGACGTGGTGCCGATATCGAAACCGAAAATACGCTCCTGCATGGCCACCCCTTGCGCGAAAACACAAAAAATGATAGCCATTTAAGTGTAGCAAATCGAGGGGCGGTCGCTTTTCGCAAGCAAAATTGACCCCTTGCGCGGGCTCGGCGTCCCAAGGTCACTCCGCCGACACCAATCCCCGCCTTCGGGCGGGGATTTTTGTTTGCGCCCCTCCGCCCAACAAAAAACCCCCTCCCGTTTCCGGAAGGGGGTCGTTTGTCGCGAGGACGGAGCGGACTTCTTAGAAGCCCATGTCGCCCATGTCGCCCATGCCGCCGCCCGGCGGCATCGCCGGGGCGTCCTTCTTGGGCTTCTCGGCGATCATCGCCTCGGTGGTGATCAGCAGACCGGCCACCGAAGCCGCATCCTGCAACGCGGTCCGAACGACCTTGGTCGGATCGATGATGCCGGCCTTGATCATGTCGGTGTATTCGCCGCTCTGCGCGTCGAAGCCCTTGTTGCTGTCCTTGGATTCCATCAGCTTGCCGGCAACCACGGCGCCGTCATGGCCGGCATTCTCGGCGATCTGGCGGACCGGAGCCTGCAAGGCCCGACGCACGATCTCGATACCGACCTTCTGGTCCGGGTTGCCCGGCTTCACGTCGGCCAACGCCTTGATGGCGTACAGCAGAGCGGTGCCGCCGCCGGGAACGATGCCTTCCTCGACCGCCGCGCGGGTGGCGTGCAGGGCGTCGTCGACCCGGTCCTTGCGCTCCTTCACCTCGATCTCGGAGGCGCCGCCGACCTTGATCACCGCAACGCCGCCGGCCAGCTTGGCCAACCGCTCCTGCAGCTTCTCGCGATCGTAATCGGACGAGGTCTCCTCAATCTGGGCCCGGATCTGCTTGCAGCGGGCTTCGATGTCGGCGCGGGCGCCGGCGCCGTCGACGATGGTGGTGTCTTCCTTGGTGATGGTCACGCGCTTGGCGGTGCCCAGCATGTCAAGGGTGACGCTTTCCAGCTTGATGCCCAGGTCTTCGCTGATGACCTGACCGCCGGTGAGGATCGAGATGTCCTCGAGCATCGCCTTGCGGCGATCGCCGAAGCCCGGCGCCTTCACCGCGGCCACCTTCAGGCCGCCGCGCAGCTTGTTGACCACCAGGGTCGCCAGGGCTTCGCCCTCGACATCCTCGGCGATCAGCAGCAGCGGACGGGACGACTGCACCACCGCTTCCAGAACCGGGAGCAGCGGCTGCAGGGTCGACAGCTTCTTTTCGGAGAGCAGGATGTAGGGATTTTCCAGCTCGACCGTCATCTTGTCGGCGTTGGTGACGAAATAGGGGCTGGTGTAGCCGCGGTCGAACTGCATGCCCTCGACCACGTCCAGTTCCGTCTCCAGGCCCTTGGCCTCCTCGACGGTGATCACGCCCTCGTTGCCGACCTTTTCCATGGCCTTGGCGATCATGTCGCCGATTTCGCGCTCGCCATTGGCCGAAATGGTGCCGACCTGGGCGATCTCGGCATTGGTCGAGACCTTCTTCGACCGGCTCTGAACGTCGGCGACGACGGCGGCGACCGCCAGATCGACACCACGCTTCAGATCCATCGGGTTGAGGCCGGCGGCCACGGCCTTGGCGCCCTCGCGGACGATGGCCTGGGCCAGAACGGTGGCGGTGGTGGTGCCGTCACCGGCCTGATCGGCGGTCTTCGAGGCCACTTCGCGCACCATCTGGGCGCCCATGTTCTCGAACTTGTCCGCCAGTTCCACTTCCTTGGCGACGGTCACGCCGTCCTTGGTGATGCGCGGAGCGCCGAACGACTTTTCGATCACCACGTTGCGGCCCTTGGGCCCCAGGGTGACCTTCACCGCGTCGGCGAGAATGTCCACGCCGCGCAGCATCCGCGTGCGGGCGTCGGTGGAGAATTTGACTTCCTTGGCAGCCATTGTGCAGATCCCTGTTTGAGTGAGCTTAGGCGAGCACGCCCAGGATGTCGGATTCCTTCATGATCAGCAGGTCGTCACCGTCGATCTTGACCTCGGTGCCCGACCACTTGCCGAACAGAATGCGATCGCCCGCCTTGACGTCCAGCGCCACCAGCTTGCCATCCTCGCCGCGAGTACCGGAGCCGACGGCGACGACTTCGCCCTGCATCGGCTTTTCCTTGGCGGTATCGGGAATGATGATGCCGCCGGCGGTCTTCTCCTCGGACTCCAGGCGCTTCACCAACACGCGGTCGTGGAGCGGTCTGAACTTCATTACAAGCCTCCGTCAATTCGGTTTCCCGGCGTCGCGCGCATGCGCACGACCCGGCACAGCCCGCCGGAGGGCCTGTTGGCACTCATGCCCGGCGAGTGCCAACGATCTAGGGGGGGTATCCCACCCTGTCAAGGACGCAAAAACCCGCTTTTGGCAGCACTCTCGTTCAAATGCTGCTAACATATTGAAAAATATGATTTTTTATTGACGCCTATTCGGGACGGCGCGACCATTCTTATTGTTGTTTCGCGAAAAATCCGGGAGAACCCGATGTCGCTCTTAGCCGATCAATTGCGGGGATGGCGCCTGACCACGGCGGAAATCCTGTATTTTCTTCCCGACCATCCCAGCCTGCTGCAAAGCTTCGTCTGGCAGGAAATGGACCGCGCCCCCGATTTCCCCGCCCTGGCGCGGTTCCTGTCCTTCTGGGAGCGGCGCATCGAGGGACGCCTGCATTCGGTGACGGTCGCCGCCAAATCCCTGATCGCCGCCCCCGAAATCCGGCTGGTCTGCGAGGCGGGCCGCCTGAACTGACGGCCCGCCTTCAGCCTGGTTATACCGTCGCTCACGGTCTGCGACCGATCGCGAGCGGGTTTCGCTCAAACGCCGCGCGGGCTTGGACCTTATCCCGATGAGTCATGCTCACCGGGATTTGGTCTTACAGCACGGTCAGCATGCTGGCCACCAGCGGGTGGCGGACGATGTCGCTTTCGTCGAGATCGACCACCGCCACGCCGGTCACCGCCCGCAGCCGCTGGGCGATGTCGGCCAGACCCGACATGCCGGGCAGCAGATCGCTTTGATCGGGGTCGCCGTTCAGGACCATGGTGGCGTGCCAGCCCAGCCGGGTCAGCATCATCTTGATCTGGCTGTAGGTGCAGTTCTGGGCCTCGTCGATCACCACGAAGGCGTTGTTCAGCGTGCGTCCACGCATATAGGCGATGGGCGCGATTTCGATGGACCCGTCGGCCAGCAGGCCGCGCAGGCGCTTGCCGCCCAGCCGATCCGACAGGGCGTCGTAGAGCGGCCGCAGATAGGGGGCCAGCTTTTCCTGCATGTCACCGGGCAGAAACCCTAAGGATTCGCCGGCTTCCACCGCCGGCCGCGACAGGATGATGCGGGCCACCCGGCCCTCCTCGAACGCCTCCACCGCCGCGGAAATGGCGAGATAGGTCTTGCCGGTCCCCGCCGGCCCCAGGGCCAGGGTCAGGCTGTGTTCGCGAAAGGCCGCCAGCAGCTCGCGCTGATTGTCGCTTTGCGGCCGGACCTTACGCACATAGCTTTGCTCGCGCCCCTCCTCTTCCAAAGGCGTCCATTCCCCATGGGGATAAAGAGGCACGACGCAATCCGCTTTGGATTGGACGCCACCACGCTGAGCACGCTTGGCCATTCTCGTCTCCATAAAATATCGCGGAAATCCTGCACGAACGGACGCGCATGAAAACGAAAGGCCCCCCACGAAGGGAGGCCTGAAGGATGATGCAAGGTGGGAACATCGCAAACGGGGAAGGGGAGAGGGAAGGCGGCACCGACCGAATTTTCCGCCGTCGCCGGGCTTTTGGCCCGGAACAGAAGGATTTTCTTTCGGCCAGGACGGTCAGCCAATCCTACGGTTCCCCCGTCATCACGCCCCCGTCATCGACGAAGGCCGGTATTTATGACGGTACGCGCCCTTCCCCCGCCTGTCACCAATAAAAGGGGTGGCATATCAATAAAAAGTGCCCCATTCCCAAATCGCCCACGAGATATTGAGCATTTGTGACAAATTCATATAAGCCCGCGCCGCGCGGCTTCGCCGCCGAATCAAATCCAGGGCGCATCCGCGCCCAGCGGCTTCGCCGCCGAATCAAATCCAGGGCGCATCCGCGCCCGGGGATCAGATCCGATCGATCCGCCAATCGAGCAGCCGGCCCATATTGCGTTCCATGCGGTGGCGCAGCATGCCGGTGGCGATGTCGACATAGGTATGGCCGCGCTTGGCGCTGGGCAGATCCCGGATCTTGAGAAACACCCCGGCCGCCGTCGAAAAGGCGTCGCCGATCTCGGGCGACACCCCTTCCTGCCCGTCGGCGAAAGCGAAGGCCACGCCTTCGACCGCCGTCACCTCGTCGTTGGGGTCGATATACAGCAGGGTCAGATTCTGGCGGTCGCCCACCGGATCGACCGGCACCAGGAAATGGTTGACGTGGTCCTTCCCCACCCGCTCGACCTTGAGACACAAGGTGCGGTGGCCATCGATGGCGGTGGCGACGAAGGTTCCCGGGGTGATCTCCACCGCCGGCCGGATGTGCTTACTTTTTCTTGGCATCGAGCAGTTCCAAATCGTGTTTCGCCTGTTTCCGCACCAGGCCCTTGGGCGCGGTTTTCACAATCTTCGTCCAATCGGCGCGGGCCCCGGCATTGTCCCCCATCAGATGGTGGATGATGCCCCGCTCCAACAGCGCATCGACGAATCCCGGCTGCAACGCCAGAGCGCGATCGATATCGGCCAATGCCGGCGGCAGCCGGCCGAGATGACGATAGGCGCTGGCCCGCAAGGTCAGCGCCTCCACCCGATTGGGTTCGCGCCTCAACACGCTTGTCAGCACCGCGGCCGCCTCCTTGTAGCGATGCATCCGCCCCAGGGTGACGGCGCGGTCCACCATGATATCGGGCTTGTCGGGCACCAATACCAGGGCCGCCTTCTGATCGGCGTCGGCCAGACGAAGCTGGCCGGCCACGATGTGCGCCTGGGCCGCCTGCGCCAGCAATTCGGCGCGCAGGTCGGGCGCCAGGGCGCCGTCCTTGGCCGCCCGCTCCAGTTCGGTGGCGGCCTTGTGGAAACGCCCCAATCCCATCAGGGCGACGGCGGCGCATTGGCGGGCGGGCGCGCCGCCGCCCAGGGTTTCCCAGGCCAGCGCCTCGTCATAACCGCTCTGCGGGCGGCTTCGGGCCAGGGCCATGCAAGCCAGATATTCCCGTTCCGGCGTCATCTTGACCGATTTGCCGGCCGCCTTGGGCGGAGCGGAAGGCGTTTCGGCCCGCGCGGCGGAAAGAACGAGGGCGGCGAAAAGAAGGGCGAACGACAAATGGCGAAAATGCATGGCTTTCCCGACGATGAAATCGAACCC
Source organism: Pseudomonadota bacterium (assembly GCA_021848545.1). Taxonomy (GTDB): domain Bacteria; phylum Pseudomonadota; class Alphaproteobacteria; order Rhodospirillales; family Magnetospirillaceae; genus JAJZUL01. The sequence goes on from JAJZUL010000003.1 coordinate 53,157, forward strand.
ATTGTAAAGGGAGCGTAGCGGGAGGAAAACGCCATGCCCCGTCTTTTCGTCTTCGGTTTGGGATTTTGCGGGCGGACCATCGCCCGGCGGCTGGCCGCCCAGGGCTGGGAGGTGGCCGGCACCACCCGCTCCGGCGATGTCGCCGACGTTCCCGGCCTTCGTCCCTATCCGTTCGACGCCGATCACGCCCTGCCCGACGATGCCCTGGAGGGCGTCACCCATATCCTGTCCTCGGTGCCGCCCGGACCGGACGGCGATCCGGTGCTGACGCGCATGGCGCCCCGGTTGGCAGCGCTGGCCCCGGCCTGGGTCGGCTATCTGTCCACCACCGGAGTCTATGGCGATCGCGGCGGCGCCTGGGTGGACGAGGAGTCCGAATTGCGCCCCGACCTCGACCGCTCGCGTCGGCGCGCCGACGCGGAACGGGCTTGGATGGCGAGCGGTCTGCCCGTCCATGTCTTCCGCCTGGGCGGCATCTACGGTCCCGGCCGATCGGCCATCGACACGGTCCGGGCCGGCAAGGCCCGGCGCATCGTGAAACCGGGCCAGGTGTTCGGGCGCATCCATGTCGAGGACGTGGCCGCCACCGTCGCCGCCTCGATCAATCGGCCCCGCCCCGGTGCCGTCTATAACGTGGTGGACGACGATCCCGCGCCCCCCCAGGACGTGATTTTCCATGCCTGCACCCTGTTGGGGATCGAACCGCCGCCGGAAGTGTCGTGGGACGAGGCCAAGGCCACCCTGTCGCCCATGGCCCTGTCCTTTTACGCCGACAACAAGCGGGTCGGGAACGACCGCATCAAAAGCGAATTGGGCGTGCGGCTGACCTATCCCGATTATCGCGCCGGTCTGGCCGCCATCCTGGCGGAAAGCCGGTGACCCTACCGCCCCGGCCCCGGCGCGCTGCGGTCGATGACATGGCGCATGCCGCGCGGCAGGGACGGCTTGATCCGGTCCAGCCCGCGCGACAAGGGCGGCACCTGACGGCGCGACCATTTCACCGCTTGGCGGGTGTGGCGCGACCCCCGGATCAGGAAATAGATGGCGCCGGCGAACAGGATCAGGCCCAGGCCGGGCACCGGCGTCGGCACCGAGGCGAGACCGGCCACCAGCAGGGCGATCCCGATACCAAGAAAAGCCGCCCGCCGCGCGGCCACGCCGGCCCGACGCCGCCAGCGCCGCCGTTGCGCCGCCCGCGTCAAGCCCCCGTCATCGACCATGGTGGCCATACTCGCCGTAACGTCCCAAACGCACCCGACCGGAACCATACCGGTCAGGGTCCAGGAGGATGATATTGGATTGAGGCGGCAATGCGTCAATCCAATATCCAAAACTGTTTTGTTTATTGAGAGCCTGACCCGAAAATCGCCAGGGCGGCCTGCAAATGGCGGTTTTCTGCGCATCCGCTGCTCACGTACATGACGTACGCTCCGCTGCGGGTCTCGAAAACCGCCATTTTCGGCTCACCCTGCCGATTTTCGGGTCGGGCTCTGAGGGGAGCCGCCCTCGGCCCCGGCGAGACGACCGGCGACGAGATACCCGGCCAGAAGAGAGGGACCGGCGTCGCCCGCCGCCTCCAGCAGATCGCCAAGGGTGGCGCCGCCGCTCAAGCCGGCGCCGAATCGCCAGGCGGCATCGTCCAGACGTTCCACCACCGGCAGACCGTCCACGCGATCGACCAGCACCCGTACCGGCCCCTGATCGGGATCGATTGCGGCCAGCCCCTCGTCATCCTCGTCCAGAACCCGCCGCCAGATAAGATCGGCGGAATGGGCGACCTCGACCATCCTGACCGAGGGAATCAGGGTCAGCCGCAGATGTTCCGCGTCCGCCTCGGCGAGGGCGGCCAAGTCGTCGGCGGACAGGGGTGTGGCATCCTCGGCGTGAAGCGCCTGGGCGATGGCCCATTCGAGACGGGCGACATGGGCGAGATAGGGCACGGACGCCGCCGGTCCGAACTCGGCCAGAAAGCCGGGAAAGCCGCCGCCGTAATCGTCGAGATTGCCGGTCCGGGGCGGGTCCGAGGCGATATAGAGATGGGCGGCGGCGTCGAAGAACGCCTCGCCCACCAGCCGGCGCACCACCGGGAAGCTTTGCGCCAGGGCCACCGCCACGCCGATCAGAAAACCGCTGCGATAGACCGACAGACCTTCGGCCGCCATGTCGCCCTCGGTCAAATCGAGAAGGCCGGTGTCGCCCTCGACCAGGGCCCGGCTCATGGCGCGCTGCACGTCGCGCAAAGAAGAAGGCGCGTCAGGCGACATCGGCCGTCCCCTTCGCGGTTTCGTCCATCAGCGACTGGGCGATGGCGGCTTCGGCCATCAGCACCTCGATGGGGGGCACGTCCGTGTCCCATTCGATCAGGGTCGGCACCGGCCCGAACCGGGACAGGGCCTCGGCGTAAAGGCGCCACACCGCCGGGCAGACGATCGAACCGTGATCGTCGATTCTGAGCGCGTTCCCGTCTTCCAGAATCCGGGTGCTGTGGCCGGCCAGATGAATCTCCTCGATCATCGCCGGCGGCAGCGCCGCCAGATAAGCCGACGCGTCCCAGCCGTGATTGCAGGCGCTGACATAGATGTTGTTGACGTCGCACAGAATGCCGCAGCCGGTGCGCCGGGCCACTTCCACCAGAAAGTCCGGTTCGGGAATCGTCGTGTGGCGATAGCGGATGTAACTGGAGGGATTTTCCATCAGAATGCGCCGGCCCAATCCCTCCTGCACCCGGTCGACGTTGCGGCACACCACCGCCAGCGTCTCTTCCGTCAAGGGCAGCGGCAGCAATTCCGCCAGATTGATTCCGTCGATCGCCGACCAGGACAGATGGTCCGAGACCAGCCCCGGCTCCACCCGCTCGACCACCTGGCGGACCCGGCGCAGATGGTCTTCATCGATGCCGTCGGCGCCGCCGAGCGACAGGCCGACCCCGTGGAGCGAAACGGGATAGTCGCGGCGGATGGCGTCGAGATAGGCGGGAATGGCGCCGCCGCCCATGTAATTCTCGGTATGGACCTCGAACCAGGGGATCATCGGCCGCTCATTGATGACCGGCCGATGATGGCGGAAACGCAGGCCGACCCCCGCCGCCACCGGAATGGCGGCGGGGAAAACCGGCCGATCGCTGTCGGAGGCGATGGTCACGATCGCTGCCGCCGGCTCAACCGGCCTTCAGCTTACCGCCGGCGATCTTCATGCAATCGCCCGCCGGCAACACCACGAACGCATCGACATCCCGCGCCTTGGCCTGGTGGGCGCGCACGGTCGCCGTCCGGCAATCGTTCTTGCCGGCGGCATTGACGCCGTAGCATTTCTGCATCCCCGAAGGCGACATGCCCGAAGACGCCATTTGGCCACCACCCATGCCCTGACCCATGCCTTGGGCGTTGGCCGGCTCGGCCTGCACGGCCAAAGCCATGCCGACAGCCATGGAAAGGGCGGACGCGACGATAATACGACGGCTCATGGAGGGACTCCCCTGTTGGATGATCCTGTTTGAAACGAAAACGGCAGAACCGACGGAGCCGCCGTTACAAAGGATTTCGTACCGACGCTACCCAAGGTTACACGCCTTTCGACATTTTTTTGCCGAAGCGGCGCCCGCGAACGCCCCTTTCCCATCGCTTCCGCTTGCCCGCGGACGCGGCTGCCGGTATGACATCCTCCCATGCATGTCCTGGATTTCGAAAAACCGATCAGCGAACTCGAAGGCAAGATCGAGGAGCTGCGTCATCTGTCCGACGGCGGCGACGTCAATATCGCCGACGAGGTCGGACGCCTGCAGGCCAAGGTCGACAAGCTGCTGCGCCAGACCTACGCCAAGCTGACGCCCTGGCAGAAGACGCAGGTGGCGCGCCACCCCGAACGCCCGCACACCGCCGATTACATCGCGGCGCTGATCACCGATTTCACGCCGCTGGCCGGCGATCGCTGTTTCGGCGAGGACCGGGCGATCATGGCCGGCCTGGGCCGCTTCCGCGGCGCCTCGGTGATGGTGATCGGCAATGAGAAGGGACACGACACCGACAGCCGGCTTGCCCACAATTTCGGCATGGCCCGCCCCGAGGGCTATCGCAAGGCCCGGCGCCTGATGGACATGGCCAGCCATTTCGGCTTGCCGGTTCTGACCCTGGTGGACACCGCCGGCGCCTATCCCGGCATCGATGCCGAGGCGCGCGGCCAGGCCGAAGCCATCGCCCGGTCCATCGAAACCTGTCTCGACATCCGCGTGCCCTTCGTCACCGCCATCATCGGCGAGGGCGGATCGGGCGGCGCCATCGCCCTGGCCGCCGCCAATACCGTGCTGATGCTGGAACATTCCATTTATTCGGTGATCAGCCCCGAAGGCTGCGCCTCGATCCTGTGGCGTTCGGGCGAGGCCGCCCGCGACGCGGCCGAAGCCCTGCGCCTGACCGCCCAGGACTTGCACAAGCTGGGCGTGGTCGATGGGATCGTGCCCGAACCGCTGGGCGGCGCCCACCGCAACCGCGAACAGACCATCCAAAGCCTGTCGGCGGCCCTTGACGCGGCCCTGGGCGAACTGGTGCCCCAGAGCGGCGGCGTGTTGCGGGCGCAACGGCGCGACAAATTCATCGAGATGGGGCGCTCGGGGCTGGCATGAGCGACGCCGCAGCGTCCACGCCCCCCACCGACGAAATTGTCTCCGCGACGCCGGAACTGGCGGTGGTGGTGCCGGTTCGCAACGAGGCCGACAATGTCCTGCCGCTGATCGAGGAAATCCACCAGGCCCTGGCCGGCGGACCGGAATTCGAAGTGGTCTATGTGGATGACGGATCGACCGATGCCACCGGCGACCGGCTGGCGGAAGCCCGCCGCCGCTATCCCCGCCTGCGCATCGTGCGCCACCGCGCCGCCTGCGGCCAAAGCCAGGCCGTGGCCACCGGAATCCGCCACGCGCGGGCGCCGATGATCGCCACCCTGGACGGCGACGGCCAGAACGATCCCGCCGATATCCCCGCTTTGCTGGAACGCTGGCGCGCCGCGCCCGAAAGCATGCGGCCGCGCCTGCTGATCGCCGGCTGGCGGGCCAAACGGCGCGACACCGTGTGGCGCCGCCTGGCCTCACGCGCGGCCAACGCCATCCGCAGCCGGCTGCTGGGCGACGACACCCCCGATACCGGCTGCGGCACCAAGCTCTTTCCGCGGGATCTGTTCCTGGACCTGCCCCGCTTCGATCATATGCACCGCTTTCTGCCGGCGCTGGTCCTGCGCGCGGGCGGACAGGTCGAATCGGTGGCGGTCAACCATCGTCCCCGCGAACGGGGCCGGTCGAAATACGGCAATCTGCGCCGCGCCATCGTCGGCGTGCCCGATTTGTTGGGGGTGATGTGGCTGATGCGCCGCGCCACCAACCCCGTCATCGAGATCGCGGACCCGTGACCGCGCCGTCGCCGACCACCCCGGAACGGCCGCCTCTGGTCGATTCCGGCACCCTGATCCGCAGTCTGGGGCTGGTCGCCACCCTGATCGCGGTGGGGGTGCTGATGGATGTTCTGGGCATCCGCACCCTGCTCCAGGCCCATTGGGTGGACAACGAGATCCGCGGCAACGGCCTGTTGGGCGCGGCCCTTCTGGTGCTGGTGGGGGCGGTGGCCACCGCCATCGGCCTGCCGCGCCAGGTTCCCACCTTTCTCGCCGGCTATGCCTTCGGCTTCGTTTCCGGCGCGGCGGTTGGTCTGCTGGCCACCGTTCTGGGCGCGGCGATCACCTTCCACTACGCCCGCTTCATGGGCCGGCCCTTGCTGGCCCGGCGCTTTCCCCAGCGCATCCGCAGGATCGACGCCTTTTTGTCGCGCAACACCCTGACCATGGCCTTGATCCTGCGCCTGGCGCCGATCGGCAGCAACCTGATCGCCAATCTCGCCGCCGGCGTCTCGGGCGTGCGGGCGGCGCCGTTCTTCGCCGGATCGATCATCGGCTATCTGCCCCAGACCGTGATCTTCGCCCTGCTGGGATCGGGATTCGCCATCGATCCGGCCATCCGCACCTCGATCAGCATCGTCCTGCTGATCGCCACCTCCATGCTGGGGGTGTGGCTGTGGCGCCGCACCCGTCAGCAGGGAGCGCAGGACCCGGTATAACCGGAGGGGCTCCGGTCAGGCCGGATCGACGGTGCCGTCGGCCTTGACGCCCTGAACCGATTCGAGCAATTCCAACTGCGGCGGCCCCAGATAGACGCCCTGGCTGGCGCCGGCCCGGGAATGGGCCTTTTGGAACGCCTCGGACCGGGTCCAGGCCTCGAAATCGGCGCGGCTCTGCCAAATGGTGTGCGAAACGTACAGGACGTGATCCTCCGCTTCCGGGCCGCGCAACAGGTTGAAGGCGACGAAGCCGGGAAGCCCCGGCAGATGGGTGTCGCGATTCCGCCACATGGTCTCGAACTCGGCGGTCCTGTCCTTGGCGATGCGAAAGCGGTTCATGGCGACGAACATGGATCTCCTTTCCCGGGACGGCCCCAATCAATGCAAATTGGTATCAGCCCGGACTGTGCGCCCCCTTACCGATCGATGCAAGGCGGCGTTTGGGGCTGTCGATACCGGCGATCTTGCCGTACCATCCCCCCCTGATCGCCCGCCTGAACGGGGCGGCGGCGAGGACTTGCGGCGCAGAGACCCACCTGACCATGCCAACCCGGTCTTCACCGACCAGAACACCCGTGCAGGCGGCGCTGATCGTCCTGATCGCCTGCGCCATCGTCGGCTGGAACATGGCGCAGGCCTATTACGGCACCCTGGCCGGCGCCCGCGCCCAATTGTCGGCGCTGGCGCGTTCGGTGGCGGTCGAGGTGTCCAGCACCCTGTCCACCGCGGATGGTTTGCTGAAGGACACCGCCGCGCTGACGCCCACCGCCAATGGCGGATTCGACGCGTTCCTGCGCATGCGGGCGCGCATCAACGGCAATGTGCTGGGCTTGTCGGTCGCGGACGGCACGGGACGCATCCGGTTCTCCAGCGCGCCGGCCCTGGTGGGCCGATCCATCGCCGATTCGTCCGATTTTCTTCATTTCCGCAACCACCCCAACGATCGATCGCTGTTCATTTCGCAGCCGGAGGCGGGACCGCGCGGGACGCTGCGGATCTATCTCGCCCGTCATTTGATCGACCGGCGGGGCCGCTTCGCCGGCGTGGTCCAACTGGCCATATCGCCGGACCTGTTCACCCGTTATCTCGATTCGGCGCGCCCCAGCTTCGCCCATGGCGGCTCCGCCTTGTTCGGACCGACCCGCATGGTGTTGGCCCGCGTCCCCGATCCCGGCCACAGGCTGATCGGCCGGTCGCTGGCCAAGGGCGTGCTGCTGTTGCGCCATTTGGCGAGCGGCCGCCGGGAAAGCGTCCAGCAAGGCGTCACCACCATGGACGGCATCGACCGGATGGTGGCCTTCAACTCTTTGCCCCGTTTCCCCATCACGGTGGCCGTGTCGGCGCCCGTCGCCTCCATCCTGCAACCGTGGTGGCGCGACCTGACCAGCAATCTGATCATTCTGGCGGTGGTGGTGCTGGTGGCGATCGCGGTGACCCGGCTGGCCGGCGCCAGACGACGCGAACAGGCCCGGGCGGCATCAATGATCGCCGCCGAACGCGATTTTTCCCGCACCCTGGTCACCAGCCTGCCCGGCCTGTTTTACCTGTTCGACGCCGATGGGCGTTTCCTGCGCTGGAATACCAATCTTGAGTCCGTCACCGGCCGCAGCGCGGTGGAATTGACGAACATGTGCATGGCCGATCTGTTCGACGAAACCGACCGCGAAGCCATCGACCGCCATATCTACGATATCCTCACCACCGGCAGCGGCGCCGGCGAAGCGGTCATCGTCGCCGCTTCGGGCCGGCACCATCCCTATTATTTCAGCGGCATGCGCATCCTGGTGGACGGGCGGACCTGCATCATCGGCGTCGGCCAGGACATTTCCGAACTGAAGCAATTGCAACGCTCGCTGGAAGTCTCCAACGAGGATTTGCGCCAATTCGCCTATGTGGCCGCCCACCAATTGCAGGAACCGCTGCGGGTGATCGCCGGCTACGTCCAATTGCTGGCCCGGCGCTATCAGGGGCGGCTGGATGCCGATGCCGACGATTTCATCGGTTTCGCCGTGGCCGGGGTCGAGCGCATGTCCAGCCTGATCAAGGATCTTCTGGATTTTTCGCTGGTATCGGCCAAGGCCCCGATTCTGCGGCCGGTCGATTGCCATCAGGTGGTGAGCGCGGCCATCGCCGATCTGGCGGTGGCGATCGACGATGCCGGGGCCAAGGTGACCATCGCGGGAACCCTGCCGACGATCGAGGGCGACGGCACCCTGCTCGCCACCCTGTTCCAGAACCTCATCGACAACGCCATCAAATACCGGGCCGAGGGACGCCGGCCGCAGGTGACGATCGCGGCGAAGCGAACGGGACCGACCTGGGAATTCACCGTCACCGACAACGGAATCGGCATCCAGCCGGAACATTTCGCCAAGATTTTCGACCTGTTCCAGCGCCTGCACCGGCAAACGGACTATCCCGGAACCGGTATCGGCCTGACCATCAGCCGCAAGATCGTCGAACATCACGGCGGGCGTATCTGGGCCACCAGCGAGCCGGGCCAGGGAAGCTGTTTCCACATCGCCCTGCCGGCGATGGATTCCCGGCCCGCCGCCGACAGCGTGATCGATCAGGGAAAACGCGCCCATGGATGACACGGTTTTGGGGCCGGACGGCAAGGCGCGCTGCCGCTGGTGCGCGGCCACCACCGATTTCCTTCCCTATCATGATCGCGAATGGGGCTTTCCCGTCGCCGATGACGTACGCCTGTTCGAGAAACTGTGTCTGGAGGGATTTCAGGCGGGGTTGAGCTGGCGCACCATCCTGGCCAAGCGCGGGAATTTTCGCGCCGCCTTCCAGGGATTCGATTTCGACGCCGTCGCCCGTTTCACCGACGCCGATATCGGGCGCCTGCTTGACGATACGGGCATCGTCCGTCATCGCGGCAAGATCGAGGCCGTCATCAACAATGCCGCGCGGGCGCGGGAGATGGTGGCGCGCGAAGGCTCGCTGGCCGCCTTCTTCTGGCGCTTCGAACCCGATCCCGCCGAACTGGGGCCGCCCCAGAGCCGAACGACCTCGCCCACCTCGATCGCCTTGTCCAAGGAATTGAAGAAACGCGGCTGGCGCTTCGTCGGCCCCACCACGGTCTACGCCTTCATGCAGGCCATGGGGCTGATCAATGATCACGCCCTGGGGTGCGTCACCTGGCCGCTGGTGGACAGCGCCCGCGAGCGTTTCCGACGCCCGGGGCGCTGACCCACGGTCAACCTACGCGGCGAAGCCGCGCTCCATCACCGCCGCCATGCGCCGGGCGAAGGCGCTGGGATCGGCCGGCGGCTCGCCTTCGACGATGCGCGCCTGATCCAGCAGCAGATGGGCGATATCCTCGATATCGGCGCCGGTGCCGGCCGCCTTGACCCGTCCCGCCAACCCCTTGATCAGGGGATGGCGGGGATTGAGTTCCAGAACCCGGGGGAAATCCTGGTCGAGCTGGCGGTGGCTGCGCAGCATCTTTTCCAGATGGATGGACATCTGGCCGTCGCCCGCCACCAGACAAACGGCGGATTCGGTCAGACGGGCGGAACCGCGCACATCGGCCACCGTTTCGCCCAGGGCCAGTTTGAGCGCGGCGATCAGCGCGTCCATGTCGCTATCGGCCGCCGCCGGCTGCTCGTCCTTGGGGGAATCGCCGGCGATGGCGGACACATCGATGCCGGCGTCAGTGACCGAACGGAACGGCTTGTCCTGATAATTGCCCACCGACGGCATCCAGAATTCGTCCACCGGATCGGTCAGCAGCAGCACCTCGATCCCCTTGGCGAGAAAACCCTCCAATTGCGGGCTTTTGCGCAGCAGGGCGAGGTCGTCGCCGGAAATGGTGTAGATGGCGTCCTGGCCCTCCTTCATCCGCCCGACCACCTCGTCCAGGGTGGTCCAACCCTCGACGGCGGTGCTGCGGAAGCGGCACAGCGGCAGGATGTCGGCGCGACGGTCGTAATCCTCGTACAGGCCTTCCTTCAACACCGCGCCGAAGGTTTCCCAGAAGCTGTCGAAGCTTTCGCCGCCCTCTTCCGACTTCTTTTTCAATTCCGACAGAATCCGCTTCACCAGACCGGTCTTGATCTTGGCCAGCAGCGGATTGTGCTGGAGCAGTTCGCGGCTGACATTGAGCGGCAGATCGGGGGTATCGACCACGCCGCGCAGGAAGCGCAGATAGGGCGGCAGCAATTCCTCGACCTGATCGGTGATGAACACGCGCTTCACGTACAGCTTCACATGCTGCTTGCGGTCGGGATGGAAGATGTCGAACGGCTTCTGGGTGGGAATGAACAGCAGGCCGGTATATTCGATGGCGCCTTCGGCCTTGTAATGGATGGTCAGCCACGGCTCGTCGAAGGCATGGGCGGCGTGGTGATAGAATTCCTTGTATTGCTCGGGCGTGATCTCGCCCTTGGACCGCGTCCACAGGGCGTTGGCCGAGGTCAGGCTTTCCTCCCTGTCGGCCTCGACCAGAAGCACCGGAATGGCGATATGGTCGGAATAGCGTTTCACCACCCGGCGCAGTTCGCCCGGATCGGCGAAATTGCGCGCATCTTCGCGCAAGGTCAGCCTGATCGAGGTGCCGCGGGGCGCATCCGCCACCTCGGTCACGGTGAATTCGCCGTCGCCGGCCGATTCCCAACGCCAGCCCGCGGATTCCCCGGCCTTGCGGCTCACCACCTCGACCCGCTCGGCGACCATGAAGGCCGAATAGAAGCCGACGCCGAACTGGCCGATCATCGCCGTGTCGCGGGACGCGTTTTCGCCCAGCGAACGGACGAACTCGGCGGTGCCCGACCGCGCGATGGTGCCGAGATTGGCGACCAGATCGTCGTGATTCATGCCGATGCCGTTATCGATGACGGTCAGCGTGCCCTTTTCGCTGTCGGGGACCAGACGGATGCGGAAATCGGCATCGCCCGCGGTCAGGTCGGGCTGGGTGACCGCCGCGTAGCGCAGCCGGTCGCAGGCATCCGACGCATTGGAGACCAGTTCGCGCAGGAATATTTCCCTGTTCGAGTACAGCGAGTGTACGACGATGTCGAGCAGCTTGGCCACTTCGGCCTGGAATGCGCGTTTTTCTTCGGCCATAACCCGACCTTTCTCCCTTGTTCCTTCGATTCCATCCCCATGCCGGGGCGCGCGACCCGCGTCGCAGACAAGAAGATAATGCGCTTGGCGTCCTTGCAAAGAGGAAAGAGCGGGCGCGCCCGATCACCCTGGCCCGCCGCCCTTGCCCGGTCACCGGGAATGGGCGATAATAATGCCCTTTCGATGATAAGCGGCCCGGTTCAGATGGCCGTTTTCAGCGTGGTGTCGGCGCCCTCCCTTCGGGATGGGGGGAGGCGTTTCTCAAGGAGAATTTGATGAAGTTGCCCCTCCAGATCACCTTTCACGGCATCGATCATTCCGACGCCGTCGAGGAACGCATCCGCGAAAAGGTTGCCAAGCTGGAGCAGTTCTACGACCGCATCACCGCATGCCGAGTCGCCATCGAGGCTCACCATCGCAACACCTCGAACCTGCACCACAGCGGAGAACCTTTTCATATCCGCATCGACCTGACCGTTCCGGGCACTGAATTGGTGGTCAAGCGCGACCCCAAGGATGCCCACGACCACGAAGACATCAACGTCGCCCTGCGCGACGCCTTCCAGGCCATGGAACGCCAACTGAAGGAATTCGCCGCCCGTCAGCGTGACGAGACCCGCATCCAGGCCGCCGAGGCCTGAACCGGATTCCCCCGCGATTTCGGGTTAAAGCGCCATACTTCAAATTTTGAAGTATGGCGCTCCAGCGAGCATTGAGCGAGCGGCCAAGCCACCGGAGGTGGCACCCGGCGAGGGCGAACAAAACCCTATCGCGGTCGGGGAGGCCTTATTTCTCCCCGCCATATTCAGCCAGACAATTGGGCGTTTCCCAAACCCGCACCGAAACCAGCCGCGCCATGCCGTCGGAGCGCCGACGCACCGGGTCCGCCAGCAGCGTGAACCAGTGACGGGCCAGACATTCGGCGGTGGGCTGGAACGGCACCACATACAACTTGGTGCCCAGGCGGGTATCGGCGGTCACCGTGGCGCCGGCCCGCGCCACCTCGGCCGCCAGCCCCGCCAGCCAATCCGCGGCCACGGCGCCATCCGGAGCGAACATGGCCAGAAGCGCATGATCCTCGATGGCGGCGATGAAGCCGTGATCGCAGGGCCGATCGATGACGGCCAGCATTTCCTCTTTGAGAAAGCCGAAATCCACCACCATGCCCGACTGTTCGCCGTCGCCATGCAGGGCGCCGGCCTCGCACACCGCTTCGACGGCGTAACGATGGCCGTGCAGATGCCGGCATTTCGACCCATGGGTCATGATGCGATGGCCGGCATCGATCTCGATGCGGCGGGCGACCCGGTACGTCATGGTATGCCCAGACTCTTGTGAAGTTGAACCGACAGCCGCCAGGTGGGATGGGCCTGGCAATAGGCGATGGCCGAGCGGGTGTTGGCCCCCAGCTCCGGTCCGTCCATGGGCTGCAAAAAGAAATGGCGGAAATCGAGATGGGCGAAGGAATCGGGCGGCGCCCCGGTCTGGGGATAAACCAGCTTCAATTCATCACCGCCGGCAACCGTTAGCGGCGCGCCGGCCTTGGGGCTGACGCAGATCCAGTCCAGGCCGTCGGGCAGGGGCCGGGTGCCGTTGGTTTCCACCGCCACGGCGAAATGGCGCGCCTTGAGTGCCGCCACCAGCGTCGCATCGAGCTGAAGCGCCGGCTCGCCGCCGGTCACCACCACCAGACGCCGTTCGGTTCCCGCGGCCGGCCACAGGGCCGCCGCCTTGTCGGCCAGAATTTCGGCATCGTCGAACCGTTCGCCGCCGACGAAATCGGTATCGCAGAAGCGGCAGATCGCGCCGGCCCGGTCCTGTTCGCGCCCGCTCCACAGGTTGCAACCGGCAAAGCGCAGGAAGACCGCCGCCCGCCCCGCCTGGGCGCCTTCGCCCTGAAGGGTGGCGAAAATCTCCTTGACCGCATAGGCCATCGATTTAGTGGTCGCTGCCGTGCAGGACGCTGTCGGTCATGCCGGTTTCGTAAGCCACGCCGTCGGCAGTCAGACGCACCACCGCCGGAAAGGTGGCCCGGATCAATCCCTTGCGCTCCAGGGCGACCCAGACCGCAGGATTGGAAAGGCCGGTGGCGTCCTTCGACATCACCACCTTGGCGCCGACATGGAAATGGTTGCCGTGCGGATGGGGCAAGGTGGTCAGCAGAATTTCGCCATCCTCCATCCGGGTGGAGGTGTCGGTGTGCCGCGCCAGCTCCTGAAACAGAACCAGGGTCTTGGCTTGCAGCGGATTGAGTTTGAGCGGATTGATCTTGGGCGGCATGACATGCGTCTCTGTGCGGCGAGCCCGAACCGGGGCCATGGGTGAAACGAGGGGCGCCATTATGGCCGGCGCCGCACCGCGCTTCAATCCTGCCGGAAAAGCGAACGGGCGCGGCACCTGGACATCCAGGGGCCGCGCCCGTCTTGTGGCCGTTATTCCGGCTTTAGAGCGACGCGCCTGAAATATGAAACGCCTGGCTAAATCTTGGACGCGTCGCTCCGGCGAGCATTGAGCGAGCGGCCAAGCGCGCGGACGCGCGCGCCCGGCGAGGGCCAAATATAAAGCGCTTAGACCGTGATGCAGATTTTCTGCATCACGGTCTAGTCCCGGCGCTGCACGCCCAGGAATTGCAGCAGGAACATGAACAGGTTGATGAAGTCGAGATAAAGGACCAGCGCCCCCATCACCGACTTCTTGGCGGCGACATCAAAGCCATCGGCCTGCCAGTACATTTCCTTGACCTTCTGGGTGTCCCAGGCGGTCAGGCCGGCGAAGATCAGCACGCCCGCGGCGGAGACCACGAACTGAAGGCCGGTGCTGTGCAGGAACATGTTCACCACCATGGCGATGATCAGTCCCCACAGGCCCATCACCAGGAACGCGCCGAAGGCCGACAGGTCGCGCTTGGTGGTGTAGCCGTACAGGCTCAGGCCCGCGAAGGCGGTGGCGGTGATGAAGAAGGTGCTGGCGATGCTGGTTCCGGTATAGACCAGGAAGATCGACGCCAGCGACGCGCCCATCAGCGCCGAGAAGACCCAGAACAGGCCCCTGGCGGTCGAGACCTGCATACGGTCGAGGCGAAAACCGAGAAAAAACACCAGCGCCAGCGGCGCGAGCATCACCACCCACTTCAGCGGGGTGCCGAACAGCAGCGCCGTCGCCTGGGGCGAGGACGCCACCAACAGGGCCACGATGCCGGTCAGCGCCAGGCCCGAGGCCATGTAGTTGTACACGCCCAGCATATATTGGCGCAGACCGACATCGATGTCGGCGGCTTCCGCCTGCGCCCTGGACATGTACCTGCGATCGGATTCGAAGGCCATGAGGATTCCTCTGCTTTTCCGTTAATATCCCGAAGTACCGCACAATGCGGCATGGTCGAGCTTTAATATGGCCGAACCGCCCGGGGAATCAAGTTAACGAGTGTTTATGATGCCCGGCCGATGATGCGGCCGCCGCGATCGACCACCCAAACCGCCACCTCGGTCCCGCCGGCCAGCACCGCCAGGACCGTTTCCCGCGCCCGGCGCGCGATGGCTTCGGCGATGGCGGCAGCCGGCCCGTCGCCGGCCTCGGCCAGCAGAGCGGCGACGCCGGCGCCGTGCCGGGCCTTGTCCACCAGCGGACCCGGCGCGCCGAGATCGGCCAGCAACCCCGCCAGCAGGACGCGATCGGGAGCGCCGGCGCGGGAATGAAGATCCATCCGCCCCGCCGCCAGTTTGGCCAGTTTGGCCGGCCCCCCGGCCAGGGTCAGACGGGCCGGCGGCCGGGCGCGCAGCGCCTTCAACAGGGCGCCGGCCAGATCGCCCATATCGATGATCGCCTGATCGGGCAGGCCCAGGTCGCGGCGCAACGCCGCCTCGGAGGTCTTGCCGGTCGCCGCCGCCAGATGATCCAACCCCAGGGCGCGGGCGACATCGACGCCCCGACGGATGGAATGGACCCAGGCGGCACAGGAATAGGGCAGGACGATGCCGGTGGTGCCCAGAATCGACAGGCCGCCGACGATGCCCAGGCGCCCGTTCAGAGTCTTGGCCGCCAGCGCCTCGCCGCCCGGCACCGACAGGGTCACGATGGCATCGCCCGCCACCCCCAGCATGCGGGCGGCATCGCCGATATTATCACTGATCTGGGCGCGGGGACCGGGATTGATGGCCGGCTCGCCCACCGCCAGCGGCAGGCCGGGCAGGGTCACCGTGCCCACCCCCGGCCCCGCCCGGAAGACGATCCCGGCGCCGGCCGGCGCCGGGGCCACATCCGCCACGATCAGCGCGCCATGGGTGACGTCGGGGTCATCGCCGGCATCCTTGACGATGGCCGCACGTGCCGCGTCCCCGGTCAGACCGCAGTGCGCCAGGGGAAAATTCGTCTCGATTCCGCCGGGCAGGCGGATGGAAACGGGATCGGGAAACCCGCCTCCGTGCAGGGCGGTGAAGGCCGCCTTGGCGGCGGCGGCGGCGCAGGCGCCGGTGGTCCATCCCTTTTTCAGCTCCCGTTTCATGCCCTTTACTATAGTAGCGGCGGTGGTTCTGGCAACGCGGCCCGGCCTTGATTATAGTGCCGGCCATGAGCGCGCCCATCCCCGAAACCACCGCCCCGTCCCTTCCCGATTTCGCCCCCGGCAGCGTCTGGCTGGTGGGCGCCGGCCCCGGCGATCCCGGCCTGCTGACCCTGCTCGCCGCCCACGCTTTGGCCCATGCCGACGTGGTGGTCCACGACGCTTTGGTCGATCCCGGCGTCCTGGCCATGGTCCGGCCCGGCGCCCGGCTGGAAGGCATGGGCAAGCGCGGCGGGCTTGCCAGCCCGGCGCAGACCGAGATCAACACCCGGCTGGTCGAACTGGCCCGGCAAGGTTTGCGGGTGTTGCGGCTGAAGGGGGGCGACCCCTTCGTTTTCGGCCGCGGCGCCGAGGAAGCCCTGGCGCTGACCGAAGCCGACATTCCCTTTCGCGTCGTCCCCGGCGTGACCGCCGGGGTCGGCGGACTGGCCTATGCCGGCATTCCGGTGACGGCGCGCGATTGCAATTCGGCGGTGGCCTTCGTTACCGGCCACGGCCAGGAAGGGACCTTGCCCACCGGCGTCGATTGGGACGGATTGGCGCGCGGCGCGCCGGTGCTGGTGTTCTACATGGCTCTGCGCCAGCTCGATCAGGTGGCGGCCCATCTGCTGGCCGCCGGCCGCGGGCGGGACGAGCCGGCCGCGGTGGTCAGCCGCGCCGCCACCCCGCGCCAGACGGTGCTGGTCACCACCCTGGGGCGCCTGGCCGAGGACGTCGCCGCCGCCGCCGTGGAGCCGCCGGCGTTGCTGGTGGTCGGCAAGGTGGTGGATTTGCGCCGCACGCTGGATTGGTGGCGACCGGTCTGACCGGGGGAGGAGCGACCGCGATGAAGAAGTCCGTTCTGGCCATGCTTGCCATTTTGGCGGTCGCCCTCATCGCCGGCGGCGTCCGCTTCCTGATGTGGCAAGAGGTTCCCGCCACGCCGACCCTGCATGCCGACGGCCCCTTCGCCCTGGCGAACGGCCATGACCGTCACATCACCGACGTTGATTTCTACGGCCACGCCACACTGGTCTATTTCGGCTACAGCCGCTGCCCCGACATCTGCCCGACCACGATGACCACCATCGCCATCACCCTCGACCGGTCGCGGGTCGGCCGGCCGGCCAAGGTCGCGCCGTTGTTCATCACCGTCGATCCCGAACGCCACGCGCCGACGCTCAAGCGTGACGCCGCCTCCAGCCCGGAAATGATGGGTCCCATCAGCAGACGCGCCCGCATGGATGCGGCCCTGGCCAGGCTGATGTCGTGATCGCCGGCCCCGCCGCCATCGTTCTGGCGGCGCCGGCTTCGGGCAGCGGCAAGACCCTGGTCACCCTGGGCCTGCTGGCGGCGCTGACCCGGCGGGGAATGCGGGTGGCTTCGGCCAAGATCGGCCCCGATTACATCGATCCCGCCTTTCACCGGGCCGCCACCGGCCGTCCCTGCCTCAATCTCGATTCCTGGGCGATGCGCCCCGCCACCCTGGCCGGCGTCGCCGCCGCCTTGGGCACCGGGTCCGAATTGATCGTCTGTGAAGGCGTGATGGGCCTGTTCGACGGCGCCGAAACCCCGGATGGCCCCGATGGATCGACCGCCGACCTGGCCGCGCGCGCCGGCTGGCCGGTAATTCTGGTGGTCGATGGACGCGGCATGGCCGCCTCGGCGGCGCCGCTGGTGGCCGGATTCGCCCGCGCCCGGAGCGATTGCCGCGTCGCCGGAGTCGTTTTCAACCGCATCAGTGGCGAAAAGCACCGGCGCATGATCGCCGCCGCCATGGATCGTCATTGTCCCGAGGTGACCGTTCTCGGCTTCATCCCCCGGCTGGAGGCCATCGCCGTGCCCAGCCGTCATCTCGGTCTGGTCCAAGCCGGTGAACATCCGGCCCTGGCGGGTCTGATCGACGCCGCCGCCGCCGCCGTTTCCACCCATGTCGATCTCGACCGCCTGGTCGCCCTGGCCCGGCCCGGCCGGCCGGGCGCCGTCGGCGATGGCGCGCCGCTGCTGCCGCCCCTGGGCCAACGCATCGCCGTCGCCGAGGACGACGCCTTCGCTTTCGCCTATCCGGCGATTCTGGACGGCTGGCGCCGGCAGGGCGCCGAGATTCTGCCCTTTTCGCCTCTCGCCGATCAGGCCCCGGCGGTGGATGCCGACAGCGTCTATCTGCCTGGCGGCTATCCCGAACTGCATGCCGGACGCCTTGCCGCCAACGGCGCCTTTCTGGCCGGCTTGAAACGGGCGGCGGCGGCCGACGCGTGGATTTACGGCGAATGCGGGGGCTACATGGTGCTGGGCACCGGGCTCACCGATGCCGATGGCGCGCGCCACGCCATGGCCGGCCTGCTGCCCGTCGCCACCGATGCCGCGCCCGCCCGCCCCATCCTCGGTTATCGCCGCGCCGCCCTGCTGACCGATACCCCGTTGGGGCCGGCCAAAGCCCGGTTCCGCGGCCACGAATTCCATATGGCCCGCATCCATGAGGAGGGAGCCGGCCCGCGTCTGTTCACGGCCACCGACGCCATGGGAGCCGCCCTTGCCGATTCCGGCCACCGAAGAGGGCGCGTTTTCGGCTCGTTCCTGCACCTGATCGATCGCGAGGCGTGACGTTTTGCATTGCGGCGGCAATCATGAACCGGTAACACCGCTGTCGGGGTGATTACGGTTTTCGGCGGAAAGGCGCGCTGACGATGCTCTATCAGCTTGTCGAATTCCAGAACGCGGCGTTCACGCCGCTCCGGCTGTTCGCCGAGACCATGCGCACCGTCTACAGCCATCCCTGGATGCCCGTATCCTATACCCGGCTGGGACGAACCATCGCCGCCGGCGCCGAACTGGTGGAGCGCACCACCCGCCGCTACGGCAAACCCCGCTTCGGCATCGACCATACCCTGGTCGACGGCCGGACGGTCCCTGTCGGCGACGTCGCCGTGCGCACTCTTCCCTTTTGCACCTTGCGCCATTTCCGCCGCGACGGCATTCCCGCGGGCACCCATCCGCGCCTGCTGGTGGTCGCCCCCCTGTCGGGTCATTGGGCGACCCTGCTGCGGGGCACGGTGGCGACCCTGCTGCCCGATCATGACGTTTACATCACCGACTGGCACGATTCCCGCGACGTGCCGCAGCGGGACGGCGCCTTCGGTTTGGACGATTACGTCGATTATCTGCTCGATTTCATCGCCGTCCTGGGGCCGGGTACCCATGTCCTGGCGGTGTGCCAGCCGGCGGTGCCGGTGATGGAAGCGGTCTCGCTGCTGGCCGCCGACGACGATCCTCTTCAGCCCGCCTCGATGATCCTGATGGGGGGCCCCATCGACACGCGGATCAACCCCACCAAGGTCAACCGGCTGGCCACCGGGCGGTCGCTGTCCTGGTTCGAACGGACCGTCATTCATTCCGTCCCCTTCAACCATCCCGGCCACGGGCGACGGGTCTATCCCGGCTTTCTCCAGCTCCAGGGCTTCGTCAGCCTCAATCTCGAACGCCATGTCGGCGAACATCTGGACCTGTTCAACAATCTGGTGCGGGGCGACGGCGATTCGGCGGCCCAGCACCGCAAATTCTACGACGAATATCTGTCGGTGATGGATCTGCCGGCCGAATATTATCTTGATACCATCCGCTCCGTATTCCAGGACCATGATCTGGCCCGCGGGCGGATGACGTGGCGCGGCCGCGCCATCGAACCGGAGCGCATCGAAAAGACCGCGCTGATGACCATCGAGGGCGAACGCGACGACATCACCGGCATCGGCCAGACCGAGGCCGCCCATCGTCTGTGCTCCGGTCTGCCCGCGGCCATGCGCCGCCATCATCTCCAGCCCAAGGTCGGACATTACGGCGTGTTCAACGGCCGCCGCTGGCGCGAGGGGGTCTATCCCCATGTCCGGGACTTCATCCGCACCCACCAATCCCGCGTTCTGGCGAACCAAGACGCTGGCGGCCATGACCGACGCGGAATGGGAAGCGTTATGCGACGGCTGCGGCAAGTGCTGCCTGCATAAGCTGGAAGACGAGGACGACGGGCGCGTTCATTACACCAACGTCGCCTGCCGCCTGCTCGATCTGGGCAGTTGCGCCTGTTCGCGCTATGGCGAGCGTCATCGTTACGTGCCCGATTGCGTCCGCCTGTCCCTGGACGATCTCGCCGCCCTGACCTGGCTGCCGTCGAGCTGCGCCTACCGACTGCTGGCCGAGGGCAAGCCGCTCGCCTGGTGGCATCCGCTGGTGTCCGGCGATCCCGAAAGCGTCCACCGGGCGGGGATATCGGTGCGCGGCCGCGCCGTCGCCGAAAACCGCGCCGGCCCGCTGGAGCACCATCTGGTGTCCTGGCCGGAATGAAGCCGCGCCTCACCCGCGAGATGGTCGATCTTGCCGGGCTGGCCGCCGAGCAGACGGGCGCCGGCGCCTTCCTCGACGCCGCCGCCACCTATGTCCGTCTGGCCGAACTGCTGCCGGGCTCCGCCGACGTGCGGACCGGGCTGGCCCTCGCCCTGCAATCGGCGGGAAGGCCCGACGAGGCCGAGGCCGCCTACCGCGACGCCATCGCCCTCGATTCCGACCATGCCGAGGCCAATTGCAATCTCGGCATCCTGCTTGCCGCCCGGGGGCGATGGGTTGACGCTTTGACGGTCTGCCGCCACGCCGTGACCCTGCGGCCCGACCATCCCGAAAGCTGGCACGCCCTGGGCGCGGCCGCTACGGCGCGATGTCATCTCGACGAGGCGATCGCCGCCTATGGCCGGGCCATCGCCCTGCGCCCCGCCTATGTCGAAGCCCACAACAATCTGGGCCTTACCCTGCTGAAGGCGGGCCGGCCGGCGGATGCGGTGGAGGCCCTGCGCCGGGCGGTCGCCCTGCGGCCGGAGGATGCCTTGCGCCATGCCAATCTCGGCGCCGCCCTGAGCGCGGCCGGGAACGACGAAGGCGCCGTTTCCGCCCTGGAGCGGGCAATCGCCCTGGAGTCCGCCCGCGCGCCGCTATGGCATGATCTCGGCAATACCTTGCGCCGCCTGGGCCGCATCGACGACGCCCTGGCGGCCTATGGGCGCGCCGCGTCCCTGGCGCCGCCCACCCCGCAATCGCTGTGCGACGTCGGCGCCGCCCATTTGGGGCGCCGCGACATGGACCGGGCGGAAGGCTTCTTTCGCGCCGCCCTGGCCTTGGATGCCGACTTCGCCCTGGCCGAAACCTATCTCGGCGTCCACGCCTATGATCGGAACGATTTGGCGGAAGCGGAAACCCGCTTCCGGCGGGCGATCGCCCTTGATCCCCAGTCCGTCGACGCCCATTTCGACCTGTCGCTGGCCCTGCTCAAACAGGGACGCCTCGAAGAGGGCTTCGCCGAATTCGAATGGCGGCGAAAAAAACCCGGCTTCACCCGTCTCAACACCGACCGTCCGGCCTGGAACGGCGAGGCCATCGCCGGCAAGACCCTGGTGCTGGTCGATGAACAGGGTTTGGGCGATGTCATCCAGTTCAGCCGCTACGCCGCGCTTCTGGCCGATCGGGGGGCCACCGTGCTGTTCGCCGGACGTCCCGCCCTGAGCCGGCTGATGCGAAGCGTCCCCGGCGTCACGGCCGCCATCGCCCCCGGCGAGCCCCTGCCCGATTTCGATTTCCATGTGCCGGTGATGAGCGTCGCCCATTATCTCGGCACCCGCCTGGATACGGTGCCGGCCGCCATCCCCTATGTCGGCCCCGATCCCGCCGCGAGCGCCCTGTGGAAGGAACGGATGGCGCCGCTGCCGGGCTTCAAGGTGGGGCTGGTGTGGGGTGGCACCCCCCATCAGCGGGACGCCAACGGCGGCAAGATCGATCACCGCCGGTCATGCCGGCTTGCCGATTTCGCGCCCCTGGCCGACCTTTCCGGCCTGTCCCTGGTCAGCCTGCAACTGGGCGAGGCCGCCGCCCAGGCGGGAAACCCGCCCGCAGGCATGATTCTCGCCGACGTCACCGGCGCCATCGGCGATCTGCTCGATACCGCGGCGATTTTGGCCAATCTCGACGCGCTGGTCACCGTCGATACCGCGATCGCCCATCTCGCCGGCGCCCTGGGGCGGCCGGCGCTGATCCTGTCGCGTTTTGACGGATGTTGGCGCTGGCTGGGGCGCGACCGTTCACCCTGGTATCCCAGCGCGCGGCTTTATCATCAGGTCCGGCCCGGTGATTGGAGCGATCCCGTCGCCCGCCTCGCCACCGATCTCGCGGCCATGGCCGCCATCAGGACAGGCGGGAACCCCGGGTGAAAAAAGCCGGGTCCGACAACAGCGCCACCGCCACGGTCATGGCCCGGCGGCTGGTCTGTTCGACCATGCGGACATGGCGCGGTATGTCGGGATAATCGAACACCTGTTCGACCACCCAATCGCCGCCATAAGCTCCGACTTTACGGAAAATGTCGCCCCGCTGCACCTCGTCGCCGCGCGGCCGACGGTTGAACAACGACATGGCATCCTCACTTCGATCGTCCGACGCCCGCCCAAAGCGTCACACCACGATACACACAACCCCTGCGGACGGGTCTCCCGCTTTCTTTCTATATACGGACGACTTCCGCCCCTTGTCGAGAGGTGGCGCAAACATTCTCATGACGGCGAATCGCCGCCCGCGCGGCACAAGCGAACATGGCCGGAGGATGCCGATCGATGCCGCCGCCACCGACCCGGGAGCGCGGTATTGTACGGGCCTTGGGAAGCCTCCATAATTCGCCCGGAAAAAAAGATTAAGGTCGAGGAGGCCCCGTCCATGTCCCAAACCTTTCCCGTGCCCGATGAAGTGGCCAAAACGGCCCTGATCGACGAAGCCACCTATCGCGCCTGGTATGACCGGTCGATGAAGGATCCCGACGGTTTCTGGGGCGAACACGGCAAACGCCTGGATTGGATCAAGCCCTATACCAAGGTCCGCGACGTTTCCTATGAGGGCGACGTCCGCATCCGCTGGTACGAGGACGGCACGCTCAACGTCGCCGCCAATTGCCTGGACCGCCACCTCGCCAAGCGGGGCGACCAGACCGCCATCATCTGGGAAGGCGACGATCCCACCCGATCCGAACACATCACCTATCGCGACCTGCATCAGCGGGTCTGCCGCCTGGCCAACGCGCTGACCCGCATGGGCGCGAAGAAGGGCGACCGCATCACCATCTACATGCCGATGATCCCCGAAGCGGCGGTGGCCATGCTGGCCGCGGCCCGGATCGGCGCCATCCATTCGGTGGTGTTCGGCGGATTTTCCCCCGACGCCCTGGCCGGCCGCATCCAGGATTGCGATTCCAATCTGGTCATCACTGCCGACGAAGGCGTGCGCGGCGGCCGCGCCATTCCTTTGAAGGCCAATGTGGACAAGGCCCTGGAAACCAGCTGGTCGGTCAAAAACGTGGTCGTCGTCAAGCGTACCGGCGCGCCGATCCACATGGTCCATGGTCGCGACCATTGGTACCACGAGGTGACCGCGGCCGAATCCCCCGATCACACCGCCGCCGAAATGTCGGCCGAAGACCCGCTGTTCATCCTCTACACTTCGGGTTCGACCGGAAAGCCCAAGGGCGTGCTGCACACCAGCGGCGGCTATCTGGTCTATGCCTCGATGACCCACCAATACGTCTTCGACTATCACGACGGCGACGTCTATTGGTGCACCGCCGATGTCGGTTGGGTCACCGGCCACAGCTATATCGTCTACGGCCCCCTGGCCAACGGCGCCATCACCCTGATGTTCGAGGGCGTGCCGACCTGGCCCGACGCCTCGCGGTTCTGGCAAGTGGTGGATAAACACAAGGTCAAGAGCTTCTACACCGCGCCCACCGCCATCCGCGCCCTGATGCGGGAGGGCGAGGCGATGGTCAAAAAAACCGACCGGCGCTCGCTGGCCATCCTGGGATCGGTGGGCGAACCCATCAATCCCGAAGCCTGGCTGTGGTATCACCGCGTCGTCGGCGACGAACGCTGCCCCATCGTCGATACCTGGTGGCAGACCGAAACCGGCGGCATCCTCATCACGCCTCTGCCCGGCGCCACCCCCTTGAAACCCGGCTCGGCGACCCGGCCGTTTTTCGGCATCGAGCCGGTTCTGGTCGATGCCGACGGCAAGAAACTGGAGGGCGCGGCCTCCGGCAATCTGTGCCTGGCCCGCTCCTGGCCGGGCCAGATGCGCACGGTCTATGGCGATCACGACCGTTTCATCCAGACCTATTTCTCCGCCTATCCCGGCATGTATTTCACCGGCGACGGGTGCCGCCGCGACGAGGACGGCTATTACTGGATCACCGGCCGGGTGGACGACGTGATCAACGTGTCCGGCCACCGGCTGGGCACGGCGGAAGTGGAATCCGCCCTGGTCGCCCATTCCAAGGTGGCCGAGGCGGCCGTGGTCGGCTTTCCCCACCCGATCAAGGGCCAGGGCATCTATGCCTATGTCACCCTGATCCAGGGCGAGGAGCCCACCGAGGAACTGCGCAAGGAGCTGGTGGCTTGGGTGCGCAAGGAAATCGGTCCCATCGCCAGCCCCGATCTCATCCAATGGGCGCCGGGCCTGCCCAAGACCCGGTCGGGCAAGATCATGCGCCGCATCCTGCGCAAGATCGCCGAGGACGATTTCTCCAATCTCGGCGACACCTCCACCCTGGCCGATCCGGCGGTGGTCGAGGATCTGGTGGAAAACCGGATGAACAAGGGGTGATGGTAATTTTTGGTTGAGCGCCGGCGGTAGTTTTTGGTGGGCCTTATTTGGTTTGCCTCAAGCGCCGGCGCTCGCGCTTGGCTTATCCTCGCGCCCTGACGGGCGCTGCGGCGCGCTCAACGCGCTAGTCGGCGCCTGAAGGCGCCTCCGGTGCCGTAGGTCGAGGGTTGGGTTTTTGGTGGGCCTCAGGCGCCTCCGGGGGCCGCAGGTCAACAGCGGGATGGGGATTCTCCTTGCATTGAGGGGCCGGGATACCCATAAATCGGCCCCGGAAGGTCGGCGGCGGGCGGACCCGTCGCCAACCCGGTCAGGTCCGGAAGGAAGCAGCCGTAACGATTTCCGGTCCGGGTCGCCGTCCGGCCTTCCACCCTTGCCTCCAGGTTCCGGGGCGTCTCGTTTATGCCGGATTTTCAAGCGAAACCGCCCTGTCGATGGGGGACGGGCGGTCGACCGCCGCAAATCTTCGACCCTCGCAGCCACGATAGCAGTTGACCGGGGGAGTCGAAGCGCCATACTCGTCCCGTCAGTGAAACGACAGGAGAGCGCGGCAAGGCCGCCGGGTGCCGATGGACAGCCTTGACGCCGCCTACCACGCCGACACGGCGGACGAAACCGCCCGTGCCGGTCGCCCCGCTTCGGCCAACAAGCAATCCTATACCATCCCCTGCGCCAGCGCCTTTCGCGACGCCGTCGAGGCTTTGGCGGCGGGGCGCCAGGTCAATGTCGGCGACATCGCCCGCTCGGTCCTTCTGGTCATGCCCGCCGCCATCGTCCAGGCCGCCGCCGACCCCGGCGATCCCGAGGCCGGCGACCGCGAAACCGTCATCCTCAAATCGGGACCGGCCAAGGGCCGGCCATGGCGGCGCAAGCCCCGTCTGCAGGTGCGGATGGCGCCCGGTTTCGATCCCGTTACCATCCGCCGCGCCCTTGGTCTGGCTCTGGCGATGGAGCGGGGCGATCTGGCGGTACGCCTGGACGATCCACGCGACCCGCCCGCCGAAACCGAGTCCGAAACCAACGCCGAACCGCCTGAAAAGGCGGTATCCGACGGCCGTCTCCCCGAAGAGATCGGCGAGGAAATGGAACGGATGCAGGCGGTGATCTCCATCCTGGCGTTCGACCCCCTGCCGGACGGCGTCGCCACACGCGCCGAAGCCCTGCACGTCCTGGGTTTCGCGCCCGGCGTCCGGCCGGATCGCCGCACGGTTCGCGCCCGCTTCCGCATGCTGGCCACCATTCACCATCCCGATTCGCCCTTCGGCAGCCATGTCCGCATGAGCCAGTTGAACCAGGCGATGGAAATCCTGCGCGACACCCTGTGATACGGATCGAAAGAGAAACATCGAAAGAGAAACATCGATGACGGAAAGCGACGACACCGCCCTCGCCGGCCTTCTGTGCGCCCGTCTTTGCCACGATTTGTCGGGGCCGATAACCGCGGCCGCCGCCGGCACCGAGCTGCTGGCTGAAATGGGCGCCGATTCCGAAACCATCGCCCTGGTCGCCACCGCGGCCACCGCCGCCGTTCAGCGCCTCAAATTCCTGCGCGCCGCCTTCGGCCCGGCCAGCGCCGACCAGAAATCCGACACCCTGGCCACCCTGTCCCGCGCCTTTCTCGACAGCACCACGTCGCAGGCGGCGCCCACTTTCGTTTTGGATTGGCGGGTGGCCGCGCCGACCCTGCCCGCCGACGGCGCGCGACTGCTGCTCAACCTGATATTGCTGATCCGCGACTGCCTGCCGATGGGCGGCACCGTCACGATCATTGCGAAACCGAAAGAAAATGGCGGCGCGGCGGCAACCGTGATCGGACGCGGCCGGAACGCGACCCTGCCCCCGGACAGTCTGGCCGCTCTGGCGGGAAATCCCGCCACCGGCCCCAAAGGCGCCCAGGCGGCGCTGGCCCGCTTTCTGGCCGGCGGGATGGTGCAAGTCACCCAAAACGAAGCCGAGGTGACGTTGACGGTGGACTGAGTGACGAAGGGTGCGAGCCGGAAAATCGGGAGTCGCGCCGATCGCACGCTGGTATCACCGGGCGCCGGCAAAGGCCTGCCTATAGATAAGATTAAACTAAAGCATTTGGCCGATCGCCAATCGCCCACATCCTTTCGTAGCGAAATTGTGTCTGTTGTCCGTTCCGCGGTTCACGGTTCTTCTAAAGCCTTCTCGGCCGTGCTATGAGAGAGGTGGCCGTATTTCACGCATCCGACCGCTTGCCGGAGCGGGTGCGAAAAGCGGCGGGAAAAACGCATGGCAGACCCGGTTGGGCGCACACCGGCAATCGTCCCGATTGTTGGCCCCGATTGTTGAATCTGCGATGTAAATAAATAATTCGAGTGATCCGCTTTTCCGATTTTCATCGTTCGGGGGTCGGAGCGGGACACGGGGTGGAGGCAAGCGCCGGCAATGGATGATCTTCTCAGCGAGTTCCTGACCGAAACATCGGAGAGCCTGTCGGTCTTGGATGTTGAACTGGTGAAGCTCGAACAGAATCCCGAGCCTTCGATCCTTCAGAACATCTTTCGCCTGGTCCACACCATCAAAGGAACCTGCGGCTTTCTCGGCCTGCCCCGGCTGGAACACGTCGCCCATGCCGGCGAAAACGTTCTGGGCAAAATTCGCGACGGCGAACTTGAAGTCACGCCCGACGCCGTCACCCTCATTCTCGGCGCCATCGACCGCATCAAGGCGATTCTGTCCCATTTGGAACAGAATGAATGCGAGCCCGAGGGCGATGACGGCGATCTGATCGCCCGACTGAACGCCATGGCCGATGGCGGCGCGCCGAAGCCCCCGCCGCCGCCGATGCCGGAATTCGAGCCCGTCGCCGCGAAGACGGCCAAGGCCCCGGAACCGGAAATTCCGGCGGAACCGGAAGCGCCGGCCGAAACCCACGACGAGACACCCGATACCCAGGCCGCGGCCGAGAGCCACGAGGAAGAGCATCACGACGAGCCCGCGCCGTCGGTGCCGGCCACCACCAGCGCGCCGCCGGCGGTTCGCCCCCAATCGGCCCCCGCCGCGCCGTCGGGCCTGACCGACGCCCCCAAGGAATCGGCGGTCGCGGCCCAGACCATCCGGGTCAACGTCGAATTGCTCGAAAATCTGATGACGCTGGTGTCCGAACTGGTGTTGACCCGCAATCAATTGTTGCAAATGGTGCGTGGCCGCGACGACAGCGAATTCACCGCGCCGCTGCAACGCCTGTCCCACATCACCACCGACCTTCAGGAAGGGGTGATGAAGACCCGCATGCAGCCCATCGGCAACGCCTGGGCCAAGCTGCCGCGTATCGTCCGCGATCTCTCGGTCGAAATGCACAAGAAGATCGACCTTCAGATGCTGGGCGCCGAGACCGAGCTGGACCGCCAGGTGCTGGAGCTGATCAAGGACCCCCTGACCCACATGGTCCGCAATTCCGCCGATCACGGCCTGGAAGGCCCCGAAGAGCGCAAGCTGGCCGGCAAGCCCGAAGTGGGCAAGATCGTGCTGAACGCCTATCACGAGGGCGGTCACATCATCATCGAGATTTCCGACGACGGGCGCGGCCTCAATGTCGATCGGATCAAGGCCAAGGCGATCCAGAACGGGCTGGCCAGCGAAAGCGAGCTGGAGAGCATGACGCCCCAGCAGATCCACCAGTTCATTTTCAAGGCCGGCTTCTCCACCGCCGAAAAGGTGACCAGCGTTTCGGGCCGCGGCGTCGGCATGGACGTGGTGCGCACCAACATCGAGCGGATCGGCGGCACCGTCGAACTGAAGTCGCAGCCGGGCAAGGGGTCGACCTTCGTCATCAAGATTCCGCTGACGCTCGCCATCGTCTCGGCGCTCATCGTCGAATGCGCGAGCGAACGCTTCGCCATACCGCAGATCAGCGTTCTCGAACTGGTGCGGGTCACCCCGTCTTCCGAAAACGGCATCGAAATGATCAACAACGCGCCGGTCCTGCGCCTGCGCGACCGCCTGTTGCCCCTGGTCAGCCTGCAAAAGCTGCTGCGTCTGGCGGGATCGGGCGACAATGAACGCCAGGAAACCTTCATCGTCGTCACCCAGGTGGGCACCTATACCTTCGGCATCATCGTCGACCGGGTGTTCGACACCGAGGAAATCGTGGTCAAGCCGGTGGCGCCGATCCTGCGCCACATCACCATGTTCTCGGGCAACACCATCCTCGGCGACGGCTCGGTCATCATGATCCTCGATCCCAACGGCATCGCCGGTTCCACCGGCGAGTCCGGCATGATGGCCGGCGCCCAAACCGCCGAGACCCATCTGGCGCGCGAGGGTCACGGCGACGCCAAGACGTCGCTGCTGGTGTTCCGTGGCGGCGGCGACGATCTCAAGGCGGTGCCGCTGGCCCTGGTGGCGCGTCTCGAAGAAATCGACGTCAAGGACGTGGAGTACAGTCACGGCAAACCGATGGTTCAGTATCGTGGTCACCTGATGCCCCTGATCGGCGTCGATGGCAGCCTGTCGCTCCGCGAGGAGGGGCGCCAGCCGGTGCTGGTGTTCTCGGACCGCGAGCACACCATGGGGCTGGTGGTGGACGAGATCGTCGATATCGTGGAAGACCGGCTCAAGGTGGAATTGAGCACCGACACCCCCGGCGTCATCGGCACCGCGGTCATCGCCGGCAGGGCGACCACCATCATCGATGCGGGCTCTTATCTGCTCGAGGCCTTCGGCGACTGGTTCGGCAGCACCAAGGAATTCGGCGGGAACGAGGAGCATGTGGCGCCCCGCATTCTTCTGGTCGACGACAGCCCGTTCTTCCGTAACCTGCTGACCCCGCTGCTGTCGGTGGCCGGCTACGAGGTGACCGCGGTGGACAGCGCCGACCGCGCCCTGTCGCTACGCGAACAGGGCAACGAGTTCGACGCGATCATCAGCGACATCGAGATGCCGGGAATGAACGGCTTCGAATTCGCCGCCGCGGTGCGGGCCGACAATCGCTGGCAGACCACCCCGATGATCGCCCTGTCGTCGCACGCCACCGATAAGGATTTCGAACGGGGCCGCTCGGTCGGGTTCAACGATTACGTGGCCAAATTCGACCGCGACTCGCTTCTGTCCACCCTTTCCCAGACCATTGCCACCGTTAAAGGTGCCGCATGAATCAGATTGTTCCGTCAAAGCGTCAAAGCACCGACCTGGTCGCGCAGGAGACCCAGGATTTCGTCACCATGCTGATCGAGGGGCAATTGTTCGGCATCCCGGTACTGACGGTCCAGGACGTGCTCGGCCCCCAGAAGATCACCCGCATTCCCCTGGCGCCGCGCGAAGTGGCGGGCAGCCTCAATCTGCGCGGCCGCATCGTCACCGCCATCGACGTGCGCCTGCGTCTGGATCTGAATCGGCGCGGGGAAGAGGACAAGGGGATGAGCGTCGTCGTCGAATTGGGCGGCGAACTTTATTCCCTGATGGTCGATTCGGTCGGCGAGGTGCTGTCCCTGCCCGTCGCCAAGTTCGAGCGCAACCCGCCCACCCTCGATATCAAATGGCGGGAATTCTCGATGGGCATCTACCGGCTGGAAGGTAAACTGCTGGTCGTCCTCGACGTCGCCAAATTGCTGGACTTCACACGGGCGGAATAAGAAAAGGCGCGGTCTTGTCCGCCCCACTCCCCAAATGACATGTTTTTATCGTAATGTTGGGATTGGGGCTGGAAAGCGCGTATCAATACCCGCCGCCCGGCGCATGTAGGAGCGGCGGACCAGCCGGCGGCGCCGGATTTCGGAGCGGATGCTTCGCCAGGGAGCGAGTTTGGGCATGAAATCCTGTCTCATTGTCGATGACTCCAAGGTTATTCGCATGGTGGCGAAGAAAATCCTTCGCGAACTCAGCTTCGACACCGATGAGGCCGAGGACGGGCAGCGGGCGCTGGATATCTGCAAAGCGAACATGCCCGACGCCGTCCTGCTCGACTGGAACATGCCGGTCATGAACGGCATCGAATTCTTGAAGGAGCTGCGCAAGCTGCCGGGCGGCGACCACCCGGTCGTGGTTTTCTGCACGACAGAGAATGATATCGACCATATCCAGGCGGCCATCACCGCCGGGGCCAACGAATACATCATGAAGCCGTTCGACAGCGAAATACTTCAGACCAAGTTTTCGCAGGTCGGCCTGCTCTGATTCCCGTTACGCGCTGCCGGAGCTTCCCGTCGTCCCATGGCCATTGACCCCGTTTCCTCTGCCGCCATTTCCCCCTCGGATCGGGTCCGGGTCATGATCGTCGACGACTCGGCCGTGGTTCGCGGCCTGGTTAGCCGCATCCTGGAAGACGACCCGGACGTCCAGGTGGTCACTTCGGTCGGCAACGGCCAGATGGCGATTTCGGCGCTGGAGCGCAATCCGGTCGACGTCATCCTGCTCGATATCGAAATGCCGGTGATGGACGGCATGACGGCGCTGCCGAAATTGCTGGCGCTGGATCCCCATGTCCGCGTGATCATGCAATCGACGCTGACGGTCAAGGGCGCGGACGTGTCGATGCGGGCGTTGGAGATCGGCGCCGCCGACTATATCGCCAAGCCGACCACGACCCGCGATCTGGTCGGCGGCTTGGATTTCAAGACCGAGCTGCTGGGCAAGGTCAAGGCCCTGGGCGCGGCCCGCCGTCGCCTGGCTCCCCGGCGCCAGGCCGCCCCCGCCGCCGCGCCCCATGCCGCCGCTCTGCTCCACCCCGCCGCTTCGCCGGCTCCCCGTCCGGCGGCGATCGTGCGCCAGGCGATGCCCGAGCCACCCGACATCATCGCCATCGGCAGTTCCACCGGCGGTCCCCAGGCCCTGTTCTCGGTCTTCGGCACCATGCGCGCCGGCACCGTCCGCCAACCGATTCTGATCACCCAGCACATGCCCGCCACCTTTACCACCATTCTCGCCGAGCACATTTCCCGCGTGTCCGGCTGGGATGCGCGGGAAGCCCAGGACGGTGAGATCGTCTCGGGCGGCAGGGTCTATATCGCCCCGGGCGATTTCCACATGGTGTTGGATAAAAAAGGGCCTGATACCGTGCTGCGCCTCAACAAGAACCCGCCCGAGAATTTCTGCCGGCCGGCGGTAGACCCCATGTTGCGCAGCGTCGCCGCGATCTATGGCAAACGAACCCTGGCCTGTATCCTGACCGGCATGGGATCGGACGGATTGAAGGGCGGCCACAATGTGGTGGCGGCGGGCGGCACCGTGATCGCCCAGGACGAAGCCAGCAGCGTGGTCTGGGGCATGCCCGGCGCCGTGGCGACGGCGGGCATCTGCTCCGCCATCCTGCCCTTGCCCGAGATCGCCCCCTGGATCATGAAGCTGGCGGCGAGGCGCTGATCATGCGACCGGACGATTTCGACGTCATCGCCAAAATCCTGAAGGAACGTTCGGGGCTGGTCATCACCCCCGACAAGGCCTACCTGCTGGAAAGCCGCCTGACGCCGGTGGCCCGCAAGCGCGGCCTCAAAGGTCTGGACGAATTGCTTTCAAGCCTGCGAACCGCCGGCGAAGACCTTCTGCGCGAAGTCACCGAAGCGATGACGACCAACGAGTCGTTCTTCTTTCGCGACATCAAGCCGTTCGACCAGTTCCGCTCCATCGTGCTGCCGCAGCTTCTGCAAAGCCGGGCTGCGAGAAAATCCTTCCGCATCTGGTCCGCCGCCTGTTCCTCGGGCCAGGAAGCCTATTCCCTGGCGATGGTTCTGAAAGAGGAAGCGGCGCGCCTGCCCGGCTGGAAGATCGAAATCGTGGGAACCGATATCTCCCACGAGATGTTGGACAAGGCCAAGGCCGGTCTTTATTCCCAGTTCGAGGTCCAACGCGGCCTGCCGATCCAGCTTCTGGTCAAATACTTCAAGAAGAACACCGAAATGTGGCAGATCGATTCGTCGATCCGAGCCATGGTCCAGTTCCGGGAATTCAACCTCCTCCACGATTTGAAGCCACTGGGGCAATTCGACGTGGTGTTTTGCCGCAACGTGCTGATCTATTTCGACCAACCCACCAAATCGCGGGTTCTTGAAAATGTCAGCCGCGTCATGCCCGACGATGGATTATTGTATCTGGGCGGCGCCGAAACCGTTCTCGGCATCTCCGACCGCTTCAAGCCCATCCCCGAACAACGCGGCATCTACGGGCTCAATCGTGGCGCCGCGGCTGCGAAGGGCGTGGGATCGGCATCCGCCGGCCGCTGATCCGCTTTCGATGGCCGCCATTCGTTCGCAACCGTCCCTGGTCGCTGACGATAGCGGAAAATTTCGCGTCGGCGATTGGCGCACGATACGGTAGAGGTTATGGCAGCAACGGCACTTCCCCCGTCGGCCGATCTTGACGCCGGAACCAAACGGGCCGTCATCGAGGGGGTCAAACAGGCGTTGGCCGCCCTGCAGACGGCCGGCCAGATGGACCACGCCATCGCCTACCAAAGCCTGATTGCCCAACCGGCGGCGCTTGCCGCCTTCATCAAGGCCTTCATCGCCCACCGCGAGACGACGGACGCCATCGTCCGGCCCAAGGCCGGCGGCGGCCCGGTGCGATCCGACGACGAGCCCCTGATCTGCGGCGTCAGTCTCAACCAAATCCAGCATCTTCTGGTGCGGACCTGCGCCAAAAAGGCGCTGAGTCACGACCACCCGCCCGAAACGGTCATGGAAACGGTCACCAAGACCTCGTTCCTGTTCTTCAAGAAGACCGAGCAGGTCGCCGTCCAGCGGGCCGCAGATCCGACCGAAGAGCGCAAGTTGCGTGAAATCCTGCGCTATATGGCGTTCGGATGGCAATTGCCGCTGCTGGACGCCTACGATCGCCTGACCTATCAGCAAATCATCGAGCTCGATATCGGGTTCCTGGCGCTGACCACGCCCAAGGCCATCGCCGCCGTGGCCGGATTCGACCCCCTGATCATCCGCAAGGCGCGCCAAACCAGCGGCGCCGAATTCGCCCATGTGCTGAACCAGCGCCCCGAGGCCTTGCCCGGAATCGCGGCCTGGAGCGGCGACCAATACACCTTCTATCGCACGCTCCTGGGCGAATCCGCCTGGCGCTTTTTCGCCCGCGACAGCGATTTCTTCAATCTGGTCACCGCGCTGGACAAGAACACCGCCCAGGTCCTGGGCGACGTGCTGTGCACCGTCGCCGCCGAAAATCTTCAGGAACTCCAACGCCTGAATATCGACAAGACCGAAATTCTGGTGGAGGGACTGAGGCAGGCGTTCGGGGACCGGCTGCCGCAAATTCTGTCGATTCCCGCCTTTGCCAAGGACATCCTGCGCAAGACCGTCGACAACCTGATCCATCTCAGCCAGGACAAGGACAAGCTCAAGGTTTCGGTCGGCCTGACCTGCAAAGCCATGGTGCCGACCGTTATCCAATGGCTGTCCAAACAACGACCGCCGGGCCGCTGATTCCGCGCCGGGATCGTGGCGCCGGGCGGACGCGGCCAGGGCCGCTTTACCACCATTGCGCAATCGACCATTGATAAAAATGTCTTTTTCAATCGAAAATGGATGGTCCGGTCGCAACCGGGGCAAACACTCGGCGAGCGGACATTTACTTCGTTGTGCGGATCATGCATCTTTTTGAACAATGATCGCTGGGCCATCGTCAAAAAAAATTCTCGTCGTCGAGGATAACCCAGCCGACCAGCGGATGATCGACATCAAGCTGGCGGAGATGGTCCCCGTTTGGTCGGTCACGGGTGTCGCCACCTTGGCCGAGGCCATGGCGCTGGCCCCTTTTTGCGACTACGAATGCCTGCTGGTGGATCTGGGCCTTCCCGACGCGACCGGCCTGGATGCGGTGCTTCGCCTCAAAGCGGCTTGCCCGGAAAAAGCGCTGGTGGTGCTGACCGGCTTCGACGACACCCGCATGGCCGAGGGCGCCATCCGCGCCGGCGCGCTTGATTACATCGTCAAATCCGAAGCGGGCATGGAAATCCTGCCCCGGGTCATCTCCCATGCGGTCGAGCGGCAGAAATTCCAGGAAGCCCTGAACGCGTCGCAGCACACCAGCCGCGCCCTGCTGGACGCCAGCCACGATCTGGCCCTGCTTCTGGACGAAACCGGGACGGTCCTTACCCTCAACGCCAAGGCCGCCGATTACCTGGGCCGCCCGCTCGAAGAGGTCGAGGGCCGCAATCTTTTCGATCTGCTGCCGCCCGATCTGGTGACGCAACGCCGCCAGTCCCTGGCCCGCGCGCTGGATACAGGGCTGACCGTCGAATTCCAGGATACGGACGGTCCCCGATGGTTCACCACCCGGTTGCGGGCGGTCACCGCCACCGGCGCGGCGCGGCGGCTGTGCGCCATGTTCGTCCGCGACATCACCGAGGAACGGGCGGCGGCGGCCAAACTGGCCGACGCCAAGGAAGAGGCGGAAATGGCCAGCCGCGCCAAGACCGACTTCATGGCGCGCATGAGCCGGGAAATCCGGAGGCCGCTCAACGATATCATCGGGCTGGCCGAAAATCTGGCCGGTGAAGACGCGACCCGGGGGGAAGCGGGCATCTGCGGCGAGGCCGCCCACGAGATCAACGTGGCCGGTGAACAGCTTTTGCGGATGATCGACCGCATCACCGACGTTTCCATGCTGGAAACGGCGCTGGTGCGCGACGAGGCCTCCTATCGCGATCTGGTCGAATTGTCGCCCGACCTGATCTGCGTTTGCACCGACGGCATCGTCGAGCGCATCAATGCCGCCGGTCTGGGCATGTTGCGGGCCCCCTCGCCGGAATCATGCGAAGGCCGGGCCTTTCTCGATTTCATCCACCCCGATTACCAAAGCGCCTTCGCCGAAGGGTTCGAAGCCTTTTACGGCGAAAGCCATCCGGTCCCGGTCAAGATCGTCACCCTGGCCGGCCGGGTGCGCGACATGGAATTGTCGGCGGTTCCCCTGCGCCGGGAAAACAGCGCCGCCACCCTGGTGGTGGCCCGCGACACCACCGACGTCACCGCGGCGATGCGCGCCGTGGTCGCCCGCGAACATCGTATCCGCGCCATCATGGATACGGTGCTCGACGGCATCATCACCATCGACGAGCATGGCACGGTGCTGAACGCCAATCTCGCCGTCGAACGCATTTTCGGCTACGCCCTGTCGGACGTGATCGGCCATAACGTGGCCCGCCTGATGCCCGAGCCCGACGCCAGCCGCCACAACGATTATTTGCGGACCTATCTTGGCGGCGGCGGCGGCAATCTCATCAACGTGGGCCGCGAAGTCCTGGCCCGGCGCCGCGACGGCACCACGTTTCCCGTCCATTTGTCGGTGTCGGAATTGCGCGTCGACAAGCGCCGCCTGTTCACCGGCACCATTCGCGATCTGAGCGAGAACAAGGCCCTGGCCCAAAGGGTCGCCTATCTCGCCAACCACGACCCGCTGACCGACCTGCCCAACCGGGCCTTGCTGTCCGACCGCCTGTCCCAGGCGATCAATCAGGCCGGCGCGATGGGCCATCAGGTCGCGGTGCTCACCGTCGATCTCGACGGTTTCACCACCATCAACGATTCGCTGGGCCACGAGGTCGGCAGCCGGTTGCTGCGCGAAACCGCCCACCGCCTCAACCGCATGACGGCCACCGGGGCCACCGCCGCCCGCCTGGGCGGGGACGAATTCGCCGTGATCGTCCCCCAGCTCGACGATATCGGAGCGGTGACCGATGCGGTCCAGGAGATCGATGAATTGCTCGCCGCCCCCTATCAGGTGGAGGGCAGCGAATTGCTGGTGCCGGCCGATATCGGTATTTCCATCTTTCCCCGCGACGGCTCCGACGCCGCCGAATTGCTGCGCAACGCGGAAGTGGCGTTGCATGCGGTCAAAAAGGACCCGACCAACAATCTCGGCTTTTTCGACGCCGCCATGTCGTCGACGGTGTCCGAACGGCTGACCATGGAGCGGTCCATCGCCGACGCGCTGCGGGATGGCCAGTTCGAACTGTTTTTCCAGCCCCAGGTGCGCCTGTCCGATTACGCTTTGGTCGGCGCCGAAGCCCTGATCCGCTGGCGCCACCAGGAATTGGGCATCATCCCCCCCGACAAATTCGTGCCCGTGGCCGAGGAAAGCGGCCTGATCGTGCCCTTGGGGGCCTGGGTGCTGCGCGAAGCCTGCCGGCAATTGCGCGACTGGAACCGGGCCGGTCTGCCGCGCCTCAGGTTGGGGGTCAACATCTCCAGCCGCCAATTCCGCGAGGCCGATCTGGCGGCCCAGGTCGCCAGCGCCATCGACGAAACCGGCGTCGATCCGTCGGCGCTGGACCTGGAGCTGACCGAAAGCATGCTGATGGCCGATGGCGAGGGCACGCTCAAAACGCTGCGCGAACTGGCGGCGCTCGGCGTCTGCCTGTCCATCGACGATTTCGGCACCGGCTATTCCTCACTCGCCTATCTCAAGCGCTTCCCGGTTCATACCGTCAAGATCGACCGCGCCTTCGTCCGCGACCTCGACCATGATCAGGACGGAAGGGTCATCGCCAACGCCATCATCTCGCTCGCCCATTCCCTGTCGCTGCGCACCATTGCCGAAGGTGTCGAAACCGAAGCGCAGGCTTCGCTGCTGGCCCGCCACGGTTGCGATGAAATTCAGGGTTATCTGATCGGACGGCCGCTGCCGGCCGCCGATTTCGCCGCCTTCGTCGGCACCTATCAGGCCGGCGCGCCGGCCCGCATGGCGGTCGGGATCAGCGCCGTGCCGGGAGAGGCGACGTGAGCGGAACGGTCCTCATCGTCGAGGACAACGCCATGAACATGAAGCTGCTGGAACAGGCGCTTGGTGTCGTCGGCTATCGGACCGTGGGATCGCCCGACGGCGAGGGATTGGTGGAGATGGCGGTGGAATGCGGCGCCGGCCTGGTGCTGATGGATATCCAATTGCCGCGCTGGTCGGGGGTGGACCTGCTGAAGCTGTTGCGCGGCGACCCCCGCACTCGCCATCTGCCGGTAATGGCGGTGACCGCTTATGCCGATGCCGCCTCGATCGCGGAATTCCTGGGCCACGGCTTCGATCAGGTCATCACCAAACCGATCTCGATCCGCCACCTGCTCGACGAGGTCGCGGCCCGCTGCCGGTCGCCGGAGGGCGAGGAATAATTAACGTCGATCGCGGAAGAAATCGCGCAGCAGGCCGGCGGCTTCGTTCTCGCGCAGGCCGCCATAGATTTCCGGGCGATGGTGACAGGTGGCGCGCTCGAACACCCGGGCGCCGTGTTCGACGCCGCCGCCCTTGGGGTCATAGGCGGCGAAATACAGGCGGCGCAGACGGGCATGGGCGATGGCGGCCGCGCACATCGGGCAGGGTTCCAGGGTGACGTACAGATCGGCTCCCTCCAGACGCGGTGCGCCCAGGGCGGCCGCGGCGGCGCGGATGGCGAGAATTTCCGCGTGGGCCGTGGGATCGGCCTGGGTTTCGACCCGGTTGCCGGCGACCGCCAGGACCCGGCCGTCTTGCACCACCACCGCCCCCACCGGCACCTCGCCCAGCCCCGCGGCTTCGCGCGCGGCGGCGAAGGCCAGGTCCATGGGGTCGCTCATATTCGTCATTTCATCCAGAGGTAACACAGCTTCGCCGTTGCCGGAAAGAGACCCGCATTCTATACGAAGGGACGTGATCCCCGCCGCTTCGAGGTTTTCATGACGTCCCGTCCCGTGATCGGCATCACCCTCGACAGCGAGGAGGCCGGCGGTTACGCCAAACTGCCGTGGTACGCCCTGCGCAGGAATTATTCCGACACCATCGTCGCGGCCGGCGGCCTGCCGGTCCTTCTGCCCCACGATCCCGAACTGGCCGACCTGTATCTCGACCGTATCGACGGATTGCTGCTGACCGGCGGCGCCTTCGACGTGGACCCGTCTTTGTTCGGCGCCACCGAACGCCACCCGTTGGTGATCGTCAAGGCGCGGCGCACCGAATTCGAACTGGCCATGGTCCGGGGCGCCCTGGCCCGCGACCTGCCCATCCTGGGCATTTGCGGCGGCGAGCAATTGCTCAACGTCGCCCTGGGCGGATCGCTGATCCAGCATATTCCCGACGAGATCGCCGGCGCCCTGGCCCACGAGCAGCCCAATCCCCGCACGGAACCCGGCCACGACGTGGCCCTGGTGGCGGGCACGCGGCTGGCCGCCATCGCCGGGACCGGCACCATCGCCGTCAACAGCGCCCACCATCAGGCGGTGAAGGCGCCGGCGCCGAACCTGGTGGTCAACGCCCGCGCCGCCGACGGGGTGATCGAGGGCGTCGAAGACCCGTCGCGCCGCTTTTGCATCGGCGTGCAATGGCACCCCGAATACCATATCGGTCCCGCCGATTCCGCCCTTCTCGATGCCTTCGTCGCAGCGTGCCGGCCATGAGCGGAACCACCAAGAGCGGCACCAAAACCGACGACAAGGGCGAACGCATCGCCAAGCGCCTGGCCCGCGCCGGTCTCTGTTCCCGGCGCGAAGCCGAACGGTGGATCGCCGAGGGACGGGTCGCCGTCAACGGCACCCGTCTCGACAGCCCGGCCGTCACCGTCACCGACACCGACCGCATCGTGGTGGACGGCCAGCCCCTGCCCGAGGCCGACCGCACCCGCCTGTGGCGCTATCACAAGCCGTCGGGGCTGGTGACCACCCATCGCGATCCCCAGGGACGGCCCACCGTGTTCGACCGTCTGCCCGACGATTTGCCGCGGGTGATGTCGGTGGGACGGCTCGACCTCAATTCCGAGGGGCTGCTGTTGTTGACCAATGACGGCGCCCTGGCGCGGCGCCTGGAATTGCCGGCCACCGGCTGGGTGCGCCGCTACCGGGTCCGCGTCCATGGCGAGGTCGATCCCGAACGGCTGGTGACGCTGGAAAAGGGCGTTACCGTCGACGGGGTTCGTTACGGACCGATCCGGGCGGTGCTGGACCGGCGCCAGGGCTCCAACGCCTGGCTGACCATCTCGCTCGCCGAAGGCCGCAACCGCGAAATCCGTCGGGTGATGGATTATTGCGGCTGGCCGGTCACCCGTCTGATCCGCGTCGCCTATGGCCCCTTTCAATTGGGCAATCTGGCCGAAGGCACGGTCGAGGAAGTGCCGGCGCGGGTGTTGCGCGACCAGATCGGCAGCGTTCAGGCGGAAACGGGCGGACATGCGCATCGTCGCCGGACGCCATAAAGGACGGATGCTGACGGCGCCGGCCGGGCGCCTGTCCCGTCCCACCGCCGCCCGCACCCGCGAGGCCTTGTTCAACATCCTGGCCCACCGGGGGGCGCTGGAGGGGGCAAGTGTGCTGGACGTTTTCGCCGGCACCGGAGCACTGGGCTTCGAGGCCCTGTCCCAGGGCGCGGCGCGGGCCTGTTTTCTGGACAATGCCGCCGCCGCCCTGGCCACGATTGCCGCCAATGCCCGGATTTTGGGGGAAACCGATCGGGTGACCATCCGCAAGGCCGACGCCATCCGCCCCGGCCCGGCGCCCGCCGCCTTCGATCTGGTGTTTCTCGATCCGCCCTACGGGTCGGGGCTGGCGGCGCCGGCCCTGACCGCCCTGCGTGACCGGGGCTGGCTCGCCGACGGCGCGCTGGCGGTGGCGGAGGTCGCCGCCCGCGAAACGTTCCAGCCCCCGGACGGGTTCGAAATCGCCGACGAGCGCACCTACGGCGCGGCGCGGCTGCTGTTGCTGACCCGCGAAGGCCGGTAACACCATCGCTCAGGCGCCGCGCGGGCTTGACCAAATCAGCCCGAATTCGGCGCGGTTTCGGCGGCGGCGACGATCAGATCGCCGAATTCACGCAGGAAAACCGATCCCTTGACCGTGCGCTGGATCAACACGCTGCGCCGGTCGGCCTCGTCGATCTTGCGCTTGACCAGCCCCAGTTCCGACAGACGATCCAGCGCCCGGGTAATGGCCGGCTTCGAAACGTTGAGATCGTGGGCCAACCCGCGGACCGTGTGGGGCGGCGTGGTCAAATAGACGGTCAACACCACCGCCATTTGCCGGGCCGACAAATCGGGGCCGTCGCGCCTGACGCTTTCGACGATCGCGCCCCGCCACACTTGCAGCGCCTGAACCGCCGTGAAATTCGAAACCATGATCCGCTCGTTCGTTCCGCCGACGAAATTTATTATCCCAGGTCAGGCTTCCGGGCAATCGCCTTTGGAGCATTTTCCGGTCTGACGGGATCAGCCGGAAAACGCGACAAGCCCGCGCGGCGTTTGAGCGGGCCCGGAACGAGCCATATGACAAAGATATAAAGCCGATCCCGTTTCAACGGAAGCGGTTCTATTGTCACAATGTTATGAAACGCCGGGTAATCACTTCGAAAACGGCGCCCAGCGCCATCGCCTCGCCCCCTTCGGGACGGCCCGGCCGCGCCGATGCGTTCCAGGCCAGAATATCGAAATGCGCCCATGGTATGCCGGCCGGAACGAATTCGGCGAGAAACAGGGCGGCGGTGATCGCCCCGCCGTAGGGGCTGGACGAGATGTTGGCGATGTCGGCCACGGTGCTGTCCAACATGCGGCGGTAGGGACGGTAAAGCGGCAGGCGCCAGACCGGTTCGCCGTGATTGTCGCCGGCCAGGGACAGGTCCCGGGCCAGATCGTCGTCGGGGGTGAACAGGACCGGCACATCGGGACCCAGCGCCACCCGCGCCGCGCCGGTCAGGGTGGCGAAATCCACCAGCAGGGCCGGCTGCTCGCGGGCGGCCTCCCACAAGGCGTCGGCCAGGATCAGCCGCCCCTCGGCATCGGTGTTGCCGACCTCCACCGTCATGCCCTTGCGGGTCTTGAGCACGTCGAGCGGTCGCATGGCGGCGCCCGAGACCGAATTCTCCACCGCCGGGATCAGCACCCGCAGGCGGACCGGCAGGGCCGCATCCATCACCATCGACGCCAGACCCAGCACATGGGCGGCGCCGCCCATGTCCTTTTTCATCAGCTTCATGTTGCTGGACGGCTTTAGATCCAGCCCGCCGGTGTCGAAACACACGCCCTTGCCCACCAGGGTCAGGCGCGGCGCCTTGGGATCGCCCCAGACCATATCGATCAGCCGCGGCTGGCGGTTCGGCGCCGCCCCCTGGCCCACGGCATAAATGGCCGGATAATTCTCGGCCAACAGGCCTTCGCCGACGATCACCCGCAGGCCGGCATCGAAACGGGTGGCCACCGCTTCGGCGGCATCGACCAGCTCCGCCGGCCCCATGTCGGAAGCGGGCGTGTTGATGAGATCGCGGACCAGGGCCACCGCGCGCGCCTTGCGCCCCACCGCCGCCGGGTCTACGCCATCGGGCCGCACCAGATCGGGCCAGATTTTGGCGTCCGCCTCGGCTTCGGACGCGCCCGCGCTCTTGTAGCGACGAAAGCGGTAGCTGGCCAATTCCCAGGCCAAGGCGACGGCCCCGGGCGCCATATCCCCCAGCGTCCCGGCCAATTGGTACCGCCCCGCGGGCAGACGGGCCGCGATTTGAGCGAAAACCCAGGGATCGTCCCCCGCGCCCAATCCGGCCACCACCGCCGCCACCTCGCCGTTCGAATCCGGCACCAAACAGACCGCGCCGGCCTCGGCGGTGAAAGCGGCCGCGCGCAGCCAAGCCCGCGTGTGCGCATCTTGGCCCGACAGCCAGGATTCCTGGGCGTTTTTGGTGATGGCATGAAGGGGGACGGCACGCGCCCCGGTTTCGACGATATGGTCCGGCACGATCCTACGAGCCTCCGTTCGACAGGCGTCCAAAAAAGGAGCGACCCAGGATGGCCGAAGCCGCCCGCCGAGAAAAGCCCCTGTCTTTGGGGCGACTTGCGGAGCAGCGCCCCAGCCGTCATCATGCGCCAGCATCTTCCCCGGAGACGATCCCATGCCCCAATCCGATGGCGGCGCAGGCCGCCAATCCAACGAATCGGGCGCCTCCGCGCCCGGCGGCGCAGGCCGCCAATCCAATAAGTCGGGCGCCCTGACCCTGGTCATCGGCACGCGCCGCTATTCCTCGTGGTCGCTGCGTCCCTATCTGGCCCTGAAGGCCGCCAACGCGATTTTCGACGAGGTCGAGATCGCCCTTCGCCAACCGACCACCGGCGCCGCCATCGCCGCTCATTCGCCCTCGGGCAAGGTGCCGGTCCTGCGCCACGGGATGCATGTCGTCTGGGATTCGCTCGCCATTTGCGAATACGTGGCTGAATTGTTTCCCGAAGCCGGACTGTGGCCGCAAGAGTCCCGGGCGCGGTCCGTGGCGCGGTCGGTGTCGGCCGAGATGCATGCGGGCTTCCCCACCCTGCGCTCGGCCTGCTCCATGGAT
Organism: Pseudomonadota bacterium; assembly: GCA_021848545.1. Lineage (GTDB taxonomy): Bacteria > Pseudomonadota > Alphaproteobacteria > Rhodospirillales > Magnetospirillaceae > JAJZUL01. Next base: position 95,769 of record JAJZUL010000003.1, read on the forward strand.
ATGTGCGTCACCACGCCGCTTGACGACATCCCCCAGGCCCTTGCCGCCGAAATCGCCCGCATCGACGCCCTGTGGGCCGATTGCCGCGCCCGGTTCGGCCAAGGTGGGCCGTTCCTGTTCGGCGCCTTCACCATCGCCGACGCCATGTATGCGCCGGTGGTGTCAAGGATCACCACCTATCGCCTGCCGATCAGCAAGGCGGGGCGGGACTATTGCGACGCCGTCTGGGCCTTGCCGGCGATGATCGCCTGGCGCGACACGGCATGTGCGTGAATAAAAGCAGCCATAGGTTTTTTAGAATCATAAAATAGGGCACACTATACCGGGCTCGGCATCAGGCGGTTTTCATGGAAGACGAATTAGATCCAATTATCGACAGCGACATGGATTCCATGTTCGTCCTTCCGCTGTCGATCATTCCGTTGGAAACGCCGGCGCTGCAAAGCGCCAAGCTTATCAAGAATGTCCGCCTGAAAAGCGTGGTCGAAGTGTTCGCCGACGTCCAGACCGGGTCCGGTCAGGTCGATATCGAAGCGCTGCCCCGCATGTTCGGCTGGTCCGACAAGGAATTGCATCCCGATCACGCCATCCTGCGGCGCCTGGCGCTGCTGCCCAGCTACGACGTCTATTCCCTGCGCATTTCGCTGCGCGAACACGGCATCCCGGTCAATGATTTCGCCGCCCTCAAGCTCAGCCCGGAAAAGGCGAAGGAACTGACCAAATACATGATCCTGTTCACCCGGCCGCTGATGCGTCTGATCTATGCCGGCGAGGCGGTCACGGTGGAAAGCTACGACGATCTGCTGAAGCTGTTCCGCGATCCCGACATCAAGAAGGCCCGCCAGCGCCTGGAGAAGATGGCCAACGGTCTGGGCATCGAGATTCACGAGGTTCCCCGCTTTCTCGAGGATTACGGCGATACCTTTTTGTCGCTCAGCTATTTCCGCCACTGCCTGGATCGGCTGGAGCCCTATTTCACCGCCTGCGTCGAATCCCTGGCGCCGATCCGGTCGCATTTCCAATTGCGCCAGAACAAGAACCTGATGAAATCCTGCGATACGATCGAGGAAGTCATCAACTCGATGTCGGCGATCATCACCGGCCGGCTGGAAGTGTTCGAACGGCGCACCCGCGACATGTGGGAGAACATCTCGGCGGAGGAATTCCGCAACGTCAAGGGCATGATCGAGCGCTATCACGTCGCCATCGGCGGCGCCCTGTGCGGTCTGACCGTGAAGATGAACGCCTTCGCCCGCCAGTTCCCCCGGCCGGCCATGGGCGGGCCGATCAAACGGGCCGATTTCATGACCTCGGAAATCCTGCAGGGCATCGAGATCATGCGGGCCTCGATCAGCCAAGCGGTGTGACCGGAGGTCACACCAAATCCCGCGCGGCGCCTGAGCGGAACCCGCTCGCGATCGGTCGCAGACCGTGAGCGACGGTATCACACCGTATCGAGGTCGAAGGCCGCCGCCATCAGCGCCCTGGTATAGGCGGTTCGCGGCCGGGCGAACAAATCGCCGGCCGGGCCGCTTTCCACCACCCGGCCGTCCTTCATCACCATCACGTCGTCGGCCAGGGCGCGCACCACCCGCAGATCGTGGCTGATGAACAGATAGGCGATGTCGTGCCTAAGCTGGAGCGTGCGCAGCAGATCGACGATCTGGGCCTGGACGCTGACATCCAGCGCGCTGGTCGGTTCGTCGAGAACCAGAAAGCGCGGCTTCAGCACCAGGGCGCGGGCGATGGCGATGCGCTGGCGCTGGCCGCCGGAAAATTCGTGGGGATAACGGTCGCCCATGGCCGGGTCCAGACCGACCTCGCCCAAGGCCCGGGCGATCATGTCCCGGCGCTCGTCGCTGGTTCGGGCCAGGTGATGCACGTCCAGACCCTCGCCGACGATATCGGCCACCGACAGGCGCGGGCTCAAGGACCCGTAGGGGTCCTGGAACACCATCTGCATTTCCCGGCGCCGGGGACGTAGCGCCTTGGCGCTCAAGTTCAGAATGTCCGAGCCCAGGAACGCCACCCGTCCCTCGCACCGGATCAGACGCAGCAAGGCCAGCCCCAAGGTGGTCTTGCCCGACCCCGATTCGCCCACCACCCCCAGGGTGCGGCCGGCCCGCACCGCCAGATCGACCCCGTCCACCGCCTTGATATGGTCGGTGGTCCGCCCGAGGATTCCGCTTTTGATCGGAAACCAGACCCGGACGTCGCCGGCTTCCATCACCGGCGACGGCTCGCCGGCCGGCCGTTCCGGCGGCGGCCCCGGTTCGGCCGCCAGCAATTGGCGGGTATAGACGTGGGCCGGCGCGGCGAAGATCTGGCGGGCCGGCCCGGTCTCGACGATTTCGCCCTGGCGCATCACCGCCACCCGGTCGGCCAGCTTGCGCACCACCGCCAGATCGTGGGTGATGAACAGCATGGCCATGCCGAGGCGCGCCTGCAAATCCTTGAGCAGGGCCAGGATCTGCGCCTGGATGGTCACATCCAGCGCGGTGGTGGGCTCGTCGGCGATCAGGATGTCGGGCTCGTTGGCCAGGGCCATGGCGATCATCACCCGTTGCCGCTGCCCGCCCGACAATTCATGGGGCAAGGCTTTCAGGCGCTTTTCCGCCTCGGGAATGCCGACCAGGGTCAACAATTCCACCACGCGGGCGCGCAGGGCGGCACCGCGCAGGCCCTTGTGGATTTCCAGGACCTCGCCCACCTGGCGGGCCACCGAATGGAGCGGGTTGAGCGAGGTCATCGGCTCCTGGAACACCATCGCCACCCGATCGCCGCGCACCCGGCGCAGCTCCCGTTCCGAGGCGCCGACCAGCTCGCGACCGGCCAGGCGGATGCTTCCCGACGGATGCCAGGCCCGCGGATAGGGCAGCAATTGCAGCACCGACAGGGCCGTCACCGATTTGCCCGACCCGGATTCGCCCACCAGCGCCAGGGTCTCGCCCTTTTCCAGGGAAAAGGACACGCCGGATACGGCGCGCACTTCCTCGGGTCCGCGCCCGAAGGAAACGGCCAGATCGGTGACGTCGAGGATGGGGGTCGTCATCGCCTCACCCCATGGTCTTGCGGGGGTCGAAGGCGTCGCGCACCGCCTCGCCGACGAAAACCAGCAGGGTCAACAGCACCGCCACCACCAGAAAGCCGGTCAGGCCCAGCCATGGCGCCTGGAGGTTGTCCTTGCCCTGGCGCAGCAGATCGCCCAGGGAGGCCGATCCCGGCGGCATCCCCAGCCCCAGGAAATCCAGCGCCGTCAGCGCCACCACCGAGGCATTGAGGATGAAGGGCATGAAGGTCAGGGTCGCCACCATGGCGTTGGGCAGAACATGGCGGACCATCACCCTGAGATCGCTCATGCCCATGGCCTTGGCCGCGCGCACGTAATCGAAATTGCGCGCCCGCAGGAATTCGGCCCGCACCACCCCCACCAGACTGGTCCAGGAAAACAGGGTCAGCACCCCCAACAGGGTCCAGAACCCCGGCGCCAGGATCGAGGCGACGATGATCAGGATGAGAAGCTGGGGCAGACCGCCCCAGATTTCCATGAAACGCTGGCCGACAAGGTCGATCAGGCCGCCGAAATAGCCCTGGATCGCGCCGGCCGCCACGCCGATGGCGCTGGACACCGCGGTCAGGGCCAGACCGAACAGGATCGACAGACGCAACCCATAGATCAGCCGCGCCAGCACGTCGCGGCCCATATCGTCGGTGCCCAGCCAGTTTTCGGCCGAGGGCGGCGCCGGAAAGGAATGGTCGCGATTGAAGGCGATGGTCCGGTAATTGAACCGGATCGGCGGCCAGATCGCCCAGCCATGGGCCTTGATGCGCGCCGCCAGATAGGGATCGCGGTAATCGGCGAAGGTGGGGAATTGGCCGCCGAAGGTGGTTTCCGTGTAATTGACCAGGACCGGGAAAAAAAGGTGGCCGTCGTAATCCACCACCAGCGGCCGGTCGTTGGCGATGAATTCGGCGAACAGGCTGAGAATGAAGATGACCAGGAAGATCCACAGGCTCCAATAGCCGCGGCGGTTGCGGCGAAAGGCGGCGAGACGGCGGCGGGTCAAGGGCGTCACGTCACACCTCCCGCGTTTCGAAATCGATGCGGGGATCGACCAGATGATAGGTCAGGTCGCTGACCAGATTGAGCACGAGGCCCAGCAGGCTGAACATGTAGAGCGTGCCGAACATCACCGGATAGTCGCGGTTGATCACCGCCTGGAATCCCAGCAGGCCGATGCCGTTCAGCGAAAAGATGATCTCCACCAGCAGCGCGCCGGTGAACAGGATGCCGACGAAGGCGGATGGAAAGCCGGCGATGATCAGCAGCATGGCGTTGCGGAAGACATGACCGTACAGCACCCGCTTTTCGCTCAACCCCTTGGCGCGGGCGGTGATGACGTATTGCTTGTTGATCTCGTCCAGAAAGCAGTTCTTGGTCAGCATGGTCAGGCCGGCGAACCCGCCCACCACCAAAGCGGTGACCGGCAGGGCCATGTGCCACAGATAATCGCCGATCTTGTCCATCAGGCTGAAATGGGACCAGCCCTGCGAGGTCAGACCGCGCAGCGGGAACCAGTCGAGATAGCGTCCGCCGGCGAAGATGACGATCAGAAAGACGGCGAACAGAAAGCCCGGCACCGCATAGCCGACGATCACCGCCCAGGAGGTGGCGATGTCGAAGGTCGAACCGTCGCGGGTGGCCTTGGCGATCCCTAACGGAATCGACACCAGATAGATGATCAGGGTGCTCCACAGGCCCAGCGAGATGGAAACCGGCAGCCTTTGCAGGATGATGTGGATGACCGACTGGTCGCTGTAGAAGCTGTTGCCGAAATCGAACCGCAGATAATTGCCCATCATCAGCCAGAATCGCTCGGCCGGCGGCTTGTCGAAGCCGAATTGCTTGCGCAATTCCTTGATGAAGGCCGGATTCAGCCCCCTTGCGCCGCGATAGAGATCGTTGCCCCGGCTTTCCCCCGCCGCGCTTTGCGCGCCGGCCAGTTCCGACCCGCCCCCCGACACGCGCTGGGTGGCCGACACCGCGCTGCCCTCGATGCGGGCGATCATCAGATCGACCGGACCGCCCGGCGCCAGTTGGGCGATGGCGAAATTGATCAGCATGATGCCGAACAGGGTCACGGGGATCAGCGCCACGCGGCGGACGATATAGGCCAGCATCGCCGCATCACTCCCTTCGGCGCCACAGGCGCCACAAGCCGATCAGAACCAGACCCCCGCCCAACGCCCAGGCGAAACGCCGGGCGGCGGGCGGCGCGCCGGAATTGACCCCGACGGCGCCCGGCGCGTTGGCCGGCTTGGACGGGTCGATCCACCAATCGTAGATGTTGACCCCCTGGGCGGGAATCACCTTCGGCATGCCGAACTTGTTCCAGAAGGCCACCCTGTCGACCCCCAGATGCCATTGGGGAATGACGTAATAGTTCCACAGCAGCACACGGTCCAGCGCCCGGGCGCAGGCCACCAGGTTCTTGCGGTCGGGCGCGGCCACCAGCTTGGCGATCAGGGCATCCACCGCCGGATTCTTGATTCCCACCACATTGTCGCTGCCCACCTGATCGGCGGCGCGGCTGCTCCAATAGGACCATTGCTCGTTGCCCGGCGACGCCGATTCGGGCCAGACATTGACGATCATGTCGAATTCGAAGTGATCGACCCGGTTCTTGTACTGGGCGGTATCGACGGTGCGGGCGCTGGCCTCGATCCCCAACCGGCGCAGATTGCGGATATAGGGCAGAACCACCCGTTCGAAGGCCGGCTCGCTCAGCAGAATCTGGAACCGGAAGGGATGGCCGTCCTTCATCAATTTCCCGTGCACCACCCGCCATCCGGCCGCGCGCAACAATTTCAATGCCTTCAACAGATTGGCGCGATCGTCGCCGTCGCCATTGGTGGTCGGCGCCTTGTAGACCGTGGTGAAGACCTGGGGCGGGATTTCGCCCTTCAGCGGGTCGAGCAGCTTCAATTCCCGCTTTCCCGGCAGACCGCGCGCGGCCAGATCGGAATTGGCGAAGAAGCTTTCGGTGCGCTGGTACTGGCCATAGAACAGGTGCCGGTTGGTCCAGGGGAAATCGAAGGCCTCGGACAGGGCCTCGCGCACTCGGGGGTCCTGGAACAAAGGCCGGCGGATGTTGAAGGCGAAAGCCTGCATGCCGGCGGGACGCTGGTTGGGAAAACTGACCATGCGGCCCAACCCGTCCTTCAACGCCTGCCAATCCCGGTAGCCGGTGGCCCAGTTCTTGGCGATATTCTCCATGCGGATGTCGTAATCGCCGGCCTTGAAGGCTTCCAGCGCCACCGTCGAATCGCGGTAATAATCGAAGCGGATGCGGTTGAAGTTATATTGCCCGCGCTGGACCGGAAGGTTCCGTCCCCAGTAATTCTTGACCCGTTCGTAAACGACGGACCGGCCGGGATCGACCTTGACGATGCGGTAGGGGCCGGACCCCATGGGCGGGGTCAGCGTGGTCTTGTCGAAATCGCGATGCCGCCAGTACTGGGCGGGCAGGATCGGCATGGCGCCGACGATCAACGGCATTTCGCGGTCGTCGCCCGGCCTGAAAAAGAATTCGACCCGCCGCTTGCCCAGTTTCTTGACCCTGGTCACCGCCTGATAATACAGCCGGTATTGGGGCGCGCCCTGTTTGCGCAGGATGTCGAAAGAGAAGATCACGTCGTCGGCGGTGATCGGCGTCCCGTTCCACCAGCGGGCCTGGGGGCGGATGGTGAAGATCGCCCAACGCCGATCGGGAGGCACCTCCACCGATTTGGCGATCAGGCCGTATTCGCTTTCGGGCTCGTCGGCCGAGGAAACCATCAGCGATTCGAACGGCAGGCTCGAACCGGCGGCGGGAACGCCCCGGAGGATGAAGGGGTTGAGGCTGTCGAAAATGCTGCCGATCGCCGCCAGACGCAGGGTCCCGCCCTTGGGGGCGTTGGGATCGACGTAATCGAAATGGGTGAAGCCCGGCGGATATTTGGGTTTGCCGTAAAGCGCCAACCCCTCCACCGGCCGGATCGCCGGCGCCGCCATGGCGCCATGGGCCATCGGCGACGTCAAAGCGAGGATGGCGAGACCGAGCCGGAACCGCCGTCCGAGGGTCACTGGCCCAGCACCGCCAGCGCCTGGGCGTGAAGGCGGGCGTCGCCGGCGGCGCAGACCCTGCCGTCGGACCAGATATCGAGCGCCGCCCCCGTCCAATCGGTAACGACGCCGCCCGCATTTTCGATGACCGGCACCAGGGCGGCGTAATCGTAGGGTTTGAGGCCCGCCTCCACCACCAGATCGACGCAGCCGGTGGCCAGCAGGGCATAGGCGTAGCAATCGGCCCCATAGCGGGCCGATTTGACCCGCCCGGCGATGCGCTCCCAGGCGGGGCGGGTGGCGCCGTCGAAATAATCGGGTCCGGTGGTATAGGCGTAGGCGTCGGCCAATTCGCCGCAGGGCCGCACCCGCACCTGTTGGCCGTTGAGGGTGGTGGGGCGGCCGCAAGCCCCCAGCCAGCGTTCATCGGTGATCGCCTGATCGATCAATCCCAGCACCGGCCGGCCGCGCCAGGCCAGCGCCACCAGGGTGCCGAAACTGGGCTTGCCGGTGATGAAGGCCTTGGTGCCGTCGATGGGATCCAGGACCCAGACGAAATCGGCATCCGCCCGTTCGCGCCCGTGCTCCTCGCCGATGATGCCGTGATCGGGAAAGGCTTCCCGGATCAGCGCCCGCATAACCGTCTCCGCCTCACGGTCCGCTATGGTCACCGGCGAATCGTCGCTTTTGTCGTCGATGGCCAAAGGCGTGCGGAAATACCGCCGGATGACGGGGCGGGCGGCATCGGCCAGACGCTCCGCCAGATCGGCGGCAGCAGTGATGATGGAGGCTGGAACCTCGGCGGGAGCGGGCATTGTCGTCATATCCGGTCTGACGGCGGCGCGGAACCGCCGGAGTGTGCCGGGTTTGAAGGGATTTGTATAGAAGGGGGAAGGGGAGGAGCAGGGTAATCGGGTGAAGGCGCGTTGGAGCGGAGCGACTAGGCCGTTGAGGCCGCCGCAGCGTGCGGAGAGGCTCCATCGGGGCCTCGGAGCGCAAGCGAGGATAGCCAAGGGCGCGGACGCGACCGCCCGGCGATTGAGGGAAATATACATAATGCAGGGGAAGCGGGTTCACCCGATTCCCCTGAGGGGAGGAGCGATGCTTGACGTTGACACTTGTCGTCCCGGCGGCCGATATAGGCGGCCATGAGCGACCAGCCCGATCCCGCCCGCGCCCCCGACCGTGCCATCGTCTTCCAGGGCGAGGCCGGCGCCTATTCCCACGCTGCCTGTCTTGCCGCCTTTCCGGCGATGGTGCCGCTGCCCGCGCCCACCTTCGAGGACGCCTTCGCCGCCGTCCGCGAGGGGCGCGCCCGTTACGCCATGATCCCCATCGAGAATTCGCTGGCGGGCCGGGTCGCCGACGTCCATCACCTGCTGCCCTTCGCCGGCCTGCACATCATCGGCGAGCATTTCGAGCGCATCAGCCACCATCTGCTGGCGGTGCCGGGCGCCACCCTGGACGGCATCCGTTCGGTGGAAAGCCATGTCCATGCCCTGGGCCAATGCCGCAGCCTGATCAACCAGATGGGCCTGAAGGTGGTGGTCGGCGGCGATACCGCCGGGGCCGCCATGGCGCTGGCCCAATCGGGCGACACCACCCGCGCCGCCATCGCCTCGGCCCTGGCCGGCGAAATCTACGGGCTGGTTTCCCTGAAGGCCGGAATCGAGGATGCCCCTCACAACACCACCCGGTTCGTGGTGGTGGCGCGCGATCCGGTCGAACCCGATCCCAACCTTCCCTGCATCACCACCCTGGTCTTTCGCGTGCGCAACGTGCCGGCCGCCCTGTACAAGGCGCTGGGCGGTTTCGCCACCAACGGCGTCAATATCACCAAGCTGGAAAGCTATATGGTTTCCGGCGAATTCGTCGCCGCCCAATTCTACGCCGATGTCGAAGGCCATCCCGCCGGGCGCCCCATGCGTCTGGCGCTGGAGGAACTCGATTTCTACAGCCACGAAGTCCGCATTCTGGGCGTCTATCCCGCCCATCCCTTCCGCCTTGCCCAGCGTGCCGCGGCGGCCGACGGCAGTCACGCCCCCCTCAATCCGGGATCACCGCCATGACCTCCGTTCCCCCCGCCGCCCCGCTCACCGAGGAGCATGTCCACGATCTGGTGGTGCGATTCTACGCCCTCGCCCGCGCCGACGACCGGCTGGGGCCGCTGTTCGAGGCCGCCATCGCGGATTGGGACGGCCACATCCAAATCGTCCAGGATTTCTGGTCGCACCATCTGCTGGGCTCGATGCGTTATCAGGGCAGCCCGTTTCCCATCCATCTCGGCCTCAAGGTCGATGACGACCATTTCGACCGCTGGCTGGCGGCCTTTCGCACCGCCGCCGCCGAAACCCTGCCCGCCAACGCCGCCGAAATCGCCATGGGCCGCGCCGAGCACATGACCAAAAGCTTTCGGATGGGGCTGGTGCCCTGGACGCCTCCGGCGTCGAAATAAGAGTTTCGCCTCCGGCGTCGAAATAAGAGTTTCGCCTCCGGCGTCGAAATAAGAGTTTCGCCTCCGGCGTCGAAATAAGAGTCCCGCCTCCGGCTCCGCCTACGCTCCCGGCACGCCCGACGAGGTCGAATACTGGAAATGCAGGGCATGGTCGGGATGGACCAGACCATAGGCGGAATGGGCGGCGCGGGCGGCTTCGGCGAAGCCCGACAGAATCAGTTTGAGCTTGCCGGGATAGGTGCAGACGTCGCCCACCGCGAACACGCCGGGCAGACTGGTGGCCATGGTGGCCGGATCGACGGCGATATGGGGACCGTCCATGGCCAGTTGCCAATGGGCGACCGGCCCCAGATCCATGGCCATGCCGAAAAAGGGCAGCAGGCAATCGGCGTCCAGCCGGCGGATATCGCCGTCCAGCGAGGCCACGTTCACCGCTTCCAGCCGGCCGTCCGTCCCTTCAAGCCCTTGCAGCTGATAGGGCACCACCAGTTCGACCGCCCCCGAATCGGCCAGGGCCTTCAGGCGGGCTTCGCTTTCGGGTGCGGCGCGGAATTTGGGCCGGCGATGCACCACCATCACTTTCGCGGCGACTTCCGCCAGGGAAATGGCCCAATCCACCGCCGAATCGCCGCCGCCGGCGATCACCACCCGTTTGCCCCGGAAATTTTCCCGGCGCGAAACGAAATAGAACACGCTGGTGCCTTCATAGGCCTCGATACCGTCCAAAGGCGGCCGATTGGGGCCGAAGGCGCCGCAACCGGCGGCGACGATCACCGTCCGCGCCCGGATTTCGGTGCCGTCGGACAGGACGCAACGCCAGCCGCCGGCGCCAATCGGCGCCAGGCTCTCCATGCGGCGGCCGAGATGATAGACGGGCTCGAACGGGGCCGCCTGTTCCATCAGCTTTTCGATCAGATGGGCGCCCTCGATGCGGGGATGGCCGGGAATGTCGAAAATCGGCTTTTCGGGATAGAGCGCCTGACATTGGCCGCCGACCGCATCCAGGGCATCGACCACATGACAGCCGAGCTTGACCATGCCGCATTCGAACACGGCGAACAGGCCCACCGGCCCCGCTCCCACCACCAAAGCGTCGGTTTCATATGTCATGGTCGATCCTTCGTCGGTCATCGCTGTCTTGATATATGGGCATAGGGGCGCCGGCCGCGAAAGTCACCCGGCCAGTTCGCGCAGCCGGGCCAGGCAGGCGTCGCGGTCCGGACGGAAATCCGCCGCCTCCCACCATTCTTCGACCTGGGCCAGCAGGGCGCCGATCGCCGGGCCACGCGCCACGCCCAAAGCCAGGACGTCGGCGCCGCGCACCGGCAGGCTGACCGGCACCCAGCCATCGGCCTCGTCCAGCAGCCGGGTCCAGCCCCGGGTCACGGCGCTGTCGATACCGTCGAAACGATTGCGGTACTCGGCCCAGGCGACCAGCACGAAATCGCGAAAGGAATCCGCCCCCACCCGGCGCAAGGCGCGCCGCGCCGCCGGCCCGTCCATGGCGGGAGACAGGCTTACCGACGGCGCCACCAGCCCCACCACCCGCCGGGCCTGGGCCTTGGACAGGCGCAACCGCTCGGCCACTTTTTCGGCGCCGGGACCATCGGTTTCCAACACCGCGCCCAGACGGCGAATCGGATCGACGGCAATGGTCGGCCGCGCCAGCGCCCGGGTTTCCAGCCAGGTCAGCACCCGGAGCCGGCCGAAGGCGCGGGCCTCGGGCAACACGTGCTCCAGCACCCCTTCCGCCTGCATCAGCAGCAGCATACCGGCGGAATCGGGCGCCTCCAGCAGGCGCAGAATCTCGCCGGCGACCCGTTCCCCCGACAATTCGGCCAGACGCGGCGCCAAACGCTTGCAGGCGGCGATCGCCGCCCCGTCGAGACGGGTGCGGCCGTAATGGGCGTGAAACCGGAAAAACCGCAGCAGCCGCAGCACGTCCTCTTCGATGCGCTGGCGGGGATCGCCGACGAACCGCACCCGGCCGGCGGCAAGATCGGCCAACCCGTCATAGGGATCGAAAATGCGCCCCGTGGAATCGGCGAACATGGCGTTCATGGTGAAATCGCGCCGGGCGGCGTCGGCGGTCCAATCGTCGGTGAAGGCCACCTTGGCCCGCCGCCCGAAGGTCTCCACATCCTCGCGCAAGGTGGTGATCTCGTAATGGGCCTTGCCCACCACCGCCGTCACGGTGCCGTGGGCGATGCCGGTGGGGACCGCGGTGATCCCCGCCTTTTCCAGCAACGCCATCACCCGGTCGGGCGGATCGTGGGTGGCGATATCCACGTCGCGGATCGGCCGTTTCAGAACCGCGTCGCGCACGCACCCGCCGACGAAGCGCGCCTCGGCGCCCTCGGCCGTCAGGGCGGCGAGCACCGCCTTGGTCTCGGCGGCGTCCATCCACGGCTGCGGCGGCAATTGGCCAACCGGCTCGTCGGGAGCGTGGTGGAGGGGGCCGTCATCAATCGCCACGGCCGACCAGCCTGCTCGACAGGTTGACCAGAATGCCGGCGGTCGCCCCCCAGATCACACGCTCCCCCCAGGCGACGGCCCAATAGGGCCGCATGACGCCGTTCACCTCGCGGGTTTGCCGGGTGTAATTGTCGGGATCGACCAGGAAATCGAGAGGAACCTCGAAAATCTCGGCGACCTCGGACGGGTCCGGGGTCAGCCTTTCCGGCGCGGGCGTCAGTCCCACCACCGGGGTAATGGCGAAACCGGTGCCGGTGACGTAATCGTCGAGGCGGCCCATCACCGTCACCCATCGGCGATCAAGCCCGATTTCCTCTTCGGTTTCCCGAAGCGCGCAGGCGACCGGATCGCCGCCATCCTCCATCTCCAGCCGTCCGCCGGGAAAACTGATCTGACCGGGATGGTTGGCGAGATGGGCGGCGCGACGGGTCAACAGCACCGACAAGTCCCGGCCGCGCTCGATCACCGGCACCAGAACCGCCGCCGGCACCAACGTACTGTCGAGGTGAGAGGCCGTCGCCTTTGGCCGGCATTCCCCGGCCAGACCCTCGGCGATGGCCCGGCGGGTCAGTCGCAACCCGTTGCCAATCGCAGGGGAAAGAATATGCCGCTGCTCCATAGACCGTACTGACCGTCGTCCCCCACCCCGTCCTCGACGCCCGTTTCCTCGAACGCCTGACTGATCAGTTCACTATACACCGGCCCGGTCAGCCGCGCTTCAATGCCGTCGCGCAAATGAACGTAAAGAACCGGCCGCTCCGTCTCCGCGTCCCACGCCATCCGCAGGGGATGGCCGGCATCGACCGTCACCACCTCGTCCACATTGGTGCGAAACGACACCACCATGTCGCGCCCGGACCCGCAGGCGAACATCTCCACCGCCAGGAACGGCGCGTCCTCGACCTCGATGCGGCCCATTTCGTCGGCGGTGACCAGCCAGAAGCCGCCATCCTCCCGGCGGGACAGCATGGAGGCGAACAGGCAAACCATCTCTTGGCGACGGATCGGCGAACCGTGATAATACCAGCGTCCCGCCCGGTCGATGCGGATGCCGAGATCGCCGCAATTCTCCGGCGTGACATCGGACGTTGCCGTAACGGCTTGGGTATTGCCGAGCGCCGCGGACGGTTTCGTCAAAGAGGGACTCCTCCAGGTGGCGACATGCCGCCGGCGGGATGGTCTCGGTGTCCACGGCCTCGCGCCCCCGATGGCAAGGAGCTTTCGTGACGACCGCATCCCCTTTCCCATCCGGCGATACCGTCGCCGGCCGGTCCATGGGCGAAGACGCCCCGGGAAACAAAGATATCCTCAAGGAAGAGGGCTTCCTTGCGGCGATCGAGGACCTGACCCGGCGCGTGATCGAGGCGCGCGCGGGCGTCGAACGCGTCATTTTCGGTCAAACACGTGTCATAAACGAAACTCTTATCACGCTGCTGGCGGGCGGTCACGCCCTGTTGATCGGCGTGCCCGGCCTGGCCAAAACCCGCCTGGTCCAGACCCTGGGCGTGGTGCTGGGCCTGGATTCCCGGCGGGTCCAATTCACGCCCGATCTGATGCCGGCCGATATCCTGGGCTCGGAAGTGCTGGAGGAGGCGGCCGACGGCGCGCGCGCCTTCCGCTTCATCCGGGGGCCGATTTTCTGCCAATTGCTGATGGCCGACGAAATCAACCGCGCCAGCCCCCGCACCCAATCGGCGCTGCTGCAGGCGATGCAGGAGGGAAAAGTCAGCGTCGCCGGTCAGTATCATGATCTGCCCGCGCCCTTTCACGTGCTCGCCACCCAGAATCCCCTGGAGCAGGAAGGCACCTACCCTTTGCCGGAGGCGCAGCTCGACCGTTTCCTGATGCAGATCGACGTCGATTATCCCGATCTGGACTCCGAACGGCGCATGCTGGTGGAAACCACCGGCATCGACGAGACCGTTCTATCGCCGGTGATGGACGGCCCCAGCCTGCGCGCCGCCCAGCGCCTGGTCCGGCGCATCCCGGTGGGCGACACGGTGATCGAGGCGATCCTGGGGCTGGTCCGCCGGGGACGGCCGGATTCCACCGATCTCGACCAGGTGCGCCGCCATGTGGCCTGGGGCCCGGGGCCGCGCGCCGCCCAGGCACTGATGCTGGCCTGCCGGGCCCGCGCCCTGCTCGACGGGCGGCTGTCGCCTTCCATCGACGACGTCGCCGCCCTGGCGCCGCCGATCCTGCGCCATCGCATGGCTCTGTCCTTTGCCGCGCGGGCCGATGGGATTAGCGTGAACGACATGGTCGCGCGCCTGGTGGCCACTTTATCGTAAATCCGCTTCAAGGACGGGCAAAGACGGTGTGGCCCCTCTTCCGATCGTCGAATCGATCCCCGGACCCGGCCGATCCGGCCCGGCGGGCCTTGACCGCCGAGGCCCTGGCCGATCGGCTGCCGCCGCTGCTGATCGAGGCCGAGCGGGTGACGCAGACGGTGGCCGCGGGCGCCCATGGCCGCCGCCGCGCCGGTCCCGGCGAGTTGTTCTGGCAGTTCCGCCGCTATCAGCCGGGCGAGGCCGCCGCCATCGACTGGCGCCAATCGGCACGCGGCGACCATCTTTATGTGCGCGAAACCGAGTGGGCGGCGGCGGAAACCGTCCGGGTCTGGTGCGATGCCTCGCCGTCCATGGTCTGGCGGTCCCGCGCCGATCTGCCCGAGAAACGCGACCGCGCCCTGTTGCTGACCCTGGCTTTGGCCGCTTTGCTGCTCAAAGGCGGCGAGCGGGTCGGCCTGTTGGGAAGCGGGTCGGCGCCGGTTTCGGGCAATGGCGCGCTGTTTCGGCTGTCGGCCCGGCTGGCGGCGGAGGCGGAAGCGGGATTGCCCGGCGCCACCGCCGGTTTGCGTCGCGGCGAAGCGGTGCTGGTCTCCGATTTCCTGATGCCGCTGGACGAGATCGCCGCCGACCTGCGGCGGTTGGCCGCCGCCGGAGCGAACGGCCATCTGCTGCATATCCTGGACCCGGCCGAGGAAAGCCTGCCCTATGAGGGCCATGTCCGTTTCCAGGGCATGGAGGGCGAAGGCGAAATCCTGGTCCGCCGCGCCGAGGAAATCCGCGATTCCTATGTCGCCCGTCTGGCCGCCCACCGCGCCGGTCTGGCCGCGCTGGCCGCCGAACTGGGGTGGAGCTTCGCCACCCACCATACCGACCAGCCGCCCCAGGCCGCTTTGCTGGCGCTGCACGCCCGCCTGTCCGGACGGCGGAAGGGACCATGAGCCTGGGCTTCGCCACGCCCTGGGCCCTGGCCGCCCTGGCGCTGCTGCCGGCCTTGTGGTGGTGGCTGCGGGTGACGCCGCCGGCGCCGCGTCAGGTCCCGTTTCCCGCCATAAGACTGCTTTTGGGTCTGGAAGGCCGCCGCGACACCGCGGCCCGCACGCCGCCATGGGTATTGCTGTTGCGGCTGGCCCTGGCGGCCGCGGTGATTCTGGCGGCGGCCGACCCATCGATCGAAAGCGGCCCGCCGCCGACGGCGGAAACGGCGCCGCTGGTGGTGGTGATCGACAATGATTGGGCCGCCGCCGCCGATTGGAGCCAACGGCAATCCTGGCTCGACGGCTTGCTGGGCCGCGCCGAACGGGCGGGGCGGGCGGTGACGCTGGTGGCGACGGCGCCGCCCGCCGATGGCGGACGGGTGCGCGCCGTCGGGCCGATGCCCGCTTTTCGCGCCCGCGCCCTGATCCGGGCTTTGGCGCCCGAGCCCTGGCCCGCCGACCGCGCCGCGGCGGTCGCGGCCATCAACGGGCTCGACCATGGAACGGCGACGGATGCGGTGTGGCTGACCGACGGCCTGGACTCCCCCCATGCCGGACGATTGATCCAGGCGCTGCAAAACCTGCACGGCCAGGTCCGGGTGGCGTTCGGGCGAGCCGCCGACATCCTGCTGCCGCCGAAACCCGGCTCCGATCCCGCGCTGGTGGCGCCCACCGTGCTGCGACCGGATGGCGGCGGACCGGCCCAGGCGATCGTCGAGGCCAGAAACGGCAAAGGGCAGGTTCTGGCCCGCGGCCGCGCCGATTTCGCGGCGGACCAGGGCGCGGCGGTCGCGACCCTGCGTCTGCCGACGGCGCTGCGCAATACGCTGACCCGGCTCGATATCGCCGGCGAGACCAGCGCCGCCGGCGTGCTGTTGCTGGACGCGCGTTGGCGCCGCGTGCCGGTGGGCCTGGTCGAGGGCGGCGCCAATCCGGCCTCGCCGCTGCTCGACCCGCTTTACTATATCGACAAGGCCCTGGCCCCGGTGGCCGACCCGCATCGCGGCGATCTGGCCGATCTGCTGGGCCGCCATATGGCGGTGCTGATGCTGGCCGATGTCGGGCGCATCGAACCGCCGATGGCCCGGCGCCTGTCGGCCTGGATCGCGGCGGGCGGCGTACTGGTGCGCTTCGCCGGTCCCGATCTGGCCCGCGCCGCTTTGCGCGACCATGGCATCCTGCCCTTCCTTCCGGTACGGCTGCAGGGCGGCGACCGCCGACTGGGGGGCGCCATGTCCTGGACCAAACCCCAGAAAATCGCGCCGTTCCCGCCGCATTCCCCGTTCGCCGGGCTTTCGGTTCCCGCCGATGTCCGGGTATCGGCCGAGGTGCTGGCCCAACCCGGCCCCGATCTGGCCGGCCATAGCTGGGCGCGGCTTGCCGACGGCACCCCGCTGGTCACCGGCGCCCGGCGGGGACGCGGCTGGGTGGTGCTGATCCACACCACCGCCGATACCGCCTGGAGCAATCTGGTCCTGTCCGGCCTGTTTCCACGCCTGCTGCACCGTCTGACGATGCTGGCGGCGGAACCGGCCGGAGCCGGCCCGCTGTCGGCGGAACGCCGCCCGATCCGCAGCCTGAACGGATATGGCCGTCTGGGACCGCCACCCGCCGCTTCCGTCGCCCTGCCCATCGCCGGACCGGTCCGGCCGGGACCGCGCCACCCGCCCGGTCTGTATGGCGGCATGGGGGGACAGGTCGCCTTCAATCTCGGCCCGGCGTTGACGCGGGACACGCGCCTGTCGCCCTTGACCCTGCCGGCGGGAGTGGCGCGGGTATCCCTGTCCCATGCCGCCCGTCAGATCGATTTGCGGCCGATCTTCCTGGTTTTGGCCGTATTCCTGGCCCTGGCCGACATTCTGGCCGGCCTGGCCCTGCGCGGCCTGCTGCGTCCGATCGTCGGGATGGCGGCGCTGTTGCTGGCCGCCCACGCCGTCCACGCCGCCCCGATGAGCGCCGACGCCTTCGCCCGCAAGGCGGCGCTCCACACCAGGCTGGCCTACGTGATCACCGGCGACCCGGCGGTGGACGCCAAAAGCCGGGCCGGCCTGATCGGCCTGACCCGCGTGCTGGCCGACCGCTCGACGGCGGTGCTGGCTCCGCCCATGGGCGTCGATATCGAAACCCGGCCGGTCCTGTTCTTTCCCCTGCTGTATTGGCCGGTGACCAGCGTACAGCCGCCCCCCTCGCCGGCGGCGGCGGCGCGGATCAACGCCTATCTGCGCCACGGCGGCCTGATCGTTTTCGATACCCAGGACGGGGGCGCCCCATCGGCGGCCCGATCGCGCGCCTTTCGCGCGCTGACCCGTCGGCTGGACATGCCGCCGCTGATGCCGCTGCCGACCGACGACGTGCTGAACCGCACCTTTTACCTGCTCCGCTCCGCGCCCGGCCGCTACGGAGGCGGAACCGTCTGGGTGGCGGCCAGGGGCTCGACCGAGAATGACGGCGTGTCGCCGGTGGTGGTGGGCAGCGCCGACTGGGCCGGGGCCTGGGCGGTGGACGCCGCCGGACGGCCCTTGTTCCCCACCGAGCCGGGCGGCGCCCGTCAGCGGGAAATGGCCTTTCGCTTCGGCATCAATCTGGTGATGTACGCCCTGACCGGCAATTACAAGGAAGACCAGATCCAGTTGCCGGCCATTCTGCGGCGGCTCGGCCGATGACCATAGGCTTCGCCCCGCTGGTGCCCTGGCCGTTGCTGGCCGCTCTTGGCCTACTGACGCTGGCCGCCATCGGATTGATGCTGGCGCGCCGCGCCCGGGGGACGTGGCTGCGCCTGACCGCAATGGCGGCGCTGCTCGCGGCTTTGGCCGGACCGCATATGGTGGTCGCCAAGCGCCGGCCTTTGCCCGACATCGCCCTGGTGGCGGTGGATCGGACCCTGTCCCAGACCATCGACGGCCGCGCCGCCCAGACCGACCGGGCGGAAGCGGCTGTGCGGGCCGAATTGGCCCGCCTGCCCGGACTTCAAACGCGGGTGATCACCGTGAGGAACAGCCGGGGCGGAGATCGGGGAACCCGCCTGTTCGCCGCCATCCGCCGCGCCCTGGCCGAGCTTCCCAGGCGGCGTCTGGCCGGAATCGTGACCATCACCGATGGTCTGGTGGATGACGTTCCCCCCGATCTGGGACGCGGCCTGGGCGCGCCGGTGCAAGTGCTGCTGACCGGCCGGCCCGGCGAGCGCGACCGCAGAGTGGTGGTGAAACGCAGCCCCCCCTTCGCCATGGTCGGCCACGACGCCACCATCCGGTTCGCCGTCGATGAGCGCGGCGCCCAGGGCGACGCGCCCATAACGGTGCGGGTGGACGGCAAACCCTATTTCAGCGACCGGGTACCGCTCAACCGGACCGTCTCCGTCACCATCCCCATACGCCACGCCGGCCGGACGGTGGTCGAGATGACCGCCGCGCCGGCGCCGGGCGAGGTTTCACTGGCCAACAACACCGCCGCCATCGCCATTTCCGGCGTGCGCGACCGGCTGAAGGTGCTGCTGATTTCGGGAAAGCCCAATGCCGGCGAGCGGGCGTGGCGCAATCTGCTGAAATCGGACCCGGCGGTGGAACTGGTCCATTTCACCATCCTGCGTTCACCGGACAAAGAGGACGACACCCCCATTCGCGACTTGTCGCTGATCGCCTTTCCCGTCCGGGAATTGTTCGAGGACAAGCTCAAGGATTTCGATCTGGTGATCTTCGACCGCTATTCCCGGCGTGGGGTTCTGCCCGAAGCCTATTACCGGCGGCTGGTGGATTACGTCCGGGGCGGCGGCGCCCTGCTGATGGTGGCGGGGCCGGAATTCGCCGGCCCGCTTTCCATGGCCGACACGCCGCTGGCCGCCATCCTGCCGGGGCTGCCCACCGGACGGGTCGAACTGGGTCCGTTCCTGCCGCGGGTCACCGCGGTGGGACGGCGCCATCCGGTCACCGCCGACCTGCCCGGCGCCGGAGGCGCCAATCCATCTCATGCCGGAGGCGCCAACCCACCCCATGCCGGAGGCGCCGACAGACCCCATTGGGGGCCGTGGCTGCGCCAGATCGACGTCCGTCGGCGGGCCGGGGTGACGGTGCTGTCGGGAAAGGAAAACCAGCCGCTGCTGATCCTGAACAAGGTCGGAAAGGGACGGATCGCCGAATTGCTGTCGGACACCGTCTGGCTGTGGGCGCGGGGCTGGCGCGGCGGCGGACCTTATAACGAATTGCTGCGCCGGGTCGCCCATTGGCTGATGAGGGAACCGGCCCTGAACGCCAATGCCTTGGAGGCCCGGGTCCAAGGCACCCGCATTCTGGTCACCCGCCGCTCCCTGGCGCCGCCCACCGGCCCCGATCGGGTGACGGTCACCCGTCCCGACGGCACCACCCTCGATCTGGCCCTGACCGATCACGAAGACGGTCGCGCCACCGGCGCCCTGACCGCCGATCAGGCGGGGGTCTGGCGCGTCACCGACGGCCGCCGCACCGCCATCGCCGTCGTCGGCAGCCAGTCGGCGCGGGAATTCGCCGATCTGGCCGCAACCGCCCGGCGCTTGGCGCCGGTGGCCGCGGCCACCGGCGGGTCGATCCGCTGGCTGGTCAACGGTGGGGTTCCCCCTATCCGCCGCGTCGCGGCCGGCGCCGAAGCCGCCGGCCGCGACTGGATCGGTTTGGAGCGGCGAAACCGTCGCCGCACCATCGGGCTGAGCGACGTTCCTCTGTTCCCTGCCTTTCTTTTTCTTGCTTTGGTTCTGGGGGGGCTGGCGGCGGCGTGGCGGCGCGAAGGGCGCTGAGCGTCGACTTTCACCCCGTTTTGCGCCGATTTTCCGGATTCGAGGTAGCCATGAGCGGTTCGCCTGGATACACTGCCTTGCACTCGAACCCCGCCCTTGCAAGTCGATCCGCGACTTCAACGCGGGCTCGAATCAATCGTTTATTGAATTGTTCACTTATCTGTTGAATAGTGAGGGCGATTTTGATATGGCCCGAATGTGGCATATTTCAGGGCGCCACACTCGCGCTTCGCTACCGACGTCTGGGGCGGCAGCATCGGATACGAAGCACTGGCCGATTGTAGTGTGATGGGGCTTCGCGGACGGCGCGGACTCTTTGGGTCGGAGTTGCGCAGACCGAACACTGAAGGATAGCCGGGGTAACAGGGGGAAGGTCGTAGGTGGCGGAAAGACGATTCAATTCGCAGGATCGCGACGGCAAACATACTTTTGGGGGCGCCATGGCCCCGTTTCTGCCGGACTGGCAGGTGTTTGTTCGCCACCCCGATGGTCGCGGCCGTTATTTCGTGTTCAGCCGCCGCCGCCAGGCGGCGGTGGTCGCGGCTTTTTCCCTGATTCTGCTCTGGGCGGCGATTTCGACCATGATCCTGTTCCATCGGCCCAAGGCCTTGGCGGAACGGGAACACCGGCTGGAAGCGCAGGCCGCATCCTTCCACGTCGCCGAACAGCGCCTGGCCAAGGCGCGCGCGGTGGTGACGGCCATGACCAGCGAGGTTCAGGCGGTCCACGCCAATCTGGTGGTTCTGGCCAAATCCAGCGGCGCCCTGACCAAGGATCATGTGCTGGTCGAGCATCACCCGGCTCCCGATCCGGCGGCCAAGACCATCGACAAGATCGCCTCCAAGATGGCGGGCAAGCCCGGCGGCCGTCAGGTCGGCGCCATGCGCGAGGATTTGAATCGCCTGCAGGCGTCGCTGGACCGTCTTGAAGAAACCTATGGCGAAGCGGTCCGCAATACCGCCCATATCGTCAATGAGCATATCGCGGAAACGGAACACCCGCTGAAAAAGCTGGGCATCAACACCAGACGGCTGGTGGCTGAGGCCAAGCCCTATGATGACGGCGAGGGCGGCCCGTTCATTCCCTTGTCGGCGATGAAGAAAATTCGCCACAAGGACGTGGCCATGACCCACCTGCTGTCGCAGATGCAGCATTGGTACCGCCTGAAGGGCATGCTGCGGACCCTGCCCCTGGGCGAGCCGATTCATGTGGCTTGGCGGCTGGACAGCCCCTTTGGCGCCCGCACCGACCCCATCAACGGCGAAGCGGCCTTTCACCCGGGCATCGACATGGGCGATCCGGTGGGAACGAAGATCTATGCCACCGCCCCCGGGCGGGTGATCCTGGCGCAGTGGGTCAAGGGGTATGGCCGCCTGATCGCCATCGACAACGGCGACGGCTTTTCCACCCGCTACGCCCATCTGTCCCGCTTCCTCGTCCATGTGGGAGAGCATGTGACCCGGTCCACGGTCATCGGCCTGCTGGGGGATACCGGCCGCAGCACCGGTCCGCATTTGCATTATGAAGTGCGCGTGGATAACGTGCCCCGCAATCCCCTCAATTTCATCCGGGTAGGACTTCGTGATGCTTCAGAAACTCGTTAAAAACGTATCTGCCGGGCACGCAAGTTCGGCGTCGGGCACCATCGTCTCGATCATTGCCGCCGATGTCCGCATCGTGGGCAACATCATCTCGCAGGGCGATCTTCAGATCGACGGCCAGGTCGAGGGCAATATCACCTGTCAGACCCTGGTGGTCGGCGAGCTGGCCCGGATTTCCGGCGAGGTCACCGCCGAGCGGGTCAAGGTGCATGGCGAATTGACCGGCAAGATCAACGCCACCGTCATCAGCATCACCCACACCGCCCGGGTGCTGGGCGATGTCACCCATGAAAGCCTGGAAGTCGAAGTCGGCGCCCAGATGGAGGGCCATTGCATCCGCAAGGGAGGCATCTCCCGGCCGGAACCCCGGCGGATCGAGGTCGCCGTGGCCGAACTGGAGCCGGCCGAAACCTGACGGGCGCCCCCGTCAGCGGGGCATCATGCCGTCCGCGCCCAACACCGTGTCGCTGAGAACCGGGTAGTGGGCGCGGGCGGAAAACATCTGATAATGCCACCATTCATTGCGGTAAAAATCCCAGCCGGCGGCGGTCATGATCCCCAGCAGCAGATGGCGGTTGCGCTGGGCGGCAGGAGGAATGTCGCGATTGCCGTGGTGGGACAGCGGGGTGAAGGCATCGAATTCGGTGCCCATGTCCAGTTCTCGGCCCTGATCGGCCACCAAGGTCAAGTCCACCGCGGCCCCCATGGAATGGGGCGAACCGCGGCGCGGATCGGCCAAAAAATCAGGGTCCGGAGTATGGGACCACAGCACCCATTGCGCTTCGGCCGGCCGGAACGCGTCCAGGATTTTCAGGCGCAATCCCTGGGGCCGGGCGAGATCGACGGCGGCCGCCAGCAGAGCGGCGGCGTCGGCATGGAGATAGCACCCGGCGTCGCCTCGATAGACCGGCCGGCCGGTGAAATTGCCGGCGGTGGCATAGGCCAGGGCGACATCCACGTCGTAACGGTCGGGATCGATGCGCACCAAGGTCATGGCTGACGTTCTCCTGAATCAGGTCCGAAGGGGCCACGCGTTTATAGCCCGCCCGCCGGGCCGATTGTATAAGAGCCTGACCCGAAACTCGCCATGGCTACCTGCAAATGGCGGTTTTCTGCGCTTCCGCTGCTCACGTACATGAAGTACGCTCCGCTGCGGTTCTCGAAAACCGCCATTTTCGGCTTACCCTGCCGACTTTCGGGTCGGGCTCTAAGATCCGCCATGCTCGTTCTCGCCCTCGATTCCGCCACCGCCGCCTGCTCCGTCGCCCTGTGGGAGAACGGCGTTCTGCATGCGCACCGTCTTGCCGTCATGGCGCGCGGCCAGGCCGAGGCGCTGATCCCGATGGTCGAAACGGTAATGAAACGGGCCGGTCTCGGGTTCGCCGATCTCGATCTCATCGCCACGACGGTGGGGCCGGGCACCTTTACCGGCATCCGTATCGGTCTGGCCGCCGTCCGCGGTCTGGCCCTGGCCACGGGCCTGCCCATCGCCGGGGTGACCACCACCGAAGCGGTGGCGGCCGCGATCCCCGAGGCGGAACGTCACGGCCGCGCCGTCCTGGTGGCGCTCGATTCCAAGCGCGACGATCCGTGGGCTCAGGCCTTCGCCGCCGATCTGACGCCCTTGAGCCCGCCCGCCGCCCTGACGCCGCTTGCGGTCGCCGCCCTGGCGAGCGGCCCGGCCATCGTCGCCGGGGATGCCGCCGACCGGATTCTGCCGCTGATGAACGACGCCGTCGCCGCCGCCACGCCCGGCCATCCCGACGCGGCCGTCGTCGCCGCCCTGGGCGCCCGACATTGGCGGAACGGCACCGCCCTGCCCCCCCATCCCCTGTATCTGCGCCCGGCCGACGTCACGTTGCCGGCCGCGCCATTCCCATGACCATCCAGCGGATACCGGCCGCCCTGGTTCACGGCGAATTGCTGGCGGCCATGCATCGGGTCTGCTTCGCCGAACCCTGGAGCGCCGATTCCATGGTTTCGGCCCTGATGATGCCGGGAACCCATGGCCTGCTGGCGGTCCGGGACGAATCCCTGATTCCCAGCGAAAGCGGCGCCGGGCCGGCGGGCATGATCCTGTGGCGGGTCGCCGCCGACGAAGCGGAAATTCTGACTCTGGCGGTGCTGCCGCCCTGGCGGCGCAGCGGAATCGGCCGCGCCCTGTTGACCGATGCTCTGGCCGCGTCCGCTCAGGACGGCGCCCGCGCCATGTTTCTGGAGGTGGCGGTGGGCAACGAGCGCGCCCTGGCGCTGTACCGGTCCGCCGGGTTCGCCGAAATCGGACGGCGCCCCGCCTATTATCCGGGCGGCGACGACGCGCTCACCATGCGCCGCGGTCTGGAGTAATCCGGCCTAAGAGCCCGACCCGAAAGTCGGCAGGGTGAGCCGAAAATGGCGGTTTTCGAGAACCGCAGCGGAACGTACTTCGTGTACGTGAGCAGCGGAAGCGCAGAAAACCCCCATTTGCAGGCCGCCATGGCGACTTTCGGGTCGGGCTCTAAGCGCCGATATCGATTGCCGTGTCGGCAAGCTATCCGTCGCAACGTCACTCGCATCGGTCACTTGGGGTTGTGATGCCCAAATCATACAAACTCACCATCGCGCCGTCCGCAACCAAAATGGCCACCTTTCCTCCGAACACGGAAGCGTCCGGCGGCCCGCCTTTCGTCAGCCTGACCAAAACCGGAACAACGGTAGCCTCCGATTCTCTATTGCCGGCCATCGCTTTCAATCATCAGATGTTTTTGATGAAATTACGGGGGGTAAGCACCAAGGATAGGAAATCCCTCAGCCACGCGGCTTGGCATGTTTTCAAAAAGGTGCCGACATCCAACGTCGTGACCAATCTCAGGATTCTGTCCATCCTGCAAAGGCGTCTCGGCGCCCGAAACGCCATTCGTGTTCTGCCCCATCTACAGAAACTGGCGGAAATCCTGGGTGAGGTTGGTCACCGGCAGCCTGCTGAAATGGCCGGCTTTCTCGCCACCGCCGCACCCAAGGCGGTGATGGCTCACCACTTGCCCATGACGCCCGCCAATTTTGAAAAAGAAGAGGATCGAGTGGCCAAGAGCGAACTTTCGCCTCTCGGTTATCGCTTTGGCAACGTCGATGCGACCTACCGCGCCATTATCCATGGCGATCCCGAAGCCGCTTATTATCGGGACTCCCGGGCAGGGACGACCATCGGCACGGGCGTCGGCTTGGCCATGCTGTCCACACTGACCCCCGTGATGACCGATGCCGGGGCTGGGCTGGATCGGGGGGCATTGTGGGTGCACAAACATCCGACCGCGACGAAAGATATCGTGTTTTGGGGTACGGGGCGCCTCGCATTACACGCGGCCCGTCGCGGAGTTTCGACGCTGGCCCGGAAAGCAGGAAAACTTGGAAAAGCCGGGGCGGCAAAAGGCGCAATAGTCCCGAAAGGATTTGGGAAAGCCGCATGGTTCCTGGGAGAACTGGCGCTTTACTTTCCAATTTCGCGTTCGATTGCCGACAAAATTTCGGGTCCTAAAAACCATTACCCTTTCACACTATGGATGAATTCCCATTCCCGCCGGGCATCGGCGATGGATAATTGGGTATCCGCGCATGCCCCCAAACGGCTCGGCCTTAAAGATAGTTACGCTTGGCGGGCCGCCGACGCGAAAGCGCGGGGAGAGAAATGGCGCCCCCGGCCGGGATGGGACCGTACGAGCGGGTCCGATCCGATCGAAAAAATGCCGCCCATGATCCAGGTTCACACCCACCTCCATCTCGACGGCCGCCGGATCGGCGAAGCCGTGACCACCCACCAGGCGCGCGACGCCGGACACCCCCCCATCGGCATCGGCCATCATGACGGCCGCGCCGCCTTGTCGCCCGTCTTCCTGCCGGCCCTTCCCTGATGTCCCCGCCCCCCATCCTTGGATCGGCGTTGAACGACGCCGTCATCGTGCTGTCGCCACTGGCGCCGAAAGCGCCTCGGGCGCCCCATGCGGCGATTCATCCCCACGCGCTAAGCCTGGGCGACGTCACCTTCGCCGATTTCGAAATCCCCGATTCCCTGCCCTTGGGCGGCGCCCAGGCCCTGGCCGTCCAGACCCTGCCCGGCGGCAGGCGGGTGATCGACGCCATGGGACCCGAAGAGGCCGACATTTGCTGGCAAGGGCGGTTCCGGGGGGCGAACGGCGCCATGCGGGCGCGGCGGCTGGACACCATGCGGTCGCAGGGCGACGCCGTCACCCTGGTCTTCGGCGAATTCCGGCGCCGGGTGGCGATCAAGGCGTTCCTGTTCGACATCGGCCATAACGGGCTGGAAATCCCCTATCGCATCACCCTGTCGGTGCTGCGCAACGACGATTTCCCGGTGCTGCTGGCGCCGCCCCCGGTGGGCGAGCTGGTGGCGGCCGACATGGAGCGGATGCAGGAGATCGGCAGCGCCGTCGCCTCGGTCCAGACCGGCATTTCCACCGCGCTCACCGCCTATCAGGCGGTCAAATCCGTCCGGTCGGGCAATTACGCCGCCCTGGGCTCGGTGATCGGCTCGGCCGCGACGCTGGCCCAAACCGTCGATTTGCCCATGAATGGATTGCTGGGCTCGCTGGTGTCGCTGAGCGGCACCGCTACCGGGGCGATCCATGATCTTGCCCCCCTGATGATCGAGTCCGGCCTGCCCGGCGGCGGCCTGCCCGGCGCCGACGCGTCGTCCCTGATCACCGGCGCCGTTTCCAGTTTCACCGCCATGGCGCAGCTTCTGGAATTGCGCGACCTCGCCGACCGGGCCGCCGTCAATGTCGGCAATCAGGTCGGCCGGGGCATCACCTGGACCGGACCCAAGGTGGAGAGCGCATCGCCATGACCATGATCACCGTCGCCGGCGGCGACCTTTACCGCCTGGCGCTCGCCCGTTACGGCGACGCCACCCAGTGGTGGCGCATCGCCCAGGCCAACGGCCTGACCGATCCGGTGCTGACCGGCCCCGCCACCCTGACCATCCCCGCCCTCACCGCCACCGATACCGGAGGTCTGCTTGATCCCCGCACCTGATCCGGCCGCCGCCCTGCGCCATCCGGTGGGGCGGGTGACGGTGGGGGGCGTCGTGGTGCCGTGGAGCGACTGGCAGGTGACCGATCGCGGCCATTTCGCCTGCGCCACCTTTTCCGCCACCCTGCCCCTCAAGAGTCTGCCGCCGGAGCGCGACCAATCCTGGTGGGCGGTGACCGACGCCGCCGAAATCGAGATCGCCGCCGCTTTCGCCGATTCGACCGCCGCCGCCCCCGCCTTCACCAGCCTGATTCTGGGCCGCGCCGACGATGTCGAAATCGATCTGGAGAACCGGGTACTGCGCCTGTCTGGGCGCGATTACGCCGCCAAATTCATCGATTCCCGGCTGATCACCCAATATCGCAACCAGACCTCGTCCGAAATCGTCACCGCCCTGGCCCAGGCGGCGGGCCTGTCCGCCGACGTCACCCCGACGACAACCCCCGTCGGGCGCTATTACGAGATCGACCATCTGCGCCTGTCGTCCGGACAAAGCCAGTGGGATTTGCTGTGCTGGCTGGCCCGCGAAGAGGATTTTGACCTGTGGGTGGGCGGGACCATTCTTTATTTCCACCCCCTCGCCAGCGAGGCCACCACCAAACCGATCCCGGTGACCTGGACCGAACCCGGCCCGGGCGGCCCCGCCGCCGGCACGCTTGCCCGTCCCCGCCTGCACCGGGCCTTGACCATCGCCAAGGACATCGTCGTCAAGGTCCAATCCTGGAACCAGCACCGGGAAAGCGGTTTCACCATCACCTATCGGGTCCGGCGGGCGCGGACCAAATCCGATTGCGACGGCGAGGCCCAGATCTACCTTTATCAGCGCCCCAATCTGACCGAGGCCCAGGCCGATCTGTTCGCCCGGCGCATGGCCACTGAGCTGTCCCGCCACGAATATGCGATCGAGGCCGAACAGCCCGCCGATCTGACCTTGAGCCCGCGCAGCCTGATCCGCGCCAGCGGTTTCGGCGGCTGGGACGGGCTGTACGCCATCGACGCCATCAGCCGGCGTTTCACCCTTAAGGACGGCTTCGTCATGACCTGGCGGGCCAAGACCATCCCCACCCGCGAAACGGTGAGCGCATGAGCCTCGACGCCCTCCTCAACCGGGTCCGGGCCGAGGCCGCCACGGTGCTGGACGCCATCCGCCAGGATCTGCGCATCGGCATCGTCTCGGCTTACGACCCCACTCAATACGCCGCCAAGGTGCGCCTGCAACCCGAGCCCACCGATCAGCCCGAGGGCGCGACCGAAACCGGGTGGCTGCCGGTGCTGTCCCTGTGGGGCGGCGATGGCTGGGGCGATTTCGCCCCGCCCACCCCCGGCGACGTGGTGATGGTGCTGTTCCAGGAAGGCGGACGCGAGGCCGGCGTCGTGCTGGGGCGCTTCTTCAGCCTGCTCACCAGGCCGCTGCCGGCGCCGTCGGGGGAACGCTGGATCGTTCACCAGTCGGGGGCCTTCGTCAAACTGACCAATGACGGCAAGATCACCCTGACCGATAAGGCCGGATCGGTCGTCGTCATGAACGGCGACGGCACCGGCGCGCTGACCTTCGCCGGCGGCCTGACCGTCAACAACAACCTGAAAGTGGTGGGCTCAATCACGGCCACCCTGGATATCAGCGACCAGAACGGCGCGCATGGCACCATTGCCGGTCTGCGGACCGCCTATGACGGCCACACCCATTCCGATCCCCAGGGCGGCACCACGGGGGGTACCAGCGATCCGGTGTAGGGGACGGTTTTTGCTCTTTAGATAGATTGGCACTATTGCCTTACCCCCTTGGTTGTAGGATAGCTAAAAGGGGATGTTGCGCGGTTCATTCACCCATTTTCGTCCGGGATGCCCTTAACAACAGCCTTGCCCTCGCTTAACTTATTCGTTAAGGCTCCATGGCAGACTTAACCGACAGAGACGCTGGCTTCAGGGGCCTCAAGATCGTGCGCGAAGGCGCTACCGCCAATGTGCTAGCCGAGGCGCAAATTTTCGAGGTGCTGAGAAAATTGGAACAGCATGAGCCTGGACGTTGGGGCGAATTGAGGGAGCATATGGACCGGTATTGCGCCGGCATCCCAACGACCAAGAAGCAGTTCAATTTTGAGGGCCGGCATCCCTGCGGAACGCATCATAAGGAAATTGGCGTGTACGCTTTGAAGGCTTGGCAATTCCGTCTCTATGGATTTGAGCGAAGCATCAACGGCAAACAGTGCTTCGTCGCAACGTGCGTAGATCCCAGCAAGAAAAATGATCGCGCCGATCAAAAAAAACTGCGTAAGGCGGCGAAACTAGCCGGAATTTTCCTCGATTGAATGAGGAGAGAAAGATGAGAAAGACCAATTCTTCCGAAGCCACCATGGCCAAGATCACCGAGGCCGACGCGCCCATGCGCCCCGAGATCGCCACCGCTCTTGCTGCCATTAAAGCCCGGTCCAAAGACAAGACGCCCAAGCTGTTTGCCAAAGAGGTTGGAGTGTTTTTGGCCTCTCTGGTTGCGGATATCGATCTGGTGATGGAAGCTCGTTGCGTCACGCAGGCGGAATTGGCCCGCCGGCTGGAATGCAGCGAAGCGCACGTCTCCAAGTTGCTGCGTGGCACGAAGGGAGCGGCTAACATGACGGCCGCCACTATGGCGCGCATCATGGCCGCGTTGGGTGAGGAAATCTCTATTACTTCGCCCGTTCTCCGGAAATTGAAGGGGGGCGCCTCCCTTACCGACCCGCTGCGCGAATGGACGCGGATTACTGAAACGCTGATGTCGAGGCAATCGACCGGCATGACGGACCCGGGCAATGAAAATATCCATATGTCCTCCAGACGTCCGGCAGGCAGTTGGACCAGCCAATCGTCCTTGTTCGAACAGAATGCTCAGGTTCCGCAGCCGGAGGTGGCCTGCGTGGCCTCATAACTATGACCGACTCCGTTACCAAGACCAAAGCTCCGGCCCGCAAGAGGCCGCGCCGAAAGGCCGATGTCATCGACCCGGCTCGCTACAACGAGATCGTCAAGCAATCGAGCTTGCATGACGTGCATCTCATTCAATCTAGTTTTTCTATGAACCCAGAATATTTGTCTGCGGCTCTCGCAGGAGATGAGATCAACTTTTCAATCCATGAAGACAATGTGGGCGCCGATTATAGAGATGACAGCGACACGTTGACGGTTGTGGCGACGTGGGCGGTCAAGGGGGGGCCCCAATGTGCGCCCGAATCGTTGACAGCCAACATTGCCTATATTGCGAGATTCGAGGTTGGGACAGGTTGGACACCGAACGAGATCACGTTTTTCGCGCAACGGGTCGGCGTATCCACTGTATATCCCTATTTTCGCCAGCATTTGAATCATCTCAGCGCGGAAGCGGGTGCGCTCATTCCAGTGGCTCCGATTCGGAAGGCAATCCCTGTGCGCGTCAAGGGTGGCGTACGCAACGAGGTTATTGCAGAGGAGCATCATCCCAACGCTCCGACCACAGGGAAGTAGCGCCCGTTCGGCAGTGATTTTGCGCCGGAACAAACTGACTTGGCATAGCATATGGCTCGGTGCTGGCGGCGGGTGTAAGCTCGAACGGATGAGAAGGGCAGGAACCGCCCCTGCATAAATGCGTCAAACTGCTGAGGACTGCCGCCTTCTGAGCCTCCCCCTGAAATCCCTCGCGGGTCCGGGAGGCCGCGCCTCCCGGTCGGGGTTCGGGGCGGAAGCCCCGCATATCACCACACCATAGGACCACCATGTCCGATCTGTCCCACCTGTGGGGGAGCGACCTTGCGCTCGGCCCCACCGGCGACCTTGCGCTCGCCTTCGGCACCGACGAGGGCCGGCAGCGGGTGTTGCGCCGACTGCTGACCAATCCCGGCGATTATCTGTGGCAACCCACCTATGGCGCCGGTCTGCCGCAAAAGATCGGCCAGCCCTTCGCCGTGGCCCCCATCGGTGCCCTGATCCGCACCCAGATGGCGCTGGAGCCGGCAGTGGTCCGCAATCCCGAACCGGCCGTGACCGTGACCGAAGTGACCAACGGCCTGTCGGCCACCATCGCCTATATCGACGCGGCCACCGATCAGCCGGCGAGCCTGTCTTTCTCCCTCACGCCCTGAAAGCGTCCCCATGGCAAGCCTTTCCACCCGGGACTTCACCAGTCTGGTCCGGTCGATGACGGCCGCGCTCCAGGCCCGCGCCTCGGCCGCCCTCGATCTGTCGGTGGGCTCGGTCCTGCGCGCTTTGGTCGAAGCGGTGTCCGGTCTGACCCTGTGGCTGGAAAGCCTGGTGCTGGCGGTCCTGGCCCTGACCCGCGCCGCCACCAGCGCCGGGTCCGACCTCGATAGCTGGATGGCCGATTACGGCGTCACCCGTCTGGCCGCCGCGCCGGCCGGGGGGCTCGCCACCTTCGCGCGCTTCACCGCCACCAATGCCGCCACCATCCCCGTCGGCACCCTGGTCAAGACCGGCGACGGCACCCAATCCTTCACGGTCGCCGCGGACACCACCAACGCCGCCTATAGCGCCGCGCTGGGCGCCTATGTGATGGCGGCCGGCACCGCCAGCCTGTCGGTATTGGTCACCGCCGTTACGACTGGGGTGGCCGGCAACGTCCTGGCCGGGACGGTGACCACCATCGCCGCGTCCCTGCCGGGCATCGACACCGTCACCAATGCGGCGGCCTTCGCCGGCGGCGTCGATGCCGAATCCGACGCCGCGCTGCGCGCCCGCTTCGTGCTTTATATCGGCTCGCTGTCCAAGGCGACCCTGGCGGCAGTGGAAAGCGCCATCGCCAATATCCAACAGGGCCTGACCTATCGGATCGTCGAAAATCAGGATTATTCCGGCGCCACGGATGACGGCTATTTCTATGTCGTCGTCGATGACGGCACCGGCTATCCCTCGGCCACCCTGCTTTCCACCGTCAATAACGCCGTCGATGCGGTGCGGGGATTGGGCATCCGCTTCGGGGTCTTCGCCCCGGTGGTGGAAAGCGCCGCCGTCACCATGGTCGTGACCTCGGCCAGCGGCGCCGTTCACGCCGATGTGGTCGCCGCCGTCACCACCGCCCTTCAAAACGCCATCAACGCCCTGCCGCTGGGAACGGCGCTTCCCTATACCCAGCTTGCCGCCATCGCCTATGGGGTGCCGGGCGTCACCAACGTCACCGGCATCCTGCTGAACGGAGGAACCGCCGACCTGGGCGCCACCGATCAACAGGTAATCAAGGCCGGAACCATGGTGATTTCCTGATGGCGACCGGCGATTCCTCCGACATCGCCGCCCGGCTGGCGGCCCTGCTGCCCCAAGGCTGGTTTCAGGGCGATACGCCGGTTCTGGACGCGGTTCTGGCCGGCATCGCCGACCCGCTGT
This sequence comes from Pseudomonadota bacterium, assembly GCA_021848545.1. Lineage (GTDB taxonomy): Bacteria > Pseudomonadota > Alphaproteobacteria > Rhodospirillales > Magnetospirillaceae > JAJZUL01. The sequence goes on from JAJZUL010000003.1 coordinate 127,803, forward strand.
CGTTCCTCTATTCCCTGATCGCCTATGCCAAGGGCCAGACCCGCATCGCCACGGCCAGCGACGGGTTCCTGGACCTGATTTCGGCGGATTTCTTCGGGTCGAGCCTGCCGCGTGGCAATGCCGAGGGCGACGGCTCCTTTCGCTCCCGCATTCTCGCCCGGCTGTTGCGCCAACAGGCGACACGGGCCGGCATGATCCAGATCCTGGAAACCCTGACCGGCCGCGCGCCCGCGATCTTCGAGCCCGAACGGCCGGCGGATACCGGCGGGTGGAACCAATCCAGGGGGTTGGCCTACGGCGTGGCCGGCGGATGGGGGTCGCGGCTGTTGCCGGCGCAATGTTTCATCACCGCCTACCGGCCCGCCACCAGCGGCGTGCCTTCCGTCGCCGGTTACGGGGCTTCGGTCGGCGCCTATTCGACCCCCAGCCAAATCCAATACGCCACGCCGTCGATGATCGAGGGCGCCGTGACCGACGCCGACATCTTTGCCGCCATCGCCGCCGCCAAACCCGAAGGCGTCACCGCCTGGACCCGCATTTCCTCCTGACCAACGGAGTCCTCATGGACCGCCAAATCGTTTATCCCGGCGCCATTCCCTTCGACACGGACATGCTGTCCGCCCAACGCAATTCCCTGGTCGGGCTGGGCTGGGCGCTGCATTCCATCCTCGGCGCCGGAACCCTGGTGGATGGATTGGCCTGCGCCCCGACCTCGCCCGCCTCGATGGAAATCCAGGTGGGCGCGGGGGCGATTTACAGCCTGGAAAATATCGACGCCACCGCCTACGGCTCGCTGGCCGCCGACACCAGCCACCAGATCGTCAAGCAGGGCATCGCCCCCGACCCGCAAACCTTCACCCTGACCGCGCCCACCACCGCCGGCACTTCCCAGGTCTATCTGGTCGAAGCGGCCTACCAGGATCAGGACATCGACGCGGTGGTGCTGCCCTATTACAACGCCGCCAATCCCACCCAAGCCTTTGCCGGCCCCAATAATAGCGGCACCGCGCAAAACACGGTGCGCAACGGTCTGTGCGCCATCCAGGTGAAAGCGGGCGTGGCCGCCACCACCGGATCGGAAACCGCGCCCGCCGTCGATACCGGCTGGACCGCGCTTTACACCGTGACCGTCGCGCAAGGCCAGACCACCATCGTCGCCGGAAACATCGCCCAGGTGAGCGGGGCGCCGTTCGTCACCGAAGGCTTGACCGAGAAGGTGGGCGGCGCGGGCGCCGGCACGTCCGGGCACATCGCCGAATGGACGGGGAGCGGCGATCTCGGCGACGGGGGTGTCCTGGGCGCGCTTGCCAATCTCAATATCGGCGCGGGGCTTATCAACGACGGCGCGGGGAATGCGGCGGTAGGGCGCGTGGCGCAGCCCACTTTCGCGCCGGTATCGGCAAAGGCCGGATACACCCTGGCGCCGTCCACAACCTATACACAGACGGTTTCGTTCACCCCTCCGGCAAACGGATGGGCAATCGTACTGGGTTTTGTCAACCTCACCCAGGAACTCGCCTCGGCATCTTCAGTAGAACTGGTCCTCAACGGCGGTCAAATAGCGGGCGATGTGACGCCTCTCCCCGCGTCACTGAGCGCCATCGTGAGCGTCTCGGCGGGAGAGGCGTGCACTGCCAGCATTCAGTACACGACTGGCCCGACGCTTTCAGGGGGATCAAATTCCCAGGCCGTGACGGTCTTCTTCATACCGGAGCAGTAAGCATGGCCTCGACATATTATCTCACACCGAACCCCATGGCCGGCGGCCCCGCCGGAAGCGGCTACTCGCCCGACGGGACTCTGCCGGCCGGCGCGGTGGAATGCACCCAGGCTGAGGCGCAGAATCCAGGCGCCTACACGATCACCGCCGGCGCGATCGCGCCATGGCTGCCCTCGCTGGCCCAGGCGCAGGCGACGCAAATCGCGACGCTGTCCGCCGCCTGCCGCTCCGCCATCGAGGCCGGATTTACATCGTCGGCCCTGGGCGGCGCCTATACCTACGGCTGCCGGCCCACCGACCAGGCCAACGTCGCGACAGTGGCGGCGCATGGCGGTTCGCTGTGGTGTCAGGCCTCCGGCGGCGCCTGGGCGTTCGTCGCGCATACCGCCGCCCAGGCCCTTCAGGTGCAGGCCGATATGGGAACCCATATCCAGGCCGAGCAGGCGACCTATGCCGGGTTGGTGGGTCAGGTGGGCGTGGCCGCCACCGTGTCCGCCGTTCAGGCCATCGTGTGGCCGTAGGCGCCCGATCACCGCCCCGCTGAAATTCCCTTTCCCGGACCATCCGCCATGATCGACGAAACCGCCGAGCGCATCGCGCGTCTGGAGGCGCGCGCCGACGCCCAGGACCGCATCCTGGCCGCCATCGCCGACCGTCTGGAGGATTTCCAGGCGGCCGAACTGGAACGGCTGGGCAAGGTTTACGGCGCCATCGACGGATTGCGCCGCGATCTGTGGCTGGCCAAGGGCGCCGGTCACGCCACCGCCATCATCGGCGCCCTGCTGGTGGTGGTGGTCGGCGCCGCCTGGTCGGTCTTCCAATATCTCCATCCCGGACCGAGGTAACCCATGACCGACGGAATCGACGTCACCCAATTGCGCGATCAGGTGGTGCGCCCCGCTTTGGCCGTGCTGGGCTTAAGCGGGGCCGCCGCCGAGGAGCTTCTCATCGGCACCATTCTTCAGGAATCCGACGGCGGCCATTGGCTGCACCAGCGGGGATCGGGGCCGGCCATCGGCATCTGCCAGATGGAACCGGCCACCCATGACGATATCTGGAAGAACTACCTGGGTTTTCGGCCGACCCTGGCCGGCCGGGTCCGCAGCCTGATGATCGGAATCGGTGCCGCCGCCGGTATCGGCAAAGCCGACGAGATGGCCGGCAACCTCTATTACGCCGTGGCCATGGCGCGCATCAAATATGCCCGCGTGCCCGACCCGCTGCCACCCGCCGGCGATGTCGAGGCCCAGGCCGCCTATTACAAGCGTTGGTACAACACCGCGGGCGGCGCCGCCACCATCGGCCAATATATCGGCCATTGGCACCAAGCCTTCGCCTGAAGCTGGTTTGTTGGTTGGCCTCAAGCGCCGGCGCTCGCGCTTGGCTTTTCCTCACTCGCTTGCGCTCGCTCCGGCGCGCTCAACGCGCATAGTCGTCGCTGACGCTAAATTTATTGGTTTAGCCTCAAACGCCGGCGCTCGCGCTTGGCTTATCCTCACTCGCTTGCGCTCGCTCCGGCGCGCTCAACGCGCATAGTCGTCGCTGACGCTAAATTTATTGGTTTAGGCCTCAAGCGCCGGCGCTCGCGCTTGGCTTTTCCTCACTCGCTTGCGCTCGCTCCGGCGCGCTCAACGCGCATAGTCGTCGCTACGCTCCTCCGGGGGGTCAGCGATGGCATTGCGTTGTCCCCTCCAGACCCAAGGAAATGAACATGAACATCGCCCCCCTTTGGGCGGCGGCGTGGCCCTATGTCACCGCCGTCGTCGCCTTCGCCTCGGCGCTGGACGCCGCCCTGCCCCAACCCAAGCCGGGATCGCATTGGCTGATCTTCCGCAAAATCGTCAGCGCCCTGGCCGTCAATGTCGGCAATGCCGCCAACGGCAAACAGCCGCCCTTCGCCACCTGGATCGCGCGGGTCGTCGCCTCGGTTTCGACCGATCAGGAGACCAAGCCGACCCTGCCCAAACCCGGCGCCGGCGCCACCCTGGGAGCGCTGCTGCTGGCCATTCTGCTGGGGTCCGGCCTATCGGCCTGTTCGGCGTCGAACACCGCGCCCAAGGCGCAGATCGTCACCTGCAACAGCTTCAACGCTGCGCTGAATGCGGCGAACAAGCTCGACGACCGCCATCTCATCCCCGCCAACGCCAAGACCGATATCCGCCATGCGGTCGCCCTGGCGGCGCCGGTCTGCGGGCCCAACGCCCAGTTGCTGGCGACGCCGGGCGCCGGAGCCGCCGATCTGGGGCGGGCGATGGCCGCGTTGGAACGGATCGTCACCACCTATGGAAAGGGCGCTTGACCATGGAACCCCACCAGAACTCTTCCCTGGGCGAGGCCCTGAGCGCGATCCTGGCAGCGCTGGGAATGGCGCCGGGCATCGGTCCGGTGATCGACGCCCTCATCGCCCTGGCCGCCATCGGCCCCGAAATGGCGAAGCTGATCGAAAGCGACATCGCCCTGTTCAAGACCGGCACCCTCACCCTGCCCGAATTGCAGGAGCGATTCGCCGCGACCCGGACCACCTTCGCCGCCCTGGCGGCGCGATGGCAAGCGCCGCCCGCGGCCTGATCCGTCCTTATCCCGTCAAGCCATACGCCCCGGCCCCGGTTCATCCGGGGCCGGGGCGTTTTCGCGTGCGCTTACTCCCGCCCGTGCAATTCCCGCCAGGACGGGCAATCGGAGCGCGTCGGGCAGAAACGCCGATAGGCGGCGATCCAATCCCTGGCGATCGCCGTCCGGGCCTCGGCCAGCGGCAGCCGTCCGGCGCAGACCAGATGATAGAGCTTCAGTTCCAGGCGGTCCTTGGTATGCGCCCCCCAGCGCCCATGCCAGGGTTCCGGCCACAGATTGCGGGGATCGCGGGGCGCGCCGCCCAGCGACAGGGGGATCAGATGATCCTCCTCGTACCGCCAGGTTCGCCGGTCCCCGCCCAACTGGCGCAGTTTCAAGGCCTTGGTATAGGCGTAGGGCGGCCGCACGCCGCGGCTGTAACCGGGAACGCAGATGGTCCGGTGAATATTGGCCTGGGTGACGGCGGGATTGATCGCGCCCGGCGTCCGCGCCGGATCGGGCCGGTCGCCGGCCCACGCGACCGGCGCCGCCGTCACGGCGAGGACCAGGGCGAAAACAATACCGGCGCCCCACCCCGCCATCCGGATTTCATCGCGTTCCATGATTCGCCCCGTTCCACCCCGACGAAACGGTTTTACACGGCACCGGCGTTCCCGTCGACCCGACCGACCAGACCCGTCGCGCACAATCGCCAAATCGGCGTTTCAGCAGTCACACACTATCGGCATGGTCAACATCCTGAACACCATGAGTCACCGAAGCCGCCCCACCAGTCCGATCCTGGTTCATTCCCATATAAGAAATATTTCATCAAAGCATTGCCGGGTCGGAGCGCCCCGCTTCGACTCACCTGTCCTGGCCATAACCACCACCACCTGTTTATGACCGTTTAGCGCGGATTTCGACGCCCGACGCCGAGCCCGAGGGGAAAAAATTTTCATTTGAAATCAATACGCAACAAGCAAATCCAAGGCATGCCGGGCATTTTTCGTTGAAATTTTCGGGCAACGCCGCGATACTTCGGTCAACACGAATTGCATATCGCGCCTGATCGACAGAACTCGTGAAGCATAAAAATCGATGTCGCGCCAAGTTAATCTGTTAGCGATTATTTGATAGTCAAATAGTTCAGGCAACGCTTACTGGGGTTTTTAGACAGGTTTGTTTTTATTTTTTTACAGCCCGCAGATTTGCCAAAGTCGGCGAATCGAAGGGTGCTTTGGACACGCAAAGCGGGAGCATATCGTATGACGCCTCCTGACCGCGCGGCCCGGCCCGTGGCGCTGAGGCACCCCACCCCCTCCGATGGCGCCGCCGTTTGGGCGCTGGTGAAGGCGTGCGGGTCTCTCGATGTCAACACGCCCTATGCCTATCTGATGGCCTGTCACAATTTCGCCGACACCTGTCTGGTGGCGGAAGACGGGACCGATCTGGCGGGCATGGTGCTGGCCTATCGCCAGCCATCGGCGCCCTCGACCCTGTTCGTCTGGCAGGTGGGCGTTGCGCCCAGCCATCGCGGCCAGGGGCTGGCGGCGCGGATGCTCGATCATCTGGTCACCCGGATCACCCCGGCGGTCTCTCATGTCGAGGCCACCATCAACCCCTCCAACGTTCCGTCGCAAAACTTGTTTCGCGCCCTGGCGTGTCGGTTCGATGCCCCTTTGACGGAATATACGTGGCTGTCCGCGGACGCCTTCCCCGACTCGCACGAGGCGGAGGACATGTTCCGGGTCGGCCCCTTCCAAAAGAAGGATTAAGCCATGCAAACCTTTGAAAAACACGAATCCGCCGTCCGCAGTTACATTCGCGACTTTCCCGCGATTTTCACCACGGCCAGCGGCCATCATGTCTATGACGAGGACGGGCGCCGCTATATCGACTTTTTCGCCGGCGCCGGCGTGCTCAATTACGGCCACAACAATCCCCGCCTGAAGGAAAAGGTCATCGCCTATCTGGCGGGTGACGGCATCGTCCATTCCCTGGACATGGCCACCGACGCCAAGCGCACCTTTCTGGATACCTTTTTCGACCGGATTTTGCGGCCGCGCGGTCTGAATTATAAGGTCCAGTTCCCCGGTCCGACCGGCACCAACGCGGTCGAAGCGGCGCTGAAGCTGGCCCGCAAGGTCACCGGCCGCCATCTGGTGGTGGGTTTCACCAACGGTTTCCACGGCATGACCCTGGGATCGCTGTCGGTGACCGGCAACGGCACCAAGCGGGGCGGCGCCGGCATTCCCCTGTCCCATGCCCTGCACATGCCGTTCTGCGGCTATCACGGCGACGGCGTGGACACGCTCAAGGTGTTCGAACGCTATCTGGCCGACAGCGGTTCCGGCATCGATCTGCCGGCGGCGGTGATCGTCGAGACGGTCCAGGGCGAGGGCGGCATCAATGTCGGCAGCGTCGCCTGGCTGCGCGAATTGGAACGCTTGTGCCGCCGCCACGACATCGTGCTGATCGTCGACGACATCCAGATGGGCTGCGGCCGCACCGGCCCCTTCTTCAGCTTCGAAATCGCCGGGATCAAGCCCGATATCGTCTGCCTGTCCAAATCGATCGGCGGATACGGCCTGCCGATGGCGTTGACCCTGATCGCGCCCCGGCTCGACCAGTGGAGCCCGGGCGAGCATAACGGCACGTTCCGCGGCAACAACGTGGCCTTCGTCGCCGCGACCGAGGCCATCGAGGCCTATTGGAGCGACAACGCCTTCGAACTCGATACCTTGCGCAAGGGCAAGAGGGTGGCCACCCGCCTGGACAAAATCGCCGGCATGCGCCCCGATCTGATCGCCACGCGGCGCGGCCGCGGCCTGATCCAGGGGTTGGTCTTCAACGACGGCGCCACCGCCGGCCAGGCGGCGCGGACCGCTTTTTCCCACGGGCTCATCATCGAGACGGCGGGTCCCCAGGGCGAGGTGCTGAAAATCATGCCGCCGCTGACCATCGACGACGAGGCCCTGGCCGCCGGCCTGGACATCATCGCCAGGACGGTGGAATCCATGGCGCCGACCCGCGGCATCGACAAGGTGGCCTGACCCATGCTCGTACGCCAGCTTGCCGACATCATCGGTACCGACAGGGACGTAAAGGCCGAAACCTGGGCCAGCCGCCGCCTGCTGCTCAAATCGGACGATATGGGGTTCTCGCTGCATGACACCATCATCTACGCCGGCACCGAGACCCTGATCCGGTACCGCAACCATCTTGAGGCGGTCTATTGCATTGAGGGCGAGGGCGAGGTGGAAACCCTGGATGACAACAGGATCCATCCGATCCGGCCGGGCACGGTCTATGCCCTGGACCGTCACGACCGCCACCTGTTGCGGGCGTCAAAGGACCTGCGTCTGATCTGCGTGTTCAATCCCCCGCTGGTCGGACGCGAAACCCACGACGCCGAAGGGGTTTACCCCCTGCTGACCGAATAGGCGACCGCCCGCCCCGACGGGTCGCCGGGGTCGCCCGATTGCCCTGGAGCGGAGCGACTAGGCCGTTGAGGCCGCCGCAGCGCAAGCGAGGATAGCCAAGGGCGCGGACGCGACCGCCCGGCGATTGAGGGAAAGATACATAACCCAGGGGAAGCGGGTTCACCCGTTTCCCCTGGAGCGGAGCGACTAGGCCGTTGAGG
>JAJZUL010000033.1 GCA_021848545.1 Pseudomonadota bacterium
CGTGCGGAGAGGCTCCATCGGGGCCTCGGAGCGCAAGCGAGGATAGCCAAGGGCGCGGACGCGCCCGCCCGGCGATTGAGGGAAATATACATAATGCAGGGGAAGCGGGTTCACCCGATTCCCCTGTCGGTTCACCCGATTGCTCGGGGCAAGATCGCCTCATCATCCGGCGCCGGATTCCACGACCAATCGGAAACCCACGCTTTCGCAGTCGGGATAGATGTCGGGTTTGCGGGAATAGACCATGACCGTCTCCACCCCGCCGCGGGCCAGACAAAGATCGGCGATGTCGTGGCACAGGGTTTCCTGAAGATCGTAATGGCGTTCGGCCAGCAGGCGGTGGACCTCGTCGCGGATGAAATCGTAGTCCAGCACATGGTCGATGGCGTCCGAAGCCGGACGCGCGCCGGCATCGACGGAAATCTCCACATCCAGCAGCAGCCGCTGGCGGGCCGCCCGTTCGCGATCGTGGATGCCGATCGACGCCGAAACCTCGAACCCGTTCAGAACGATGGTCTGAATTATCCGCATCGTCCCCTTACTCCCCGTCCCGATCCAGGAACGCCACGTCCCGGGGGCGCCGCTGTAAAACCTGCCCGCCATCGATGACCAGGGTCTGGCCGTTATAGGACGGTGTCGCCAGGATGAAATCGACGCCGCCGACGATCTGTTCCACCGTGCAGCCCTGTCCCAGGGGATTGTTGCCGTGGGCGCGCTCGAAATTCTCCTGGGTCTGATTGCCGCTGATCAGGGTGATGCCGGGCGCGATGCCGCAGACGCGCACCGAAGGCGCGAAAGCCATGGCCAGCATCTGGGTCATGCCGTTCAGGGCCACTTTCGACAGGGTATAGGAAAAGTAATCGGGATTGAGGGCGAAGACCTTGTTGTCGAGCATGTTGATGATGCAGCCGGTCCCGCCCCGTCCGGCGACGGCGCGGTGAAGACCGCGGGCCAGCGCCGCCGGCGCGTAAAGATTGGCGCGCATATTGGCGTCGAGCGCATCGTAGGTCGCGGTCTCGATCGAATCGTAGGCAAAGACCGAGGCGTTGTTGATCAGCACCGACAGGGGCGCGATTTCCTCGCAGCGGGCGACCAGATTCTCGGCCTGGGCCGGATCGGAGAGGTCGGCCGCCAGCGCCGTGGCGGCGCCGCCCCGGGCCTGGATGCCGGCCACGACCGCCCGGGCCTCGTCGGCCGAGCGGTTGTAATGAACGAAGACATGCCGTCCCGTTCCGCCCAGATGGGTCGCGATACCGGCGCCGATGCGCCGCCCGGCCCCCGTCACCAGAACTCCGTTCATACCCGTCCTTTCCACCGGCAAGACGGGGTCAAGGTGGGGGCCGGCCCGCATGATGTCAATCGGGTGAACCCGATTGCCCTGGGTTATGTCTATTTCCCCCAATCGCCGGGCGGGCGCGCGCCCTGGGACACGCCGGCGATGCCGGCGGCGGTTACCGCATTCCGGTCGCCGGCGCGATGGACGGCGTCCGCAGGCCCAGATCGGGAAACACGCTCGACCAGGACTCCTGCATCCGCTGGCGCATTTCCGGCTCGATCTTCAGGGCGAAATCGAGGAACGCCCTGGCGACCAGCGAGATGCCCTTGCCCTTTGGATAGACGATGTACCATTGGCGCATGACCGGAAAATTCTCCACGTCGAGAACCGCCACCGGTCCGTCCGGCCCTTCCAGGGTCAAGGTATGCAGGGACAGGACGGACAGGCCCAGCCCGCCGACGATGGCGTGCTTGATCGCCTCGTTGCTGCCCAGCTCCATGCGCACGCTGGGCCGCACGCCGATATCGGCGAAGGCCTGAAGGGTGGCGTCGCGGATGCCGGAACCGGGTTCGCGCAGGATGATCGGTTCTTCGGCCACGCGCGCCAGCGACACCTTTTTCTGTCCCACCAGCGGATGATCGCGCGGCGCCATCACCACCAGCGGATTGGGGGCCAGGGGGAACGCCTCCATCTCGAAGGGATCGGTCGGGGGCTGCCCCATGATGTACAAATCATCCTCGAACGAGGCGATGCGTTCGATCAGGCGGTCGCGGTTGGACACTTTGAGGGCGACGTCGATCCCGGGATAAAGGCGGCAGAACTCCCCCAGAATTTCGGGAGCGAAATATTTGGCGGTGGTGATCACCCCCAGCCGCAGACGACCGCGGCGGATTCCCTTGAAATCGGCCACCTTCATTTCGAAATTGGCCAGAATCTGAAAGATCTGCCGGCAAGCCTGATACAATTCCAACCCGGCCTCGGTCGGACGCACGTTGCGCCCGACATGCTCGAACAGAGGCATGCCGATGGATTCGGCCAGCTTCTTGGTCTGCATGGACACGGTCGGCTGGGTCAGGAACATTTCTTCGGCGGTGCGGGTGAAGCTGCCCAGCCGCACGATCGCTTCGAAAATCTGCAACTGCCGAAAGGTGGCGTAGCGGATCAGATAGTCGGGAACCGCTCCCGGCGGCGTGTATGAGCTGTCGTTGAATTGCGTCATCTCGCGGCAACCTTTCTGTCAGATCCCCTGGTGTCCCTGCCCCCGCCAGACCCTCCCTGAAAATGCCTCAGTCGGGCCAGACCCGCGGTCGCGCCGGATAACCGGCGATGGCGGCCGGCCGCTTCGGCGCGTCCACGGGCGCTGCGGCCGCCGGAGACTTCGCCGTCACGGGGACCGTCTTGGCCGCATCTTTGCCGGCGACGCCCTGACGGGTCCGTCGGATGGAGGCGACAAGCTGGTCGCCGGTTTTGTCCGTGCTGCTCATGGTGACAATACCTCGTGTATGAGCGCTTCGATTTCCTCGGCCGCGGCCGCGCCCTTTTTGCCGACGGCTCCCACACTCCCCCCCACCAGGACCGCATCGCGATAGACCACGCGGCGGCGGATCGCGGTCGCCGCCACCGGAAGACTCAGCTCCGCCAAGGCCCTGCACATCAAATTCGACAATCTGGTCCGCGGTTCAAGTTGATTGACGACCAGAAACGCCCGAAGCGCGGGATTGCCGGTCCTGGCCGATTGTATCTCCGCCTCGGCATGCACGCTGGCCCAGATATCGAAGGGTGACGGCAGAACCGGAACCAATGCCACATCGGCGCGACCCAGGGCCTGGCGGGTTTGCGCCGCATGGACCGATGGCGGACAGTCCACGAGGACGTAGGTGTAATCCCTTGCCGCCGCGGCGATGGCCTCGTCCAGCCCGCCCACGGCCCCCACCGCGCCCACCACCCGAAGCGCCCGACCGCCTCCCAGTTCGGCCCATTGCAGGGCGGATGCCTGAGGATCGGCATCCAGCAATATGGTCGGCGCCCGCGCGTTCAGAGCCGCGGCGAGATTGACGCACAAGGTCGTCTTGCCGACCCCGCCCTTGTTTCCGACGAACGCCAGGATCGGCATCGGCGGCCCTAACGCAGGCCGTCGAGCAATCGGGCGAAACGGCGTTGGCGGTCGGCGATGCCGGCGCCGCCGTCGTCAGCATGAATGGTGACGTTCACGTAATCGCGGGCGAAGCCCAGATCGGGATACAGGCTTTCCCGTTCGGACAGCTCCGCGGCGGCGTCCAGAAAGGTCCGCAGCGCCTCGTAACTGTCGAATTCGTACCGGCATTCCAGGCGCGCGGGACGAAGACGCTCTTTCCAGTTCTGATTCATCGTGCTCAACTCCGTTGCCATCGGCCCGGCCTCAGGGCCCGTCATCGTCGGCAAGCCGCTCCAATCCGGCGATCCATTGGACCAGCGCGTGGGCGTGGGCGATCTCCTCTTCCAGCAAAGTCTGAAAGAAAAGCCGATCGTCGGGACCGCCGATGCGGGCGGCATCGGTATACAGCCCGACCACCTCCACCTCGAAGGCGTGATCCGCGTGCAGCAGGGTCAACAGATCGGGCCCCACCGCGGCGGGACGAAGCTGCGAGGCGTTCGGCGCCACCCCGAGAGCCAGCATCCGGGCGATGATCCGCTCGGCATGGCCCATCTCCTCCAACGCCTCCTGGCGCAGCCGCCCGGCGGCGGCGTCCAGGCCCCAGGTCGCGACGAGGCGCGCCTGGGTACTGTACGTTTGCACCGCAGAGAGTTCGAGGCTCAGGGCTCGGCCGAGGAGACCCGGAATCCGTTGATCCGTGCGTGCGACCCGCATCTGTCGGTCCCGGCGTCAATCGCCGTCCGCGTCTCAGGAGGCCGCCTTTTCGGCCGGCGCACCGCCGACCGGCAACACCGGTTCGACCTCGCGATGGGGACGGGCGATGATGTGCGCCGCGACCAGACCGTCGCCGACCCGCTCACAGGCGTCGGCCCCGGCACGCACCGCCGCGTTCACCGCGCCGGTTTCGCCCCGCACCATCACGGTGACGTAACCGCCGCCGACGAATTCACGCCCGATCAGACGCACCTCGGCGGCCTTGGTCATCGCGTCGGCGGCCTCGATCGCCGGCACCAGACCGCGGGTCTCGATCATGCCCAGCGCAATACCATAATTCTCGTTAGCCATTGTCACTCTCCCTTGAGAAAAAAACGTTCCACGACCTTGCCTTGACGGTGCGGCACCGGCCTTCCCGTCACCTGTTGCCGAGCACCGCTCGACCTCGCGATACGGACGCGCTTGGCGGCGCCGTACCCAAACCCTTGTCCGGCCGCTTGCGCGCCCGTCATTCCAGCCCCCCGCCGGATCGCGGCCAGTCATCGATGATGCCGGCGATGGTCAGATCGGTCAGGACCGCGTAATCGCCCTGGGCGTAGCGCGCCGCCGACCCGCTGACCGTGAACACATACGTGCCGGGGCGCGCGCCGACCGGATCGGTGGCCACCACCCGCCGGCCCGACGCGGTGCGCAGGACCCGCAGGGCGGCCTGGTTCAGACCGGCGATGCGGCGGGTGCAGACCAGCGCCGATTCCACCTGGAAGATCTCCATCAGCGATCCCCTTCCGGCGGCCAGTGGTCGATGATGCCGATGATGGTCAGATCGCTCGGATATTCCTTGGCTCCGGCGGCGTCGCGGGCGGCCGAACTGCCGACGCAGATGACCCAGTCCCCCGGCACGCAGCCGACCGCGTCCACCGCCACCGCGCTGGCCGATCCGTCGCGGACCACCTGCAGATGCTTGTGTTCCAATCCGGGAATGCGGTTGGTCGCCACCAGCGGCCGTTCAACCTGACAGATCTTCATCAGTGCCCTCCCGTCCCGGTGGCGGCGTCGGCGGTGCAGGCCAGAACCTCGATGGGGTCCGTGCCGTTGCAATCGCGGACCACCTGCATGACATGCAGCAACCCCCGCCGATGAAGATCCGCATAGCGGGCCTGCAGGGCGCCGGTGACGCGTTCGCAGCGTTCGACGGCGCGGGCGCGGGCGCCCGGCACATTGCCGTGATAATCGAAGCGGACCACCACCGGGACCGGCAGGCCGCGAGCGACGTTCAGCCGGGTGAAGATGCCGATGCCGACATCCAGGTCCTGGGTCGCCTCCTCCACCGTGCTGAGATAGGCGAAATACATCAGGTTGCGGAGCTGGATCTCCTCGAAGCCGATACCGGCGCCGACGAACCGTTCGGCATGGCCGATATCGGCGTAGCTCTTGCCGTGGTAGGCGCGGACATAGGCGATCTGGGAGAAATTGTTCTCGATCAGATATTCGATCAGCCGCGCCATGCCCGGCGCCGCGTCCGGCGCGCTTTCCATGATGGCGCCCTGGATATCGTGGCGGGCGCGCGACGCGTCCTGGCGAATGGTGGCGGTGAACAGATCGAGACTGTCCACATAGCGGTCCAGGTCGATCTCGCCGTCGGCGTCGGGAATATGGATGCGGATGGCGTCGGTATCGGTGTCCACCCCGATCAGCAGCAGATCGATGGTCGCCCCGCAACAAAAGGCGTTTTCGATGGCGTGCTGGAAATTGAACAATCGTTCCAGCCCGGCGCTCGCGGCCCTGGCGGTATCGGAACCGTGGGCGGCGCAGCCCTCGCGGGTGGGATCGCCGGAACTGAAATGATAGGCCACCACCTTCAGATAGCGGGTGACCGATCCCGCCGTATCGGGCAGGCCGCCGCGACAGCGCAGCATCTCGGTTTCCACCCATTTCTGGATGCTGTCCTCGATGTCGAACAGGGCGCCGGCATAGGATTTGCGCCGCACCGAGCGATGGGGCAGCCGCAGGACATAGCGGATCAGATGCGCCAGGCGGCCGTCGGCGCAGGGCGAGATATCCATGGTGTGGAAGCCGCATCCGCGCAGGAACCCGTCGAAGGTTTCCGCATCCTCGGCCGCCAGGGGGTCGCGGGCGAAAAAATCGTCGCAATAGCGCCGATAGGTCGAAAAGACGCTCCAGGCGAACAGCCGGCGCATGTCGAGCTGGTCGACCCAGGCATCGGCCAGCAGGCTTTCCGGCAGGGTGAAGCCCAATTCCATCCGGGCGACGCGCTGGGCCTGGATTTCGAACTCGGCCTCGTGCTGCAGGGCCGATATCCGCCGCAAGGTCGGTTTGATCGCGTCGAAGGCCGCCTTCACCCCCCGTTCATAGGCGCCGAGGCTGGCGTTTTCATCGCCGCGAACCAGCGGATGGGTCCCGCCCGCAACCGGCGCCGGAACCGGAGCCCGTCCCGGACCGGCCGCCACCGCCCCGCCGACCGCGCCGGGCCGGCGCAGGGGCGCGGTGCCGGCGAGGCGGTCGCGGCCATGGGCGTGGGTGAGAGGCGCGTTGCGCATGGAATTCGTCCCGTCTCTTAGCCGCTAGCCGCGTGCGCCGCCGGAATAGGTCACCAGGGCGCCGCGCTCGGTGTTGCCGCTGCCGCCGGTCACCTTGCTGACCGGAACGGGCAGATCCTCGTTGCGGCTGGCGACCCTGAGCGGCGCCATGACGCTGTCCGAACCACCGCGCCGGGTGGGGTTGCGGCGCCGCGCCGAGCCGCCTTCGGTGCCGGTCACCCGGTCGCCGCGATCCCAATCGTCGCCGGTGATCCTGAGACCGGCATCCTGGCCCTCGCCGGTGACCCGCGATTTCACCCTGCCGTCGATTCGGGGCTGGGTGTCGGGTATGGCGGCCGCCGGCTCGGCGCGGCCGAAACGGGCTTCCTCGGTGCCGGTCACCTTGCCCGGCGCCATGCCGAACGGTCCGGTGATCTGGCCCAGTTCATAGCCGGTGCCGGTGACGCCGGCGCCGCGCCGCGATGGTTCCGCCGCATGGTTGGGGGAAACGATGCTGAAGGCGCCCCAGGGCGTGTCGCCCAACGGCTGGGGAAAGTCGGGGCTGCCGGGCTCGGCGGCGATCGCCGGACAGGCCGCCGCCTGCTGGTCGGCACCGACATAGGGGGTGCCGGTCACCGTTTCGCAGGCGCCCCTGTCGTCGCCGGTCAGGGGACCGCCCACCGCCGGCCGAATGCCGGTCATGGGGGCGGCCGCGGCCCGCCGCGAGCCGGCCATGCGCGCCGCGGCAGCACGGGTGCGGCCGGGATCGCAGTACCCGCCATATTGCTCGGCCCCGGCATAGGGGGTGCCGGTGATCACCTTGCAGGTTCCGGGCTCGTCGCCGGTGACCCGCGCCGAACGGCCGGTCATGGTGCCGGTGACCACCGTGCCGCCGAAGGTGTCGGAGCGTCCGACCTTGCGATCGGTGGGGGCCGGCGTCGCCGCGCAGAACGCGTCGTACTGTTCCCGCCCCACATAATCGTCGCCGGTGATCGCCTTGCAGGTTCCGGGCTCGTCGCCGGTCATCTTCGCCCGCCGTCCGACCAGGGTTCCGGTCACCTGACCGCCGCGCAGGGTGGTGCTGGCGCCGACCTTGGGCGGCACCGTGCCGTCGCCGAGCTGGGTATATTGCGTGCCGGTCAGGCGGCGATCGGCGCCGGCCTCGTTGCCGGTCACGTTGTCGAAGCGCCCGACCAGGCCGCCGGTGACGGTCCTGCCCTTGTCGGTCTGGACCGACAGGGTCCTGGCCGGCCCCGGTTCGGGCCGGGCGCCGCAAAACGCCTCGTCCTGCTCGGCGCCGACATATTCGGTGCCGGTCACCCGCTTGCACGTCCCCGGTTCGTTGCCGGTGACAGCGGCGCTACGCCCGACCTTGTTGCCGGTGACCTGATTGCCGCGGCTGGTGGCCGACCGGCCGGCGCGGACCTGCGCCTTGACCGGCTCGGACTGGCAGAAGGCGCGAAAGATGTCGGCCCCCATATATTCGGTCCCGGTCACCGTGCGGCAGGTGCTGGCCTCGTCGCCGGTCACCGCCCGGCTGCGCCCCACCTGGGTCCCGGTCACGGTCTGACCGAAGCTGGTCTCGCCGGCCCCCACCTTCCAGGGCTGGTCGCGGGCCGGACCGGGCTCCGCCGGCCCCGTATCGGCCGAACGCCGGGGCCGCTGGCGGCCGCAGGGCGATGAGCTTTTCTGACCGGCGCCGCCGCGCTTGGCCCGCAATTCGCGGATGGTCCGGGCCAGTTCGCGACCGGACAGATCGGGATTGCCGGCGCGGGCCGCCTGGGCGGCGCTGACGCCCGACACCCCCAGACCGGCCTTGCCGCGGGTGGATTGGGCATGGCGCCGCGCCAATGCCAGGGCACGGGTGGGATTCATGGCCGCGTCGCTCCGCTTCTTGACCTTGCCGTTCGATTTGCTCCGCGCCGGGCGGGTGGAGGCGCCCACGTCCCGCGCCGGGGTTTCGGAAGCGCGCGCCCCCTGACAACCGCAGCCGCAGCCGCAGCCGGTCTGGTCCTTGGCGACGGGCTTCACCACCGCGCCGGCGCCATCCCGCACCCGATCCTTGGTCTCCAGGGCGGTCTTGCCCTGGCTGGACAAGGCCCTGCGCCGGGCCAGCGACGCGGCACGGGCGCCGCCTGCCGCCAAAGCCGGCGCCGCGCCGCGACCCGGAGACGGCATGGCCGGAGCCGGCGTCGAAGGAACGGGCGCGGCCATGGCCGGGGAAGCGGCCGACGCGGCCGCGACCGGACGCGAACCGGACGGCGCTTTTCCCGTTTCCGACATGGCCCGGCGCCTGGCCATCGCCAACGCGCGTCCCGTACCCCTTTGATCCTTGCCCTGCGGTGTCATGCCATCATCCGTTCAACATCGGTTGCAAACCCGGCGACGCGACCGTCGCCCTCCCCGGAGCCCGGACGTGCCGATCAGGCGCGCCCCTCATAGACCACGAAGCACACCCCCTGGGATTGGGTGTAGGCGTCGTAGCCGATCAGCCGGACGTGATGGTCCGGATAGGCCCGGTGGCAGGCGTCCAGTTCGGCCACCACGGTTTCCAGGCTCTGCTCGCCGAACATCGGCAGCTTCCACATGGTCCAGTAGTAATCGGCCGACCGGCTGGGATGTTCGTGCTCGATCGCCGGGGTCCAGCCCTGGGCGATCAGATAGGCGATCTGGTCGTAGACCTCGTCCTGGGTCAGCTTAGGCAGAAAGCCGAAGGTCTCAAGCGTCCGGGCGGTCTGGTAATCGCCCACAATGCTGGTCTTGCTCATGAAAATGTCCTCGCAATCCGATAGGGGAAAAAGAAGGGGCAAGCCCCCTCCCTCACAGGTCGAGCTTGTCGACGGTGTCGAACTCGAACTTGATTTCCTTCCAGGTTTCCATGGCGATCGCCAGTTCCGGGCTGGTCCGGGCGGCCTCGGTCAGGATGTCGCGGGCCTCCTTTTCGATTTCACGGCCGGAATTGCGCGCCTTGACGCAGGCTTCCAGCGCGACCCGGTTGGCGGCGGCGCCGGCGGCGTTGCCCCACGGATGGCCCTGGGTGCCGCCGCCGAATTGCAGCACCGAATCGTCGCCGAAGATCGAAACCAGGGCGGGCATGTGCCAGACATGGATGCCGCCCGAGGCGACGGCGAAGACGCCGGGCATGGAGCCCCAATCCTGATCGAAGAAGACACCGCGCGACCGATCCTCGGGCACGAAGGATTCGCGAAGCTGATCGACGAAGCCCAGGGTCGAGGCCCGGTCGCCTTCCAGCTTGCCGACGACGGTGCCGGTATGGAGATGGTCGCCGCCCGACAGGCGCAGGCACTTGGCCAGAACCCGGAAATGGATGCCGTGCTTGGGATGACGGTCGATCACCGCATGCATGGCGCGGTGGATATGCAGCATCATGCCGTTCTTGCGGCACCATTTGGCCAGGCCGGTATTGGCGGTGAAACCACCGGTCAGAAAGTCGTGCATGATGATCGGGCAGCCGACTTCCTTGGCGAATTCGGCGCGCTCGTACATCTGCTCCGGGTCGGGAGCGGTGACGTTGAGATAATGCCCCTTGCGCTCGCCGGTTTCCTGCTGGGCCTTCTGAATGGCCTCGCCGACGAATTCGAAGCGGTCGCGCCAGCGCATGAAGGGCTGGGAATTGACGTTCTCGTCGTCCTTGGTCAGGTCCAGACCGCCGCGCAGGCACTCATAGACCGCGCGGCCGTAATTCTTGGCCGACAGACCCAGCTTCGGCTTGATGGTGCATCCCAGCAGCGGACGGCCATACTTGTTGAAACGGTCGCGCTCGACCTGGATGCCGGCCGGCGGGCCGCCGCAGGTCTTGATATAGGCGATGGGGAAGCGGACATCCTCGAGGCGCAGGTGGCGCAGGGCCTTGAAGCCGAAGACGTTGCCGACCAGCGAGGTCAGCACGTTGACCACCGAGCCTTCCTCGAACAGATCGAGGGGATAGGCGACGAAGGCGTAGAACGATTCCTTGTCGCCCGGCACGTCTTCGATGCGGTAGGCCCGCCCCTTGTAATATTCCAAGTCGGTCAGCAGTTCGGACCAGACCGTGCTCCAAGTGCCGGTGGAGGATTCGGCGGCAACCGCGGCGGCGACCTCCTCGCGCGGCACGCCGGGCTGGCCGGTGCATTTGAAGCAGGCGAGCAGATCGGTATCCAGCGGCACATAGTCCGGCGTCCAATACATGTCGCGGTATTCTTTGACGCCCGCGTCATAAGTCTTAGCAGCCATGGTTACTCCAGTTCGGTTCTCGAGTTAGCGTATCCGATATAACTTTGTCGATGCGTCATGAAACATAGTGATATTCGCACCAATTAATCCAATCGATACTGTCTCTATGTTTCATAGATATCCGCCTATACGTTTCCCTATGAGCGCACGGCAGCGCACGCACGCGCGTTCCGCTGCACGTGCGAAATTCAATATTTTTACAAAGGTTATTTTTTATTGCGGTTTTGGAACGACGCTTTGCCGGACCGTCACCCTTTGAACTTGACCAGCCGCGTCACCTGGATGTCGGACACGAACACCACGCCGGAATGCTCGCGATAGAAGGGTTCCAGTCCCTGCAGGATGGGATCGACCAGATCCTCGGGCACGGCGGCGATGATCATGATCAGCACGTCGTCCTCGTTGAACATCAGGTGGCCCTCGTGATAGCCGCTATTGCCCTTGCCGGAGAGGCCGTTGACGATGGTGTAGCCCTTGACCCCGGCGCGGTTGAGCAGGTCGGTGGCGAAGGCGCGATGCTCGCCGCCCAGGATGATTTCCAGCTTCTTCAGCGGACTGAGTTTCAGGTTGGTCATGATGCGATCAGTTCCTCCCGCACGGCGTGGGCGACCGGCCGTTGGACCCACCCGCTTTCGTCGTAGATGTGAGTGATGGCCGTTACGGGATCGACGATCACCATCCGTACCCAGCCGTTGCGAACCAGTCGTTTGACCGCCACCACATGGTCGATGGCGGCCCGCGCCTGATCGACCGGCGCCTCGATCACGGTGATCAGGCGCAGGGGCTGGTGATAGGGCGCGCCCTTGTCGAGCACGGTCTGCGCCGGCAGGCCGGTGCGCAGGTCGCCGAGATTGCCGGTCATCACCCCCAGACGGCCGGCGACGTTGTGGTAGGCCTTGCTGCCGGCGCCGAAACGGTCGTTATCGACGGCGGAAAAATAGTGCTCCATGTTGATCCACTGCCCGACCACCAGGGGTCCGGCGAGGATGTTTTCCAGCAACCGCCCCCTGGTATCGACGCGGTAATCGTAGGAATGGAGAAAGGCGCGGCCGTCCAGCCCCAGCGACTGGGTCAGGAAACGCCGTCCGATGATGAAATAGGCGTTGCGCGCCAATCCCCATTCCGGGCGCACCTGCGACCAGTCGAGGGCGTTGCGGCGGGTGCCGCGAAACGCCGCGCCGGGATCGTGCCGGTCGGCGGTGACGTCGAGCGACGGCAGCCGTTCCTGGGCGCACAGCCGCGCCGCCGAAGTCAGGCCGGCCCGCAGCCGGTCGAGATAGACCAGATGCATGGTGGGCAGCAATTCGAGATCGTAAAGACGGATTTCGTCGGTGGTGGTGTTGTGCATGGCGGGGACGAACCAGGCATCGTCGGGAATGGGGATGCCGCGCTCCGCCAGACGCCGGCGGACCTCGGGCTTGTTGGCCATCTGGGCCAGGACCCGGGCGCTGGTCAGACCGTGGTTGCCGCCGCAGGCACCGCAATCGAGGGCCGATTCGTACGGGTTGTTCTCCGAACTGCTGCCGTGACCGACCAGCAGGATCAGGCGCGAGAAATCCTCCGTCAAACCGATGGAACTGAGCGCCTGGCGCACGAACCCCACCTGTTCCTCCAGGCTGAATCCGATTCGGCCCAACTGTTCCATCTGGAATTCGGCGAAGGAGGCGTTGATCCGATAGGTCGTGCGCAGACGCATCACGATCTCGCGCAACCGTGTCTCGCCCACCGACAAGGCGACGGCCAGATCGGTGTCGAGATCGGCGTTGCCCAGGGCCGCCTCGCGCAGTTCCCGGACGATATCGTCGGTGATCGCTTCCGGCTCCAGGCCCAATTCATGGGCCACCGCCTCGGTGATGACCGCCCGCTGGACGGCGCGCACGATGGAATCGGCCTGCTCGCGGCTGAGCTTGTCGAGCAGCAGATGGGTGTTGGGCCTGGGCGTGTCCATTTGCCGGCGCCAACCGTGATAGGCCCGGGGCGCCACCGTCTTGCCGATCATGTCGAAACCGAACAACAGGCCGATGGCCTCGACGGTCACGAAGGGCGACAGCACCGATTCCTTCAGCTTGTGCATGGCCCGGCCCAAGGTGGTCATCGCCGCCTCGTCGCTCCGTTCGATCGACGACATTTCCAGTACCAGGTTTTTGGGCGACAGCAGCACCGGGCATAAATGGGTCTCGCTGCCCTTGCCCAGTTCGATCAGGCTGACGGGAACCCCGAAAAACCCGGCGATGCCGAAGGTCTGGTAATCACCCACGCTTTCCAGATGGCGGCGGATGCGTTCCGAGCGCGTATCGATGCAAAAGGCGGCCTGGACGAAGGGGCGCTTGTCCCGGCGCGGCGGCGGTTCCAGGCTGA
Source organism: Pseudomonadota bacterium (assembly GCA_021848545.1). Lineage (GTDB taxonomy): Bacteria > Pseudomonadota > Alphaproteobacteria > Rhodospirillales > Magnetospirillaceae > JAJZUL01. Next base: position 13,253 of record JAJZUL010000033.1, read on the forward strand.
TGCCGTCCAGCAGGCGGTTCATGGCCTTGGCCTCCATCGCCCGCAGCCAGATCATTCCCTCGTCCGCTTCCAGATCGCGCAAAGCGGCGATCAGCGCGGCGACCTCCGCCACGCCCAGCCGGTTGAGAGCGGCCCCCTCGCCGGCCCGTTCCGCCAAATCGCGCAGCGCCCGGGCCTGGGCGCGCACCGCCGCGTCCCGCTTGGCCTGGATATAGGACTCGAACAACGGCCCGATACCGGCCCCGCCGCGGGCCAGACCGGCCTCGACCCGGTGCGCCATCGCCGGCAAAATCCCGCCGCCATGCAGATCGAAGCGCAGAAAGGTTTCTTCGGGGCGGCTTTCGATCAGGCGTTCCAGATCGCCGCGGTCGCGCGGCGCCGGCGGCCGGGCGCGTTCGGTCAGCAGCAGCCGGGCCAGGGTGAGACGCACCGCCAGCAGATCGACCAGATCGGCGGGATGGCGTTCGGCCCAATGATAATGGGTGGCCGACGCCCGCCAGCGGATGAAACCCGCCCATCCGTGCAGCCGGACCAGTTCCTGGGTGAAACAGCCGGCCCACAGATGTTCGGGGACATCCAGGGAGCGCATGACGTGATCGATGACCTGTTCGGGCGACAGCGGCGGGCCGCCGGTTTCGATCCTGTCGAGAAAGGCCCGGACCCGGCGGCCGGCCACCGCGCGCCACGCGGCGAAAAAGCCCTTTTCGCGATCGGGCATGCCCCACACCGACTGGCCTTCATCGAAAAAGCCCAAACAGGCGCGCACCACCTGATCGTCGAGAGCCTCGCCGATGCCGGTGGCGAACAGGGCGTCCACCGCGTCATAGACCGGCCGGGCGCCCAGCAGTTCGGCTTGCAGGTGCGCCCTTGCCATTGCGGCGCCGTCCAAAAGCGTCTCGACCGGCTGTCCCCGCAAGACCCGATGAACCTGTTCCGGCGCGACCAACGGCGACGGCCGGCAGATCGGCGCGGACACCTGTTCCAGCAAGACCCGCGCCCAGGCCGACAGATCGATACCGGCCACCGGATGGGAAGCGGCAAAGGCGTCGATTTCCCCGGCCAGCGCGTGCCGGTCGACGGAACCGTCGGCCAGATAGGCCTGATAGCGCGCGCGGGGCAGAAAGCCGTTGGCGTGAAACAAGGCGCCCCCCCGCTCCACCGCCTGGGCGAAGGGCAGATGTTCCAGGCCGTGCAGCGGGTTGTGATGGATGAAGGACCGCATGGGCCAGAAAAAGGGCACCGGTTCGCCCGCCACATAGGCGGTGGCGCGAATACCGAGATGCCGTCCCGAAGCGCGTGTCATAGCAGCAGCCCTCCCACGGAGATACCGGCCCCGGCGAGCCCCACGAACAGGACCGCATAGGCCCAGGCGGCGGCCGGCGTCAGGTCGGCGCCGGCCGCCGGGCGGCCCGGACCGGCCACCATGCCCCGCACCAGACGCGCCCCCGACCACGCCCATAGAATCCACACCGCCAGCACCGTCAGCGCCATCGCCGGCATGACCGGCGCCTGACGGGCGACGGCCGCCACCAGGACGAAGAAATTGGAGAAAACCGGCGTGGCGACGACGGCCAGAATGGCGATCACGAACAAGGCGGCGAGACGCGGCGCGGTGGTTGCCAGGCCGAGGCGCAACGCGGTATGGGCGGCGCCGAACCGCCGCTCCAGCACGCCGGTGACCAGCACCGCCACGGCCAGGGGCAAACTCAACCCCAAAGCCTGGATGGCCAACAGGTGCGACCGGGCCGGGTCGGCCCACAGCAACGCCCAGGCCGAAACGGCGACGAAGCCGATCCAGATCCCCGCCTCGCGCACGGCCAGCGCCCGATAGGCATAAAGCAATGCCGTCAACGCCGCCCAGACGTTCAGCCAGCCGGGAGGCGCGCCATGGGCGTGGGACAGAATCCAGACCCCCGCCTGCGGCCAGACCAGCAGCACCAGGGCGCGCATCCAGTCGCGACGCAAGGCCGACAGGCCCCGGTTGAAGACGATGCTGAGCGGGAACAGGGGCAGGAACAGCGCGGCGAGGGCGTAGGTTGGCAGCGTCGCCATGTCACCACCCCCCCAAAGTCGTGTTCAGACGCTCGGCGCCGGCCAGCAGGCGGCGCCCGATCCGCCCGTAGATGTCGGCGACGTACAATTCGCGCGCCATCGCGGTGAAGAAACGGCGGCGCAGACCCCCGACCCAGGCGCGGTCGTACAACCGCCGCTGATCGCCGTAAAAGGCCACCAGCCACCCGGCCACGATCACGCCGGTCACCAGCACCGTCAGCAGGTCGAAGGACAGCAGGCCGATTCCGGCGGCGCCGTAGATGCGGGCGCGGAAGGCGGGATCGGGATAGAGGAACAGGTCGAAGCTGTGGGCGACCAGGGTGTAGCCCACCACCACGACGGTGAAGGACACCAGGATCAGGGCGAACAGCCGCACCCGGTTCTCGCTGCGCATCCGGTAGGTGGCGAAGATGAGCTGAGCGCCGGTGATCCAGCCGAAGAACAGCAGCACCACCGCGCCTTCCTGTTCGAAGAAATGACGCTCCACCAGATAATGGGCGAGGAACAGGATCACCGCCGGCACCGCCAGGGTGATGGCCGCCATCAGCAGCCACGGACGCCGCTGCCGGGCCGGCTTGCGCTCGACGACGAAGGTGTACAGGTCATCCTTGGGAACGCGGTCGTCCTTGCGGGCCTCGCCGATGACCCCGCCCGAGCCGAGAAACAGGGTTCCCTTGAACACCCCGTGGGCGATCAGGTGGTAGATGGCCAGCGAAAAGGCGCCGACCCCGCATTCCATGATCATGAAGCCCATCTGCCCCATGGTGGAATAGCCCAACGCCTTCTTGACGTCGTTCTGGGCCAGCATCAGCACGGAACCGGCGATGGCGGTGATCAGTCCGACGACAAATATGCCGTGGAGCACGCCGCCGGCCTGGACGAAAACCGGCGCGAAGCGATTGATCAGAAAGCCGCCGGCATTGACGATCCCGGCATGCATCAACGCCGAAACCGGCGTCGGCCCGCCCATGGTGTAGGGCAGCCAGGTGTGGGTGAAGAATTGCGCCGACCGCGCGAAGGCGGACAGGGCCACCAGCGCCGCCGCCACCGTCGCCAGGGGCAGGCCGCCCAAAGTCGTCGTTTGCGGGTGCGCCGCCAGGGCGGCGAAGATCCGGGTCAAGGACCAGGTGTGAAAGGCATCGTGGAGCAGCGCCGCCGCCAGGACCATGGGCAGGTCGCCGAGGCGAAAGGTGAACATCGTCCAGAAGGCGTAACGATAGGCGCTGGTGCTGCGGGTTTCCTGCCCCAGCAGCAGGTACAGCAGTACGCCGACCAGATGCCAGGCGATCAGCAGAGTCACCAGACCCCCGGCGGCCACCATGGTCAGCAGCACCGCGGTCATCAGGTCCAGCAGCACGAAAAAGCGCGCATAGCCCGGCTCTTCCGCCATATAGCGCCGGGAATAGAGATGGACGATCAGGCTGATCCCCGACACCACCATGGCCATGACGACGCTGAGCGGATCGATCAGCAAAATCCCCCAATCGCCCCCCAGGGAGAGGGTACGGTCGCCGGGATGGGCCAGGGTCAGGGCGAACAGCAAAAGCGAACCGGCGAAGGTCGCGCTCAGGCCGACGATGCTTATCCGCGCCACCCGGCGCCCCAGGCGCCCGGAAAGAAGCTGGGTCAGGGCCGCCGACAAAAGCGGCGCGACCACGATTCCAAGTATCAATGCGTCCATGGGGTAACGCCGCCTTTCCTATTGGCTTTGCTTACGGCGCGGTGACTGTTGTTGTTGAAACCAGCCGCCACGCCGGACTTGCCGCGCGCCGATTGACACCAAATGACGTCTTGCGTTAACACAGCACTCGTAAAGTCAAACGCGGCATCAGTGTACGAATCCAGATGAGTAAAAAAAGTCGATAAATTCGATGAAAAATATAGATCGCGCGCTATGCGTCACCCGATCGGCGCAATATCCTTTGAATATGTGTGGGAACATCGGGGGATTGGGCGGGAAATCCCGAGACATTGCGCAGCCGCCGTCGCGCGCCATAGATGAACGTCGATGCGTTCGATAAAATCTATCGAATTTCCAGAGAATACCGTCGCCTCTATAACGAAGAACACGGCACCGGCCACAACACCGACCATGGGCGATGATCAAGCTCCGCACCTACGTTCATATCGACGCGCTGCAGCCCCAGCTTGCCGCCTATATCGCCACGGCGTCCCAGGGATTTCTGCCGGTTCCCGGCGATGCCTGCCTGTGGGTCGAGGTTTCGCCCGGCATGGCGGTGCATCGGTTCACCGACAAGGCGTTGAAGGCCACCCGCGTCCATCTGGCGCAGCAGGTGGTCGAGCGCGCCTATGGCTCGATGGTGATCCATCAGCGCGATCAGAGCGACGTGCGGGAAGCCGGACGGGTGATCCTGGCCAGCATGAACGCGACGGTGGCCGACCGCGAGACCTGCCGCATCACCTGGAAGGAAACCATTCGCGGCATGACCCCGGACCACACCGTCCTGATCAACCGCCAGGACCGGCGCGGCTCGATGATCCTGCCGGGGCAAAGCATGTTCATTCTGGAAACCGAACCCGCCGGCTACATCGTCTACGCCGCCAATCAGGCGGAAAAGGCGGCCAACATCACCTTGATCGATTGCCGCGCCGTCGGCGCCTTCGGCCGCCTGATCCTGTCGGGCCGCGAGGGCGACGTGGACGAGGCGGCGGCGGCGGCGATCCAGGCCGTCGAGCACCCGTCCTGGAGTTGACCCGCGCCATGCATCGCCTGGACCTGCTGCGCCGCCTGGACGGCTACCGCACCCGCTTCATGGAGGAGGCGGCCTATGTCCGCCGCGCCCGCGCGTTCATCCAGGCCCATGAGGACTGTTTCCACCGCGAGCTGTGGCCGGCGCACGTCACCGGTTCGGTCTGGGTGGTCGATCCGGCGCGGGACAACGTCCTGCTGCTTCACCATCGCAAGCATGACCAATGGTTCCAGCCCGGCGGCCATGCCGACGGCGATTCCGACATCCTGCGCGTGGCCCTGCGCGAGACCGCCGAGGAAACCGGCCTGGACCCATCGGCCATCGGCCTGATCGACGACACCCTGTTCGACGTCGATATCCACACCATCCCGGCCGGCCCCCACGGCCCCCGGCACGAGCATATCGATTGTCGGTTCCTGGTGGAGATCGACAGCCGCCACCCCATACCGGGCAACGGCGAATCCTACGGCTTGCGCTGGGTGCCGTTGTGGCAGGTGGCCCGCTTCAACCGCAACCGCTCCACCTATCGCATGGTGGAGAAAACCCGCCGTTTACGCGGTTGAACCGACCCGTGCCGGTTTTCGGGAGCGAACGCGCCTCGACACGGATGGGCTTGAGCAAGGCGGCAAAGCTCATATAGGTTCTAAGGACATTCACGCTAGATCGGCCATCGCATCCGCCGCCCATGGGTAACCGTCGCATTCTCGTTTTCGCCCTGGCGATCGCCGCCGGCCCGGTTCCGGCCAGAGCGGCGCAGATTGTGTTCGGCGCATCCCCGACCCCCCGTCCCGCCATCGCCGCCGCCCTGATGGCGTCCGACCCCGCCCGCGTTTCCAACTTCGCCGGCGGCGCCCCCCTGTCGGCCCTGGCCGATGGCGGCAGCGTCCTGACCGTCGCCCGCCGGCTGGGCCACGGCTACTGGCCCGCCCGCGACCTCCATGTCAGCCCCTATCTCGAACTCCAATCCCATCTTCCCGGAACCTGGGTGGCCGAGATCGATCCCACCACGGCCGCCCCGATCCCCTCCGGCCAGGCCCTGGCGGGGGCCATGGCCGGCTATGATCTGGCGCCGCTGTGGGAGGTGTCGTTCGATCTCGCCGCCGGCCTGCCGATGGTTGTTCGGCCGGGATATCGCCGGGACGCTCTCGCCACCGAGGGCGAGGACAATCCCGACGGCAGACTGGCCTGGCGCACCGGAGTTGCGCTACACTATGCCCTCGGCCGCAAGTTTTCCGCCTTTTCCGGAGTGTGGGCGCATAGCGTTCACATGTTGGGTCCGCTTCTGATGCCGCAGCGCGATCTTCCCCAATCCGAGGCGTCGGTTCGCTTCGGCCTGACCTATCGGTTCCAATGATGGGTCTGCCGCGCCTTCTTCTCGTCGATGACGACGTCGATCTTGTCGAAATGATGCGCGAATATCTGGAGCCGGAAGGATTCCGGGTCGATTTCGCCCATGACGGCCCGATGTTCCACGCCGCCGATCCGGCCTCCGCCGATCTCATCATCCTCGACGTCATGCTGCCCGGCCGCTCCGGCTTCGATCTGTTGCGGGATTTCCGCAGGGATTCGGACGTGCCGGTGATCATGCTGACCGCCAAGGACAATGACGTCGACCGGGTGGTGGGGCTGGAGATCGGCGCGGACGATTACGTCTCGAAACCCTTCAACCCACGCGAATTGGTGGCGCGGGTCCGCGCCGTCCTGCGCCGGACCGCCAGTCCGGCGAAATCCGCCGCCGAAGCGGTGACGCGGCTGTTGGCTGGCGATATCGTTCTCAGCCCGTCCTCCCGCGAAGCCTGGCGCGACGACCGGCCCCTGGACCTGACCACCGCCGAATTCAATCTGCTGGAGGCGTTTCTGCGCCGGCCCGGCCAGGTGATCAGTCGCGACGATTTGTCCCAGGCCGCCTTCGGCCGCCAGACCGGCACCAAGATCGACCGCAACGTCGATGGCCTGATCAGCAAGCTCCGGCGCAAGCTCGACCCCGACAACGCCTCCACCGAGCGCATCAAGACCGTGCGCAACGCCGGATATATCTATGCCCGGCACGGCGCCGGCGGCCGGTCCTGAGACCCGTGCTCCGCACTCTGTTCGCCAAGATCCTGGTGTGGTCGGTCGTGGTGCAATTGATCACGGTCGCCGTCAATCTGGCCCTGGTGACCTATTACCTGCCGGAATCGCAGCATGCGGTGAACAACGCGTTCAAGCTGTACGCCGATACCGCCGTCACCCTGTACGAACGGTTCGGCCCCAAGGCGCTGGATCAGTTCCTGGCGCAGAGCGGGGCCAGCACCCTGCTCAATCTGCGTCTGTCGACGACCGATCCCGGCGCCAGTTGCGGCCCCCATGGCGACACCACCACCTCGATCCTCGCCCGCGGCCGGACCGGCACCTATTGCCTGACGGTCCACGCCAAGAACGGCGGCCTGCCCGAAAGCCCGGAAAGCCGGCGATCGCGCCTGCAGATCACCATTCTTCTGGAACTGATCAATTGCGCCGGGCTCAGCTATTTCATCGCCCGTTATCTGTCGCGTCCCATTTCCGAACTGCGCCTCGCCGCCCGGCGGCTGGCGGTCGGCGATCTCGGCGCGCGGGTCGGCGCCCGGTTCTCCGCCCGCAAGGACGAGGCCGCGGAACTGGTGCGCGATTTCGACCGGATGGCCGACCGGGTGTCGGGACTGATCGAGACCCAGCGCCGTCTGATCGGCGACGTGTCCCATGAAATCAAATCGCCGCTGGCCCGGCTCAACGTCGCCCTGGGCCTGGCCCGGCGCGACGCCGAGGATCACGCGCCGCGCCAGTTCGCCCGCATGCAGAAGGAAATCGACACGATCTCGCAATTGGTCGGGGAATTGCTGACCCTGGCCAGTCTCGACACCGCCACCGCACCGCCGGACCATCGCGTCGATCTCGGCGAGGTGGTCGGCGACGTGGTCGCCGACATCGCCTATGAAATGCCGGCGCGCGCGCGCGACCTGTCCGTCTCGGCCACCGATCATCCGGTGATCCTGCGCGGCGACCGCACCCTTCTGGCCCGCGCCATCGGCAATGTGGTGCGCAACGCCGTCTTTTATACGGCGCCGGGCGCCGCCATCGAAATCGGATTCCGGCCCGGCGCGCCGGGCCGGGTGCGGCTGACCATCCGCGATCACGGGCCGGGCGTGCCCGAAAAGGCCCTGGGATGCCTATTCGACCCGTTCTATCGGGTGGACGACGCCAGAACCCGGCGGACCGGCGGCAGCGGCATCGGTCTGGCCATCTGTCGCCGCGCCGTGGAATTGCACGGCGGCACCGTCCATGCCCGCAACGTCACCCCCCACGGCCTGGAGATTGTGATAGATTTGCCACAGATGAGTTCCGAACGCGACGACGGGTAATTCTCCACACAAATCGAAAAATCTCTGGGCTAAGGTGCCCCATCGCCGTCAACCCCGAGGAACGGGAACGATGTCCCTGCGACCGGTCGCACTCGCCGCCGTCATCCTGCTGGCCGCCATGGCCGCCCGGCCGGCGCTGGCTTTCAGCGTCGGCTCCCACGGCGACGGCCCGGCCATGGATCAAGGGTCCGCCGACCAACAGCCCCGGCCGCCGGCCGCCTACCATTATTCCAACCCCCAATTCAATTTCTCGATGAGCCGCAGCGCCGCCCCCGACGGCACGGTCATCCAGCGCCGGGCCGTTTCGCCCGGCCATTCCGCCGACCGCCCCGGCCTGTTCCAGCGGCTGTACCGGAGCGTCTTCGGGGACTGAGAGCCCGACCCGAAAATCGCCATGGCGGCCTGCAAATGGCGGTTTTCTGCGCATCCGCTGCTCACGTACATGAAGTACGCTCCGCTGCGGTTCTCGAAAACCGCCATTTTCGGCTCACCCTGCCGATTTTCGGGTCGGGCTCTGAGAGTTTGTGAAAGAATGCCCATCCGGCGTGAAATCGACGGAAAAACGCCAATGTTTCCAATGGGCGTTCTTTTGCAAGTTCGATTGATTTACAAGCTCTGACCGCGCACCGCTTCATCGGCTGACCGGCGTCGCGCCCGCGCCATCATTTTCCCAAGCGCGCCACCCAACTCCACACAACTCCATCCTCCCGGCTGTTAGACCGTGATGCAGATTTTCCGCGTCACGGCCCAACGGTTTCATATCTGCCCTCGCCGGGCGCGGCCATCCGGAAAAAGCACGGCTTTTTCAACGATCAAGCGCCACGCGCCCGTTCCGGGGGACGTCGGCGGGAAGGAGCGTTCATGCCCTCTTTGCCCAACATGCTGCGGGCCGGCCTGGCGGCCGCCATCGCCCTGGCTCTTCCCGCCTTCGCCGACGCCGGAACCGATCCGGCGCTGGCCGCCGGTTTGTCGCACATTGAACATCGCTGGGCCGACATCACCTACCGGATCAAGGGCGCCGCCGCCCAGGACGGCGCCTACAAGGCGCTGGCGGTCAAAGCGGCGGCGCTGGTTTCGCGCTTTCCCGGCGCCGCCGACCCGCTGATCTGGAACGCCATCGTCGTCAGCACCGAGGCGGGCGTCGCCGGCCCGTTCCTGATGTCCGGCACCCTGCGCTCCGCCCTCATCCTGCTGTTCGCCCTTCCCCTGGGCGCTTGCGTCGCCGTCTGGGGCGGCCCCTCGCACCTGACGCGGCGCGATCCGCGCTCCGTCACCATCCAATACGATCCCACCTTCACCACCTTCGCCAAAATTCGGGCGGAAGCAGAGGACAGTTGCCGCCGTTACGGCCGCACCGCCCGTCTGGTCCGCCGCCATCGCAGCGTCTGGCGAATCGTCACCGCCCGCTTCGCCTGCGTTCCCGTCCCCGGTCGCATCGCCATCCGGCACTACCCCCCCGATTCGAAGGCACGCCCATGTTCGCCATCATCCCACCGTCCCATTTCCTGCGCCCCACGGTCGAAGACACCATCCGCTCCGCTTTTCTGCGCGAGCACGGCGCCCAACTGCCGGCGCTGCCCCACTGGCTGGTGGCCGATATCGACCGCAGCGGGGCCATCGTCTGCGCCGCGTCGCTGCGTTTCGCCGTGGACGGCTTTTTCGCCGAACGCTATCTGGACGAACCGGTCGAACGTCTGATCGCCCGCCATGCGGGATTGGAGGCGAACCGAGCCGAAGTGGCCGAGCTGGGAAGCCTGGCCTCGTCCCAGGCCGGCGCGCTGACCGGACCGTTTCGCGGCCATTTCATGCACGACATCATCGGTCTGCTGCGGGCCCAGGGCATGACGTGGGCGATCTTCACCGCCACCGTCCGTCTACGCGCCCTGTTGCGGCACGCCGGCGTTCCCCTGATCGAGCTGGCGCCTGCCGTTTCCGCCCGCAGCGGCGACGAGGCGGCCTGGGGCGGCTATTATCGCCACGATCCCCGGGTGATGCTGGTGGGCAACCACATGCTGGGTCCGACCCTGCGCTCGGCCGAAGACGGGAGCCGGCGCCATGCGTGACGTTCTCGCCACTCTTTCCGTCCATGCCGAAACCGGGCCGACCCGGCCCGCCGTCAGCGATGACGCCGGCACCATGACCTATGGCGCCTTGGTCGATGCGATCCGCCGCACCGCCGCCTGGGCGCGGGATCTGCCGCCGGTGGTGGGACTGATGGCGCCCAAGGACCGGCGCGGCGTGATCTGGTCCCTGGCCCTGGCCTGGGCCGGACGCACAATCGTTCCCCTGCCGGATTTCTTCTCGCCGGCGCAACGGGCCCATATGGTCGCCGACGCCGGAATCGGCGGAGTGGTCGCCGCGCCGGACATGGCGGCGGCGGGCGGCATGAACGCGCCCCTTCACCACCCCGTCGCCGGTTCCCCGTCGATGGACGAGCCGGCCGGCGAAAACCGCTGGATCATCTATACCTCGGGAACCTCCGGACGGCCCAAGGGGGTGATCCTGGATGCCGGCCAGATCGACGCCAGCGTGCAGGCCCTGGCGGCGGCGACCGACGCCCGCCCCGACGACCGGATGCTGTCGGTTCTGCCGCCGTCCCTTCTGCTGGATCTGGTGGCGGGCCTGGCCCTGCCTTTGGCGACGGGGGCCTCGCTCACCTTATGCCCCGATCCGCGCTGGCTGGCCGCCGTGGCCACCGCCACCGCGCCCACCGCCACGGTGCTGGTGCCCGAAATGCTGGCCGCCTGGGTCGAGGGTCTGGAACGGACCGGCCAACGGGCGCCGGACAGCCTGCGGTTCGTCGCCGTCGGCGGGGCGCCGGTGGCCCCGGAGCTGGCGGACCGGGCCTGGAACCTGGGCCTGCCGGTCCATGAAGGATACGGCCTGTCGGAATGTTGTTCGGTGGTCGCCGTCAATCGCCCCGGCCGGCGAACCTCGGGCACCGTCGGCCACCCCCTGCCGGGCGTGGCGGTAACCGTCGAGAACGGCGAAATCCTGGTCGCCGGCCCGACGGTGATGAGCGGCTATCTGGGCGGCGCCCGGTCCACGGGCCGGCACCGGACCGGCGATGCCGGCTATTTCGATGCCGAGGGACGCCTGGTGGTCACGGGACGCATCGACGACATCATCGTCACCGCGTCGGGGCGCAACCTTCACCCCGAATGGATCGAAGCAATGATCCTGGCCGACCGGCGAATCGCGCGCTGCGCGGTGGTGACCGGCGACGGCCATCCCCGCGCCCTGCTGATTCCCGCCGATGGCGCCGACGATCTCGGCGATCCCGACCGGCTGATCGCCGCTCTCACCGCCGAGGCCCCCCCGTACGCGCGCCCCCGGAACAATTTGACCATGACCGGCGAAACCCTCGTCCGCCACGGCCTGATCACCCCCACCGGCCGTCTGCGCCGACAGGCCATCGCCACCCACCTGAAGGAATTTCGATGAATACCGCCTCCTTCCACCAACAGCTCGTCAACGGGACCGCCGCCGAGAACGCGGCGTTCCGGGCCATCCCGGTGGTGACCGAAACCCTGGCCAACGGCGCCGAGCGGTCGCTGTATCTCGCCTTTCTGACCAGCGCCTACCACCACGTCCGCCATACCTGCCCGCTTCTGGGAACCGCTCTGTCCCATTGCGGCCGGGGCGACGGCGCCCTGCGCGCCGGTCTCATCGCCTATATCGACGAGGAACAGGGCCATGAGGACTGGATTCTCGACGACATCGCCGCCCTGGGCGGCGACGTCCGCCAGGTGATCGAGGAACAGCCGCCCTTCGCCGTACGGATGATGGTGGCCTATGCCTATTACGCCATCGAACGGATCAGCCCCTATGCCCTGCTGGGCATGGTGCATGTGCTGGAAGGCCTGTCGGCGGCCCTGGCCACCGCCGCCGCCGGCCGCATCAGCGCCGCGCTGGGCGTGAACGCCGAGGCGGCCGGCTTCCGTTACCTGAGCTCCCACGGCGCGCTCGACCAGGATCATGTCCGGCTGTTCGCCGATCTGCTGGTCGCCATCGACACCCCGCTGCGGCGGTCTATGGTGATTCAGGCCGCCCGCGACTTCTACCGGCTTTATGGCGACGTGCTCCGCGATCTGGGCCGTAACCGCGAGCCGTACCATGCGGTTTGACGGCAAAGTCGCCCTGATCACCGGCGCGGGATCGGGCATCGGCCGGGCGCTGGCCGTGGAGATGAGCCGGCGCGGCGCCGCCCTGATCCTGGTCGGCCGCCGCCCCGAACCGCTTCGTGACAGTCTGGCCGTGCTGCCGGCCTGCGCCCCGCGTTCGATCATGATCACCGCCGACGTGACCGTAGCCGAGGATCGCCGGGCGCTGATCGCCCGAATGGCCGAGGCGGGATACGACCGGCTGGACCTGCTGATCAACAATGCCGGCCTGATCGAAACCGGCCCGGTGGAGGGAAGCGACGCCGACGACAGACGGCGGATGGTCGAAACCAATTTGCTGGCGCCGATGGAGCTTACCCTGGCCCTGTTGCCGCTGTTGAAGGCGGCGGCGCCGTCGCGGGTGGTCAATGTCGGTTCCGTCCTGGGCGATATCGCCATGCCCTATTTCGCCGCCTATTCAGCCACCAAATTCGGTCTGCGCGGCTGGTCGGACGCCTTGCGCCGGGAACTGGCGGCGACCGGGGTGGGGGTGACCTATGCCGCGCCGCGGGCGACGCGAACCGCCGCCGCCCAATCCTTCACCGCTCTGGCCGAGGCCTTCCGCATGCGAATGGACGCGCCGGAGCGGGTGGCGACGCGAATCGCCGACGCCGTCGTCGCCGACAGCGATATCGTCTATCCTCCGGGCGCCGAACGGCTGTTCATTCTGGTCCAGCGCCTGTTTCCCGGCCTCGTCGACCGGTCCCTCGTCTCCCAGACGGCACGGGCCGCGATTCTATGGGACGCCGAGGCCGGTTTCCTCCATCGCGAGAGCGGGTGATCGCGACGACTGTCTTCAACCACCCGCGAACAAAAAGGGAGAATCCTTCATGAGTATGTCGATTTCAGGGAGCGGCGGCGCCGCCGGACCGATGGCCATGTCGGGGGCCAGCATGCGCATGTCCCCCCAGCAAAAGATGACCAATCTTTATCAGAAGATCGATACCGCCGGCACCGGCTCGATCACCCAAAGCCAGTTGACCCAGGCGTTCGCCACCATGAACCCGCCGCCGGCCTTCGCCAAGGCCGGCGCCAATGCGGTCTATCAGCAGCTCGATCCCAACAATACCGGATCGGTGTCGCAGGCCGATTTCGTCAGCGGCATGAAAAGCATGATGGTGTCGCTGCGGTCGGCGACCGGCGCGGTCAATTCCCTGAAAGGGTGATCGCCCGTCCGTGAAAGGATGATCACCCGGCGGGCGGCGACAGGATCCCCCCCTGTCGCCCCCGCTCATCCATCCACAGATGATCCAGGCCGATCCGGTCCAGCCAGGCGGAGCCCTCCCGCCCTTTCAGCATCGCCATCGAGGCGACGCTGCCGGCCACCAGACAGCTTTCCGCCGCCACCGTGACCGCGGCCAATCCCTCGACCGGCCAGCCGGTGAGGGGGTCGAGAAGATGGCAATAGCGCCGGCCGTCGAGAACGAAGAAACGCTCGTAATCGCCGCTGCTGGCCAGACCGCCCTCGACCAGGGAGACGACGGCCATCACCGCCTCGGGATCGCGCGGATGGCGGATGCCGATCTCCCAGGCGCCGCCGCCGGGACGCGGACCGACCACCCGGATGTCGCCGCCCAGTTCCACCAGCCCCCGATCCACACCCCATGCGACGCACGTCTCGGCGGCGCGATCGGCGGCGTATTCCTTGACGATCCCGCCCAGATCGATCTCCATGCCGGCGATGGTGAACGTCAGGACCGGCGGCGCCCACTCCAGCTTGTCCATGCCGATCCGGGGCAGCAGGGCGGCGATGGCGTCGGAATCCGGCAGGCGTGCCACGGCGAAGTCCCAGACCCGTCGCAAGAGCCCCGAGGAGATATCGAAGCGGCCCTGGCTTTTGCGATAGCAGGCGAACGCGTAATCGAGCAGGCCGGCGGTTTCCTCGTCCACCGCCACCGCTCCGCCCCGGGCCGCCACCCGATTGATCGTGGACAGCCAGCTATCGGCCCGATAGCGGGAATAGCGCGTCTCCAGCCGCCCCACCTCTTCGAACGCCGCCTGCGCCGCCCGCGCCACCGCCCCGGACTCGCCATACAGATAGAGCCGGCAGTCGGTGCCCATGGCGGAAAAGGAAAAAGCGTGAGGAGCGCCGCGGGTCCCCCGATCACCGGACACCGTCGCCCCCTTCCGTCATGAAGACGGGCCGGGGGCGCCGCGTCCACGTCGCCGGTCCTTTACCGGCGAAGTGGGATTTCTCGGCGGCGTAGTAGGCGCGGTAGGCGGCCACCGCGTCCGCATCGCGATAGGCGTCGGGCATGGCCTGTGGAGGGTCGCGCCATCCCAGGTCGGGAATGGCCGGCGATTCGGGCAAGGCCGCGATGACGGTGGCCGAGGCGTGGACGCGGTCGCGGCGATAGGTGTACTCGGCCCCCAATTCCGTTCCCAAACGCCGCACCCACCGCCAATGGGACAGGCTGTCGCCGGTCCAGAGGACGCAGGGGTGCCGCGCATGGGTGGGTTTGTAGGGCGCGGCGATACCGTGGCGGAACAAGACCGCGCAAAGGATCTGGGCGGTTTCAAGGACCATCTTGACCACATGCTGATCGCTATGAAGCCGGGCCGCCGTGCCCGGATCGCGGTCAAGAAAGAAGATGTTCACGGATACGCCCCGGAAATGCAGCCGGCCCGCCCCGGATTGGCGATGACAGAATACCCCGATGCCGACGCCGCCGGAAGGCCGACCGGAACGAAATCGCGTCCCGGGTTCACACCCGGCGGCCCTGGCGGCGGCGAAGAGACGCCCCGCCATCCGTATCGGCGCCCGATTTCTCATTTTCATTGAAGATCGGTGGTGCCGGCGAGAAAATCCGAACTCCCGACCCGCGCAGTGAAAATGCGACTCCTGGCGGCCTGCGCTGGTCGGACGTGGATCAAAATCTATTACGGCTGGCGCCCCAATCTGGCCGATGAGGGCGATAACCACCTGATCGAACTGGCCATCGCCGGAGCCGCACGGGCGATCGTCACCCACAATGTCCGCGATGTGGGCGGCGGCGAACTGCGCTGGAGCGATCTTCCGATTCTGACCCCTTCGCAATGCCTGGAGCAGATAAAATGAGCACCCTGACCATCCGCCTTCCCGACGACACCGCCCAGCGCCTGAAGCAGCTGGCGGCGTCCCGCGGCGTCAGCCTCAACAAGCTGATGGAGGAACTGGGCACCACCGCCCTGGCCGCTCACGATGCCGAGACCCGCTTCCGCGCGGCCGCGGCCGGAGCCGATCGGCAAAAGGCGCTCGATATCCTGACGCGCCTGGATGAGAGCGACGACCGCACGCCCCATTGACAGCGACCTGGGCGCCGCACAGCCATGGCATTCTCTTGGCACTACGCCATGCCGAAAACGTGGCTCCACGGGTCAACGTCGGGGTAGCGGCGGGTAACGCCTACACCTTGGTTTTTGGCTGATTTTTCAGGAAATCTGGTGGTGCCGGCGAGAAGATTCGAACTCCCGACCCGCGCATTACGAATGCGCTGCTCTACCAACTGAGCTACGCCGGCGCACCACGAACCCCGCCGTCCCGGTTGGTGTCCGGAGCGGGAGGCGGCGAAAATAGCGCTGCCGGCCGGCAAATGCAACAGCGGCGCAATCCGAACCAACAACAGGTCGGGCTACCGGCTTTCCGGCAAACGGACGAAGCGGGCCCGTGCGCCACGTTCGATGGCGGCGCCCACCAGACGGTCGATATCCAGCCGGTGGCGGATGATTTCCAACAGGCGCATCACTTCCGGGTGGGGTTCGCCATCGGCCGCCGCCACGTCGCAGGCCAGGGCGTAAGCGGTTTCGCGCAAGCGCAGCGGCAGGGCCGCCCGGATCACGTCCAGCGTCCGATCCATGCCGTCATCGGCATCCAGAAGCTCGGCGCAGGCCGCCGTGCTGTTGGTCAGCAGACTGGAATCGTAATCGGCGAAGACCGGCAGAATATTGACGATTTCGCCAATCATCGCCAACTCGGCATCGGTCATGTTGCCGTCCGCCGCCGATACCATCACCATCACGTAAATCAGCGCCGCCTGATGACTGACCATCGCGCTATCCCCGTTCGTCCTTCCTCATAGGACTTTACGCTTGCGGCGCCTTGCCCCGTCAAGCATAGAATCCCTGAATAAAATGCGGGCGGGGCGGTAATTGCGGCGAATGGGCGCGAACCGTTTCGGAAAAGGGGAAGGATGCGGGTCGAAGAAGGTCATCTGCCGGACGACACACGGACCCGACACGCCTTCGGGGGCGGGCATACACGTCGGCGCGCCCGATTCGGAACCCCGGCAGGAAACCGGCGATACCCCGCCTTGGCGCGTGTCCACGCGAAACGGCCCCGGCGGCCGCACATATCCGTGGAAACTTCATTGCCCGATTGCATCGGCGGCGCTTGCGCCCATATCCTGGGCCTCGCGGAGGAAACCGGTGCCGGCCCAGCGCGACATCGAAGGGTGTATGACATGGTGATGGACGGGGCTCAGACCGGCCTGCCGGCCGAAGCCACGCGCCGCCATCGGCTTTTCCCAGGGAGCGAGGCGTAAGCGCGATGGCCGAACGCGACCTGCTGTCCGCCCTGACCGAAGCCAGCGAAATCGGGCTGGTTCTGTTCGATTCCGGGTCGCGGATCACCCTGTGGAATCCGTGGATGGCCCGGGCGTCGGGAATCGGACCCGACGAAGCGCTGGGCAAAACCGTCACCGATCTGTTTCCCGAGCTTGCCGGGTCGCGCATCGACAAGGCCATCGGCGAAGCCACCGCCACCGGCATGGCCGCGGTGCTGTCCTCGTCCCTCAACAAGACCCTGTTCCCGCTCAGCTGCCTCAATCGCATCGCCGACACCGCCGACAGTAGCGAGCCCATGCACCAGATCGTGGTGATCAAGCCGCTGTCGCTCGATAGCGACGGCGGGCGCATGTGTCTGGTCCAGGTTTTCGACGTCACCAGCATGGCCCAGCGCGAGGTGCTGCTGCGCCAGCAGGCCCGCACCATGGAGGCCCTGGCGGAAAATTACCGCCTGTCCGAACTGCACACCCGCGCCATCGTCGATCACACCGCCGACGCCATCGTCACCTTCGGCGAGGACGGCGCCATCGGCACCTACAATCCGGCCGCCGAAAGCATTTTCGGCTACACCCTGTCGGCCATCGTCGGCAAGAAGGTGACGGTGCTGATCCCGGCTTTGGCCAATGGCGACGGCGAACTGGTCGCCGAAGGCTTTCTCGCGGGGCGGCGCGAGGTGGTGGGCATCCGCAAATTGGGCACGCCCTTCCCCCTGGACCTGTCGCTGTCGGCCATGGAATTGGGCGGGCAACGCCTGTTCGTGGCCATCGGCCACGACATCACCCGGCGCAAACAGGCCGAGGACGAAGTCCGCGCCCAAAAGGAATGGCTGTCGACCCTGATCAACGCCCTGCCCGATCTGGTCTGTTTCACCGACGGCATGGGCCGCTGGCTGGTGGCCAATAAATGCTATCTCGACATGGCCGGTCTGACCGCGGTCGATTATCGCGGCCGCACCGCCGCCGATCTCGCCCGCCATGCGCCGACCCAGGCCGATTTCCTGCTGGCCTCCGGCGAAACCGACGAGCGCAGCTGGACCGAGGGCATGCCCATCGCCTACGAACAGACGATCAACGCCCCGGACGGCTGCACCAAAGTCTACGACATGCTGAAAATCCCCCTGTTCGAGCCCGACGGCAGCCGCCGCGGGCTGGTCCAGGTGGGACGCGACATCACCGACCGCAAGCTGGCCGCCGCCCGCATCCAGCATCTCGCCCATCACGACGCCCTGACCGGCCTGCCCAACCGGGTGCTGTTCCAGGAACGCCTGCGCCAGGCTTTGGCCCAGGCCAAACGCGCCGGCGACCGGGTCGCGCTGATGTTCCTCGATCTCGACAAGTTCAAGGACGTCAACGACACGCTGGGCCATCATGTCGGCGATCTGCTGCTGCGCGCCGTGGCCAAACGCCTGCTGCGCTGCGTGCGCGAAACCGACACCGTGGCGCGGCTGGGCGGCGACGAATTCGCCGTGCTGCTGACCAACCTGCCCGACCCCGCCGGCGCCAGCACCGTCGCCGAAGCCATCATCGCCGCCCTGGCCGACCCCTTCGGCCTGGAGGAGCACGAGGTGATGACCTCGACCTCGATCGGCATCACCGTCTTTCCCGACGATGCCGGCGACGCCGACCAGGTGCTGCGCCATGCCGATCTCGCCATGTTCCGGTCCAAGGCCGAGGGCCGCAACACCTATCATTTCTACGTCTCCGACATGGATGCCGAAGTCCAGGCCCGCAAGGTGCTGGAACGCGACCTGCGCGCCGCCCTGGGAACCGACCAGCTCGATCTTCATTACCAGCCCCTTATCGAGGTCGCTTCGGGTCGCATCGTCGGCTGCGAGGCGCTGCTGCGCTGGCGCCACCCGGAACGGGGCTGGATCAGCCCGTCCGAATTCATTCCCGTGGCCGAACGCACCGATCTCATCCTGCCGCTGGGGCGCTGGGTTCTGCATCAGGCCTGCCGCCAGGGACAGGCCTGGATCAGGGCCGGCCTGCCGCCTCTGAAGATGGCCGTCAATCTGTCCCCGGCCCAGTTCAAGCACCGGCCCGCTCTGCTGACCATGATTTCCGACATCCTTGATCAGACCGGCTTCGCCCCCGATCTGCTGCAATTGGAGATCACCGAGGGCATCGCCATGCAGAATGTCGAGGGCACCATCGACCTGTTGCGGCAGTTGCGGGAGCTGGGCGCCCTGATCTCCATCGACGATTTCGGCACCGGCTATTCGTCGCTCAACTATCTGAAGCGGTTCCCGGTGGACAAGCTCAAGATCGACCGCAGCTTCGTCGTCGATGTCGGCCTGCATCCGGGCAACGCGGCGGTGGTCGAGGCCATCGTCAATCTCGGCCATTCCCTGGGCACCCAGGTCAATGTCGAAGGGGTGGAAACCCGCCAGCAACTGGATTTCCTGATCGCCCATGGCGTTGACGAGGCCCAGGGCTTCTTTTTCAGCCGCGCCCTGCCGGCCGACGATTTCGCCGAACTGGTCCGCGAGGAGGTGCCATGGCCGTCGCGGGCGCATGTGGCCGAATGAAAGGCCGGATTCTTTCCGCCCTGATCATCGCCGTCCTGACGCTGGTGGCCGCGCCGAGCGGTCGGGCGGCCGACGCCACCCTGACCTTTCTGCATTTCAACGACGTCTACCATTACCGGCCCGGCAGTGACGGCAGCGGCGGACTGGCCCAACTGTCCAGCCTGATCCGGGCCGAACGCCGGCGCCACCCCGACGCCCTGGTCACGTTCGGCGGCGATCTGTTGTCGCCGTCCCTGGCCTCCTCGATCACCAAGGGCGCCCATATGATCCGCTTCCTCAACGGAATCGGGGTCGATGTGGCGGTGGTGGGCAATCACGAATTCGATTTCGGCCCGAAAATCCTGGCCGAGCGCATCCGCCAGTCGCGATTCCCCTGGCTGGCCGCCGACGCGCTGGGAGCGGACGGCAAGCCCTGCTGCGGCGCGCGGGCCATCTGGATGCGCACCGTCCACGGGATCAAGGTCGGTTTCTTCGGCATCATCACCGACGACACCGCCACCACCTCCAACGCCACCGATATCCGCTTCGCGCCCGAACTGGCCACGGCGCGGAAATCGGTCGAACTTTTGCGCGCCAAGGGCGCGCAGGTGGTGGTGGCCCTGACCCACCTGCCGCTGTCCCTGGATGAAACGCTGGCCCGCGACGTCAAGGGCATCGACCTGATCCTGGGCGGACACGACCATTATCCCGTGGCCATCCGCCTGGACGGCGCCCCCATCGTCAAGGCCGGCGCGAACGCCCAATGGCTGGGAATCGTCCGTATGGCCGTCCGCACCCATCCCCACCGGCCGACCCGCGTCACCCTGCTGTCCTGGGGCTTCGTCGCCAATCGCGGCCAACCCGCCGACCCGGCCCTGGTGCCGCTGGTGACCCGGACCGACGCCCTGGTGTCCTCGGCCCTCGACCGGCCGCTGGCCACCCTGACCGCGCCCCTGCGCGAAAGCGCGATGGCGGTGCGCGAGCGCGAAACCGCCATCGGCGACCTGTTCGCCGACATCCTGCGAAAGCGCATGGGCGCCGACGCCGCCCTGATCAATGGCGGCGCCATCCGCGGCGACCGCCATTATCCGGCCGGCGCCACCCTGACCCTGGGCGACGTCCACCGCGAATTGCCGTTCGGCAACATCGCCGTGCTGCTGGACGTCACCGGCGGCCAATTGCGCGCGGCTTTGGAAAACGGCCTGTCCGAGACCGCCGATCATGCCGGCCGCTTTCCCCAGGTATCGGGTCTGACCCTGACCTGGAACCCAGCGGCGCCCCCCGGCCATCGCCTGATGGCCGTCAGCGTCGACGGCGCCCCCCTGGACCCGTTGCGCCATTACCGGCTGGCCACCACCGATTTCGTTGCCGCGGGCCATGACGGTTACGGCATGTTGCGCCACGTCCCCAGACTGACCGACCCCCGCAACGGACCGCTGCTGGCCAATGTCGTGGCCCAGGCTTTGGCCACCGCCGGCTCCATCCGGCCGCACACGTCCGGGCGGATTCGCTGCGTCGGCGGCGCCCCCCAATGCGGTGGCGAACCGTGAGGATGGCGGCATCACCGTCCGCTCCCCGCTCCCCGCTCCACGCCCCGGTTCTTGTCGCCGGCGCCGGCGCGGCGGTGCTGCTGGACGGCGACGGGGTGTTCCACCATCTCGACCCGGCGGCGGCGGCGCAGGCTGCCCAGTCCGTCACGCCCCTGGTCTGCCACGCCCCGTCGGTGGCGGCCCGATTGGGGCTGGAGCGCTTCGACGCCCTGGATATCCTGGAATTGTTCGCCTTTTGCCGGCCGGCGCAATTCTGCCTGCCCACCGTGCGCGGAATCGCCGCCGCGGTCGGACGCACCCTGCCCCGCGACGGGGAGGAGGCGGTCGAGATTCTGCGCGCCGCCGCCCATGACCTGCTGGACGATCTGGCGCAAACGGTGGCGCGCGCGGGCGCGGCCGAAGCCGCCCAGACCCGCGCCCTGGCCTGGACCATGGCGCGGACCGGCTGGGGCTGGGCGACGGTGGTTCTGGCCACCCTGGGCGTGAGCGGCGAAGGCGGGCGCGGCAATGCGCTCCGCGTCTGGGAGCGCCTGCCC
>JAJZUL010000034.1 GCA_021848545.1 Pseudomonadota bacterium
AGCTTCGCCCTCAACATCCTGCGCAAAAACGGCGTCACCAACGTCGCCCAGGCCCTTTGGGCCGGAGCCATCAACCTCGATCACATCCTGGCCTATGCCGCTATCTGATCAGCGTTGAACAGCCCTGATCCAACGCACCCAAGATTTCCTCTGGAAATTCAATCCTTAACTGCGAGTCCTCAGATTTAGGAGGGGCGTCTAGCAAAAATATATTACCAACGAAATATTTGAACATACGGCCGCCACGCCCGATGATGTTTTTATAAGTGAAATCATTTAGGTTGCTGCTGCCAAGCTTGCTCTTCCATATAATTACGTTCTGTGCGAATGTATTTACACCTTCGATAATTGAAGAGGTGGAGATGATGCTGTCAAAGCCGTCTGCATACTCGAAAAGGCGTATCTGAATCTGGCTGAGGCACCTATGCATGCTGCCGTTGTGGACGCCGATGGCCCGATCGACCAAATCGGCCAATACCCAGTCTGATTGGTAATTTTCTCGCAGCCATTTGGAGAATGGGCTGGTGTGAATGCGATCTGTAACTGGAATCTCAGAAATCGCGAGCTTGGTTATCTTCGTGATTTCGGAGTAGGTGCCCGCGTAGATTAGGGATTTTTGACTGCTTTGTGAAATCAGCTCAATAAGTTTCTGTCCTTTCTTTATCTCATCTCCGCCGATTTCCGTGTAGAAATTCTTGATGTCTAGGTAGACGGTGTTGAAATCAAGTAGCTCAATGAACTCCATGTCGCGTGTAAAAGCGTTATCATTGATCTTTTTTATGTTGGGGGCCAAGTAGTACCGCTGCCTCGCTCTTTTCGACAGTTTCAGAATTGCCTTGATGAGCGATGGAGCACGATGAGGGTCGTGCGTCTGGCTTGCCTTGTAGAATTCATCGACCACCAGTAGATCGATGGTCTCCAGCGCGGCGAGGTACCCGAACGCCCGCTCCTGCGGGAAGATGAGGATATTCTT
The DNA here is from genome assembly GCA_021848545.1 of Pseudomonadota bacterium. Lineage (GTDB taxonomy): Bacteria > Pseudomonadota > Alphaproteobacteria > Rhodospirillales > Magnetospirillaceae > JAJZUL01. The sequence continues at coordinate 974 of JAJZUL010000034.1, forward strand.
TGGGCCGAGACGCGTGTCTGGCGCGGTAACGATAGTGTACTGATCGGAGAATTTCCTGAACAACCTTCGCCGCGTTTCGTCCATCAGCGCGATTGTCGGGACGATGATGACCACATTGTCCGGTTGCTTGGCAGCGATGAAGGCGTCGATGATGAAGCTCTTCCCGAAGCTGGTCGGGGCGCTCACCGCGATACTTTTTCCGTCCAGCAGTTTAGAGAGAACGCTCGACTGTTCACGGTGCAAAGTCGCGAAGCGCCGGCCGATATCGACTTCGAACGCGTGGTGCACGAATTTCTGATCCCATGACGCGCTTGATAACTGCAAGTAGGGAAACAGTCCGGTCGCGCGGATCATCTGATTCACCACCTGTGGGTAGCTTGTCTTGGTTTGGTCGAGATCAGCAAGGAGGCGGATCAGTAGATTCCTAGCTGCAACCTCATTCTTCAGCGAAAGAAGGCGATTGATATCGTGGCAAGTATCAAAAATATCCATCACCCATGGCCCTTGTAGAAGGCGACAGTCTTTATAAAAATATCAACGATATCTTTTTTTATAGGCACCGGAAATAGAATAATGTGAAAATTTATATCGCTGTATTTATGGATTTCACCAGATTTTGTGATTTGCTTACGAAAGTAGGATTCGGCGCGTTCTTTATGAAAGGCAATTATCTCTTCTTTGTATGCGTCGGTGATATCCTTGGCCCCTGATGTGATCGAGCACTCGTGTAAAAGTAGAATTGGCACATGGATCTTGGGTTTCAGGCTGTCGATGGATTCTCTGTTGTCCAAGGCGGCTATGATTTTGGTGCGGAGCTCAGTAGCGATTGGCAAGCTATCAAGATCGGATATACTTGTAATAATGGCGTTTTCTTTTTTGAGCTTGTCTGTCGATAATGAATTAATCACTGACGTTACGACCGCATCGAGACGGGCGTCGGCAATTGAATTGTAGAATTTGGCCTCACCGAACCACAGTGTGAAGTCGTCGTTATCGACGACAATGTGAACGCTATCCGCGCCCTTAGCATTGTCTTGGACATTTTGTTTGTAGAAAATTTTAGGAACGACAGGAAGCGCGCCGAAGTGATGTCGCATCAAGCCGTAGAGAAAGATTTCGGCGATCTCGCTACCCTGGCCAATCTCATCGTTATCCGTGAGCCTGAGGTTTTGGGCCGCGGCGACGAGACTGCTATGGCTCTGATTGACCAGTGCTAATCGCTCTCTCTCCGACAGCGCGGTCTCGGCGATGTTGTCCCACAGGTAGTTCTGAAATTTGGGGTACCGCCACTTCGCGTCTTCAAAGCCGTTGATCAGGCTAAGAACACGCTTCTTGACCAAGGCGACCAGTTGTGAGTCTGAGGTGACGTCGGCAAGCGTATTGTCAATCAGAATTTCAAATGATAGGCCGGCCATAAATGAGGATTCCCAGAACCAACGTGCATTTATTTAATGTACAGCTTGAGAGTGTGCGTGCCTAGATGGCGACTGCCTGCGCTTGGCACGCGATAGTAGCGCGTTGAGCGGCGGCCTTCCAGAAGGAAGTCGACATCCATTCGCGCGAGCGAGTGATTTATTGGCTATTTTTTACAACGGCAACTTTTAGGAAGTGGCGATAATGCTCTCAAAGCCCACCGTGGCTGCAAAATGGCATCCCGTTCCTGACGCCGATACTGTCGCCAGCGGGCGAGAGGGCGGCGGTATCCGGCCTCCAACCTGATAGATACCGAAACCAACGGGGTTCGGGGCCAAGCCCCGAGCGGGCGCGGGCGGCAGCCCGCTTTTCCTTCCCCTTACAGCAGCCCGCCGACGCTATTGCTGCGCGGCTGCCACAGGCCGCGATCGATGGCCTCTTTCAATCGGGCGCGGATTTCGGCCAGGGCCTTGGGGTTGTTTTCCGCCAAAAAGTCGCGCACCGCCTCGTCGCCGAGATAGGCCTGGGCGACCAGATCGAACTGGTGGTCCTTGACCGCGCCGGCGGTGGCGGCGAAGGCGAACAGGTAATCGACAGTGGCGGCCATTTCGAAGGCGCCTTTGTAGCCGTGGCGCATGATTCCTTCGATCCATTTGGGATTGACGACGCGGGCGCGGACGACGCGGGCGATTTCCTCTTCCAGGCTGCGAATGCGCGGGGATTCGGGGCGGGAATGGTCCGTGTGCCAGACTTGGGGTTTGGTGCCTGACGCCATGTGGACGGCGGCGGCGAGTCCGCCTTCGAACTGGTAGTAATCGTCGGAATCGAGCAGATCGTGCTCGCGATTGTCCTGGTTGTGGATGATGGCTTCGATTCCGGCCAGACGGGTGCGGAAGCTGTCATGGGCGGCCTCGCCCTCGGCGCCGCCGCCATAGGCCCAGCCGCCCCAGGCGAGATAGGCCTGGCCGAGATCGTCGCCGGTCGCCCAGCCGCCTTCGTCGATCAGGGCCTGAAGACCGGCGCCGTAGGCGCCCGGTTTGGAGCCGAACACGCGGGCGGCGGCGCGTTTTTCCCCCATGGTTGGGCTATCGGCGCGCACTTGGTCGGCCAGGGGGTTGATGTCGGCGGGCTCATCCAGGGCGGCGACGGCGCGGGCGGCCGAATCGAACAGATCGATCAGGGACGGGAAGGCGTCGCGGAAAAAGCCCGATACTCGCAGCGTGACGTCGATGCGGGGGCGGTCGAGCAGGCTGGCCGGCAGGATTTCGAAGCCGGAAACCCGTCCCGATCCGTGATCCCAGGTCGGCCGTACCCCCATCAGGGCCAGACCCTGGGCGATATCGTCGCCGCCGGTGCGCATGGCGCTGGTGCCCCAGGCGCTTAAGGCCACGGCGCGCGGCCAGACGCCGTGATCCTGAAGATGGCGTTCCAGCAGCAGGGTGGCCGATTTCCAGCCCAGCGCCCAGGCGGCCTGGGTCGGCACGGCGCGGGTATCGACGGAGAAGAAATTGCGGCCGGTGGGCAGGACGTCGGGCCGGCCACGGGTCGGCGCGCCGCTGGGGCCGGGGGCGACGAAGCGGCCGTCCAGGCCGGCGAGCAGGCCGGCCAGTTCCGCCGCGCCGCATCCATCGATTGCGGGGCCGAGGCGAGTGGCGATTTCGGCCAGCACCGGGGCGGCGCGGGTCCAGGCGGGATCGGCGGCGATGGCGCCGTCGATCAGGGCGGCGGCCAGTACTTCCAGCCGTTCGACGGTATCGCCCCGGCTGCGCCAGGGTTCAGGGCTGAGCTTGACCAGGATATCCGGGCGCGGGCCGGTCCAGGGCTCGGCGGCGGCGCCATCCAGGGGGTCGAACTCAAGGCCGAGATCGGCGGCCAGGGCGCGGGGCAGCGAGGCATCGGCTTCGCCGGGTCCGCGCGGCAGGCGGGCCAGGGCCGCCAGCAGATCGGTGCGCTGGCGGCCGGTGGGGGAGCGGCCGAAAATGTGCAGCCCGTCGCGGATCTGCAATTCCTTCAGATCGCAGAGATGGGTATCGAGCTTGGTCAAGGCGGCGTCGGATTCGTCGCCGGCGGCCAGCCCCAGATCGGCGTTCAGCCCGGCGGCGGCGGCGAGAGTCCAGATTTCCCGGCGCAGAATGGGCAGGCGGCGGGGATCGAGCCCGGCCGCTTCGTAATATTCATCCACCACCCGTTCCAGATCGCGCAGGGGGCCATAGGTGCCGGCGCGGGTCAAAGGCGGGGTCAGATGGTCGATGATGACGGCCCCGGCGCGGCGCTTGGCCTGGGTGCCTTCGCCGGGATCGTTGACGATGAAGGGATAAAGGTGGGGCAGCGGCCCCAGGCACAGTTCCGGGTAACAGTCGGCCGACAGGGCCAGGGCCTTGCCCGGCAGCCATTCCAGATTGCCGTGCTTGCCCATATGGATGATGGCGTCGGCACGGAAGGCGTGGCGCAGCCAGGCGTGAAAGGCCAGGTAATTGTGGGGCGGCACCAAAGCGGGGTCGTGGGCGGCCTCGTTGGGATCGATGTTGTAGCCCCGCGCCGGCTGGATCGCCACCACCACCCGGCCGAAGCGGAGGGCGGGGATCAGGAACGATCCGCAATCGACCTCGCCGGGCCGGTAAAAGGGATCGAATTCGGGCCGCCCCCAGCGCTCGCGCACCGCGTCCTGGGCCGCCTGGGGCAGGCTGGCCAGAAACATCTGGTATTCGGACAGGGGCAGGCTTTCACGCACCAGACGCCCGCCCAGATTTCGCCAATCGTTGGTCGGCCCTTCCTGCAACAGACGGATCAGATCGTTGCCGTCTTTGGGCGCGCCGGCCACGTCGTAGCCCGCCGCCGCCATGGCCTCCAGCGCGTTGACGCAAGCGGCCGGGGTGTCGAGGCCGACGCCGTTGGCCAGCCTGCCGTCGCGGTTGGGGTAATTGGCCAGCACCATGGCGATGCGGCGCTCGGGGGCGGGTTTGCGCCGCAGCCCGGCCCAATTGACGGCGAGATCGGCGACGAAAGCGACGCGGTCGGCCACGGGCGCGTGGCGGGCGATGTCGCATTGGGTCGCTTCGTCGCGGGTGGCGGCCTTGAACGAAATCGCCCGCGTGATCAGGCGCCCGTCCACTTCCGGCAGGGCCACCGCCATGGCGATGTCGCGGGGCGACAGGCCGCGTGTGCCGGCGCGCCAGGAATCCTCGCCGCCGCCGGCCAGGATCACCTGCAGCACCGGGCAATCGGCGGCGGTGAAGGGCGCGGCCTCGGGACGGTCGAAACCGGCGACGGCGAAGCCGGTGGCGTTGAGGATGACGTCGGGGGGGGCGGCGGCGAAGGCGCGTTCGATGGCCGCCGCCGACAGCGGGTCCTTCAGACTATGGACGAACAGGCCATAGGCATTGCAGCCCCGTTCGGTCAGGGCCGCCAGCAGGGCATCGATGGGGGCGGTGTCGCCGGCCAGGGCCAGGGCGCGGTAGAACACCACCGCCATGGTCGGTCGGGTGGAATCGGACGTCGCCGGGGCGGGGTAGGGACCGGCCGGCGGCAGCGGCGCCGGATTGTCGTCGGAATCCGCCATGGCGAAACCGGCCAGACGGCCGGCGACGGCCAGGGCGCGGGCGGCGTTGTCCACGCCGCCGAAGGTCAGGCAGCGCCACAGGCGCTCCGATTCCTCGGCCGGGGCGGTGCTGGCCTGGGCAAGATCGGCGTCGGGCCGGTCGTCGCCGGGCAGCAGGACCAGGGGAATGGCGTGGCGCCGGCACAGATTTTCCAGTTGCTCGACGCCATAGGACCAATAGGCCCGCCCGCCCAGCAGGCGGACCACCACCAGTTTGGCGGCGCCGATCATCCGTTCCAGATACAGATCCACCGACAGGGGGTGGGACAGGCGCAGCAGATTGGCCAGACGCAGGGAAAAAGGCGGGGATTCAAGGCACCGGTAGGCGCCGGCCAGACAGGCCAGCTCGCTGTCGGCCGAGGACAGGATCAGGACGTCGCCGGGAGTCTGGCCCAGATCGACGGCGCCCTCGCCCTCATCGACGCGACCGGGAGCGGCGACCAGGAGGTGCATGGCGCGTCACGCCGGCGCCGCGCCGATGGCGGCGGCGATGGCGGCCCGGTCCAGGCCCTTCAGCCCGATCACCACCAGCCGCGAGCGGCGGGGCTCGTCCGTCCGCCAGGGGCGGTCGAAATAGCGCTCGATGCGCGTGCCCACCGCCTGCACCACCTGACGCGCGGCCTTGTCGGGGATTGCCAGAAAGCCTTTCAGCCGCAGAATGTCATGGTCGGCGATGGCAGCGGCAAGGCGGGATTGGAGCGCGTCGGCATCGGCGACTTCCGGCAGGTCGAGGCAGAAGCTTTCGAAATCGTCGTGATCGTGTTCGCCCTCCAGATCATGGTGGCTGGGGCGGGCGGCCAGATCGTCCTCGGCCGCCGCCGACAGGCCCAGCAGCACCAGCGGATCGACCCTGCCATGGGTGGCGCCGACCAGCTTGACCCCGGCGCGCAGGCGGCCGGCCAGATCGGCATTGAGGGCGGCCAGGGTGGTCCCGTCCACCAGATCGATCTTGTTCAGCAGCACCAGATCGGCGCAGGCGAGCTGATCGGTGAACACCTCCTCCAGGGGATTGTCGTGGTCGGGCGCTTCCATCGCCTGTTCGTCGTCGGCGAAACGGCCGCCGGCCAGGGCCTTGGCATCGACCACCGCCACCACCCCGTCCACGGTGATCTTCGAGCGCACGTCCGGCCATTGGAAGGCTTTCACCAGCGGCTTGGGCAGGGCCAGGCCGGAGGTCTCGATCAGGATATGGTCGGGGGGATTCTCGCGCTCCAGCAGCGCGGTGACGGCCGGCAGGAATTCGTCGGCGACGGTGCAGCACAGACAGCCGTTGGCCAGTTCCACCACCTCGGTGCAGCCGGGCACGCCGCAGGCCGACAGAACTTCGCCATCCACGCCCACTTCGCCGAATTCGTTGACGATCAGGGCGATGCGGCGGTCGGTGACGCCCTCCACCAGATGGCGCAGCAGGGTGGTCTTGCCGGCGCCGAGAAAGCCGGTGACGATGGTGGCGGGAATCTTGCGCAGCGAAATCATGGAATCTCCGGGGCCTTCAGCATAAGGGGCAGGCCGGCAGCCACGAATACCACCCGGCGGCAGGCTTGCGCCACCTCTTGGTTCACCCGTCCCTGATGGTCGCGAAAGGCCCGTCCCAAAGCGGTTTCGGGCACCAGCCCCATACCGACCTCGTTGGAGACCAGCACCACCGGACCGGGCGGGTCGGCCAGCAGGCGGCACAGGCCGGCGGTGGCCGCCTCGACGTCGCGCCCGGCTTCCATCAGGTTCGAAATCCACAGGGTCAGGCAATCGACCAGCGCCGGCCGGTCGGGGGTCAGGTGGCGGGAAAGCGCGCCGGTCAGATCCAGCGGTTCCTCCAATGTCGTCCAATCGGCGCCGCGCCGGGCGCGGTGGCGGGCGATGCGGTCGCCCATCTCCCCGTCCCGCGCCTGGGCGGTGGCCAGGTACAGGGCCGGGGCGCCGGCCAGCAAGGATTCGGCATAGGCGCTCTTGCCCGAGCGGGCGCCGCCCAGAATCAGGGTGGCGCCATTGGAAACGGTCGGGCGCGCGGGCAAGGAAGGGTCAGGCCCCGTCGGGCAGGTTCAGGCCGGCGGCGAATTCCCGCGCCTCGCGCTTGCTCAGGCCATAGCGATCGGCGTCGGCCAGGGTGGCGCGGCCGGCCAACATATCCTTGAGCAACGCCATTTCCATGCGCGAGAACGAGCGCGACTCGCTCTGGTAATCGCGGAACGCCTCAAAGGTCAGGGGGACCCAGGCGGCCATGATCTCCAGGATCTTTTCGGCATAGACGCGGATTTCCCACTGGGCGTGGGGATCGGCGCGCAGCCGCAGGAAATGCATCAGATTGTGCAGGTTGGTCTGCCAATACATCTGGGTATAGGTGGACAGCGGCAGGCCGAGGCGGGCCAGTTCGCGGGCGATGCCCACCCCATCCTCGTCGATGGGCCGCCCGTCGGCGTCGGCGTTGAGCAATTGGTGATAGGTGGCGAAGGCCCGGTCGGCGTCTTCGGTCATCCGGGCGCGGATGGCGTCGGCCTGTTCCGGGGCCAGGGTCTCGCCGCGGCCCTGCTTGTTGTCGCGCGATTGCACCGCCAGATGCTCGGCCTCGGGCAGATAGAATTCGTCGGGCAGCACCGAATAGCGCGCCGAATATTCGTTGAGCGAGGCGGTGCGGTGGCGCACCCATTGGCGCATGACGAAGATGGGCAGCTTGACGTGCAGCTTGATGACGCAGCCCTCGAACGGGCTGGTGTGGTGGTGGCGCATCAGATAGCGCAGCAGGGCGCGGTCGTCGCTGACCCCCTTGGTGCCCTTGCCGTAGCTCATCCGCGCCATCTGGGTGATGGACAGGTCGTTGCCCATGTAATCCTTGACCGCGACGAAGCCGTGATCGAGGACCCGGTGATAGACGTCCACATGCTCCTCCATGCCGGGCGCGGCGGGGCGCAGGCTGGGGGTGAGTTCGCGGTCGGGACGGGGCAGGTCGGATGGGGTGTCGCTCATGCGGGGCTGATCGTCACTGGCTCAGTTTACGGATGTTGCGGACGAAAATGCTGAGCAGGCCGCGGATGAAGGGGTCGGCCTTTTGCAATTTCTCGCGGAAGGCTTCGCGGCCGATGATCACCACCGAGACGTCGGACCCGGCCCGCGCCGTGGCCATGCGCGGCTGGTCGTCCACCAGAGCCATCTCGCCGAAAATCTCGCCCTTGTTCAAACGGGCCAGCACCGCTTCGTTCTTGACGATTTCGACCGTGCCCTCCTGGATCAGATAGGCGCGGTCGCCGCGGTCGCCTTCGGAAAAAATCTTCTGGCCCGCGTAAAAGACTTTGCGTTCAAGGACTTTGGCGTTGCTCATCTCGACCCCCCTGCGCGGCGGCGCACAGTTTAGCATACAGCATCGGGCCGTCATCCCCTGATGTCGCGGGCTAATCATCGACAGCGGCGCGAAGGGTCGGCTAAACTGAACGAAGCAGTTCACTTTATGTTTTCCTGGGGCGGGTCATGTTTTCTTTCCTCTGTCCGGGCGCCCTGCCATGACGGCCGATGAGCGCGAGCACGCGTTGACCCGGTTGCGGGCGATGATGGCCCATACCGTCGCCAATGGCTGCACCCCCAACGAAGAGCTTGCGGCCGCCCGCCAGATCGGGCGCCTGATCGTCCAGATCGACGGCGCCGACCTGCCGCCCGATACGCCCTATAGTCTGGGTGACGAGCGGCAAAGTCCCGATTACCAGATTCAGTTGGAGAAAAGCACCCTGGAGGGGCTGTTCAAATCGGCCGTCCAGGAATTGTCTCTCGGCCATATCAATACGCTGTCGCCGCCGCGCCAGCTGCCGCCCGGCCAAAAGGTCGAGTGGGTGGGCGTCGCCGACATGCTTCAGGGCCATCTGAGCATGGCGCTGGGAATTTCCGGCTCGCGCCTGGGCCGCGAGCTTTTGGCTGTGGCGATCGAGGAACTGATCCAGGACGGCATGTTGCCCGATCGCCTGGCGGTGCCGGTGGGGCCGTAACGGATCGGGGGGGTGGATGGGCTGGTGGCATGATCCCGGGATCTGGGCGGGTCTGGCGATTCTGTTCGTCCTGGAAATCGTCCTGGGCATGGACAATCTGGTGTATCTCGCCCTTCTCACGGCGCGTCTGCCCGACCGTCAGCGCGGTCTGGCGGAAAAATCGGGTCTGGCGCTGGCTCTGGGCTTTCGTCTGGGCTTGCTGGCGCTGGCGGTTTGGCTGGTCGGTCTGACCCGGCCGGTGCTGACGGTTTTCGGCCATCCGTTCGGCTGGCACGATCTCGTTCTTGCCGTCGGCGGGGTTCTTCTGGTGGCCAAGACCGCCCACGAAGTGCACGGCGCCCTGGAAGGCGGCGAGGACGGGCCGGTCGGCGACGACGGGCGCGACGCCGTCGGGTTGAAGGCCGTCATCGTTCAGGCCGCGCTTCTGGACGCGGTGTTTTCCGTGGACGCGGTGCTGATCGCGCTGGGGCTGCTGACCCGTCCATGGGCGATGGCGGCGGCGATCGTGGCGGCGATGGCGGTGATGGTGGCGGCCGGTCCCGTCGTTTCGGTGTTTCTCGACCGTCATCCCGCGATCCGCATGCTGGCCTTGTCCTGCCTGTTGATGGTGGGTATGGCGATGATGGCCGGGGGATTCGGTCTGACCATCCCCGGACCCTATCTGTACGCGGCCATCGCGGTGGTGGCGGCCGTCGCGGGGGTCAATCTGCTGATCCGCGCCCGCGGGTCCGGGGCGGCGATCGGCAACCGCTGAAAAGGTTGAGCGCCGCCGCCGGATCGTGCTATCGCTTCGCCCGACTTTCCGCCGTCAGGGTATTCTCGCGGTACCCATGGCGTTTGGACCACCGATTTACTGAATTGTGGTGAAATTCCAACGGAAGCGACGGCTGGCTTCCGTTGGAATTTCGCCACCGGGGCCGGCTTGCGCGCAGGATGATCGATCGGATCAAGGAATTTCTCGGTCTGGGGGGCGGGGCCGACAGGGGGCGACCCGGTTTCGAGCTGGCGGCGGCGGCGTTGCTGGTCGAAGCCGCGACTCTGGACGGCCCCATGGGCAAGGCGGAACGGGCGCGCATCCTCGATTTATTGGCGCATCGTTTCACCCTGACCGCCGAGGATTCCAGGGCGCTGCTGGCCGAGGCCGAGAAAGCCGCCGCCGCTTCGGTGCAGATCCTGGGCTTCACCCGCGTGATCAAGGACGGCACGTCGCCGGCCGAGCGGGTGAGGATGATCGAAATGCTGTGGGAGGTGGTCTATGCGGACGGCCATCTCGACGATTACGAGGCGAATTTGATCCGGCGGGTCACCGGTCTGCTGTTCGTCTCGGACCATGAATCCGGCGAGGCCCGCCACCGGGCCATGGAGCGTTTGGGGTTGGGTGGCCGGACGGCCTGAAACCCGGGGCCGAAACGGACGTCCGGGGGGCCGGACCGGCCGCTGAAAAACGACTGTTATTGGAGTTGCAAAGATGGCGTATGTTGTCACTGAAAATTGCATCAAGTGCAAATTCCAGGATTGCGTTGAAGTGTGCCCGGTGGATTGCTTCTACGAAGGCGAGAATTTCCTGGTCATCAATCCCGATGAATGCATCGATTGCGGCGTGTGCGAGCCGGAATGCCCGGCCGAGGCGATCATGCCCGATTCCGATTCCCGGACCGCCGATTGGGTCGAGACCAATCGCACCTATGCCGCCGAATGGCCGAACATCACCAAGAAGGGTGACGTTCCCGCCGACGCCGAGGAATGGAAAGGCAAGCCGGACAAGGCCAAGTTACTGTCGTCCAAGCCCGGGCGCTAAGCCTGTTTGCCATCCCCTGTCGCGCCCGACGGGGGATGTCCGGTGCCGACCCGGCTGACACGAAAGTGTTATGCCGGGCTTTTTTCCTGGCCCACGGCATCGGCCCGTGGTATAAAGCGCAGTCCGCCAAGCCGTGTCTTGATGTCGTCTGGTGGGTGCCTTGTCGGCATGACTCGTCGACATAAGATCGTCGGGGCGGCGCGCCGTCCATAATGTACGAATCAAACTGTCAATCCCGCCCCTCGTGACGCGGGCTGGCTCCTGTGTTGTTCAGTTGCCAGCTCTGGGCGTATGGGACGGGCCGGTTCAGGGAACAAGAACGGATGTCCAGCGTTTCTTTCGCCGAGGGCGATTACGTGGTCTACCCCACCCATGGCGTCGGCCAGGTGGTGGCCATCGAAACCCAGGAAATCGGCGGCCTGAAGCTGCAATTGTTCGTCATCACTTTCGATCGCGACCGCATGACGCTCAGGGTCCCGGTGCCCAAGGCCCATAAGGCGGGCTTGCGCAAATTGTCCTCGCATACGGTGATGGATACCGCGCTGTCCACCTTGAAGGGCCGCGCCCGGGTCAAGCGGACCATGTGGAGCCGGCGCGCCCAGGAATACGAAGCCAAGATCAATTCGGGCGACCCCGTTTCCATCGCCGAAGTGGTGCGCGACCTGCATCGCAACGCCAATCAGCCCGACCAATCCTACAGCGAACGCCAGATTTACGAGGCGGCGCTGGAGCGTCTGGCGGCGGAGCTGGCGGCTTTGGAGCGCATCGACACCCAGGCGGCCACCGAAAAGCTGGCCAAGCTGCTCGACGCCGCCTGACCGGCGGCGATATGCCGCAGCCGGGGCTTTAAAAGGCGCCCGCGCGCTTTTACCCTGGACTTGCGGGCGACTTCGCGATAACCGAAGATTTGTCCCTTCGTAGCGACCGAGACGGGCATGCTGGTGACTTTGCGCGGCGGCGGCCGTATCTGGGCGGTGTCCGCCATTCATGGCAATGCCGACCGGTTGGGGGCTTTGCACCGGGCGCTGGCGCCGCAATTGAAAAGCGGGGATCAACTCGTCTATCTGGGCGGTTATCTCGGCTACGGGCCGGACGTTCTCGCCACCGTCAATGAGATTTTGCTGTTCCGCCGGGCCTTCATCGGCCAGCCGGGGGGCGGTCCCGACGATGTGGCCTTTCTGCGCGGCGCCCAGGAAGAAATGTGGCAGAAGCTGCTTCAGCTGCAATTCGCCGCCGATCCGGTCCAGGTGTTGCGCTGGATGCTCGATCACGGCATCACCGCCACGCTGAACGCCTATGGCAGCACCGCCGAAGAGGCGTTGATGGCCGCCGAGGACGGGGCGGTGGCGATGACCCGCTGGACCAACGGCTTGCGCGCCGCCATGCGCCTTCACGACGGTCATACCGCCCTGATGTCGGCGTTGCGCCATGGCGCGATGACGGATGACGGCGTCCTCCTGTTCGTTCACGCCGGCCTCGATCCGGCCTTGCCGCTGGCCGATCAGGGCGACCGCCTGTGGTGGGGCAACCCCGCCTTCGAGTCCATGGATACGCCCTATGGCGGTTTCGCCCGCATCGTCCGCGCCCACGGGTCCGTGCCGCCGGGTTCGCCGCCGATGGTGACCTCCCTGGGCGGCGCGCCGGGCCAGCCGCTGACGGCGGCCTGTTTCGCCGCCGACGGCCAGGTGCTTCAGACCATTCGGGTCTGATTTTCCGATTATCGCAGGACCAGGATCACGGCCAGGATCAGGGCGATGGCCCAGGGCAGCCAGCCCGGCAGGCCGCCCTTTCCGTCCTCGCCGGTGATGCGGGCGACGGTGTCCGGGTGAAGGCGCAAGCCGCCATCGGCCAGGGTCGTGACCGCCCGTTCCAGTTCGCCTATCAGGCGGGGCAGCCGTTCCATTACCGCCGTCGCATTCACCACCGTCTCGCGCAGCCGCGCCTGGGGACCCAGATTCTGGCGCATCCAGCGTTCGATCAGGGGGCGGGCCAACTGCCACATATTGACCCTGGGATCAAGGCGCCGGCCGATGCCCTCGGCCACCAGCATGCTTTTCTGCAAAAGCAGCAATTGCGGCTGGGTCTCCATCGAAAAGGTTTCCGTCACCTCGAACAACTGGCCGAGCAGACGGGCGATGGAAATCTCGTGCAGGGGCCGCTCCAGGATGGGTTCGGCGATGGACCGGCAGGCCTGGGTGAAGGCGTCCAGGGATTGGTCGGCGGGAACGTAGCCGGCCTCGAAATGAACCTCGGCCACCCGCCGGTAATCGGCATTGAGAAAGGCGATCAGCATTTCGCCCAGAAAGCGCCGGGTACGGCGATCGACCCGGCCCATGATGCCGAAATCCACCGCGACCAGATTGCCGTTGTCATCGACGAACAGATTGCCGGGATGCATGTCGGCGTGGAAGAAGCCGTCGCGGAACACCATGTTGAAGAAGGATTCCGCCGCCTTTTGCAGGACGGCATCGACATCGTGGCCCATGGCCGCCAGATGTTCGCGTTCGTCCACCGGGGTGCCGGCGACCCGCTCCAGGGTCATCACCCGGCGGCCGGTGCGCAGCCAATCGACGGCGGGCACGCGAAAGGTTTCGTCGCCGGCGAAATTATCGGCCAGTTCGGCGGCGGCGGCGGCCTCGAAACGCAAATCCATTTCCATCGCCACCGTGTCGGCGAAGGTGCGCACGCTTTCGGTCAGACGCAGCCGGCGCAGGCGCGGCCGGGTCAGCTCCACCCATTCCGCCAGCCAGGTCAGCAGATCGATGTCGCGACGAAAGGCTGCCTCGACCCCCGGCCGCAGCACCTTGACCGCCACTTCACGTCCATCGGTGGTGACGGCGAAATGGACCTGGGCGATGGAGGCGGCGGCCACCGGCACGTCGTCGAAGCTTTGGAAGGCCTCGCTCAGCTCGCACCCCAGCTCGGTGGCGACGATGCGTCGGGCCTCGGCGGTGGGAAAGGGCGGCAAGCGGTCCTGGAGATGGGAGAGATCGGCGGCCACCTCCTCGCCCATCAGGTCGGCGCGGGTGGACAGGGCCTGGCCCAGCTTGATGAAGGTGGGGCCAAGCTCGGCCAAAGCCTCGGCCAGACGTTGGCCGGGGCGCCCGGTGGCCGGCGGTTTCCCCAGCCGCAACAGGGCCGAGGCCATGGTGGCCACCGGCAGCTCGGCCAAAGCCAGAGTGTCGTGACGGGCCAGAACCCGGCCGATGGTGAACAGCCGGTACAGGCTGCGGGTGGCGCGGATCATGTCCGGAGATGTCCCCCGGCTGCGCTCATCGACGGCGGCGTCACAGGCGCCAGGCCGAATGAATGGCGGCGATGCCACCCGACAGATTGCGGACTTCCACCCGTTCGAAACCGACATCGGCGATCATGGCCGCCAATGCGTCCTGGGGCGGGAAGCGGCGAATGCTTTCGGCCAGATAGCGATAGGCGTCGGCATTGCCGGCCACCATGGCGCCGATGCGCGGCAGCACGCTGAAGGAATAGGCGTCGTACACCGCCCGCAGCGCCGGTATGGCCACATGGCTGAATTCCAGGCACATGAACCGCCCGCCCGGTTTCAGGACCCGATAGGCGTCGGCCAGGGCCTGGGGAATGTCGGTGACGTTTCTCAGGCAAAAGGCGATGGTGTAGGCGTTGACGGCGCGGTCCGGCACCGGCAGGTGCTCGGCATTGCCGCAAACCCAGGCGATGCCCCGGGTCAGGCCGCGGTCGAAGCCGCGGTCGCGGCCCACATGGAGCATCTCGGCGTTGATGTCGCAGACCATCACCGGGCCGCCGCCCCGCTTTTTGAAGCCGAAGGCGATATCGCCGGTGCCGCCGCCGACATCGAGCAGGGTCATCGACGGCCTGGGGCGCAGCCAGTCGAGAAAGGCGCGTTTCCACAGGCGATGGATGCCGCCGCTCATCAGATCGTTCATCAGATCGTAGCGGCTGGCCACCGAATCGAAAACCTCGCGCACCAGCCCCGCCTTGTCGGCGGCGGCCACGGTGCGAAAGCCGAAATGGGTGGTGCCGGCGGCGCCGGCCTCGGCGCCTTCCGGCCTGGCGGCGTCGGTTCCGGCGCCTTTTGACAAGGTGTTGTCGGTCATGGGGGCGAACAATAGACCAAGTGCGGGCGTCGCGAAACATCGGCTTGAGGGGTACAGTGCGTCCTCTGTCCCATTTCCGATCGGTCCCGGTGAGCCCATGCCCGAATTGCCAGAAGTCGAAACCGTGCGCCGGGGTCTGGCCGCCGTCTGGGAGGGGCGGCGTCTGCGGCGGGTGAGTCTGCGCCGCGCCGGTCTGCGCCAACCGTTTCCCCCGCTGTTCGCCGAACGCCTGTCCGACCGCCGGATCGACCGGGTGGGGCGGCGGGCCAAATATCTGCTGGTATCCCTGGAGGGCGGGTTGACCCTGATCGCCCATCTCGGCATGTCGGGGCGGATGGTGATCCGCCCGGCCGACGCGGCGCCGGCCGAGCCGGGGCCTCATGACCATGTCCTCTTCGAAACCGACGAGGGAATCGGGGTCACCTTCACCGATCCCCGCCGTTTCGGGCTGATGACCCTTTGCGACGAAGCCGACCCCGCCGCCCATCCCCTGCTGGCGGGACTGGGGCCCGAGCCGCTGGAAAACGGTTTCACGCCCACCGGCCTGGGCAAGGCCCTGGCAGGGCGGGCGGCGCCGATCAAGACCGTTCTGCTCGATCAGACGGTGGTGGCCGGGCTGGGCAACATCTATGTCTGCGAAAGCCTGTTCCGGGCGGGAATTTCGCCCCAACGCCCGGCCGGCGATCTGACCCGGCGCGAGGTGGCGCGCCTGGTGCCGGCCATACGCGACGTGCTGGCCGAGGCGATCGAAGCCGGCGGCTCGTCGCTCCGCGATCATGTCCGGCCCGATGGCGAGCTCGGCTATTTCCAGCACGCCTTCGCCGTCTATGGCCGGACCGGCGCCGCCTGTCCCGGCTGCATCTGCGACCCGGCCGTGACCGGAGGCATCCGCCGGATCACCCAGGGCGGCCGGTCCAGTTTCTTTTGTGCACGTCGTCAAAAGTGATGGTATAGGAGGCCCATGCGGATGCGGCGGCTGTTCACCATCATCGGTCTGGCCCTTGCCGTCGTCGGAATTGCGGTTCCGGCCATGGCCGGGGGCTTCCTGTCGGTGGACGACGATCCGCCGCCGCCGCCGGGCCTGACCGGGGTGGCGGGATCGGCCGTCACCTTCGACGCGCCCGACGGCCGCAGCCGCTATCGTCGCGATGGGGAAATTCCCGGCATTCTTGCCAAGCGGGCCGGCCGGTCGCGGCTGGCGGTTCATTTCACCCTGTTGCCGGACTGACGCTCCCAAAGCGTGCCGGCCGGCGGAAAAGGAACGCTCCATGCCCTATGAAACCATCACCGTCGATACCAAGGGGGCGGTGGGAATCGTCACCCTGAATCGGCCCAAGGCGCTCAACGCGCTCTCCGCCGAGCTCGTCCGCGAATTGGGCGAAGCTTTGGACGGGTTCGAAGCCGATGCGGAGGTGGGCGCGGTGGTGCTGACCGGTTCGGAAAAGGCCTTCGCCGCCGGCGCCGACATTTCCGAGATGGCGTCCAAGGATTACGTGGACGTCTATCTGGAGGATTTCATCACCAATGGCTGGGAGCGCGTCACCCGCTGCCGCAAGCCGATCATCGCCGCCGTGGCCGGTTACGCCCTGGGCGGCGGCTGTGAAGTGGCGATGATGTGCGATTTCATCCTGGCGGCCGATACCGCCAAGTTCGGCCAGCCGGAAATCACCATCGGCACCATGCCCGGCGCCGGCGGCACCCAGCGTCTGGCGCGCGCCGTGGGCAAGGCCAAATGCATGGAGATGTGCCTGACCGGCCGGACCATGGATGCGGAGGAAGCCGAGCGGGCCGGTCTGGTCAGCCGGGTGGTGCCGGCCGCCGATCTGCTGGACGAGGCGATAAAGGTGGCGGCGCGCATCGCCGAAATGAGCCGCCCCATGGCGATGATGGTCAAGGAGGCGGTGAACGCCGCGTTCGAAACCACCCTGGCCGAGGGCATCCGCTTCGAGCGCCGTCTGTTCCACGCCACCTTCGCCACCGAGGACCGCAAGGAGGGGATGGCCGCCTTCCTGGAAAAGCGGACCCCGTCCTTCAAGAATCGCTGACCGGCGGCGGGAAGCCGGCGGGAACCACCAGATCGACCGTCTCGGTGGCGACGGTGATTTCGGCCGGCAGGCGGGCGACGATGTCGCCGTCGGCCTGGACCGGCGCGCCGCGCGGGCCGTTGACGACGATGGCGCGGGTCGAAACCATTTCCACCTCGGGCAGGCTCGATAATTTGCCGAAAGGCAGGGCCAGGCCGTAGCGCAGCGCCCCGCTCATGCCCTTTTTGGGCAGAATGCAGACTTCGAGGCGCGGCTCTTCCAGCTTGGCCGCCGGCGCCGCCACATAGGGGCCGCCGTAATACCGGCCCCGGCAGGCCACCGCCATCCGTCCCCGATAGATCTTGCCGTCGGCCCGGACCTCCAGGGCGGGAAAATCGTAGCCCAGCGCCTGGCGGACCCCTTCGACCACATAGGCGAACTTGCCGGTCCGGCGCTTGAGGGTGACGTTGGCGTTGATGCCCTCCACCACCTTGGCGTCCAGCCCGATTCCGGCCATCAACACGAAGTGACGGCCGTTGGCGGTGCCCAGATGGACGGTGCGCCCGGTGCCGCTGGCGATGGTTTCGGCGATCTGGTCGGAATCGTCCACATCCAGCCCGATCTCGCAGGCCAGCACGTTGGCGGTGCCCAGCGGGATGATCGCCAGCATGGGCGTCCCCGGACCGCATCCGGCCATGCCGTTCACCACTTCGTTGATGGTGCCGTCGCCGCCGGCGGCGACGATCACGTCGCAGGGCGGCGTTTCCAGGGCCGCAAGCCGGGCGAATTCCTCGGCATCGCCGCGGCGCCCGGTTTCGCGGGTGCTCACCACCAGACCTCGCGCCGCCAGCCGGTCGAGCACGTCCGTCAGCCGCTTGCGGCGATTGCGGCCGGCGGTGGGGTTGTAAATCACCACCACCCGCCGGGGAGGAGCCGGGAGCGCCGCGGGCGAAGAATCGGTATGGGACATTTCAGACACCATGACGGGGGGTAATACCCGGAATCATCAAAAAAAACAGAATGAAATAATTATTACAGTGACTTTGCCAATTCATGAAATTTTTCCGATCTTTCACAATCTCTATGTACAAATGAACGCGCCGGCCCCTACAACTTGAGTCGCGCCGCCCCGACTATTGGAGCCGCGGGGGTCATGACAGCGGATCGGCCATGACGGCAGACAGGCATGGTGTACGCGCCTACCGTTCCATATGGATATCGGATATCCATTTGGGAACCCGGGGCTGTAAGGCCGATTATCTTCTCGATTTTCTCAAGCATACCGAATCCGATTATTTGTATCTGGTCGGCGATATCGTCGATGGCTGGCGCCTGAAGCGGTCCTGGTACTGGCCGCAGGCCCACAACGACGTGGTGCAGAAGCTGCTGCGCAAGGCGCGCAAGGGCACCAAGGTCCTGTTCATTCCCGGCAATCACGACGAATTCGCCCGCGACTATACCGATCTGTCCTTCGGCGAGGTCGAGGTGGTCCATGACGCCATCCATGTCACCGCCCGGGGCCAGCGCCTGCTGGTGCTGCACGGCGACGCCTTCGACGGGGTGGTCAAATACGCCAAGTGGCTGGCTCATCTGGGCGACGGCGCCTACACCTTCGCGCTGTGGCTGAACCATTGGCTCAACGCGGCGCGCCGCCGGATGGGTCTGTCCTACTGGTCGCTGTCGGCCTACCTGAAGCACAAGGTCAAGAACGCGGTTCAGTACATCGACAATTACGAACAGACCATGGCCGAGGAAGCGCGCAAGCGCGGCGTCGACGGCGTGGTTTGCGGCCATATCCATCACGCTGAAAAACGCGATGTGGACGGAATCGTCTATTGCAACGACGGCGATTGGGTCGAGAGCTGCACGGCGTTGGTGGAGCACCACGACGGCACCCTCGAAATTCTGCACTGGCTGGAGACGGCCAGGCTGTCCTTCGCCGAATCCGCCCCCGCCAAGGAGAACGAATGCGCATACTCGTCGTCTCGGATGCTTGGTACCCTCAGGTCAATGGCGTCGTTCGGACGCTTGATTCGCTGAGGGCCGAACTGGAGCGGGCCGGTCATCAGGTCGTTCTCGTCACTCCCGATCATTTCCGTACCGTCGCCTGTCCGTCCTATCCGGAAATCCGTCTGGCGGTGCGGCCGGGCCGTCAGGTGGCGCGGCTGATCGAGCAATCCCAGCCCTGCGCCATCCATATCGCCACCGAGGGGCCGCTGGGCTGGTCGGCCCGGCGCTTCTGTCTGCGCCGTCGTCTGCCCTTCACCACCGCCTATCACACCCGTTTTCCCGAATATATCCAGGCGCGCTGGCGGGTGCCGCTGCCCGTGTCCTATGCGGTGATGCGCCGCTTCCACGGCGCGTCGTCGCGGGTGATGGTGGCGACCCAGGGGATCGAGGACGAATTGTCCCGCCGCGGTTTCCGCAATATCGGCCGCTGGAGCCGGGGCGTGGACACCGAGCTGTTCCGCCCCCGGCCGGAGATGAAGGGCGACCGGGGGCCGTTCGCCGGCCTGCCCCGCCCGATCTTCCTGTATGTGGGCCGGGTGGCGGTGGAAAAGAATGTCGAGGCGTTTTTGTCCCTCGATCTGCCCGGAAGCAAGGTGGTGGTGGGGGATGGGCCGCAGATGGAGGATTTGCGCCGCCGCTTTCCGGCGACATTCTTCGCCGGCGCCAAAACCGGCGAGGATCTGGCCCGCCATTACGCGGGCGCCGACGTTTTCGTCTTCGCCAGCCGCACCGACACCTTCGGCCTGGTGTTGCTGGAAGCGTTGGCCTCGGGCCTGCCGGTGGCCGCGCTGCCGGTGCCCGGACCGTTGGACGTGTTGGGAGCAAATGGCGCGGCCGGCGTTCTGTCCGAGGATTTGCGGGCCGCGGCGCTGAAGGCGTTGACCATTCCTTCGGATGTGTGCCGGGATCACGCCCTGCGGTTTTCCTGGCAGGCCTCGGCCAACCAGTTCATCGACAATCTGTCGCCGTTCGAAAGCCGCCGCTGGCAGGCCGCGGCTTGATGGGTGTTACAGCCTGACCGCCATCATCGCCATCACGCCCATTCCCAGGGCGATTCGCCACAGGGCGAAGGGGCCGTAGGTTCCGCGCCGCAGCCAGGCCATCATGCCGGCAATGGCCGCCAGGGCGGCCAGACCGGCGGTGACGGCGACCAACAGCAAATCGCCCGACAGCGCGATGTTCCCATGGCGGTCCAGGCGCCAAGCCGAAATCACCGAGGAGGCCAGGACCAGCGGCACGGCCAGCAGCACCGAGAACCGGGCGGCTTCGCCGCGTTCGTATCCCATCAGGCGCAGGGCGGTGATGACGATGCCGGTGCGCGACACGCCGGGCATCAGGGCGGCCGCCTGAAGCGCGCCCAGAAAGATGGCGCCGCGATGGGTCAGATGGGTGACGCGGCGCACGGTGATGCCGAAATAATCGGCGGCGAGCAGCGCCAGGCCGAAGATGGCCATGGTCGCGGCGATCGCCATCGATCCCGCCGCGCGACCGGCCAGGATCAGGATCGGCGCGGCGATCACGGCCGCGGCGACGCTGCCTTCGAGCAGATGGAAAAACAGTCGGGCGCCGGGATCGGGGCGGCCCTTGGCCAATTTGCGCAGGCCCACGCCCATGGCGGCCATGTCGCGCCAGAAATACAGGGCCAACGCCACCAGAACCCCGACGTTGGCGGCCAGATTGGTGGCGGCCATCTGATCGGGCGTGGCCTGCGGCGCGGGCAGCAGGGCGAGATGACCGGCGGCGCCCAGCGGCAGAACCTCGGTGACGCCCCGGATCGCGCCGATCGTCAATGCTTCGATTAAGGTCACGCTGCCCCTTCGCCCCCCTGGGCCTCTATATACCATCCCTGTGCGCCGATCCGAAAGACCGCGCATCGGCCTTTGACCGCGCCGGTCACGCCAGGGCTTTGAAATCGCCGTCGTCTTCGTTATGGTCTGGCGCCGGTGGGGCCTGTAGCTCAATGGTTAGAGCCGGCCGCTCATAACGGTCTGGTTGCAGGTTCGAGTCCTGCCGGGCCCACCATCCTCCCCTGAATCGGTTTGACCCATATCGCCCATCAGATCTTTGCGGCGGCGCTACGGTGTTGGTGCGGCCGGGAGCTGGTCGCTGGCGGGAGATGAGGGATGTAGGCGTGGCACTTTCCGGGTAGCGCGGGGGGCACACATGCACCCATGCAGGTGCGCTTTTTTTCGGACTTGCGCGAAACAAGTTTCCTGAAATATAGTCAACCCACAGCCGGGGATGGCTGGGCACACACGAGGGAGATCCGTCTCCCTCGTCTGGGTTGACCAGACGAGAGGAGGACCGCTGCAATGAACAAGATCGAACCAAGGGAGAAGTTGACGCCATTCGGCAAGCTAGTTCGCAAGCTGCGCATCGACCGCAGCTTGCTTCTCAAGGAGATGGCCAACGGAGTGGGAATGTCGTCGGCTTGGCTGTCGGGCGTCGAGACTGGCCGCAAACCAATCCCAGCAGGGCTTGTCGAGAAGGTGGCGAACTTCTTTGACCTCGATAAGTCGGGACGGGCTGAACTCGCCGAGGCCGCCGAGAACTCCCGCAGGGACCAATCCATCAAGAATGTCGCTGTAGACCGCCGTGACGTAGCTGCGGCGCTGGCCCGCCGATTTAACGAGCTTGACGAGGGCGATCTCGCCAAAATTCGAGAACTGCTGACCAAAAAGAGGAAGGGATGAGCACACTGCTTGGCATAGTAGCGCCACCCACCAGCCGGAAGCGGTTACGATGGGTGGCTGATAAACTGAGGAAACGTCTCAAATGGGATGAGGCATGGTTCCCCATTATGGAAGTAATTGAAACCGCGCTGGGGGACATTGCTCCGGGGTTCGTGTTCGATGTCCTTGACCGAGGTGAGATGGGCTTGAACCACGGGCTGACGTTGGTTCAGGAGCGCCGACTTATCCTTCGGGAAGACGTCTATGAGGGGGCCTGCAATGGCCAGCGCCGCGATAGGATGACGGCGGCACATGAACTCGGTCACGCCCTCCTTCATGCGGATGTCGCGCTGGCTCGCCGCATCGACAAGGAGGTGAAGACTTACGAAGACCCGGAGTGGCAGGCTAAGGCCTTTGCCGGCGAGCTTCTGATTTCCTCCCAGCATATCGGAGGTTGCCGAGATTATCGGCAGGCGGCCGAAACGTTCGGGGTTTCCGAGGACGCTGCCCGCCAGCAAATGCGGGTCTTCGAGAAGGAAGGGATCTTGTTGAAATAACGAAGGCGAACCAAGGTTGCCGCCAAGGTTCGCCTTCGAGAGATCACGGTAAGAGCGCTTCCGTGGGTACGGAGCGCCCGTCGTGAAGGTCTGAGTGATGTTACCCAACATCACACTTAGTCCCTTACGTTGGGCATTTCAAGCCGAAACAGCGCTCGTGACAGGCAGGAGGAGGCTGCGGATGACGCAGTTGACGCTCTTTGCTGAGCCCGGCCGTCGTGGCCGCTGGATTTACCGCCCCTGGATCACAAGGGGTGGCCGGCGGATTTACGCTAGCCAGTTCGGCTTGAAGGCGTTCCGCTTCTGGATCGACGAGTAGGGTCGGTTCAGCGGTGGGCGGCCGGGTGGCGCTCGCGCCCGGCCGTGCCTTGATACATTTGCTACGAAAGGGACTTCATATGGCTACCAATCCCCCCTATGGCGACAATCGCCGCATCGGCGCCGTCTGCAACCGCTCCCAGGTCTTCAACCCCACGACTGACAAGTGGGTGAAGCGCGATGCCGACACCGGCCAGTTCATGGCGGTGAAGAAGGACGGCACCCCGTTCAAGGGTGTGCGCAAGGAAAAGTAATTCAGCCACTTCCCTCCGCCGCAGGTGGTTCCGTGTGTTCGTCTTCGAGGCTACCGCACTGGGCTGCTTCGGCGGAGGTGGAGTGTCGCCATGCGCTTGTCCATTGTAAGCAGCCCAAGATATCGGGGGCAGGTCACCATGAAGCGTCGTTTGCCCATAAATTTTGGTCAGAATGAAGACCTGAACGATATTCGTTCGCTAATTTCCAATGGCGACATGGCGAAATTTGCCATAAAGGCCAATTTGGCTGGGATTGCCACATGCATAGCTTTTATCGTTGCCGCAACTCAGGCGATGATCCCTGCTGATTGTCAGGCGAACTACAATGCAGCGCAGATCATCGGGATGGCGCGTTCATCGATAGCATTGTTCAGTGTTGGTCTTCTTGTGAGCGCATACCATATGGTCGCGACTGCGGTTTCTGCCGCGATCATGCCGTTTGGCGTGCTGCTGTACGATACATATCGGCTCTCAAAGCTAATGTTGAGGCGGCGCATCCCGTTTCATAGGGTTGAGTTGATTGTTCGCCGAATGCTTGCCCCACTCAAGCGCCGTGCCGAAGAGGCGACGAGCCGCCCACTTACACGTTCGTCAATTGCACTCGACTACATATCAATGCGAATGGGAAAGTTGAACGTTCGCGGCCTTGGTTTTTTTCTAGGGCTGGTGGGGACATTTTCATTCTTTTGGGGCGTATACGGACTAACGCCTATAGCATTTCATGCGCTGTCTTGGGACGGCGCTCTCAGCATGCACCGACAGGCGTTCAACGTATGCGCAGCCCTTGGAGGCAAGGCGGCGAACTCCACTCCTATCAACCCATTTTCCAAATAGTGGTGAGGCATCCGCTGTATATGCCTGTGACAGCAGGTGCCTGCGGCTCGGGTGGAACTCAGACCGCTTGCCCGCTGTATCACATCGCTGTTACGCTTCGATGTGGTACAGCGGCTGAAACCCGCAGAAATCCTAGGGCGTAGTGTTCCGCGTGGGGCGTCCTGCCGGACCCACCAATTTCCTTGTTTTCCGGTTGGCATTTGTTGGTTGGCCTCAGGCGCCGGCGCTCGCGCTTGGCTGTCCTCGCGCCCTCCGGCGCGTCTACGCCGCCAGCGCCAGCAGGCCGGCCACCTGTTCGGCGATTTCCGTCTTCACCACCGGGTCCAGGCGGTTCAGCCAGGGTTTGGGGATGGCGTCCGGGCCGTACAGGGCGCCGGCCAGCATGCCGACGATGGCGCCGGTGGTGTCGGCGTCGCCGCCCTGGTTGACGGTCGCCACCAGACAGTCGGAAAAGGAATCCGTGGTCAGGAAATAGTGGAACACCGTCTGGATGGTATCGACCACATAGGCGGTGGCCAGCTTCGGGTAGGGCCGGAAGCGGAAGGTGGCGTGGGTTTCCACCAGGTTCAGGGCGATGGTTTCCGCCGAAATCCTTTCGCCGCCTCCCACCAGGGCCTGCACCATCCGCACCAGGGCCAGACAGGCATCGTCCGACAGGGGGTGGTGGTGGGTGGTGTGGCACTGGCCGATGGTCCAGGATTCCGCTTCCCGCGGCCGGCCCAGGGTGGCCAGCGCCACCGGCAGGACCCGCATCGCCGCGCCGTTGCCGGCATCGCCCTCGCGGAACGGACCCTCGACGGTGCCGTGGTGCATGAAACGCTGGATGCCGCGCCGGCAGGTATTGCCCACATCCACCGGCCCGGTCTTCAGCCATGCGGCGAATTCCGCGCAAACCGTGTGGGCGTCGAATCCGCGTTTGGCCAGCAGGGCGCGGCCCAGGGCCAGGGACATGGCGGTATCGTCGGTGGTCTGTCCCGGTTTCAGGCGCAGCCAGCCGCCGCCCACCATCTGGCGGTGTTCGCCGTATTGGGTCCTGATCTCGTTCGGGGTCATGAATTCGACGGTGGCGCCGAGCGCATCGCCGACCGCCAGCCCCAGATAGGCGCCGAGCGCCCGCTCTTCCCGGTTCATCGGTCCGAAAATCCCATTGCTCGCGGTCAGTCGTACCGGACCTCGGCGACGTAATCGCCGCCGACCACCAGATATTCACCTTCGCCCTTCAACGGGTGACGGGGCAGAAGGGCGTTGAAAAAGGCGATTTTGGCCGTCGGCACCCGGATTTCAAGGATGACGTCGCCGAAACAGCCGGCGGTGTCGCGGTCCGAGGTGAAAGAGGCGAGATTGTTGATCCGCACCACCCGGCGGCGGCGGTCGAGTTTCGTCACCACCTGATGTTCGTCGAAGGAATTGGTGCCGCGATACAGGGTCAGATGGGTGCGGTCGGGCGCGGCGAAGCGGCTCAGCGCCCATTGGCAGAATTCGTAAAGCATGTCGAGTTGGACATAGATGGCGTTGTTATGGAAACGGCTGGACATCTTTTCTTCGACATAGGCGGCCCAGACCGGGCCGGCGCCGTCGATCACCCGCTTGTGGAAGGTGGGGGCCAGTCCGAAGCGGCTTTCCACCCAGCCCTTGAGAACGGCGCCCTCGGGGCTGTTGCTGTCGTAGCCCCATCCCTTGAGCAGGCGGAAAAAGGAAGACCGGTAGCGGCGCGGTCCCCGCTTTCCGGGTTCGCGCTGCTCCGGGTCCAGGCCGAACATGGCCATCATGTAGCAATTGAAGGCCTCGCCGGCCTCGATCAGGCTTTCGGCCTCGGCCAGCATGTCGAACAGGGAGCCGTTCATCTCGCGGACCCCGGCGATGCGCAGGCGTTCGGGCCGGGCGTTGAAGGCCGTACTGGCCAGCAAGGCGGTCGAAAGCCCGACCAGATTGGTGGAATGGCAAGCGGGCTCGCCCAGTTCCGCGCCCGGATCGGCCTGTCGGTCCGTCGGATTTTCCGCCGACGGCGTTTCACTGCGAGCGACGGCTCCCATGCCGGCTTGCCCCTGTCATACCGTCGCTCACGGTCTGCGACCGATCGCGAGCGGGTTTCGCTCAAACGCCGCGCGGGCTTGACCCCATCAGGGGAATCGGGTGAACCCGCTTCCCCTGCATTATGTATCTTTCCCTCAGCGCCGGGCGGTCGCGTCCGCGCCCTGGGCTATCCTCGCTTACGCTGCGGCGGCCTCAACGGCCTAGTCGCTCCGCTCCAACGCGCCGTCACCCGATTACCCTGTTGACCCCATCCCGATGAGTCGCGCTCACCGGGATGGGGTGTTACGACTTATCCCTTTCGGTTAGGCTAAAGCAAATCGCCGCTCCCGCCTATGGCGGGATCAACGCCGTCCGGAGCATCATGCCGCCCTTTCCCGCCTTCACCGTCGCCGCCCTGCCGCGCATCCTGTTCGGACCGGGGCGCATCGCCGAACTGCCCGCCGAACTGGCCAAACTCGGCAGGCGCGTGCTGGTGGTCACCGGGGGGCGCTCGTTCCGCGAAGGCCCCCATTGGCCGGCTTTGACGCGCGGTCTGGGCGAAGCCGGCATCGCGGTCGAAACCCTGGGAATCGAGGGCGAACCCAGCCCCGAAATGGTGGACGAGGCGGTGGCCCGGTTCAGCGGCGCCGGCATCGACATGGTGGCGGGAATCGGCGGCGGCAGCGCCATGGATGCGGCCAAGGCCATCGCCGGCCTGCTGGCGACCGGGCGGTCGGTGATGGATTTCCTGGAAGGGGTGGGACGCGGTCTCGCCTATGACGGCCCCGCCTTGCCCCTGGTGCTGGTGCCGACCACGGCCGGGACCGGCTCCGAAGCCACCAAGAACGCGGTGCTGTCCCGCGGCGGCCCGGACGGGTTCAAGAAATCCTTTCGCGACGACCGTCTGATGCCGCGTCTGGCCCTGATCGATCCCGATCTGCTGGCCACCT
Source organism: Pseudomonadota bacterium (assembly GCA_021848545.1). GTDB lineage: Bacteria > Pseudomonadota > Alphaproteobacteria > Rhodospirillales > Magnetospirillaceae > JAJZUL01. Next base: position 27,477 of record JAJZUL010000034.1, read on the forward strand.
GTCCGCGCCCGGTGATGGCGGCCAACGCCATGGACGCCCTGACCCAATGCCTGGAATCCTACGTCTCGACCCGGTCCGGTCCCCTGACCGACGCCCTGGCCCTGTCGGGGATCGAGGCGGTGCGCGACGGGTTGTGGCCGGCCCTGGCGGGTGAAGGCGAGGGCCGCGCCCGTCTCGCCTACGCCGCCCTGGTGTCGGGGATCTGTCTGGCCCAGACGGGGTTGGGCGCGGTGCATGGCTTGGCGGCGCCTTTGGGGGCGGCGTTCGCCGTGCCCCACGGCGTGGCCTGCGGCACCCTGCTGGCGGCGGCGACCGAGGTCAATATCGAGGCGCTGATGGAACGCGATCCCCTGGGGCCGGCCGTGCCCAAATACGGAAAGGTCGGCGCCGTGCTGGGCGGTCAGGCGCCGGTCTGCGGCGGCGACGGGCTGGATTTCCTGGCCGACATTCTGGGGGATTGGACCCGGCGGCTGGAGATGCCGCGCCTGTCCGTTTACGGCATGACGGCCGACGACATTCCCGCCATCGTCGCCGCGTCGGGCGGCAACAGCATGAAGACCAATCCCCTGGTGCTGACGCCCGAAGAACTGTCGGCGATTCTTACCGCGCGGCTGTGATCCGGGCCAGGTCGTAGCGGCGTTCCACCGCCGTGATCGTGGCCTGGTGGGTGGCCAGCCATTTGTCGAACGCCGTGATCACCTTGGGGCGCGTGGTGGTGGACAGCCGGTAGCCGCCGGTGACGTGGGGCAACGCCGGATCATAGACGATGCTGCCGGCCGGAAACGACAAGTTGGCGGCCACATGCCGCGCCACGTCGATATTGCAATAGGCGCCGTCCACCCGTCCCAGCCGCACCTGGCGCAGCAATTGGTCGAGACGCGGATTTTGACGCACCCGCACCTGTCCCGTGGCGATGCGCCCGGTCCAGGCGGTGGGGGTGAAGCCCAGAACGGTGCCCAAGGTGTGGATCGCCGCCAGTCCGCGACCGCGTTCGCCGGCGCGCACGATGGTTCCGTCGGTGAAATGGAGCAGCGGGCGTGAGTAATAGACGTGATGCCCGGCCTTGGCCGCCGCCGCCCAATGAGAATTGTCGGGGAATTTCAGGTCGATCCGGCCGGTGACCAATTGCGCGTACAGGCGCCGGATGGGATAGGGCCGGAAGATCAGGCGGTAGCCGTCATCCTTGGCGAAAGCGTCCAGGATCTGCCGCGCGGCGCCGCCATAGCGGCCGTTTTGCCAACCGTAAAAGGGCAGATAATCGATATCCTCGGTTCCCACCACCAGCGTCCGCGACGCGGTCTTGTCCCGCGCCGCCGCCGCATTCGCGCCGACGGACAGCAAAAATGGAATACAAACAATAAAAGTCGCAAATTGAACGTGCCGCATTGTCACCCATCCTTGACAATAGGGGCGTGTGATTGTGCGCATTATAACAACGTCGCGGCGCGCCAACAGTGACTCCGCCGAATCTTTTGGGTAAGCATCCCCCATACTTTTGTATATGACCCCGATCTCGCCGCACGGGCTAAGACAGGGCTTCGGTAACCCCGGCGCAGGCCAGACGGGTACATGTGCCCGCCCGCAGCAAAAACAGCGCGTCCTGGGGAGCGTCCTCGCCCAGCACCGTTTCCTGGTCGAGACCGGCATACAGTCCGCGCAGCACCTTGCTGGAGACGCCATGGCTGACCACCACCAGCTTTTCCTCGGGCCGCCGTTCCTCCAGCCAGGCGGCGATGCGGCGGCTGAGATCGGCGTGGGTTTCGCCTTCGGGACAGCGGAAATACCAGGTGGCGCTGCCTGTGCCGTCCATCAGTTCGGGGTGGCGGATCTCCAAATCCGGGCGCAGCCAGCCAGTATAGATCCCCGTCCCCACTTCCCGGAGGCGATCGTCGAACGTGACGGCGTGGAAATCGAGACCGGCGGTCTCGCATAGAATGGCGGTGGTCTGGGCGCATCGGGCCAGCGGACTGGCGATCACCCGCCATTCCCGGTCCTTGCCGATCAGGGTGCGGACGGCCTGCCCATAGACGCGGGCCTGCTCGATCCCGGCCAGGGTCAGGGGCGAGGCGGAATCGGTCCAGCCCTGGATGCGCTTGACGGCGTTCCAATGGGTCTGGCCGTGACGGAACAGCAGGATGGTGGCCATATGCTATCCGCGCAAGGTTCCGCCGGTGGCCTTGGTCACCGCCGCCACCACCTTTTCGGCCACCGCCTCGATCTCCGCGTCGGTCAGGGTGCCGGCGGTGGGTTGCAGGGTGACGGTGACCGCCAGGGATTTTTTCCCCTCGCCGACATGGGCGCCCTCATAAAGATCGAAAATCCCGGCGGCGGTGATCAGCGTCTTGTCGGCGCCCCGTGCCGCCCGCACCACCTTGTCGGCGGGAATGTCGGCATCGACCACAAAGGCGAAATCGCGTTCGACGCTCTGATAGGGCGACAGTTTAAGCGGGGGGCGGGCGCGGGTGGCGCGGGCCTTGGCCGGCGGCAGGGCGTCGAGATCAAGCTCGAAACCGGCGACCCGTCCCTTGAGACCAAACCCGGCGAGCAGGCTGGGATGCAATTCGCCGAAATGGCCCAGCGTCTTGTTGCCCAGTTTCACCGTGCCCGAGCGGCCGGGATGGTACCAGGCCGGCGCCTCGGCGGCGACGGTCAGCGAATCGGTCGCCAGACCGATGGCGGCCAGGGCCACCAGCATGTCGGCCTTGACGTCGAAGGCATCGACCGGCCGCACCGGCGCCGCCCAATGGCGGGCCTGGGCGGCGCCGGCCCGCAGGCCCACGGCGACCAGACGCTGCTGCCCCGGTTCCGGCCCGTCGAAGGCCGGGCCGATTTCGAACAGGCCGAGATCGCGCATGCCGCGATCGGCGTTGCGCTGGGCGGCGGCGACCAGATTGGGCAAGGCCGAGGGCCGCATGCAATCCAGGTCGCTGGAAATGGGATTGGCCAGACGCAGACCGGCCGCGCCGCCGCCGAACAGGGACGCCTGGGCAGAGGGCAGGAACGACCAGGTGACGGTTTCCACCAGCCCGCGCGCGGCCAGACAGCGGCGCACCCAGCCGCGGCGGCGTTGCGCCGGGGTCAGCACCGGCGCCGGCAAGGCCGGGCGCGGCAGCGGGACCGCCGGAATGGAATCGTAGCCCTGGATGCGCAGGATTTCCTCGACCAGATCATGGGGGCCGGTGATGTCGGCCCGCCAGGATGGCGGTTCCACCGCCAAACGATCGCCGTCGGCTTCCACTTGGCAGCCGAGATCGGTCAGAATCGCGCGCTGGCGATCGGGCGCGACCGCCATGCCGCCCAAAGCGCCGGCGCGGCCGGGATCAAGGGCGATGCGGCGGCGCCAGTCGGGTTCCGCTCCGGCCACCACCAGTTCGGACGCCTCGCCGCCGCACAGATCCAGGATCATGCGGGTGGCCAGCTCGGCGGCGGGATGGGCGAAGGCCGGATCGACGCCGCGTTCGAAGCGGAAGCGTGCGTCGGACAGGATGTCGAGCCGGCGCCCGGCGGCGGCGATGCGCACCGGGTCGAACAGGGCCACTTCCAGCACGATCTCGGTGGTGGTCGGGGTGCAGCCCGATCCTTCGCCGCCCATCAGGCCGGCCAGCCCCAAAGGTCCGCCATCGTCGGCGATGACGATCATGTCGTCATCCAAATCGTAGGTCTTGCCGTTGAGCGCGGTGACCTTTTCGCCCGAAGCGGCCAGACGGGCGCGCAGATCGCCCTTCAGGGTCGCGGCATCGAAGACGTGGAGCGGCCGGGCCTGGTCATAGGCGATGTAATTGGTGATATCCACCAGGGCCGAAATCGGCCGCAGACCAATTGCCGTCAGCCGCGCCTTCAGCCAATCGGGGCTTTCCCCGTTCTTCAGCCCGCGGATATGGCGGCCGATGAACAACGGACAGGCCGATGCGGCGTCGGAGGGGAAATCCAGGCGCACCCCCACCGGGCTGGCATAAACGCCGGCCACCGGGGCGATGGCCAGGGGTTTCAGCCGTCCGGCCCCGCCGGCGGCAAGGTCGCGGGCGACGCCGCGCACGCCCAGGCAATCGGCGCGGTTGGGGGTGATGGAAATATCGAAGACCGGGTCGAAATGCATCACCTCGGTCAAGGGCGCGCCCAGGGGCGCGGCCGGGTCCAGCTCGGCGATGCCGTCATGATCCTCGCCCAGGCCCAGTTCACGCCACGAGCACATCATGCCCTGGCTTTCGATGCCCCGGACCTTGCCGGCCTTCAGCACCGTGCCGGTGGCGGGAATGAGGGTGCCCGGCCGCGCCAGGATCACCTTCAGCCCGGCCCGCGCGTTGGGGGCGCCGCAGACCACCTGCAATATGCCCGCGCCGGTATCGACCCGGCACAATTTCAGCCGGTCGGCATCCGGGTGCGGGCCGGCTTCCAGCACATGGCCGACGATGAACCCGGAAAGCTTGCTCGCGGGATCGCCGATCTCCTCGACCTCCAGACCGAGCGCGGTCAGACGGCGGCCGATCTCGGCGGTATCGAGATCGGTGTCCAGATGATCCTTGAGCCAGGACAGGGTGAATTTCATCGCGCCAGCCCTCCGGCCAGAGTGGGCTGGTCGAAAAAGGCGAAGCCGTAATGGTCGAGCCAGCGCAGGTCGGATTCGAAAAAGGTGCGCAGATCGGGGATGCCGTATTTCAGCATCGCCACCCGTTCCACCCCCATGCCGAAGGCGAAGCCCTGATAGCGGTCGGGATCGATGCCCGACGCCTTCAGTACGTTGGGATGGACCATGCCGCAGCCCAGGATTTCCAGCCAGCCGGCGCCCTCGCCGCCGCCGATGCGCAATTCGCCGTCACGGCGCACGCAGCCGATATCGACCTCCGCCGAGGGTTCGGTGAACGGAAAGAAGCTGGGACGGAACCGTACCGGCACATCGTCGATTTCGAAAAAGGCGCGGACGAATTGAATCAGACAGCCCTTGAGATGGCCCATATGGGTGGCTTCGTCGATGACCAGCCCCTCCACCTGATGGAACATCGGCGTGTGGGTCATGTCGGAATCGCAGCGATAGGTGCGGCCCGGGGCGATGATGCGGATCGGCGGGGCGGTCTCGCGCATGGTGCGGATCTGCACCGGCGAGGTATGGGTGCGCAGCACATGGCGGTTCCCGTCGGCGCCGGGCGGGAAATAGAACGTGTCGTGCATCTGCCGCGCCGGATGTTCGGGCGGGATGTTCAGCGCGGTGAAATTATGAAAATCGTCCTCGATATCGGGACCTTCGGCCACCGCGAAACCCATATCGGCGAAGATGGCGGTGATTTCCTCCATCACCTGGGGAATGGGATGGATGCGGCCGGTGGTCTCGGGGCGGGCCGGCAGGGTGACGTCGATGCGTTCCCCGGCGAGGCGGTCGTTCAGCGCCGTGGCTTCCAGTTCGGCTTTGCGGGCGGCGATGGCGTCCGCGACCTCGGTCTTGACGGCGTTGAAGCGGGCGCCGGCCTCCTTGCGCTCTTCGGCATTCATGGCGCCCAGGCCCGCCATCAGCGCCGAGATGGAGCCTTTCTTGCCCAAAGCCGCCACGCGGGCCGCTTCCAGCGCGTCGAGCCCGTCGGCGGCGGCGATGGCGGCCAGGGCCTCGGCCCGAATCCTGTCCAACTGGTCCATGGGATGTCCTAAAGCAAATAACGAAAAGGGGCCGCGACCTTGGGCGCGACCCCCTTCCAACCGATGGCTGGCAACCCTCGTGCGGGTATTAGCGGAGGGCCGACTGGGCCTTGTCCACCAGCGCCTTGAAGCTGTCCGGCTCGCGGATGGCGATGTCCGACAGCACCTTGCGGTCCAGGGCGATCCCGGCCTTCTTCAAGCCGTCCATGAAGCGCGAATAGGTCATGCCGTGGATGCGGGCGCCGGCATTGATGCGCTGAATCCACAAGGCGCGGAAATTCCGCTTGCGGACGCGACGGTCGCGATAGGCGTAGCGAAGGGCCTTTTCGACCTTTTCGATGGCGACCCGGAAACAGGTGCTGGACCGGCCGCGATAGCCCTTGGCCAGCTTGAGAATCTTCTTGTGACGGGCGTGGGTGGTGACGCCCCGTTTGACGCGCGCCATGGCTTAGTCTCCGTAGGGCATGTAATGCTTGCGAACCTTGTCGGCATCGCCTTCGAACAGAACGAAGGTGCCGCGCGCGGTGCGCTTCATGTCCTGCGGCTTGGCGCTGAGGCAGTGGCGCTTATAGGCCACGTTGCCCTTGACCTTGCCGGTCGCGGTGAGCTTGAACCGCTTCTTGGCGGCGCTCTTGGTCTTCAGTTTGGGCATTTTCGCCGATCCTTGGATAAGAAGTTGAGCGATTGACCAACGACAGGGCATGCCCGTACAAGCCCTGTTCGTTCGGGAAGGCACGCTTATAGCCGCACGGGCCGGCGAAATCAAGGTAAAGCCCAGGGTAATCGGGTGAAGGCGCGTTGGAGCGGAGCGACTAGGCCGTTGAGGCCGCCGCAGCGTGCGGAGAGGCTCCATCGGGGCCTCGGAGCGCAA
>JAJZUL010000035.1 GCA_021848545.1 Pseudomonadota bacterium
CGATCTGGGCGATGGCGCCGGCCGACGCGTTCGAGGGCGAATCCGCTCAACGTCCCGCCTGATGGCCCGCGATGTCCGATCCGCTCGCCGCCCTTGTCGCCCGTATCCGCGCCTGCCGCCTGTGCGCCGCCGATCTGCCCCTGGGGCCGCGGCCGGTGCTGCGGGTGGCGGCGACCGCCCGGCTGCTGATCGTCGGTCAGGCGCCGGGCACCAAGGTTCACGAGACGGGGATTCCCTGGAACGACCGTTCCGGCGACCGTCTGCGCGACTGGATGGGGATCGGGCGCGACGCCTTTTACGACGAGACGCGCATCGCCATCGTGCCCACCGGCCTGTGCTATCCGGGCCGCGCGGCCGGGGGCGGCGATTTGCCGCCCTCGCCCTCTTGCGCGCCCACCTGGTTTCCGTTGTTGCTGCCGCTTTTGGACAAGGTCGAGCTGACCATCCTGGCCGGGGGGTATGCCCAGGCCTATCACCTGGGGGCGCGGCGGCGCGCCACCATGACCGAGACGGTGGCGGCGTGGCGCGATTATCTGCCGGAAATCCTGCCCCTACCCCATCCCAGTTGGCGGACCACCGGCTGGCAGCGCCGCAATCCCTGGTTCGAGGCGGAATTGCTGCCGGACTTGCGCCGGCGGGTCCGCGCTCTGACGGATATTATACCGCCCGACCGCTGAAGACGGCGAAGCGCCAAGCCTTGAAGCTGCAATCGACATCCGCGAAACCGGCTTCCTCCAGCCAACGCAGTTGGATGCCGACGGGGGCGCAGCGGTCGTGGGACATGCGTTGCAGGGCGCCCTCGATTTCCGCTTCCGAGGCCCCCAGGCGCCGGATTTGATCCAGCCACAGACGGCCGTAACGCGCGTCCGCCGCCGGATTGGGGCCGGCGACCTGTTCGGCGTTCACGAACAGGCCGCCCGGCTTCAGGGCGTGGCGGATGCGCCGGTACAAAGCCTGTTTTTCGTCGTCGCCGAGATGGTGGATGGCCAGGGCCGATATGACCAGATCCCAGGGTCCGCCGAGATCGGCCCCGGCCATGTCGGCGACGCGGTACTCGACCCGCCCGTCGCCGGAAAAACGCGACCGCGCCTGACCCAGCATCGCCGCCGAGCCGTCGAGCAGGCACAGGCGGCCGATGGAACGCCCGCTCAGAACCATCCCCGAAAACAGGCCGGTACCGGCGCCGATGTCGAGAACGTCGATGTCCGACGCGGTTTGCCAGTCGTCGATCAGGTCGAGCGCCGTGCCGTAAAAATCGTCGAAACGCGGAATCAGGCGCCGGCGCGGATTGTCGTATTCATTGGCGTCGCGGCTGAACAGGCGTGACGCCGCCACTTCGGTGTCGGCCATGGTCGGCTCCAATCATCGAACGCCCTCAATCGGCCTGGCGCTCACTCCGATCCTCCTCGCCACCTTAAGGAGAACGGCCGCCGCCTTGCAATCGCCGAATCGCCCAGCCGGCGGCGTCGCGCACCAGGGGCGAGGGATCGTCGGCAAGGCGCCGCGCGACGGCCAGCAGATCGGGCCGGCCGGAATTGCCGATGGCGGTCAGCACGTTGCGCACAAACCGGTCGCGGCCGATCCGCTTGATCGGCGAGCCGGCGAAGATTTGGCGGAATTCCCCGTCGTCGAGCCCGGCCAGATCCTCCAGCCGGGGACGGATCAGTTCGATACGGGGCAGAAAGGCGGGATCACGGGTGGGACGGGCGAACTTGTTCCAGGGACAGACCGCCAGGCAATCGTCGCAGCCGTAGATGCGGTTGCCCATGGCCGGACGCAGGGACTCGGGGATCGCTCCCTTGTGCTCGATGGTGAGATAGCTGACGCAACGCCGGGGGTCCAGCCGCCCCGGTCCCTCGATGGCGCCGGTGGGGCAGGCGTCCTGGCAGGCGCGACAGGTGCCGCAATGGTCGCTTTCGGGCGTGTCGGCGGGCAAATCGAGGGTGGTGAGGATTTCCGACAGGAAAAACCAATTGCCCAACCGCCGCGATACCAGATTGGTGTGGCGTCCGCGCCAGCCCAGACGGGTGCCGGCGGCGGCCGGTTTTTCCATCAGCGGCGCGGTATCGACGAACACCTTCACCGCCCCGCCATACCGGGCGACCATCCAGCCGGCCAGCATCTTCAGCCGTCCCTTGACCACATCGTGATAGTCGCGGTTGCGGGCATAGACGCTGATGGCGCCGCGTTCGGGCTGCGCCAACAGGGCCAGGGGATCGCCGGCCGGCGCATAGGAGACGGCCAGGGCGATCAGGCTTCTGGCTTCGGGCCACAGAAGGGTCGGATCGGTGCGGCGCTCCCGGGTTTCGGCCATCCACGTCATGTCGCCGGCGCGTTCGTCGCTCAGCCATTCGGCAAGGTCCCGGCCCCAATCGGGAGGGGCCGCCGCCGAAGCGAAACCGATATCGTCGAATCCCAGTTCCAGCGCCCGGGCGCGGATGGCGTCGGCGATGGCCGCGCCCCCGGTCATCGCTATCCCCGTCCCCGGTAGGGCGGAACCCCCTGGTCGGGCAACCACAATCCGTCGGGCGGCGGATCGGTCTGCCAGAACACGTCGATGGGAATGCCGCCGCGGGGATACCAATAGCCGCCGATTCTAAGCCAGACCGGCTGGGCGGCGTCGACCAGACGCTGGGCGATGGTCAGGGTGCAGTCCTCGTGAAAGGCGCCGTGATTGCGGAAGCTGCCCAGAAACAGCTTCAACGCCTTGCTTTCCACCAGAACCTGATCGGGGACGTAATCGATGACCAGATGGGCGAAATCGGGCTGGCCGGTCACCGGACACAACGACGTGAATTCCGGCGCGGTGAAACGCACCAGATACAGGCTGCCGGGATGGGGGTTGGGGACGGTGTCCAGCACCGCCTGATCGGGCGAGGCCGGCGCGGCGACGGCGCGGCCCAGTTGCGGGATGGAATCGTCGCTCATGACCCGGCCATGCGGCGGATGGTGTTGGTGGTGCTGCAGCCGTCCACCAGCCGGGCCAGAACCACTTTTCCCCCCCATCCCCGCACCAGATCGGCGCCGACCACCGTTTCGACGGTGTAATCGGCGCCCTTGATCAGCACGTCGGGGCGCAGGGCGGCGATGGTTTCGAACGGCGTATCCTCGTCGAACACCACCACCAGATCGACCGCGGCCAGCGAGGCCAGCACGGTGGCCCGCGCCGCTTCCGTCTGTACCGGCCGGCTCGGCCCCTTGAGGCGCGCGACCGAGGCGTCGGAATTCAGACCCACCACCAGACGGTCGCAGGCGGCCTTGGCCTCGCCCAGCAGCGAAATGTGGCCGGGATGAAGCAGGTCGAAACAGCCGTTGGTGAAGCCGACGCTCAGTCCCTTGCGGCGCCAGCGATCGACGATTTCGGCGGCGGCGCCCAACAGCGCGACCTTGGATTCGCTGCTCCACAATTCATCGTGATGCAGGGCGCTCGCCACCTCGTCCTTGTAGGCGACGGCGGTGCCGACCTTGCCGACGACGATGCCGGCGGCGATGTTGGCGATGCGCGCGCCTTCCAGCGGCGTGGCGCCCGAGCCCAGGGCCGCGGCCAGGGTGGCGACCACCGTGTCGCCGGCTCCCGATACGTCATAGACCTCGCGGGCATGGGCGGGCAGGTGATGGATGGTGCCGTCCGCGCTCACCAGACTCATGCCGTCCTGGCTGCGGGTGACCAGCACATGCTCGACGCCGTAGCGGGCGATCAGCCAGCGGGCCGCGGTGGCGATGGCCTCGTCGCCATCCACCGGCATCTTGGTGGCCTCGAACAATTCCTTGCGATTGGGGGTCAGGATGGTGGCGCCGCCATAGGGGGTGTAATCGATTCCCTTGGGATCGACGATCACCGGCCGGCCCAGGGCGCGGGCGCGGGCGATCAGGGTCTCGGCCACCGGCGACGCCAGCACGCCCTTGCCGTAATCGGACAGAACCAGGGTTTTGGTTTGAGGGAGCAGGGCCAGCGCCTGGCTCAGCATGGTGTCGCGGGTGGCGTCCGAGAGCGCCGCCGTGGTCTCGTGATCGGCGCGCAGCAATTGCTGGGACGAGGCGAAAAACCGGGTCTTGATGGTGGTGGGCCTGCCCGGTTCGACGACGATGCAGGGATCGACCTCGCCATGTTCGCCGACCAGACGGGTGACCTCGCGGCCGGCCCCGTCATCGCCGACCACCGACACGAAAACCGGGCGCGCGCCCAAAGCCACCAGATTGCGGGCGACATTGCCGGCTCCGCCCAGCATGGCGCTTTCCCGCTCCACCCGCACCACCGGTATCGGCGCCTCGGGGGAAATCCGTTCGGCCGAACCGTAAACGAAGCGGTCGAGCATGGCGTCGCCGACGCACAGCACCGGTGAGCCGGAAAATCGCTCCACCCGTTCCACCAGACCGGCCGTTTCGCTCATACTCACCTGCCTGCCCTTCGATTGCGGAAAACCCGCGTGCCGGTTTCGTCACGATACCGCGCGATCCCCGAAACGGTCAGCTAACCCAAGCGAGTCGGGCTTGCAAGACAAAATGGGGATCGCCACTATAGTAAGAATAAGGATGGGTGCCCCCCGTATCCATGGGGGGTTGGCATGAGGAACGCGCCCAATGGATCGCCTCCGTAGCGCCGTCGAGGCCCATGTCCGTCGATTCGCCGGTTTCGGCGTGTTGGCGATCGCCGTCGTCGTGGCGACCCTGTCCGGCCATTCCCGCATGGCTTTGGACGCGACCGCCATCCTGCTGACGCTGGAAACCCTCATCCTGTGGCGAATGAGCGAGGCCCGGGCCATACCCTTCGGCCGGATGGAGGCCTGGTTGCCGCTGGACGGCCAGGACGGCCGGCATCGCGCCCGCATCAAGGCCCTGTTCGCCGAGGCGTGCCGCGCCTATTCCCGGCGACTGGCGGCGGCGGCGGCGATCGCCTGGGCCGCCGATATCGCAGCCCGCCTGTCGTTTTAGACCGTGACGCAGAAAATCCGCATCACGGTCTAAACGCTTTATATTTGGCCCTCGCCGGGCGCAGCCGTCCGGCTGCTTGGCCGCTCGCTCAATGCTCGCCGGAGCGACGCGTCCAAGATTTAGCCAGACGTTTCAGATTGGAGGCGCGTCGCTCTAACTCGTCTGCCGTTTGGGGATGTGATGCGGAGGGCGGTCCGGCCGCATCCGCTTCCCGTCATCAGCGCAAGCAAAAAAAAGCCCCCGGTAAGCCGGGGGCTGAAGGTAAACAGGGAGGCATCACGTCCTGGGACGTGGGGTCCGAAGACCCTCCAAACCCGGGCGGTCCGCCCGGTCAACGGCGAAACGAATTTCGCCGGAACTCGCAATGTTGCATAGCAACATCAACATTTACTAATGTACAGGTGCGGCAGGGGGAAAGCCATACCGAAAATACGGGCTGAGGTATGCGTTTATTGCATACCTGATTTCCCCCCTGTTGGAAAAGCTCTCATCAGGACGCGCCGATCGTCAGTTCCGGGCGTCGGCGCAGCGGAAATATCCCCATTGTCTCTGGCGGGGCGGGGGTTCGTGCTGTGTGCGCGCGGCGACCAGCGGAACCCGCTGAAAGCCGTCGGGGCAGGTGGATTCGATCAAAGCCCGGCAGCTTTGCAGTTGCCGCAGCGACGAACCGCAATCGACGAAATAGACGGCGCCGCCCCGACCGTCGCGAAATTTGGTGACCTCGCCGCATCCGGTCAGCAGCGCCGGCAGGATCACCCCCACGAGAACGAAAACCAAAACCCGCGTCATTCCCCTGTTTTCACCCCTGTCGATTGCCAGCGACCGGATTCCAACGGAAGCTATGGAAAGCTTCCGTTGGAATCTTGCCCCAATTCAATAGCTTGGTGAACCGATTCGCCTGGGTCCGGGAAGCGGACGTCGGGATCGGCCCATGTGCCGGCCGACCCTACACCAGCCGCCGCGCCCGTCCAATCGCCCCGAAGCCGGCTTTGGCCTTGTGCCGCCGCCGACCGGCCGCTAACACTGTCACGCCGAAGCGTGACGACGGCGCGTCTTTACGATTTATTTGGCCCAGTGCCCGCTTTTTCGAGAGACCGGATGCGCGTGAAATCTTCCCTCAATCGCGGCCACGTCGTTTTCGCCCATGATCTGGTCATGGCGGCGGTGTCATTTCCCGTCGCCATGTATCTTCGCCTGGGCGGCGAAACCATGACCGGGTGGGGGTGGGCGCATCAGTTCCTGGCGGCGCTGGCCTGCGCCGCCGTCGCCGCCGTGGTTTTCAAGGCCAGCCGGATGTACCGGGGCGTGTGGCGGTACGCCTCGATTCCCGATCTCACCCGTCTGGTCCAGGCCGCCGCCGCGACCCTGGTGGCCTTTTATCTTCTCTTGTTCATGGCGACGCGGCTGGAGGATCTGCCCCGCACGGTGCCGGTCATTCACTGGTTCGTTCTGATGGCTCTGCTGGGGGCGCCCCGTTTCCTGTATCGCCGTTACAAGGATGGCGGTCATGCCGCGTCGTCGGACCGGTCGCGGGTGCCGGTGCTGCTGGTGGGCGCCGGGGACGAGGCCGAAATGTTCATCCGCGCCACCTTGGCCCGGGACGCCGAATACCGGGCGGTGGGGCTGGTGTCGGAACAAGGCGGCCGGGTCGGCCGCAATATCCACGGCGTCGAGGTGCTGGGTTCGATCGACGAACTGGATTCCGTTCTTCGGCTTCTGCACCGCCGGGGCGAGGCGCCCCAGCGCCTGATCATCACCGATCACCGTCTGGACGGCCAGGTGGTGCGCGATCTTCTGGACCAGGCCGATCGCCTGGGGCTGGGTCTGGCCCGCATTCCCCGCCTCACCGATCTCAAGGACGGGGTGTCCGACCGGGTGACGATCCGCCCCATCGCCGTCGAGGATTTGCTGGGCCGCCCGCAGGCGGTTCTGGATCGCGACGCCATGGCCGCCCTGATCGAGAATCGGCGCGTGCTGGTCACCGGCGCCGGCGGATCGATCGGTTCGGAACTGGTGCGTCAGATCGCCGCTTTCGGCCCGGCTTCGCTGATCCTGTTCGATTCGTGCGAATTCAACCTTTACAGCATCGACCTGGAAATGGCGCAGACCCACCCGGACCTGATCCGCCAGCCGGTGGTGGGCGATGTCCGCGACGCGGAACGGGTGCGCTGCGTCATGGGCGATCATCACCCCGATCTGGTGTTTCACGCCGCCGCGCTGAAGCATGTGCCCATGGTCGAATACAATCCCGACGAGGGATTGCTCACCAACGCCGTCGGCACCCGCATCGTCGCCGACGCCTGCCACGAGGCCGGGGTCCGCCTGATGGTGCAGATTTCCACCGACAAGGCGGTCAATCCCACCAACGTCATGGGCGCGTCGAAACGGGTGGCCGAAATGTACACCCAGGCTTTGGACCTGGTGTCCGAAACCCGTTACGTCACCGTCCGCTTCGGCAACGTGCTGGGCTCGACCGGCTCGGTGGTGCCCCTGTTCCAGAAACAACTCGCGGCAGGTGGGCCGCTGACCGTCACCCATCCCGACATGACCCGCTATTTCATGACCGTGCGCGAGGCGGTGGAGCTGGTGTTGCAGGCTTCGGCCTTCGGCCTGGACAATGCCGCCTATCGCGGGCGGATCTTCGTCCTCGACATGGGCGCGCCGGTGCGCATCGTCCATCTCGCCCAACAGATGATCCGTCTGGCCGGCATGCGGCCCGATCGCGATATCAAGATCGTCTATACCGGCCTCCGGCCGGGGGAGAAACTGTTCGAGGAAATCTTTCACGGCGCCGAACCGCCCCAGCCCACCGAACAGGGCGGCATCCTGGTGGCGGCGGCGCGCTCGGTGGACCGGGACGAATTGGGAATCGCCCTGTCCGAGATCGAGCAGGCCTGTCGCGCCCATCGGGCGGCCGGCGCCCTGGCGGTGCTGCGGCGTCTGGTGCCCGAATACCGGCCCGATACCGAATCCGCTACCGATGCGGCGATGGTCGCCACCGCCGCGGCGGATTGAACAATAAAATCTGTTCCGTCCCGCTCCGTGTGCTATATCCCGGCCCAGCCACTTCCTTCTGCCAAAGGGTACCCGCGATGTCCGATCTTCGCTCCGTCCGCCGCGCTCTCGTCAGCGTTTCCGACAAGACCGGTCTCGTCGAATTCGGCCGGTTCCTGATGGAACGCGGGGTCGAAATCCTGTCCACCGGCGGGTCGGCCAAGGCCTTGCGCGACGGCGGCGTGGCGGTGGTCGAAGTGGCCGATTACACCGGCTTTCCGGAAATGCTGGACGGGCGGGTCAAGACCCTGCATCCCAAGGTTCATGGCGGCCTGCTGGGCATCCGCGACAATGCCGAGCACGAGGCGGCGATGGCGGCCCACGGCATCGAGCCCATCGATCTGCTGGTGGTGAACCTGTATCCGTTCGAGGCCACCGTGGCCAAGGGCGCCGATTTCGACACCTGCGTCGAGAATATCGATATCGGCGGCCCGGCCATGATCCGTGCCGCCGCCAAGAATCATGACGGCGTCGCCGTGGTGGTCGATGTCGAGGATTACGCCCGGGTGATGGCGGAAATGGCCAGCCACGGCAACGCCACCACCCTGGCCCTGCGCAAATATCTGGCCGCCACCGCCTACGCGCGCACCGGCGCCTATGACGCCGCCATCTCGGCCTGGTTCGCCAAGACGTTGGGTGAAACCTTCCCGCGCCGCATCGTCATGGCCGGCGAATTGAAGCAGGGCTTGCGCTACGGCGAGAATCCCCATCAGGAAGCCGCCTTCTACACCACGGGCCAGGCCCGTCCGGGGCTGGCCACGGCGCGCCAGATCCAGGGCAAGGAATTGTCCTACAACAATCTCGGCGACACCGACGCCGCCTTTGAACTGGCGGCCGAATTCGACGGGCCGGCGGTGGCCATCATCAAGCACGCCAATCCCTGCGGCGTGGCCACGGGGACCGATCTGCTGACCGCGTACGGACGGGCCCTGGCCTGCGATCCGGTTTCGGCCTTCGGCGGCATCGTCGCCGTCAACCGCCGCCTGGATGCGGCCACCGCCCAGGAAATCTGCAAGCTGTTCACCGAAGTGGTGATCGCCCCCGAAATCGACGATGACGTCGCCGCCATTTTCGCCGCCAAGAAGAATCTGCGCCTGCTGGTCACCGGCGGCATGCCCGATCCGACGCAAGGCGGCATGACCCTGAAGAGCATTTCCGGCGGCTATCTGTTCCAGACCCGCGATAACGGCCGGGTCGCCCTGCCGGATTTGAAGGTGGTGACCAAGCGCGCGCCGACCGACCAGGAAATGGCCGATCTGCTGTTCGCCTTCCGGGTCTGCAAGCACGTCAAGTCCAACGCCATCGTCTATGTCAAGGACGGGGCCACCGTCGGGGTCGGCGCCGGCCAGATGAGCCGGGTCGATTCCAGCCGCATCGCCGCCTGGAAGGCCAAGGAGGCGGCCGAGGCCGCCGGCGCTTCCCAGCCCGCCACCATCGGTTCGGTGGTGGCGTCGGACGCCTTCTTCCCCTTCGCCGACGGTCTGCTGGCCGCCGCCGCCGCCGGGGCCACCGCCATCATTCAGCCGGGTGGTTCGGTCAAGGATGCCGACGTCATCGCCGCCGCCGACGAGCAGAATCTGGCCATGGTCTTCACCGGCATGCGCCATTTCCGGCACTGATCAGTCCGGGCGAAGTCCCCGACGGGCGATCAGGAACAGGCGGCGGAACGGGAACAGGGTCCGTCCGTCGGGCAGGCGCGGATAGGCGGCCGCCAGACGGCGGCGATATTCCTCCAGAAAATCGTCTTTCCAGGCCGGGTGGTCCGCCAGCGCTTCGGACAGGGGGCGGAGCGCGGTGGAACCGGTCCAGCGCATCACCGCGTCCTCGCCGTCCAGCACATGCAGATATTCGGTTTCCCAAATGTCCAGGGCGGCGGCGATCGGCGCCAGCAGGTCGTAATAGAAGGCGGGCGGGGCCACGGGCTCGGGCCGCAGCAAGGGTTCCAGCAGATCCCGCCACGGACCGGACCGCGCGGCGTCGATAATGGCGGTATGGGACGGGGCGTGATAATTGCGGGGCATCTGCACCGCCAGCCAACCCCCCGGCGCCAGCATGCCCATCAGGCGCGGGAACAGGCCGGCATGGTCGTCCACCCAATGCAGGGCGGCGTTGGAGAACAGCACGTCGGCGGGGCCGGGCGGCGTCCAGGCGGTGATATCGGCCTGGACCCAGGTGACCGGGCTCGCCCGGTCCGCCTTGGCCAGCATGTCGGGCGAGGTGTCGATGCCGAAAATCCGCGCGTCGGGCCAGCGATCCGCGAGCAGCGCGGAAATGGACCCGGTGCCGCAGCCGAGATCGGCGACCAGACCGGCCGACAAGGTTTCGATGCGGGCGACGAGATCCAGAGCCGGGCGCAGGCGCGGCTTGGCGAAAGCGGAATAAAGGTTCGGATCCCATGCCATGCTACCCGATGGTATAGCGGGTGGCGCCCAAATGCGAGCAACCTTTTAGGCGTATGCACAGGTGAAGTTTCCATGACGTTCGATTAAAACGAGACTCCCTCGACGACGGCAAGGCGTTCGAGGGCGACCGGGATCACCCGCTCAAAGCAAGGGGGACCCGTCCGGGGAGGGCACTTGTTTCCAAATCGAGGTAATTCACCATGAGCGCTTTCGATCGTCTTGGCGTTCGGGCCAAGGTCGCCGTCGCTCCCGCCATCGTCGGGACCGTCATGATGGTGATGGGTCTGTACGGCTTCATCATGCTGTCGATCGCCGCGTCGCAGCTCATGCGTCTGGAGACGAAGACCCTGCCTCATGTCCAGATGACGGCGGCCGTCCAGAAAACCATCAGCGGTTCCATCGGCCAATTATACCGCTTGATGTCGAAAGCCGCCGCCGAAAAGGACGGCGGCAAGATCGCGCCCCTGGTGAAGCAGACCCTGGCCGATTTGAAGGTCCGCGAAGCGTTCGTGACGAAGCTGTCGGCCGACGCCGCCGCCCTGCATATCGATCCGGCGGTGGTGGCGGCGGTGATGAAGCCCTGGGCCAACTATGTCGAGACGGCGAAAGCGGCGGCCAATATGGCCAATACGAATGTTCAGGGCGCTCTGACCATGATGGCCGCTCCCGCCAGATACCACCATCAGGCCTTGACGGCCATGTTGCCCTTGCGCAAGGCGGCGTTCGTCGTCCGCGACGGCGAAATCGACGCCTTGATGGCGTCGATGCGTTGGCTGAAGCTGACGTTCGGGATCACCGTTCTGGCGGCGGTCATCATCGGGCTTTGGGTGACCTTGGCGCTGGGCCGTCGCATCTCCCGGCCGATCACCGGCCTGACCGCGGCCTTGGATCAGCTGGCCCGCAAGGAATATGACGTGGCCATACCCTCGGCGGATTCGCCCGACGAGATCGGCGCCATCGCCCGGGCGATTTCGACGCTCCGCGATGTCGGGCGCGAAGCCGATCGCCTGCAAGCGGCGCAGCGGGAGGAACAGGCCGTCCGCGAGGCGCGGGCGAAGCGGCTGGAAGACCTGACTCAATCCTTCGACCGTTCGGTTACCGAAGCCCTGTCCGAGGTGGTTTCCGCCGCCCAGGAGATGGAACGCACGGCATCCGCCATGTCGTCCAACGCCGAACAGACCACCATGCAATCGAGCGCGGTGGCGGCGGCGACCGAACAGGCGTCGGCCAATGTCCAGACGGTGGCGACCGCCGCCGAGCAATTGGCGGCATCGGTTCATGAAATCAGCCGTCAGGTGGCGGAAAGCAACCGGGTTTCCCAACAGGCCGGCGACGAGGCCGGCCAGACCGCCCATATCATCGCCACTCTGGCCGATGCATCGGGCCGGATCGGCGAGGTGGTCCGCCTGATCGAGGATATCGCCTCGCAGACCAACCTTTTGGCCCTGAACGCCACCATCGAGGCGGCGCGCGCCGGCGAAGCGGGGAAGGGGTTCGCCGTGGTCGCCAACGAGGTCAAGAGTCTGGCCAACCAGACCGGACGGGCCACCGGCGAGATCGGCGAGCAGATCGCCGCCGTCCAGGCGGCGACCGAAGAGGCGGTGAGCGCGATCAACACCATCGTTTCCCGAATCGATCAGGTTCGCGAAATCAGCACGGCGGTGGCCGCCGCCGTCGAGCAGCAGACCGCCGCCACCGGCGAGATCGCCCGCAACGTCCAGCAGGCCGCCGCCGGCACCGCCGAGGTGTCGAGCAATATCGCCGGCGTGTCCCGTGCCGCCGGCGAAACCGGCTCGGCGGCGGAACGGGTGCTGGTCTCGGCCCACGGATTGCTGGGCCGGGCCGGCGGCCTGAAAGGCGAGGTCGGGAAATTCCTTGACGGGGTCCGCTCCGCCTAGATGATTTCGTCTGGATTGCGATTTTCTTGCGGGACCGATGGCGCGGCTTTTGATCCTGGGCGGCACCGGCGAGGCCGCCGCCCTCGCCTGTCGGGTGGCGGCGGACCGGCCCGGCCTTGAGGTGATCACCTCCCTGGCCGGGCGGACCGGGTCCCGGCCGGCCGTGCCCGGCCGGGTGCGCGTCGGCGGATTCGGCGGGGCCGCGGGGCTTGCCGCCTTTTTGCGGGCCGAGGCCGTCGACGCCGTCATCGACGCCACCCATCCCTTCGCCGTCCGCATCTCCGCCCATGCCGCCGCCGCCTGTGCCGAGACAAGCGTGCCGCGTCTGGCCCTGGTTCGGCCCTCCTGGCGGCTGCGCGACGGCGACCTCTGGATCATGGCCGATACGGCCGGGGCGGCGGCGGCCCGCCTGCCCGATCTGGGCCGGCGGGCGTTTCTGACGGTGGGTATCGGCGAACTGGCGGCCTTCGCCGACCGTCCCGGTGTTCATTATCTGGTGCGGCTGATCGCGTCCGGGCCGGTGCCCTTGCCGGAATGCGATGTGGTGCCGGGGCGCGGCCCGTTCCGGGTGGAGGATGAAATCGCCCTGATGCGCCGACATGCCATCGACGTGCTGGTGACCAAGGAATCGGGGGGCGACGCCACCTATGCCAAGATCGCGGCGGCTCGCGCCCTGTCCCTGCCGGTGCTGATGATCCGCCGTCCGCCGCCGCCCGCCGGGACGGCGGTCGGCGACGCGGAGGCGGCGGTGGCGTGGCTCGACCGCGTCTTATGAATCGGCCTTGCGCGGCCGCAGAACATGGGAATGATCGGCGGCGTACAGGCGGGATTCGGCGAAGCCGGTCGCGTCCAGCACCCGTCCGACCAAAATCAAGGCGGTGCGGGTGATGCCCGCCGCCTTCACCTGATCGCGGATGTCGGCCAGGGTGCCGGTGATGATCCGCTGGTCGGGCCAACTGACCCGGCTGGCCACCACCACCGGGCAATCGGCGCCGTAATGGGGGGTCAGATCGCGCACCACGCGGGCGAGATTGGTCACCGACAGATGGATGGCCAAAGTGGCGCCGCCGGCCCCCAGTTCGGTCAGGGTTTCACCATCGGGCATGGGCGACGAACGCGAAGCTGTGCGGGTCAGGATCACCGTCTGGCCGATGCCGGGCAGGGTCAGTTCGGTGGCCAGCGCCGCCGCGGCGGCGGCGAAGCTGGGGACGCCGGGGGTGACGTCGTAGGCGATGCCCAGCGCGTCCAGCCGGCGCATCTGTTCGGCGGTGGCCCCGTACAGGGACGGATCGCCGGAATGAACGCGGGCGACATCGTGGCCGGCATCAAAGGCCGCTTCGAACTCGGCGACGATCTCGTCCAGGGTCAGGGACGCGGTGTCGATCACCCGCGCGCCGGCGGGGGCCTCGGCGACGATGGCGGCGGGCACCAGCGAGCCGGCATACAGCACCACCGGACAGCGGCGGATCAAATTCAGGCCGCGCACGGTGATCAAATCGGGCGCGCCCGGTCCGGCGCCGATGAAATGAACGATCATGGGCTTTTTCCCGCATAGCCGCGCGGCGTATAGACCCAGCGCCGCGTCGGCGTGTCGACGGATCGGGTTTCGCTGTTGCCCACCATCACCAGGGTCAGCATGTCGGCGTGATCGGGGGTCAGCTCGGCCAGGGGGACGATCTCGACGCGTTCCCCTTCGCGGCCGAGATTGCGCCCCAGAACGACCGGCGTGGTGCCGGGCCTGCCGGTCAGCAGAATGTCCCGCGCCCGCGCCAGATGGTCGCGGCGGCGTTCCGATACCGGATTGTAGAAGCACACCACGAAATCCCCCGCCGCCGCCGCTTCCAGCCGCCGTTCGATGGTGGCCCAGGGGGTCAGCAGGTCGGACAGGGAAATGGTGCAGAAATCGTGGTTGAGCGGGGCGCCGGCGCGGGACGCCGCCGCCTGCATGGCCGAAACCCCCGGCATCACGGCGATGTCCAGACGCCGCCAGTCGGGCCGGTCCTCGCGATCCATCAATTCGAAGACCAGGGTGGCCAGGGCATAGATGCCGGCATCGCCGGAACAGACCAGGGCGACGGTGCGGCCCTCGGCCGCCAGATCCAGCGCCCGGCGCGCCCGTTCGGTCTCGGCCCCCAGCCCGGTCTGGTGGCGGATCTTGCCCTCGGCCGCCGCGCCCAGCAGGTCGAGATAAAGCCCGTATCCCACCAGATCGGTGGCGGCGGCGATGGCGGCGTCGGCTTCGGGCGTGCGCCAGGCGTGCGCGCCCGGGCCGATGCCGACCACGAACAAACGTCCGCGCGCCCGCCCCACTTGGTCGGCGGCGATGGCATGGGGGGCGCGGGCCAGGGCGACGGTGCAGCGCGCGCTTCTGGTCTTGGGGACGACCAGGATGCCGTCCGCACCGGCGGCGGCCAGGGCCGCGCCCTCGGCGACGCCGTGGCAGCCGGTTTCGCGGAACACCACCGCCGACGGCCGGATCAGACGCGGCGCCTGTTCTTCCAATTCGGCGGCGGTGAAGAAGCGCGCCGGCACGCCCAGCGCCGTCGCCAGAGCCTGGACGGCCGCCTCGTCGGCTTTGAGATCGATGGAGGCGACGCAGGCCACCGCCGCCGGCGACAGCCCGGCCTCGGCCAGAACGGACCGGGCCAGATCGGCCAGTTCCGCCGGCGCGGCGCCACGCTCGCAGCCGACTCCCAGGGCCAGGATTGGCGGCGCCAGATGCAGCGCCCCGTCCTGGTCCGGCACCCGGTCGCCGACCCGCACCGTCTGGGCGGCATCGTCGGCCGTCGGCAGACCTGCCAGCCAATCGGCATCGCCGGCCTCGATTTCCAACCGCACCGGATCGCCGGCCAGCAGGGCGGCGGCCACCGGCTTGACCCGCTCGGGATTGACCACCCGCCAGCCCGGCGGCGGCTCGTCCAGGGCCAAGCCAAAAACGGTGTCGCCGGCAGTGGTGACGGCGGCTTCGGTGCCGAGGAAGGCCGCCAGATCGCGGGCCAGGGCGTTGGCGCCGTGGTGACCGCCCAGCAGGGGCACCACCGCCTGGCCGTCGGGGGCGATGGCCAGAACCGGCGGTTCGGTCGTTTTGTCCCCCAGCACCGGCGCCAAAGCGCGGATCAGGATGCCGGCGGCGCACAGGCCGATCAGGGGATGACCGTCGGCGAACAGACGGCGCAGATGGGCGCCGGTATCGCTAAAGACCGTGTCGGCGGCCAGGGTCCGCCCCTCCAGCCCA
Source organism: Pseudomonadota bacterium (assembly GCA_021848545.1). Taxonomy (GTDB): domain Bacteria; phylum Pseudomonadota; class Alphaproteobacteria; order Rhodospirillales; family Magnetospirillaceae; genus JAJZUL01. The sequence continues at coordinate 15,522 of JAJZUL010000035.1, forward strand.
TGGAGGAGGGCGCCGGGCAGATGGTCGCGCAGACGGATCGCCACCGGCATCGCCGCCGGGGTCAGGACGATCAGGATGGGGGCTTTCGTCATCGGGCGGGGCTCCGTCGTCCGACCAGGATCAGCGAGAAATAGGGGGTATGGTCGGGATCGGCCCGATCCAGCGGTCCGATGCGCTGGCCGGGCTGGCCGATCCGTTCCGCCAGCAGCGCGTCCCCGCTGCGGCCCAGACGGTCCAGGACCCGGCGGATCTTGGGCAGATGACGGCCGATCTTCATGATCACCGCACTATCGGCGGCGTCCAGCAGGGTGGCGATGGTCTCTTCGGGGCGGGTGGCGGGAATGATCGCCAGGCTCTCATCCAGGCTGGCCAGCGGACGGCCGGCGGCGGCGGCGGCGGCCATGGGCGAGGCCACGCCGGGCACGACGGTCACCGGATGGCGGGAATCCAGCCGCGACAGCAGATGGATGAAGCTGCCGAAGAACAGAGGATCGCCCTCGCACAGCACGCCGACGTCGCGGCCCTGGTCGAGATGGGCGGCGATGGAGGCCGCCGCCGCCCCATAGGCGGCATCGGTATCGTCGCGGCCGGGGCGAAAGGACAGGCGGATGGGGATTTCGACGCGCCCCTCGGGAATATGGGCGGCCGCGATGGTCCGGGCCAGTCCCGGTCCCTCCTCCGGGGCCGGCCAGGCCAGCACCGGCAATTCGGCCAGCAGGCGGCTCGCCTTCAGGGTCAGCAGATCGGGATCGCCGGGGCCGATGCCGATGCCGTAAAGAATACCGCTCATCGCCATCCCCGATATTGGGTGACGGGCAGGGCCGGGCGCCAGACCAGCGGGCCGGCCCCGTTCGCCCCCAGCGGCGCCAGATGCGACACCGACAGGCGCGCCATCTCGCCGCCATGGGCGCGGTGGAAGGCCATCAGCGCGGCCTCGCCGGCGGCGGTGACGGCGTTGGCCACCAGCCGCCCGCCCGGCGCCAGGGCGTTCCAGCAGCTTTCCAGCACGCCCGCCGCCGCCACCCCGCCGCCGACGAACACGGCGTCGGGGGAGGAATCGGCGGGCAGATCGGCGGGGGCGGTGCCGGCGCGGATGTCGAGGTCCGGCACGCCCAAGACGGCGGCGTTGCGGGCGATGCGGTCGCGGCGGTCGCCATCGGGTTCCAGGGCCATGGCCCGTCCCCCCGCCCGCATCCATTCGATGGCGACCGAACCGTTGCCGGCGCCCACGTCCCACAACCACGCGCCGGGCCGGGGTGCCAGCGCCGCCAGGGTGGCGGCGCGGACGTCGCGCTTGGTCAGCTGGCCGTCATGCAGGAACGCCTCGTCGGGCAGGCCGGGCACGCAGGCCAGGGGACGCAGGCCGGGTTCGGCGGCGCAGGAGACGGCGATGACCGACAGATCGTCTTGTTCCTCGCCGGCCGGGACGATCCGCTCCGACGCTCCGCCCAGACGTTCCAGCACCGTCACCGGGCTGGGGCCATAACCGCGATCGCGCAGCAGGGCGGTGATGGCGGCCGCGCTGGTCCGGTCCTCGCCCAGGATCAGCAGCCGCCGGCCGGGGCTCAGATGCAGGGCCAACGCCTCCACCGGACGGCCGTGGATGGTCAGGCACAGGCAATCCTGGAGCGGCCAGCCCAGGCGGGCGGCGGCCAGGGAAAAGGCGCTCATCTGGGGCAGGATGGTCATTTCGCCCGCCTCGAACCAGCGGGCCAGGGTGGCCCCGGCGCCGAACCACGACGGATCGCCCGAGGCCAGCACCGCCACCGGCCGGCCGCGCAGGGATTGCAGCAGGGGCCGGGCGGCGGTGAAGGGCGTCGGCCAGACTTGCCCGCGCTCTTCGCAACCGGCCAGAGCCAGATGGCGGCGGCCGCCGATCACCGTTTCGGCGCCGTCCAGCAGAATGCGGGCGGCGGGCGACAGACCGTCCCGCCCGTCCTCGCCGATGCCGATGATGGCGAGCCAGGGGGCGCTCACGCCGCCTCTCCCGCCAGGGCGTTGACCGCCGCCGCGGCCATGGCGCTGCCGCCGCGCCGTCCCAGCAGGGTGACGTGGGGCAGGTCGGATTCGGCCAGCGCCGCCTTGGATTCGGCGGCGCCGACGAAGCCCACGGGAAAGCCCAGGATCAGGGCCGGGCGGGGCGCTCCCGCCTTGATCAGATCGAGCAGCCGGAACAGGGCGGTGGGAGCGTTGCCGATGGCCACGACGGCGCCGTCGAGATGGGGAATCCACAGATCGATGGCGGCGGCCGACCGGGTGGTGCCTTTGGCTTCGGGCACCGCGCCCAGGGTGCACAGCACCGGATTGCCGCCGGTCAGGCGGCGGCGGATGATGCCCTCGGCCACCATGCGGGCGTCGGTCAGGATCGGCTTCCCCGCTTTCAGCGCGGCGCGCCCCATGGTACCGGCCCCGTCGCTCCAACGCATGTCCGCCGGCAGATCGACCATGCCGCAGGCATGGATCACCCGGATGACCAGATCCTGAAGGTCATGCGGCACCCGGCCGAGATCGGCCTCGGCCAGGATGGCGGCAAAGGAACGGCGGTAGATTTCCGCCGGATCGGAGAGCCAGTCGCCGGCCGCCGACATCGGCCGACTCAGTCGTGACTATGGGCGTGGCCGTGCCCGTGCCCGTGATGATGATGGTGGGGGTGGTCATGGTGATGATCATGGTGATGATCGTGGTCGGTGCCGATCCCCTGGACATGATGGTGATGACCGGCCTGGGGCTGGCCCGCCGCCGTTTCGTATCCCACCACCTGTTCGCGGTATTTGCACAAACGGCAATTCATCGCCGGGTCGCCGTCCAGCATTTCAGCGATGCGGTCGGCGAAGCTGTCCAGCACCAGAGGATGGTCGTTGAGATAGGGGGCCGACAGGATTTCGATGTCGGGATGGGCCTGACGTACGGCTTCGGTCTGGTCGTAAATGCGCCGCACCAGGATGCCGGTAAACAGGAAATAGGGAAAAACGACGATTCGGGCGAAGCCCATCCGGCGGCACCTTTCCAACGCTTCGTCCACCCTGGGGTGGGCGACGCCGGAAAAAGCGGTTTCGGCCCAGCCGAATCCCATTCCCTCCCACAGCATGCGGGTCAGCTTGGCGACGTTGGAATTGGCGTCGGGATCGTTGGTGCCGCGTCCCACCACCAGCAACAGGCTGTCGGCACGGGCCACATCCGGCCGGCCCGAAGCCTCGGCCTCGGCGATGCGGTTGCGGGCGGCCTCCAGCAGGCGGGGATCGATGCCCAGATCGCGGCCATAGCGGATGTCGAGGTCGGGGTGGCGGGCGGCGAAGGAATTGATTTCCCAGGGCAGGTCGTTCTTGACGTGGCCGGCCGCGAACAACATGCCGGGCATGGCCAGAATGCGGGTGGCGCCGCGGGCCACCAAAGCGTCGAGCCCGTCGCGGATGACCGGCCGCGCGAATTCGAGGAAGCCGCTCTCCACGTCGAAATGGTCGAGGCGGGCGCGCAACGCCTTCGCCAGGGCGGTGAATTCGGCTACCGCGTCGTCGTCGCGGCTGCCGTGGCCGCAAATCATCACCCCGACTTTATCGCTCATGCGCATGGCTCCCGAAGCCTTGGTGCGTTCCGGCTGGTTCCGGGTCGCCTCATCCAGGCGCTCGCATGCGGAGCATCTCGAGGGGACCGCTGCCTCCGGCCGGCTGATCGGCGGCGACTATAGAGTCCGGCGGCGGGGGGCGCCAGCCCGTTGCGACGGGGGCGAGCCGCGCGCGCGGTCTTTCGCCCTCCGTCTGGATCGAGTATAGCTTGCGTTTCCATCGTCGTTAGGCGCAAAGCGGGCGAGAGGATCTGGGAATTGGCGGAGAACGCAGCGGCAGGCGGCAGGGAAATCGCGCCGGGGGTGGCGAAGGAACGGCGGAGACGCCGGCGCGGTCGCGGTTTTTCTCTCCATGTCAATATTCTGACGGCGTTCACCGTCCTGCTGGTGGCGACCATCGCGATCCTGGTTTCGCTCGCCTATTACAAGAACTCGCGCTCCGTTCTCAATCTGGCCCAGCGGCTGGCCGACCGGGCGGGCGCATCGGGCATCAACCGCACCCTGTCCCTGCTCGATCCGGTGGGCGCCGACGTCGAGGCCACCGCCGCCTTGGCGGCGCTGAACGTCCACGAGGCCCGTGACGGCGCCCTGTGGCCCTATCTCATCGCCATCCTCAAGACCACGCCCCAGTTTCAAAGCATCTATCTGGCCTTTCAGAAGGACGGGCTGTTTCTCCAGGCTTTTCCCATCCCGCCGGGAACCAAGGTGTTCGGCGCCTATCACCGCGCGCCGCCGCCGGGCGCGCGCTACGCCCTGCGTGTGGTCAGGCAGGGCAAGACCCGGGCCGATTATTCCGACGTCTGGACCTATATCACCGCCGAGGGCAAGGTGGTCGGCACCGAGACGTCGAACTGGATTCATTTCGATCCCCGCGTGCGGCCCTGGTACAAGGAAGCGGTCGAGAAGCGCGGCCTGATCTGGAGCGGCCTGCTGGTCTTTACCAGCAATAAGGAGCCGGGCATCGCCACCGCCTATCCGATCATCGGTCCCCACGGCAAGATCATCGGCGCCGCCGCCGCTTCCATCGCCACCATCGAATTGTCCCACTTCCTGTCCCACCTCGATCTCGGTCCTCACGGGGTGGCGATGGTGGTGGATGAAAAGGACCGGCTGGTCGCCTTTCCCGATCCGTCCCAGATGGTGCGCCGGCACGGGCTGCATCTGTCGCTGGTCAAGGCTGCTAGTCTCAAGAATCCAGCCATTCGCGCCGCTTTCGCCGCCTATCGCGCCCATCCTCAACGTCTGGAACGGGTCGTCGCCCAGGGGCACAGCTACATGGCGACCTTCATTCCCTTTCCCAAGACCTTCGCCCGCCCGTGGAAGCTGGTGGCGGTGGTGCGGGAAAACGACTTCGTCGGCCCTCTGAAAAAGAACAATCGCGAACTGGTTCTGTTGGGGATCGGCCTGACCCTGCTCGGCATGATCCTGGTGACCTTTCTGGCCCGCTGGATCACCAAGCCCATCACCCTGCTGCTGGTGGAAATCCGTAAGATCCAGGATTTCGACCTTGCCAATCCCATCGCGCTGAACGCCTGGATCACCGAGGTCAACCAGCTGATCGACGCGCTGAACATGATGAAGCGGGCCTTGCGCACCTTCGGCATGTTCGTGCCCCGCGATCTGGTCCGCGACCTGGTGGCGAGCGGCCGGCCCATCGAACTGGGCGGCCAGGACCGCACCCTGACGGTGATGTTCACCGATATCGCCGGCTTCACCGGCATTTCCGAACGGATGGAGGCGGGCGAACTGATGGTCCACGTCTCGCGCCATCTGGCGGCCATCTCGCGCTGCATCGGCGAGGAATTCGGCACCGTCGACAAATATATCGGCGATGCGGTGATGGCGTTCTGGGGCGCGCCGGTCTGGCGCGAGGACCATGCCTTGCGCGGCTGCGTCGCCGCCCTGAAGGCCCGGCACGCCCAGGCGGAAATCAACCGCGAATGGGCGGCGGCGGGCCTGCCCACCATGTTCGTCCGCATCGGCCTGCACACGGCGCCGGTCATCGTCGGCAATGTCGGGTCCGAGGCGCGGATGAGCTATACGGTCATCGGCGACGGGGTCAATGTCGCCTCGCGCCTGGAAGGGGTCAACAAGGTCTACGGCACCCAGATATGCGTCAGCGAGGCGGTGGTCGAGGCGGCGGGCGACGCCGTCCTGGTCCGGCCGCTCGACCGGGTGGCGGTCAAGGGGCGCAAGACCGGCGAACTGGTCTATGAACTGGTGGCGCTGCGCCGGGGCCCGCCCGAATTGCTGGCCACCCCCGATCAGCTTGAGCATTGCACGAAGACCGCGGCGGCCTTCGCCGCCTATGGCGAGCGGCGCTGGGACGAGGCCGTTTCCCTGTACGGTGCCGTGGCCGAACGGTGGCCGGACGATCCCGTGCCGCCCATTTTCATCGCCCGGTGTCAGACCTATATCGCCGATCCGCCCCCGGCCGATTGGAGTGGGGTCTATGAGATGAAGGTCAAATAGGCGTTTGTCCGCCACCGATCTCGCGCTTCTGATTCCGGCCCTGGGCATCGACGCGGCGCTGGGCGAGATGGGACCGGTCTTTCGCATCCTGCCCCATCCGGTGGTGGTGATGGGCCGGACGATCGCCATCCTCGAACGTCGTCTCAACCGGCCGTCCCGCTCCGATCGCGCCCGGTTCCTGTGGGGCCTGCTGGTGGCGGGAGCGGTGCCGCTGGCTGCCGCCGCCATCGGCGTGGGGGTGACGGCGGCCGCCCGCGCCGTCCCCTATGGCTGGGTCGGGCAGGTTCTGGTCATGTCCCTGTTTTTCGCCCAGCGCAGCCTGTTCGACCACGTCCGCGCCGTAGGGGTGGCGCTGCGCGCCGGTCTGGAACCGGGCCGGATGGCGGTGGCGCGCATCGTCGGCCGCGATCCCCGGACGCTCGACCGCCACGGGGTGGCGCGCGCCGCCATCGAAAGTCTGGCCGAGAATTTCGCCGACGCGGTGGTGGCGCCGGTGTTGTGGGCGGTCCTGCTGGGGCTGCCCGGCCTGATGGCGTTCAAGGCGATCAGCACCTTGGACAGCATGATCGGGTATCGCGACGAGCGCATTCGCGCCTTCGGCCGGGCCTCGGCCCGTCTGGACGATCTGGTCAATCTGATTCCGGCCCGATTGGCGGGCTTGATCATCGCCGCCGCCGCCTTGTTCGCGCCCGGCGCGCGACCCTGGCGCGCGATCGTCACCATGTTCGCCGATCACGGCCGCCACCCCTCGCCCAATTCCGGCTGGCCCGAGGCGGCGATGGCGGGCGCCCTGGATCTGGCGTTGGGGGGACCGCGCCATTATCCCGGCGGGGTGACCGAAGTGGCCTGGATCGGCGAAGGACGCGCCCGGGCCGAGCCCGCCGACATCAGCCGCGCGCTGGTGGTCTATGGCGCCGCCTGTCTGATCGATGCCGGGCTGGTGGCGGCTCTGCTGTGGGTGTCGTTACGGGGCTGGTGATCTTTGGGCGATGCGCCATAGCGCATTGATATCGAGATGGGCCTCCAGATGGCGGGCGAGCGCGTCGAGCACCCCGTCCACATCGGTGCCCGGCCCGGATTCGCGGCCGGGCCGCAGGTCCGCCAGCAGACCGGCCCGCCATTGGTCGTCGGCGAACAGACCGTGCAGATAGCAGCCCGCGACCCGCCCGTCGATGGAACGCGCGCCGTCCGGGCGTCCCTCCAGCATCAGCATCGGCCGGGCCGCATCGGGGCCGTGGGTGCGGCCCATATGCATTTCGTAGCCCCGCACGGGAAGATTGCTGACGGCGTCATGGCCGGCGATTTCGCGCAGCACCTTGTCGCCCGCCATCGTCGTGGCGACATTCAGCAAACCCAATCCCTCGACGCCGGCGCCCGCCGGTCCCTCGACGCCCTTCGGGTCGTCGATGCGGGTGCCCAGCATCTGATAGCCGGCGCAAATGCCGATCACCTTTCCCCCCCGGCGCAGATGGGCGGCCAGATCGATGTCCCAACCCTGGGCGCGGAAGAAGGCGAGGTCGGCGATGGTCGATTTCGATCCGGGCAGGATGACGAGGTCGGCGTCAAGGGGCAGGGGCCGGCCCGGCGGGACCATGGTCAGCGCCACGTCCGCTTCCGCCGCCAGGGGGTCGAAATCGTCGAAATTGGCGATGCGCGACAGGCGGGGCACGACGATGCGGACCCGCGCGCCGGTCCCGGTGTCGCGCCCGCTTTCCAGCGACGCCGCATCTTCGGCCGGCAGGCGGGCGGCGTCCGCGAAGAACGGCACGATGCCGAGACAGGGAAGGCCGGTGCGGGCCTTGATGATGTCGACGGCCGGCTGGAACAGCGAGACGTCGCCCCGGAACTTGTTGATGACGTAGCCGGCCAGACGGGCGCGTTCCGACGGGGGCAGCACTTCCCAGGTGCCGACGATGGCGGCGATGACTCCGCCGCGATCGATGTCGCCCACCAGCACCACCGGCAGATCGGCGGCCTCGGCGAAGCCCATATTGGCGATGTCGGCGGCGCGCAGATTGACCTCGGCGGCGCTGCCCGCCCCCTCGACCAGCACCAGGTCGGCGCCCCGTCCGAGACGGCGGTAACTGTCCAGCACCCGCGGCAGCAGGGATTTTTTCAGATGGTGGTAGGTCCTGGCGCCGGCATGGCCTTCGACCCGGCCCTGCACCACCAATTGCGCGCCGGTATCGCTTTCCGGCTTCAGCAGCACCGGGTTCATGTCGCTGTGGGGCGAAACGAAACAGGCGCGGGCCTGCAACGCCTGGGCGCGGCCGATCTCGCCGCCATCATCGGTGACGGCGGCGTTGTTGCTCATGTTCTGGGGCTTGAAGGGGCGCACCGCCAGATCCCGGCGGGCGAACAGGCGGCACAGGCCGGCCGTCAGCAGCGATTTGCCGACATCCGAGCCGGTGCCCTGAAGCATGAGGGCGGCGACGGGGTCACTCGGCAAGGGCGTCCCGCAGGGCGTTGGCCTGGGGATTGTTCACCGTCCGCGCGATGAGGATCTGGCGGGGGGTGGGATGGCCGCCGTAATAGGAGGCGTTCCAGGCCGGTTTGGGCTCGATCACCGATCCTTCCAGGGACGCGCCGCCATAGGCGCCGAACGAGGTGGCGAAGGCATAGATGTCGGCGCCGCCATTGGTGGTGGTGGCGGCGCCGGCATGGGCGCCGATGGTGGCCACGGCCACTCCGGCGCCGACCCCCAGTTTGAGCCGGTTATGCATGATCGCCGACAGGCCGCCCTCGGTCATGATCACCAGGATATCGGCGGAATCCTCCAGCCCCGCCTGCAGACCGAAGCTGGCCGAGGTGACGGAATAGAAGGCCGGGCCGCTCCACCCGCCCCTGGCGTCGCGGGTCAGCAGGATGCCGACGCCATAGGCGCCGCCGAACAGAAATCCGCCCTTGTACATGTTGGGGACGATCAGCACGGCGCGGGCATGGGTGAGCTTGGCGGTGATGGCTTTTTGCAGATTGGGCTGGCTGCGCAATTCCTCGACGGCGTTGACCGCGCGCGCCACCAGCGTGGTCTGTTCGGTGACCATCGATTCGGCGCGGGCGGGCAGGGCGCCCACCAGCAGGGCCAGAATGGCGAGAAGGGGGATCGCGCGGGCCATCAGAACTCCACCCCCGCCTGGGCCTTGATGCCGGACCGGAACGGATGTTTGACCAGGGTCATTTCGGTCACGAGATCGGCGGCTTCGATCAGCGGTGCCGCGGCGTTGCGCCCGGTCAGAACCGCGTGCTGGCCGGGCGGCCGGGCGGCCAGGGCGGCCAAGACCATGTCGAGCTCCAGATAGTCGTAGCGCAGCGCCACGTTGATCTCGTCCAGGATCACCATGCGGAATTGGGAATCGGCCAGCATCGTCGCCGCCACCTCCCAGGCGCGGGCGGCGGCGGCGACGTCGCGGGCGCGGTCCTGGGTTTCCCAGGTGAAGCCCTCGCCCATGGCGCGGAACACCACGCCCTCGCCCCAGCCTTCCAGCATGCGGCGTTCGGCGGTGTCCCAGGCGCCCTTGATGAATTGGACCACGCCGACCTTCATGCCGTGGCCCAGACAGCGCAGCGCCATGCCGAAGGCGGCGGTGGATTTGCCCTTGCCGGGACCGGTATGGACGATGATCAGGCCGCTGCCCTCGGTCTTCTTGGCCATCATCCGGTCGCGGGACGCCTTTTTCCTGGCCATCTTCTCGCTATGACGGCGCAGCGTCTCGTCGGCGTCGGGTGCGTTCGGTTCGCTCATGACTCCTGTCCCTTTCCCGATTGGGATCGCCAGGCCAGGCCGTCGATGGCGCCGCAGGAGGGACAGGCGGCCGACCAGGATTCGGAGCGGGTGCCGCAAGCGGAGCAGGTCCAGGCGGGTCCGGGCGGCGCGGTTTCGGCCTTGGTCCGCCACGCCCGGGCGGCGGCCTCGTCCTTGTGCTCGCTTTCCTCCAAACGGGCCAGCAGGCCGTAGGCGGCGGCCGGGCGCCGGCCCTCCGCCTTCATCAGGTGAGAGCGGGCCTGTCCCCACAATCCGGCATCCAGCGCGGCCTCGGCCAGGGCGATATGGCTGTCGGCGGCCTCCCGGTTGGCGTGGATCAGGCGCTCCAGGCGCTTGACCCGCGCCAGCGGCGTCTCCGTCGGCGCCAGATCGCGCCAGACCCGGGCCAGATCGGGATGGGACGCCAGACCCCAGGTTTTTTCGATTACGGCCGCCGCCTTGCGGGGCTTGCCGCAGGCGAGCAGCAGGCGGGCGGCCAGGGTGGCGGCGGGGACGAAGGCGGGATCGGTCTGATGGGCCTTCAGCGCCAGGATCGCGGCCGCGTCCTTGTCTCCCGTATTCTCCACCGTCAGGGCGCGCTGGGTCAGGACCAGGGCCAAACGCCGCCCGACGCCCTCCTCGGCGACGACGCCGCGCTTGCGGGCCTCGGTCAAGGTCAGTTCGGCCTCGGCCCATTGTCCGGCCCGGGCCTGGAGATCGAACAGGATCGGCGCCAGCCCTTCGGCCCTGGTGCCCAGAGCCCAGGCGCGGCGGGCGTAATCCAGGGCCCTGGCGTTGTCGCCCTTGGTCAGGGCCAGACGCATCAAACCCTCCAGCCCGACGAAAGCGGTTTCCGGGCGCGCCACCATCGCTTCCAGCCGCTGTTCGGCGGCCTTGGCATCGCCGGCCATTTCGGCGGCGCGGGCCGACAACAAGCCGGTCAGCGACGGGTCGGCGAGCAATTTTTCGGCGCGTCGCGCCAGCGTGTGCGAAGCCCGCTTGTCACCGGCGCTGACGGCGGCCAGCCCATCGGACAGGGCGCGGTAGCCTTCCGCCAAGCGCCGGGCGCGGCGCTCGGCCAGCCAGCGTCGCGGCGCCCGGATCAGGCCCAGGCCCAAACGGAGAAGGACTTCCACCAAGGCCACCACCACCACGATCGTCAGCACCAGCATGGTGACCGTGGTATCGATCCGCCAGCCGTGCCAATGAACGGTCACCGCGCCCGGCCGGTCGGTCAGCCAGACCGCGACGGCCACCAGCAGGGCGGTGCCGAGGATGAAGGCGAGCAGGCGGCGCATGGCGGTCATGGCTCTTTACCGGTCGCGCCGGCGGCCGGACCGCCATCGCTTCGGGTGCCGGCGGCGGTTTCGGCCACGGCCTGGGCGACCATCGCCGACAGGGCGCGGTCGGCGGCAAGACGGGCGCGGGCCTGGGCCAGCCAGGGCGCCGCCAGAGTCTTGGCCCCGGCCTTGAGCGCGGCGGCCTCGCGGATGGCGTCGGCCAGATCGCCGGCCTTCAGCCGCGCCGCCACCCGTGCCGCGATCGCCGCGACGGAATCGCCGGCGGCTTCCCCATTTTCGCGGCGGATGCTGACGATGCCGGCCAGCCGCGCCAAGGCGCGGTCGAACCAGCCGGCGTCGGAGGGCAACCAGTCGGCGCGGATCAAAGCCGGTTCCAGGGCGCGGAAACGCCGGATCAGGGCGGCGCGGGCGGGGATGCCGGCGCCCGCATAGGGTTTCAGGATCTTGATGCCGGCGGCGATGTCGCCATTTTCCGACCCGGTGGCCAGAACCGACAGCGCCCGCAATTCGGAATCGAAGGGCGCGGCGCGATCGACCGCCTCGCGCAGCTGGATCGTCGACAGCAGCAAAGCCGCCGCCGAGGTCCGCGCCGCCGCCATTTGGCGCAAGGTGGCCTCCGCCTTGTCCAGGCGCATGGACAGGCGCAGCACCGTCGCCGGATCGACGCTGTTCCGTTGCAGATGGTCGATGCGTTGGGACAGGGCGGCCAGTTGCTGGGCGGAAACGCCGCCGGCCCCCGTTTGCTCGGGTTTGGCCGGCGCCGCCGTCGCGGTTTCCGACGAGGTGGCGGCCAAGCTGTCCAGGCGGGTCTTGAGAGCGGTCACTTCCGCCTGGGTGGAGTCCAGTCGGCGGCGCAGATCGGCCACCTGCGCCGTCAGCGGCGCCGGCGCCGGCGCCGAGGCGACGGTATGGCCGATCACCCCCTGCCAGCGGGCCTGGATGCGGGGCCACGCCAGATAGCCGGCCCCGGCGGCAAGGCCGGCCAGGACCAGGATGATGATCGCCAGTCCCGCCCACAGGCGGTAGCGGAAGCCGCCGGCCGTCTTGGGAGGGACGGATTCCGCTTCGGTGGTTTCGGCGGGCGGGGGGGTGGGCTCGTCGCTGGTGGTCATGTCCGGTCTCGGATTATCGCGGCGGGCCGCCGGATTCTGGGTTGGGCGGGTAATGGATCAGGGCTTGCCGGCCGGGGCCGGTAAATCACGGTCGATCGCCGCCAGAAGCGCGGCCTGGGTGGGGGCCTCGGCGGTGATCGATCGTCGCCACGGCAGCGCCGCCAGTTCCCCGGCCACGGCCGGGCTCAGGGCATAGGCGGCAAGACCGCGGCATCTGTCATCGATGCCGGCCTCCTGGGCCAGGGTAACAAAGGTACGGGCGGTGCGGGGAGAGAAAAACAAAGCCAGATCCAGCCGGTCCGCCTTCAAGGCGGCGATCAGGGGCGCCGACAGGGCGGTGGCGGTGCGGGCCTCGTACAGGACCACCCGGCGCACGGTGAACCCGGCTTCGCTCAGGATGCCGGAAAGATCGCCGGCCACGACGCTGCCGGCGGCATGGATCAGGGCGCCGCCTTGCGCGCGGACGCGGCGGCGGACCAGATCGGCCAGGGTGGCGACGTCGCCGCCCGCGCTTTCCACCGTCTGGTAGCCGAGATCGCGGGCGGCGCGCGCGGTGGCGTCGCCCACCGCCCAGACCGGCAGATCGCGATCGGCCAGGGTGCGGGCCAGGGCGCGGATGCCGTTGGCCGAGGTGGCGAGGATTCCCTGGGCGCCGTCGCGATCGATTTCGGCGCCCTCCACGGGGCGGATGTCGATCAGGGGTTCGATCATCACCGCGACGCCGCGTTCCGCCAGGGCATCGGCGACGCCCTGGGCATCCTCGCGGGGGCGGGTGACGAGCGCCTGCACCGGCCTTCTCAGGTTCGAATGCCGTCGAAAAAGCCCGGTCCGGCGGCGGCCTGCACTTCCCGGGCGGCGTCCCGGCCCATTTCCTCGGCATCAGCGGCCGACCCCCGGCGCGAGGCGGCGTGCAGCCGGCTGCCGTCGGGGCTGACCACCAGACCGCGCAGGGTCAGATCGGTACCGTCCAGCTCGGCCAAGGCGGCGATGGGGGTGCGGCACGACCCGTCCAGCAGGGCGAGAAAGGCGCGTTCGGCGGCCACCCGGGTCCAGGTGACGGAATCGTTGAGGGGGGCCAGCAACGCCTGCGCGCGAACGTCGTCGGCGCGACAGGTGATGCCGATGGCGCCCTGGCCGACCGCCGGCAGCATGTCCTCGACCGGCAGGGCGGTGCCGTGCCGGTCCAGACCCAGGCGCCGCAGCCCGGCCATGGCCAGCAGGGTGGCGGCGACCTCGCCCTCGGCCAGCTTGCGCAGGCGGGTCTGGACATTGCCGCGGAAATTGACCACCACCAGATCGGGGCGGCGATGCAAAATCTGGGCGCCGCGCCGGAGCGAGGCGGTGCCGATCACCGCGCCCTTCGGCAGGTCGGACCAATGGGCGGCCGCGGGCGACAGAAAGGCGTCGCGCACGTCTTCGCGGGGCAGCATGCAGGGCAGGACGATGCCGTCCGGCAGGATTGTCGCCACATCCTTCATGGAATGGACGGCGAGATCGATGCGCCCGTCGGCCATCGCGTCGTCCAGTTCCTTGGTGAACAGCCCCTTACCGCCGATTTCCGACAGGGGACGGTCCTGGACCGCGTCGCCGGTGGTGGTGGTGACGACGATTTCGATGGCGCCGGGGGCGGCGAGTTCGGGCCAGGCGGCGGCCAGACGGTCGCGGGTCTCATGGGTTTGAGCCAGCGCCAGGGGCGAGCCGCGGGTACCGATGCGCAAGGGAGTGTTGGTGGTCATGGCGCGGCTGTTGTAGGAAATGCTGACGGCGAAGAAAAGGATTTTGACGGTGAAGCGGTTTTCGGCGGGCGCGCCATGGTGATCCTGGGTATCGAGAGCAGTTGCGACGAAACCGCGGCGGCCGTGGTCGATGGCGACCGGACCATCCGCGCGCAGGTGGTGCTGTCGCAACTGGAGGAGCACCGTCCCTATGGCGGCATCGTGCCTGAAATCGCCGCCCGTGCCCACCTCGACCATGCCGATCGGCTGGTGGCCCAGGCCATGGACCGGGCCGGGCTGGAATTCGCCGACCTGGACGGAATCGCCGCCACCGCCGGGCCGGGGCTGATCGGCGGGGTGATGGTGGGCGCGACCCTGGGCAAGGCCATCGCCCTGGCCGCCGGCAAGCCGTTCATCGCCGTCAACCATCTGGAAGGCCACGCGCTGACCGCCCGGCTGACCGACGATCTCGATTTTCCCTATCTGCTGCTGCTGGTCTCGGGGGGTCATTGCCAGATTCTGGCGGTGCTGGGGGTGGGGTCCTACCGCCGGTTGGGCGCCACCGTGGACGATGCCGCCGGCGAGGCCTTCGACAAGGTGGCCAAGATGCTCGGACTGGGCTACCCCGGCGGCCCCCTGGTGGAAGCCGCCGCCGCCAAGGGCGATCCCGGCCGCTTCACTCTGCCCCGGCCGATGAAGGGGCGGCCGGGCTGCGACTTTTCCTTTTCCGGCCTGAAGAACGCGGTGCGTCTGCTGGTCGAGGATCTGCCCCATCCCGTGTCGGACAGGGACGCGGCCGACATCGCCGCCGCCTTTCAGGCCGCGGTCACCGACAGCATCGCCGATCGCGTGACCCACGCCGTCCGGCGTTTTCGCGCCGACTGGCCCGCCGGGCGCGCCCTGGTGACCGCCGGCGGCGTCGCCGCCAACGGCGCCCTGCGCGCCGCCCTGACCGGCCTGGCCGAAAAGGAGGGGTTGGATTTCGTGGCGCCGCCGCTCGGCCTGTGCACGGACAACGCCGCCATGATCGCCTGGGCGGGGGTGGAGCGGTTGCGCCTGGGGCTGACCGACACGCTCGATTTCGCGCCCCGTCCCCGCTGGCCGCTCGATCCCGGCGCCCGCAAGCTCGGCGGGGCCGGAATCAAGGCGTGACGCCGTCCAAAGGTCAGTTTTTCGATTGCTGCACGATGGCCCCGTACCAGCCCAGCCCCCGATAGGTCTCATAGCCCGGGGTCAGGGCGTAGCCGACGATCCGACCCGCATCGTCCGTGTAACTGCCCTGGGCGCCCTGGTCGGTATCGAGGGGAAAGCTGTCGGACAGCACGCCGACACCGTCCGAGGCCGCCAGTACCTTGAAATTCTGGTCCAGCAGCAGGCAGCGGGTGGTGGCGCGTTCATCTTCGCGCAGGCGGACCCCATTGACCACCGCGTCGGCCTGGGGCTCCCAGTCGAAGAAAATTCCCAAGACCCCCAGAATCTCGCCATCGACCCGGCCGCCGGCGCGGATGGCCGTGGCATAGGTGGCGGCCCGCGCCCCGTCCAATCCCGGAATCGACGCCACGTCGGCCACCGCGTAATCGCTGCCGTCGGTGGTGGCCATGGCGTCGCGGAACCAACGCTCGTTGGTGACCTTGGAGCCGATGGCGCGGCCATAGCGCTGGGGCCGTCCGCACGCCACCACGCGGCCTTGGGCATCGGCGATCCACAGATCGAGATAGACCGTATAGGAATCGAGAATGACCCCCAGCCGGCGGCAGGCATGGTCGGCGGCGTCGGCGCCGCCGTCGGTCAGGCAATCGACCACGGCCGAATCGGTGGCCCACCAGCGCACGTCGCAGGACCGTTCATAGAGATTGCGGTCGATGATCTCGATCATGTTCAGGGCGAGATCGGTCAGGCGCGAACCGCGTAGCTGATGGATGACCGATTCGCCCAGGGTCATCAAATCCTGAATGGTGGTGGACAGTTCTCCTTCCAGCGCCTGGGTGATGGCGTTGATGTCCTGCGAAACGCTTTTGACCTCGTTGGCCACCACGGCGAAACCGCGTCCCGCCTCGCCGGCCCGATGCGCCTCGATCAGGGCGTTGAGCGACAGAATGCGGGTGGCGCCCGTCACCGTCTTGATGGCCCGTATCTTGTCGCTGGCGACGCTGTGAACAGCCCGCGTCAGCTCCAAAATCTTTTCCGGTTCCGACATTTCCACCCCCATGTGCCTAAAAAAAGACCACACCAATATGGCGTGTTATTTTATAGGCATTTCGCTTGGACGCAATGGGAACAGAAGGCGAAATAATGCCTTTTGTTATAGAGCGCTCATCCTCCGGTACTGTTTATCGGGCCGCTTTTCCCCGAAAGCGCGCGAAAGGGAACGCCCCGCGGCCGGTCGCCGCGCGGGCTTGACCGGATTTCCACGAGCGGCTCTCGGGTTTTGACGTTACGCGCCGGCGAGATAGGTGGGGACGATGATTTCGGCGGAGGCTGGAACGATGCCCAGGTCCGCCAGGCCCGGTTTGCCGCCGCGCACCACGTTGTCCTGACGCAGCAGTCGGACCTGATCCAGGGTCAGGGGCGGAACCGGCAGCAAACCGAGAAAGGCGGCCTCCAGCACCGCCACCCAGAATGGCAGCGGCACCAGCAGCCGCCGCCGTCCGGTCACGCGCAGAACCAGCTCGAAAAGCTCCTTGAGGGAATAGCGGCGCGGCCCGCCCAATTCGTAGATGCGCCCGCGAGCCGTCTCGTCGTTCAGCGCGGCGACGATGGCGGCGGCGACGTCGCCCACCCATACCGGCTGGAACACCGGTCCGCCGGTGCCGAAAAAGTCGAAACGGAGTCCCCTCGGCCCGCGCCGGAACCGCCAGCCGTCGCCGGTGAAGACCGGCAGGATCGGCGATGCCGCCGCCAGACCGGCGAAGCGATTGAAGGATCCGTCCTCGGGGCCGAAAATCAGTCCGGGTCGAAGAATGACGGCGCCCGGAAAGGCGTTCGCCGCCGCTTCCTCGCCGGCCGCCTTGGACCGGGCGTAGGCCGAGGGCGAGGCCGGGTCGGCCCCCAACGCCGACACATGAACCAGTCGGGTGGCGCCCGCCGCCTTGGCTTCGGTGGCGACGATGGCCGCGCCCTGGTGGTGGATGGCCTCGAAGGTTCGTCGTCCGCGTTCGTAAAGGATGCCCACCAGATTGATCACCGCGTCGGCGCCCTTCACCGCCGCCGCCACGGCGCCGCGGTCGGTGACGTCGGCCCGCACCGGCACCACCTGGCCGACGTCGCCCATGGGGGTCAGGAAACTGGCCGCCACCGGATCGCGGCCGGCCACCCGCACGACCCATCCGTCCAGAGCGAGGCGTCGCACCAGATGGCGGCCGATGAACCCCGATCCTCCGAAAACGGTGACCACCTTGCGCGCCATGCTCGTCTCCCCTGGCGAAGCGCGATGACCAAACCTCCAACCAAGGGTAACAGGCCGGTTCGGCGCTGTCATCCCGTCGGCGGGTTTATTGGTTGGGCGCCGGCGCTCGCGCTTGGCTTGTCCTCGCGCCCTTCGGGCGCTGCGGCGCGCTGGTCTTGGTGCTCCGCTCCGCTTCGGGCGCATAGTCGTCGCTGAAGCGGCCTCTGGGTGCCGTGGGTCAAGGGGTGGGGGTGGGTTTTTGTTGGTTGGCCTCAAGCGCCGGCGCTCGCGCTTGGCTTATCCTCGCGCCCTGCGGGCGCTGCGGCGCGCTCAATGCGCATAGTCGGCGGCTGACGCCGCCTCCGG
>JAJZUL010000036.1 GCA_021848545.1 Pseudomonadota bacterium
CGTCGCTCCGGCGAGCATTGAGCGAGCGGCCAAGCGCGCGGACGCGCGCGCTTAGGCAGAGGGCCAAATATGCCAAGCGCGCGGACGCGCGCGCCCGGCGAGGGCCAAATATAAAGCCTTTAGACCGTGATGCAGATTTTCTGCATCACGGTCTAAAGGATCAGTCCGGCGCGCGTTCGGGAAAGGTGAGCGCGAAGGCGGTGCCGGGCGATTGGTCCAGCAGAACGACGGTCCCGCCCAAAGGACCGGTCGCAAGATTATAGACGATGTGCAGGCCGAGCCCGCTGCCGCCGCCGCCCCGCCGGGTGGTGAAGAAGGGATCGAACACGCGGGCGCGATGTTTGGCGGCGATCCCCTTGCCGTCATCGCCATAGACCAGGCGCACCCAACCCGGTCGCGGCCGATCGACGACGATGGAGAACAGGCCGCCCTCCCCCTCGCCATAGCCATGGGTCACCGAATTCATCACGAGATTGGTCAGGATTTGCGAAATCGCGCCCGGATAACCGTCGATTTTGACGCCGTCGGGACAGGTGACCTCCACCCGATGGTCGGCGCGGCGCAAGGTCGGCCCCAGACTGATCAGGGTATCCTGAATGGTTTCGGCCAGATCGAACACCCGGCGTTCGTCACTGGTCCGGTCCACCGCCACCTGTTTGAAGCCGGCGATCAAGGTCGCCGCCCGCCGGCAATTGTCCAAAATCAGGGCGGAGGTATCGCTGGCGGTGGCCATGTAGCGTTCGAAATCGTCGATGCCGATATCGTCGGCTTCGAACAGGCGCCGCATATGGCCGGTGGCGTCCTCCAGATGGGAGGCGCAGGACACGGCGATCCCCACCGGCGTATTGATCTCGTGGGCGATACCGGCGACCAGGGCGCCCAGCGACGCCAGTTTCTCGGCCTGCGTCAGGGTTTCCCGGGTTTCCTTCAGCCGGGCCAGCGCCTCTTCGGCCTCGGCGCCACGCCGCGCGAGTTCGCGGTTGAGACGCGCCAACTGCGCCTGTTGCCGATCGCTGCCCCGCACCAGACGACGCTGTTCGCGAATGGCGCGGCGATAGGATTCGATCAGGGCCGCCACGCCGGCCTTGAGATCGTCGCCGCCAGGATCGCCGGAACCGTCCGACAAACGCGCCAACATCGCCTCGGCTTGCGTCAACGCCTGTTCCTCGGCGCCGAACAGGCTGAACCCGTCGCCGTGGCTCTGCTTCGACACCGGCCTCAGCCCACTCCCTCGACGGCGATCAGATTGAAGACCACATGCTCCAGATCTTCGGAAAAATCCTCGCCGAATTCCCGCATGGTGTCGTCGTCGGGCGCATAGCGCCAATCGACGGTAACCGGCCCGCCCTCGGCCGCCGCCTGGTCGAGCATCACAAACAGATTCATCAGCGCCTTGGCGCTGGAGCTGTTGAAATAGATCAATTCCATGTCGAGATGCAGCCCGCGGGCCGATCCGGCCTCCAGATAGGATTCGATGGCGGCGAAGATCGGCGCGAACACCCGCGACGCATCCTCGGGATAGGATTCGCCGCGGATGGACATCCGCCCGATGGACGGGTCGAAATCCACCGCCGGAGACCGTTCACCGGATTCGATATGCAAATCGCTCATACTGCCCTCATGCCGCCCGCCATGCCTGGACTGCCCGCCCCTGCGACCCGGCGTCAAATCGAAACGCGCATACAGAAAAACGACTTCCCGTCTTCGATGGGATCGAACCCGAATTCGATCGGCCGGCTGGCCCGGCGGGCGATCTCGATCAGGCCGATGGTGGCGCCGCGGCTGTCGTCGTCGGGCGCCTCGCGCAACTGTTCCCGGTAATAGGCTTTGATCGCCGGCGCGTCCAGACTGTTCAGATGGTCCAGGCGCTGCCGGAGACGGGCCTCGTCCTCTTCCCGGATGACATTGCCGCAGACGATGAAGAAGGCGCCGTCATCGCTGCCGATGGTCACCATCCCCGACGACAGTTCGACCCCTTCGCCACGCTGGCCCTCCACCTTTTCGGCGGAATAGCGAATAACGTTCTGGGCTTGCTCAACAAAAACCGAGAATACTTTCTTGGCCGTATTCATGTCGGCCTCCTCCAACGTCATTTTCTGACGTAGAGCCTCGCCCAGAGAATACAGGATATTCTCGGACATATAGCCGGAAAAGGAGAAGATGATCCCCTGTTCGTCGAGGGTCCGCTTGAAAGACCTGTAATACTGCGCCAGCATAGCGTTCAGCCACCTTGGATCCCGGGCGACCTTCCCGCCCGTTTGCGCGAGGCATCCTGCCCGCGACCAACGTTCCACGTTTTCATAGCACGAATCGAACGATTTGCGCAGTCATGGGAACGCATCGTCACCGATCCGCCCGCAATTGCACGGTAAAAACACTGCCGCCTCCCGGCCGGTGGCCGGCGGCGATGGTCCCGCCATGCATGTGAACGATCTGCCGCGCCAGATGCAGACCGATCCCCGTCCCGGGCCGGGTCCCCACATTGCCGGCGCGAAAGAAGCGCTCGAACACCAGGGGGATATCCGCCGGGGGAATGCCGATGCCGCGATCGGAAACGGTGACCGCCACGGTGCCGCCGCCGGTTTCGGCCGCCACCTCGACCGGCGCGTCGGACGGGGAATATTTCAGCGCGTTGCCGATGAGATTGTCGAACACCAGCGCCAGCAGGCCGCCATCGCCCCGGATTTCCGGACAATCGGCCAGGGCCAGGCGAATGTCGCGCCCGGGCTCGGCGGTGCCGTGCAAGGAAACGGTGGTCTTGAGCAGGGACGCCAGATCGACGGCGCCGTCCTGCAAAGCGATCCGGCCGCTTTCCAATTGCTCGTCGGCCAGACAGGTCTCGATCAGGCCGGTCAGGCGACGTACGCCGCCGCGAATGGTTTCGAGACGGGGCCGCATGGGGGGCGACGCCTCGGCGGCCAGCAACAGCATCTGGGCGGCCGAATCGATAACGGCCAGGGGCGTGCGGAATTCATGGGACATCATCGACAGGAACTGGCGCAATTGCCGTTTCGCCTCGGTCTCGCGGGCCAAGGCCCGTTCCGCCGCCTCCTTGGCCTCGTTCAGCGCCCTGGTCCGTTCCGCCACCCGCCGTTCCAGGGCGGTGTTGAGCCCGCCCAATTCCTCGGCCATCTGCGACACCCGCGCGATATCGCGCCAGGACCGCACCGCCGCCACCAGAGCGGTGAACAGCTTTTGGGCCGTGATTTCGGTTTTGCTTTTGTAATCGTTGACGTCCCAGCCTTGGATGACGTCGCGTTCGGGCGCGCTGCCGGGCTGGCCGGTGCGCAGGATCAGGCGCATGCGCCGGTTACCCAGCTCCTCGCGGATGCGCCGAACCAGGACCAGGCCGGAATCGGGCGCCTCCATCACCACGTCGATCAGCGCCACCGGTATGTCCGGGTCGGCCGCCGCCGCCGCCAGGGCCTCGGCCGACGAACGGGCCGTCACCGGCGCGAAGGAACGGCCTTCGAACAGGAAATCGCGCAGCAGAACGGCGGTCATGGCATGGACTTCGGGGTCGTCGTCCACCACCAGCACGCGCCACGGTTCGACCCCGGTTTCAACCCGCCGCCGGCCCAGGGGCAACTTCGCCTTGCCGGTCCTGGTGGCCGCGCCCGCCATATCCGTGCGCCTCACGGCGACACCGTCACCGGCGCGGCGAAAGCGTACCCCACCCCGTGAACGGCCTCGACCGGAAGGACTTCGCCGAGATCGGCGCGGGCCTTGGCGCGCAGCCGGCGCACCATCGAATCGATCGAACGGTCGGCCGGGTCCCAATAGCGTTTGCCCAGCGCCGTCATGATATCGGCGCGGCCGACCGCCTCGCCGGGGCGGGCCACCAGCAAGGCGATGAAAACCCGCTCGCCGGCGGTCAATTTGAGACCGCGTCCGTTCGGCGCCAGCAAAGTCCAGGTCAGCGCCTCGTAGACCCAATTTTCGCCGCCGGCTTCGATGGCGGGCGCGGCGCGGGGCGCGACCGCCCCATCCCGCTCGCCATCCCGCCCCAGACGGCGGGCCAGGGCGCGGACCTGCGCTTCCAATTCGCGCAGATCCACCGGCTTGACCAGATAGGCGTCGGCGCCGACCTCCAGCCCGACCACGCGGTCCACGCCCAATCCCCGCGCCGTCAGCATGATGATGCCCACGCTTGACCGCTCCCGCAGGCGGCGGGCGATGGAGAAGCCGTCTTCCCCCGGCAGATTGATGTCGAGAACCAGGATATCGGGGTCGGCCGACGCCAGATGGCGGTCCAGGGCGTCCGCATCCCCGCAGCCGGTCACGCTATGGCCGCACCGGCCGAAATATTCCACCAGATCGTCTCTCAGCGACGCTTCGTCTTCGACGACAACGATCTCGGCCATGACGCCCCCTGCTCCCGCTGGAGCCGGAAGCACCGAAGTCGAACCGGCCCCATTAGACGAATAGGGAGGACCGAGTCAGACGTCGGGCATGATGACCAGTCGGATCAGCCTCTCCAGCATACCGTCCATACATTCCGTCCAAACCGGGTCCTTGTCCATCATCTCGCGGCACCGGCGAACGGCGCGCAGCACGGTGGTATGGCTGCGCCCGCCGAAAAACTCGCCCAGTTCGGGCAGGGAGCAGCCGGTCATTTGGCGCGCGTAATACATGGCCGCCATACGCGGCTTCCACACCGCGTGGGAACGGCTGGGCGTCATCAATTGGGCGACGGAAAGGCCGAATTCATCGGCCACCGCCTTGATGATGGCGGCAACGTTTTCCCGCCGGGTATTCTCCGACCCGCTCCGCGGACGGAAATCCTGCGACGGGGTGGACAGCGGCGCGGCGGCACCCATGGTGGCCAATTGCATGGTATTGATCCCGTTTCGAAGCAACTTATTGCGCACAACAATGGCGCGGGGACGGGAGCGGGGCCACCCGCAGCTTGGCACGTTTTGTGACGAAATGTGGCGGGCGCGCCCGTCCGGGCGTCTGGCCGCGCGCCGGATACGCGGTCAGGTCCGCGCGGTCAGAACCATGTCCGCCGCATGGCGTTCCAGACGATTGCGAAGCACGGCCAGGCATTCGCGCCAACAAACGTCCCGATCCATCAAGTCCCGGCACCGGCGGGTGGCGCGCAGCACCGTGGTATGGCTGCGCCCGCCAAAGGCACGCCCCAGTTCCGGCAGGGAACAATCGGTCATCAGGCGGGCCAGATACATCGCGGCCATCCGCGGTTTCCATACGGCGTGGCTGCGTGACGGCATCATCATCTCCGATACGGTCAGGCCGAACTCGTCGGCGACGATTCGAATGACGGCCTCCAGGACCTTCCGGCAGGCGTGCCGTTCTGGCGACAGCTCCATCAAAAACGGTACGGCTTCCATGGCGACACCTACCGGTGCGATTGCTTCTGCATACAAAGCGCCATCAAAAGTATACGTAAGCCGACATTTTGTGACAATACCTCTTCCGGTCGGATGCGCCCTTGCATCCCCCGAAGCATCGACGGAAATGGGGTCAGGGTTTGTGAATCAATCGAACTTGCAAAAGAACGCCCATTGGAAACGCTGGCGTTTTTCCGTCGATTTCACGCCGGATGGGCATTCTTTCACAAACTCTCAGGCGCCGAAAGCCGGCCCCTTCATGGCCTCCACCGCCTCGATCAGAGCGGCGCGGGTTCCCGGTTCCATGGCCGAATGGCCGGCATCGGGGATAAGCGTCAGACGGCTGCCGGGCCAGGAATCGGCCAGCTCGACGGCGGTGGCCGGGGGGCAGACCATGTCGTACCGCCCCTGGACGATGGTCGCGGGAAGGCCGGCGATCCGGTTCATGTTCCCCAGAAGCTGGCCGGGCGCCAGAAACCCGCCATGGACCATGTAATGACATTCGATCCGCGCCAGCGACAGACTGCCGCCGGCTTCGGCGCCGGTGGTCGCGGCGGCGCGGGGCAACAGACGGGCGCAGGCATCCTCGTACGCGCACCAGGCCTGGGCCGCCGGCAGATTGACCGCCGGATCGAAATCGAGCAGGCGGCGGTAATAGGCGCCCAGCAGGTCGCCGCGCTCACCCTCGGGCAGGAATTCCACCAGTCGCCGGCGGGCTTCGGGAAAGAACAGGCCCATGCCGTCCAGGAACCAGGCCACCTCTTGCGGGCGGAACAGGAAGATTCCGCGCAACACGAACCCCGCCACCCGGTCGGGATGGGCCTGCCCATAGGCCAAAGCCAGGGTGCTGCCCCACGACCCGCCGAACAGCAGCCACCGCTCGATGCCCAGATGACGGCGCAGCTTTTCCATATCGGCGATCAGATCGGCGGTGGTGTTGGCCTCGACCGAGGCGTTGGGCGTGGACCGTCCGCACCCGCGCTGATCGAACAGCACGATCCGCCAGAAGGCGGGATCGAAGAACCGCCGATAGGGAGCGGCGACGGCCGCGCCCGGCCCGCCGTGAAGGAACAGGACGGCGGCACCGTCGGGATTGCCCGACACTTCCCAATACAGGCGATGGGGATCGCCGACATCGAGCCATCCGGTCGCATGGGGCGTGATCGGCGGGTAAAAGTCCAGGGTCACGTAGCGGATTCCGGCCAGAAGGACACGTCGTCATTGTGCCACGCCCGCCCGCCGCACGCGAGGTCTGCTACAAGCGCCTTGACGGCGGCGGCGTTTCCTGCGAAGCCGCGCCATGCGTGTCGATGATTTCGATTTCGAACTGCCCCGCGCCCTGATCGCCGAACGGCCGGCCCAGCCCCGCGATTCCGCCCGCCTGTTGCGGGTGGGCCATGATCGCCTGGAGGACAAAGGCGTGCGCGACCTGCCGCGCCTGCTGGCCCCCAACGACATCCTGGTGGTCAACGACACCAAGGTCATTCCCGCCCGCCTGTCGGGCCGGCGCGGCGCCGCCAAGGTCGAGGTCACCCTGCATCTGCGCCTGGACGAAAGCCGCTGGGCGGTCTTCGCCCGTCCCGCCAAACGGC
Organism: Pseudomonadota bacterium; assembly: GCA_021848545.1. Taxonomy (GTDB): domain Bacteria; phylum Pseudomonadota; class Alphaproteobacteria; order Rhodospirillales; family Magnetospirillaceae; genus JAJZUL01. Next base: position 6,944 of record JAJZUL010000036.1, read on the forward strand.
TGAAGGCGGGCGACGCCATCGATTTCGGCCCGGCCCTGACCGCGACGGTGGAAAGCCGGGGCGCGGGCGGCGAGGTGATCCTGCGCTTCGACAAGGGCGGCGCGGCGCTGATGGCGGCGCTGGACGGGATCGGCCGCATGCCCCTGCCCCCCTATATCCGCGGCGGCAAGGCCGACGATGCCGACCGCGCCGATTACCAGACCGTCTATGCCCGCGAGGAGGGCGCCGTCGCCGCCCCCACCGCCGGCCTGCATTTCACTCCGGACCTGCTGGCGGCGCTGGACGCGGCCGGCATCGAACGGGTGGCGGCGACCCTGCATGTGGGGGCCGGCACCTTTCTGCCGGTGACCGCCGAGGATACGCGCGACCACCGCATGCATGCCGAATGGGGACGGCTGTCGGCGGAGGCGGTGGCCGCCATCGAAGCGGCCCGCGCCGCCGGAGGCCGGGTGGTGGCGGTGGGCACCACCGCGCTGCGGCTGCTGGAAAGCGCCGCCGCCGAGACCGGACGGCTGGCGCCCTTCGAAGGGACCACCGATATTTTCATCACGCCGGGCTACCGGTTCCGGGCGGTGGACGGGCTGCTGACCAATTTTCATCTGCCGCGCTCGACCCTGTTCATGCTGGTTTCGGCCTTTTCCGGCCTGGAGCGGATGAAAACCGCCTATGCGCACGCGGTGGGGGCCGGCTACCGTTTCTATTCCTATGGCGATTGCTGTCTGTTGGAGCGACAAGACCCGTCATGACCGCTTTTGGTTTCGAACTGCTGGCCACCGACGGCGCCGCCCGCCTGGGACGGATCGACACCGCCCATGGGCCGGTGGACACGCCGGCCTTCATGCCGGTGGGCACCGCCGCCACGGTCAAGGCGATGACCCCGGACGCGGTGGCCGCCACCGGCGCCCAGATGGTGCTGGGCAACACCTACCATCTGATGCTGCGCCCCGGCGCCGAACGGGTCGCCGCCCAAGGCGGCCTGCATCGCTTCATGGGCTGGCCCGGCCCGATCCTGACCGATTCCGGCGGCTTCCAGGTGATGAGCCTGGCCAAGCTCAGGACCATCGCCGAGGAAGGCGTCACCTTCCAATCCCATATCGACGGCGCCCGCCATGTGCTGACCCCGGAACGGTCGATGGCGATTCAGCGCGACCTCGATTCCGACATCACCATGGCCTTCGACGAATGCACGCCCTTTCCGGCGACCTGGGAGCAGGCCGAGCGATCCATGCGCCTGTCCATGCGCTGGGCCGGCCGTTCGCGCGACGCCTTCGTCCGGCGCCCCGGCTACGGCCTGTTCGGCATCAATCAGGGCGGATTATATCCCGATCTGCGGGCCCAATCGGCCGCCGCCCTGACCGAAATCGGCTTCGACGGCTATGCGGTGGGCGGGCTGGCGGTGGGCGAGGGCCAGGAGGCCATGTTCGGCGTGCTCGACGTCACCGTGCCCTTGCTGCCCGCCGACCGGCCCCGCTATCTGATGGGGGTGGGGCGGCCGTCGGATATCATCGGCGCGGTGATGCGCGGCATCGACATGTTCGATTGCGTGATGCCGACCCGCTCCGGGCGCACCGCCCAGGCCTTCACCCGGCGCGGCACCGTCAACCTGCGCAACGCCCGCCACCAGGACGATCCCCGCCCGCTGGACGAGGCCTGTGGTTGCCCCGCCTGCCGGTCCCATTCGCGGGCCTACCTCCACCACCTGATCCGCTGCAAGGAGATTTTGGGCGCGGTGCTGCTGACCTGGCACAATCTTCACTATTATCAGGACGTGATGCGCGTGCTCCGGGCCGCCATCGCCGCCGGGACCCTGGCGGAAACGGCGAACGCCCTGCTGGCCGAAGCCGAACGGGGCGATATCGCGCCCCTGTCGTGACGCCGATTCCGTGGAGGGTCCGGGCGGAATGAACGATTGGCCCTGGCAGGAACTGGCGCTTACCCCCACCGCCGACCGGATCCTGATCCGGCGCGCCTATGCCGCGCGCCTGAAGACCATCGATCCCGACGCCGATCCCGACGCCTTCATGCGCCTGCGCCGGGCCTATGACGAAGCCATATCCGCCGCCCAAACCCTGCCGGCGAACCCGCCCGCCACGACCGGACACGATGACGAACGGCCGATGGCGCCCGCGGAGGAATCCGCCGATTTCGCCCGTCTGAACGACGCGCTCGCCGCTTTCGAGGAGCGGTTCCGGGTCGCCATCGACGCCTGCGACACCAACGCCGCCGCGGACGTTCTGGAAACCGCCTTGACCGACGGCGTGATCCCGGTCGGGCGCGGCCGCCCCCATATCGAATCCCTGGCCCTGTGCGCCCTGGGCGATTCCACCCTGGATTCGGAAACCCTGAGCGGATTGGCGCGGCGGTTCGACGCCGCCGGCGGTCCCCTTGATGGCGGCGATTCCCTGTCCTATGCCCTGGGTGGCGTCGAAGCCCGCGCCCGCGCCCTGGCTTGGGAAAGCGCCATCGCCGCCACCGCCCGGTCGGGCGACGGTTGGGGCAAAGGCTTGTGGCGGCGCCTGTGGCGGCGCGACATCCGGGTCGCCCGCGCCATTCGCGACCAAAGAAGCCGGGGCCTGCGTCACGGCGATCTGCGCGCCCTGCTGCTGGAACTGGCCAAAGCCGCCGGCCACGCCCCCTGGCTGGAGCGGCGCGTCGATCCCGCTTTGCTGGAACGGCGTTTCGCCCCCTATCGGCGCCGGACGCGCCCCCGTCTGTGGCGGCCGATCGCCGCCCTGACCCTGCTGGCCATGGCCGGCGGAATCGCGCTGACCAGCCGCTATGAAATCGCCGCCCTGATCCTGGCCGATTGCGCCTTCATCGTCCTGGGCGGCTGGTTCTTTCCGGCGCTGGGCCTGATCCTGCTGGGGCTGCTGGGCTGGATCGTGCTGGGAAGCTGAGGGTTAGCGTTCCCGGTCCATCAGCGCCCGCAGTCCCGCCAGGATCCGGGTCGGCGTGGGCGGGCAGCCGGGGATATGCAGATCGACCGGCAGGATTTGGCCCACACCGCCCTTGACCGCGTAGGTGCCGGCGAAACAGCCGCCATCGCCGGCGCAATCGCCCAGGGCCACCACCCGGTTGGGCCTGGGCACCGCTTGCGCCGTGCGCCGCAGGGCCGGCTCCATATTGGCCGAGACCGGACCGGTGACCACCAGCGCGTCGGCGTGACGGGGCGAGGCGACCACATGCAGCCCCAGATGGTCGAGATCGTAGGCCGGCCCGGTGGCGGCATGCAGCTCCAGTTCGCAGCCGTTGCACGACCCGCAATCGACCACCCGCAGGGCCAGGGATCGTCCCAACCCGGCGCCGGGAGCGCCCCGCGCCAATTCGGCGGCGGCATGGGCATCAGAGGCGGGGGCCGGTTCGGTGCGGTGGCCTTTGACGATATTGCGGAACAGCAGATGGTTCAGCGGCATGGCTACAGGTCCACCCCGGAATAGGAGCAGTTGAAGGACTTATTGCACAAAGGGAAATCGGCCAAAATATTACCCTCTATGGCCGCTTCCAGCAGCGGCCATTGGAACCAGGAGGGATCGTGGGGGTGGCACTGGGCCACCGTCCCGTCCTCGGCCAGACGAACCCAGACCAGAATTTTGCCGCGAAAGCCCTCGACGACGCCCAGCCCCTCGCCGGCGGCGCGGGGAACCGCCGCCGCCACCGGGCCGGACGGAAGGCCCGCCAGCAGACGGGCGAGCAGATCCAGGCTGATCCGGATTTCGGCGATACGGATTTCGATCCGGGCATCGACATCCCCCTCGGCCCGGACCGGAATGACGAAATCCAATTGGTCATAGGGCGGATAGCCCGGCACCTTGCGGGCATCGACGCCGCGGCTGGCGGCGCGGCCGACGAAGCCGCCGGCCCCGAACCGGTAGACCAGGGCGCCGGCGACCACACCGGCGCCGATGGTGCGGTCGAGCAGGGAAGGGGTATCGCGATAAAGCGCCACCAGACGCTGGAACCGTTTGCCGAAACGGGTCAGCGTGGCGGCCAGGAGGGCGGCGCCGGCCTCGTCGATGTCGCAGGCGAGTCCGCCGGGGATGACGCGATCCATGGCCAGACGATGGCCGAACAGGCTTTCATTGGCCCGCAGCAGCATTTCGCGCAACAGGGAGGCTTCGGACAAGGCCAGGGGAAACCCGGCATCGTTGCAGATGGCGCCGATATCGAAGACATGGTTGGCGATGCGTTCGATCTCGGCCAGAACCGCCCGCAGCCACACCGCCCGCGGCGGCGGCGAACAATCGCTCGCCGCTTCGACGGCATGGGCGAAAGCCAGGGCGTAAGCGACGGTGGAATCCCCCGACACCCGGCCGGCGACGCGGGCGGCGCCGGCCGGCGTCTGCCCGGCCATGGCCGCCGATATCCCCTTGTGGACATAGCCGAGCCGGGCCTCCAGCCGCACCACCGTCTCGCCCTGGACGTGAAAGCGGAAATGCCCGGGCTCGATGATACCGGCATGAACCGGCCCCACCGGCACCTGATGCAGCCCCTCGCCCTCGGCGGCGAGAAAGCGATAGGGGCGGGCCGGTTGCGGCGGCGACGCCGCGCCCAGGGGATGATGGACCGGCCAATGCCCGTGATCGAGCCAGGGGCGCTGATCCTCCAACCCTTCCGGCGCCAGGCCCCACAGATCGCGGATGGCCCGTTCCAGCCGGATGGCGCCGGGACGGACCGGTCCCAGGGCGAAGAAACGCCGGTCGGCGGATGCGCGGGTGGCGATGGCGATCTCGCCGGTTTCCTCGTCGCGCAGCGCGACATGCACCTCGTCCGGCCCGCCCCATTCGGCCAGCAGCACCCAATCGGCGACCGCCATATGGCCCACCAAAGCGCGCCAGGCGCGATCGTCCAGAACGACGCGCGGCCAGGGCCGGGCCCCGGCCACCGGACGGCCGAGCGACAGAACCTCCATCAGGGTGGCGCGTCCCATCATCATTTCAGCATCCCCGCCACCGCCTGGAACCAATGGGTCAGGATCGCCGGCAGATACAGGCCGGCCACCACCACCAGCGCCATATGGAGGATCGGCGGCCCATAGGCGAGCACCGCCTGCCACCGCGTCGGCGGGCCATAGCCTTCAGCCGGCACCGGCGTGCCGAAGGCCATTCCCTGAACCCGGCCGATCAGCGCGCCGAAGGCCAGCAGCAGCCCCACGACCAGGGGCACCGCCAGCAGGGGATGGCGCGCCACGGTCGCGGTCACCACCAGGAATTCGCTGGTGAACACTCCCATCGGCGGCAAACCGGCGATGGCCAGAACCGCCAGCAAAAAGACCCAGCCCAGCACCGGCGTCGAAACGGTCAGCCCCTTGATGCGGGCGATGCGGCTGGAACCGGCATTCTGGCTGGCGATGCCGGCGGTGAAGAAGATCGCCGATTTGGTCAGCGAATGCATGGTCATGTGCAACAGGCCGGCGAAATCGGCCAGCCCGCCGCCGATGCCGAAGGCGAAGGTGATGATCCCCATATGCTCGATCGAGGAATAGGCGAACAGCCGTTTGATGTCGCCGCGGCGATACAGCATGAAGGCGGAGAGAAACAGGCTGGACAGCCCCATCGCCACCATCAGCGGCCCCGGCGCCAAAGCGTGGCCGTTGGCGGCGATCAGCATCTTGAAGCGCAGCAGGGCGTACAGCGCGACATTGAGCAGCAGCCCCGAAAGAACCGCCGAAATGGGAGTCGGCCCCTCGGCATGGGCGTCGGGCAGCCAGGCATGCAGAGGCGCCAGCCCCACCTTGGTGCCGTAGCCGACCAGAACGAAGACGAAGGCGAGGTTGAGCAAGGCCGGCTGGAACGCCCAGGCCCGGGCCACCAGCCGGGTCCATTCCATGGCGGCGCCGCTGGCCCCCATCACCGGCTCGGCGGCGAGATAGACCAGGATGGTGCCGAACAAAGCCAGCCCGATCCCCACCGAACACAGGATGAAATATTTCCACGCCGCCTCGATCGCCTCGCGGGTGCGGTACAGGCTGACCATCAGCACCGTGGTCAGGGTCGCGCCTTCGACCGCCACCCACATCAGGCCGATGTTGTTGGCGGTCAGCGCCAGCAGCATGGTGAACAGAAAGGCTTGATACATGGCGTGGTAGAAACGCAGATGGCCGTCGCCCAGACGGCCGCCGGCGACCTCGCGGGCGATATAGGCGGCCGAAAAAACGGCGGTGGTGGCGCCGACGAAGGCGGTCAGCGCCACCAGATAGACGTTGAAATCATCGATGAACAACAGGGCGCCGGCCGGCGGCCGCACCCGGAACAGCACCAGGGAGGCGGCGAAGGTCGCCACCGACACCCCGATATTGGCCACCGACGCCGCCCGCCAGGGCAGCAGGGCCAAAAGGATCGCGCCCGCCACCGGCAGGCCCAGCAGCCACGACAGGGGATCGGCCAGAATGGTCACGTCCGATCCCCCCGATAGCTTTCCAGATAGCGCAGCTCCAGCGAATCGAAGCGTTCGCGGATGCGGAAAAAGAAGATGCCGAACAGGATCATCGCCACCAGCACCGAAAAGGCGATGGCCATCTCCACCACCAGCGGCATGCCCTTGGCCGACACCGCCGCCAGCAGCAGGCCGTTCTCCAGAGCCATGAAGCCCACCACCTGGGTCACGGCGTTGCGCCGGGTGATCATCATCAGCATGCCCAGCAGCACCACCCCCATGGCGAGGGCGAGGGTCTCGCGGGTCACCGCCGCGGTGCCGGCGGTGACCGGCAGCACCAGGACGATGGACAGGCCGACCAGCGCCACGCCGGCCACCAGGGTCCAGCCGATGGACAAGGCGGTTTCCACCGTGCGGTGAATGCCTAGGCGTTCCACCAGCCACGCCAGGGCGAAGGGGACCAGCAGCCCCTTGAACACCAGGGCGATGGCCGCCGTCGCCCATAATTCCGGCGCGTGCTGGATATGGGCCTGCCAGGCGGCGGCGATCGCCAGCGCCCAGGCCTGGATGGCGAACGTGCCGAGCACCGCCCGCAGACGGCGCTGATACAAAAGCGCGAAGCCGGCGATCAGGATGGCGGCGCCGGTCAGATGGGAAATATCGTAGGAAAAGGGAGTCATAGCGCCCGCGACACGTACTGGAACACGGTGGCCAGCAGCCCCAGCAGCAAGGCCCCGCCCAGAAAATCGGCATAGCGGAACACCCGCATCTTGGCGGTGGCGGTCTCGAACAAGGCCAGCGCCGTCGCCAGTCCGAACATCTTGATCAGGAAGGCCGCCATCGCCAGGGCCAGCGCCGCCGCCCCGGCACCGGGAACGGCCATGCCCCAGGGCAGGAACAGGCAGATGATCAGGGCGATATACAGGGTCAGGCGCAGATGGCCGGCCATCTCCATCGCCGCCAGATGGCGCCCGGAATAATCGAGGACCATGGCTTCGTGAACCATGGTCAGTTCGAGATGGGTGGCGGGATTGTCGATGGGCAGGCGCCCGTTTTCGGCCACCGCCACCATCACCAGGGCGGCCAGGGCGAGACCGGCCGATACCGACAGGCCGATGCCGCCCGCCAGCACGAAGGGCACGATCCGGGGGAGCGCCGTGGTTCCGGCCAGCAGGCTGACGGAAAAAGTGACCATCAGCATCGCCGGTTCGGCCAGACCGGCGATCAGCATCTCGCGCGAAGCGCCGATACCGCCGAAGGCGGTGCCCGCGTCGAGACCGGCCAGCGCCGTCCAGAACCGGGCCAACCCCAGCAAAGCCACCAGGGCCACCAGATCGGCGGCGGGCGCCAGGGCGAGATCGGTGGTCACCGTGGGCACGATGGCGGCGGCCAGCCAGGATACGGCGACGGTGACATAGGGCGCGGCCCGGTAGACCCACGAGGTGCCCTCGGCCACCACCGCCTCCTTCTGGAGCAGCCGGTAGAGATCGCGGTAGGGCTGGATCGCCGGCGCCCCCTTGCGGCCGTTCAGCCGGGCCTTCATCCGCCGCACCCAGCCGGTGACCAGCGGCGCCAGCAGGGCGACCAGAACGATCTGCGCGATTTGCCAAAGAACCGAAGCCGTCATTGCCGGATCGCCACCGCCAGAAGCAGGCTCACCAGGGTCGCGAACATCATCAGCAGATAATGGCGCAGGGTGAGGAAATGCAGACGATTGACCCGCTCGCCCAGCCAATCCACGGCGCCGATGACGGGCGCGTAAAGGCCGCGCCATACCGGGTCGGCCAGTTCCAGACGATGGGTCGCCGGCGCGGGATCGCCGGGCTCGGGCATGGTGACCGTCTCGCGCACCCGGAACAGGCTGGCGGCCAGGGTGCGACGCAGCGGCTGGGTGAAACCGGCCGGACTGTATTGAGGATCGAGCCCACTTTCCCCGCCGCCGCAATCCCAGGCGGGATCGATGCGGGTGGCGGAGGTTCCCAGGCGGCGGGCGACGATGACGGCAACGATGAACAGGATCAGCCCCGCCAGCACCAGCACCGTGCCGGAATAGGAACCGCCGCCTGCGGAAACCGGCGACAGGAACGGCCACCCGATTCCCGCCGAAACGTCGAAGCCGGCACCGGTCACCGGCCGCAGCAGGGCGGCCAGAATGCGGGTGACGGTGGCGGGAATCACCCCCAGCGCCACGCATCCCGCCGCCAGCAGGGCCACGGCCACCCGCATCGGCCAGGGGGCCTCGATCGCGGCGGCGGCTTCGGGCGAGCGGGGTCGGCCGAGAAAGGCGAACCCATAGGCGCGCACGAAACAGGCCGCCGCCAGGGCCGCCGCCAAGGCCAGGGCGGCGCCGGCCACCGGCACTCCGAAACGCACCGCCCAATGGGGCGAGGCCGGACCGGCGAACAGCAACTGGAAGATCAGCCATTCCGAGACGAAACCGTTCATAGGCGGCAGCGCCGACATCGCCGCCGCCCCCACCAGCATCGCCGCCCCGGTCCAGGGCAGCCGGTTCAACAGCCCGCCCAGCCGCGCCAGACCATGGTGGCCGGTAGCGCCGATCACCGTGCCGGCGCCCAGAAACATCAGGCTTTTGGCCAGGGAATGGTTGAGCATGTGATAAAGCGCGGCCACCAAAGCCAGGGCCGCCAGCCCGGCACGGCCATCGGCCCGGAAGATCACGGCAAGACCCAGAGCGATGGCGACGATGCCGACATTTTCGACGGTGGAATAGGCAAGCAGGGTCTTCACGTCGTCCTGAAGCAGGGCGTAGAGCACGCCCATCACCGCGGTCACGGCGCCGATCGCCAACAGGACCGGCCCCCAGGGCCAGGCGATGCCTCCCATGAGATCGAACAGGATGCGGATCAGGGCGTAAAAGGCGACCTTGGTCATCACCCCGGACATCAGCGCCGAGGCCGGAGCCGGCGCCTGCGGATGGGCCAGCGGCAGCCAGGCGTGCAGCGGCACCAGCCCGGCTTTCGATCCCGCGCCCAGGATCGCCAGCCCCACCGCCACGGCGGCGGCCGCGCCCATGGGCGGATGGGCCCGCAAGGCGGCGAAGGTGAGGCCGCCGGCGGAACCGGCCATGATGGCGAAACAGGCCAGCAGGCAGATCGTCCCGAAGGCGGCGACGATCAGATAGATCAGCCCGGCGCGGCGGCTTTTTTCGCTGGCATGGTCCGACACCACCAGCGCCCAGGACGACAGCGACATGAACTCCCACGCCACCAGGAATCCGTAAATATCGGCGGCCAGCAGCACCGCGTTCAGACCCAGCACGAACAGCGGAAAGGCCGGGCTGATCCGCCGCCGGTTGGGGTCGGCGGGACCATGGGACAGGGAAAACAGGCTGGCCACCGCCGCCGCCAGATCGACGATGACCATGAACAGGGCCGACAGATTGTCCAGCCGGACATGAAAGGGCAACCACGGCAGGCCGATGGGAAGGGTGGTCCGGGTCACGCCGCCCGTCCACAAATGCGCGACGGCGCCGCCCAGCAGGATCAGGCAGGCCGCCAGCGTGGCCGCGTACACCGCGCCATGGACCGCCCGGACCCGCCCGAAGACCACGCCGCCGACGGCGGCGGTCAACAGCAGCGCGAACGCCACGGCGATACTCAGCATGATGGCCGCCCGGCCCGGAACAGGATCAAAAACGCCTCCCTTTGCGACGGGCCGGTCACATTGCAGGTGATGTCGCGATCATGAACATCGTCACCCCGACGCGGGCGGGCCGCCCGAACCGGGCGGGGCGAGTCGCGGAGTCACGAACCTTGAGGGCATCAAATTATATCACGCATTTTTAATATGGCAATGCCCACCCCCCGGCGTTGCAGGGGAATCGGGTGAAGGCGCGTTGGAGCGGAGCGACTAGGCCGTTGAGGCCGCCGCAGCGTGCGGAGAGGCTCCATCGGGGCCTCGGAGCGCAAGCGAGGATAGCCAAGGTCGCGGACGCGACCGCCCGGCGATTGAGGGAAATATACATAATGCAGGGGAAGCGGGTTCACCCGATTCCCCTGCCCGGCGTTGACCCACGGCACCCGGAGGCCGCGCCAGCGGCCGACTATGCGCGTTGAGCGCGCCGGAGCGAGCGCAAGCGAGTGAGGATAAGCCAAGCGCGAGCGCCGGCGCTTGAGGCCCAACCTAAAAACCAGCGCCCGAAGGGCGCAAGCGCCGGTGCCTGAGGCCGAACAAAAAATCAAGCCGCGTCGTCGTGGTCCGGCTTGGCGCGGTTGGGCGGCTTGGGGGCAAGGTCGAGCGGCTTGGCCCGCGTCGGCCCCTTGTGCTGGACGCCGCCGGTCAGAAGGATGGTCTCGGCGCTGCGCTGAAACGCCTTGCGCCAATCGTCGTCGGCTCCCAGGGTACAGGCCTTGCTATAGAACTTGCGCGCCTCGCCAAGATCAAAAGCGCGCTCCTTCATATTTTCCTCCACCGCCATCTCCGACGCCTTGTGCAGCATCATGTCGGCGGCGCGCATATTGGCGTCGCACTCCAATACACGCATTCGTTTAAACGCCTTCTGCCGAAAATCAAAGGGCAGAAGCTTCTCTTCCTTCATGAGATCCTTGATTCGCTCGACCGTACGCTCCGCCTCCTCCGGGGTGACGTCATGCATGGTGTGAACCAGAACACGGATCTTTTTCTTGGCCTGCTCTATGGCCTCGGCTTTCTCCTTATCGGCGGCGGAAGGTTCTTTTGCGCTTGCGAACATGGCGTGCTCCCGTACGACAGGGCCGCATCCCTGGAATAATTATAGCCTTATTTAGGTTATACTACATGTGCGTAGCGCCGATCAATCGGTTTATCCACAAAAAGACCCGCCCTGGTTGTGCCTTCCTTCGGCGCCGGTCCACACACGTCCTTGTTCCATGACGTCGCGTGACTCCACCGCCCTTTCCACGGCATGATCACGGGCGAAGGACACGATCGGCGATTTTGATCGGACGGACCGGAGGTGACGGGCGACATGGGGCGGACGCCGCGCACGACACGTCTTTCCGCGACCAACCGGACACGATGGCACCAGGTCCGGTTTTGGCTGGTTATGGTCGCCGGCCTTGCCGCCGCCATCGCCGGCGCCGCTTTCGCCGGCGCCGGCGAGCGGACGGTCACCGTCGGAATCTACCAGAACCCGCCCAAGATCTTCCTGTCCACGCCGGGACGGCAGCCCGCGGGCATTCTGTGGGACATCCTGACCCGCGTCGCCGCGCGACACTCCTGGCGGCTCCGGCCCGTTCCCTGCGCCTGGGACCAGTGTCTGGCCCGGCTGCGGAGCGGCAAACTGGATGTGATGCCCGACGTGGCCTATAGCGACCGGCGCGCGCGCACCCTGGATTTCGGCGCCGTCCCCGCCCTGTACAGTTGGTCCGAATTCTATCGCGCCCCCCAAGTGGTCCTGAACTCCATCAAGGATCTGGCGGGCAAACGAATCGCCGTTCTCAAGGGATCGGTGCAGGAATCCTATCTCGGGACCTTGATCCACGAATACGGCCTTCGCGACGTGACTTTGCTGCCGGTCGCGACCCTGGCCGAAGGCTTCCAGATGACAGCGGACGGCGAGACCGATGCCGTGGCCACCAATTACCTGTACGGCAATTCCCGAGCCCGACGCTACGGGCTGGACCGCACCCCCATCACCTTCCAGCCCGCCCAACTGTATTACGCCACCGCCAGGGGACGGAACGCGGACGTGCTGGCCGCCATCGACCAGACCCTGAACCGCTGGCAATCGAGCCCCGGTTCCTATTATTACCGGACCCTGGCCAAGTGGGAGGGCCCGCCCCCGCCGCCACCCGGCCTGCGCCGGCTTTGGCTGGGCCTGGGCGGCCTGGGATTTCTGCTGATCCTGTCCGTGCTGGCCATCGCCTGGCAACGCCGCATGGTGGCGGAAAAGACCCGGCACATCCGCATCACCGAAGAAAAACTGGCTCTTATCCTCGATAACGTCGACGCCCACATCCTCATCAAGGACCCCCAATCCCGTTACCAGTACGTCAACCGCAGAACGGCCGAATTCCTGGGCGCCGCGCCCGAAGAGATCATTGGGCGCGACCAGTCCGATTTCTTTGATGCCGAAATCGTCCAACGCCTTCAGGCCGCCGACCGGGAAGTAATCGAAGCCGGACAGGTCCTGGTGACGGAAACCAGCCTGCGCAGCCGCGCCAACCCCGAAGACCGGGCCTATCTCGTGGTCCGGCAACCTCTGCGCGACACGCGGGGCCAAGTCTACGCCCTGTGCACCATCGCCACCGACTTCACCGATCACAAGCTCGCCCAGGAAAAAATCAGCCAACTGGCCTTCTACGACCCCTTGACCGGCCTGCCCAATCGCGCCCTGTTCCTGGAACGGGCCCGCCACGCCTTGAACAATTTCCAGCGCACCGGAGCCGAGGGCGCGCTTCTCTATATCGACCTCGACAATTTCAAGGTGCTGAACGACACGCGCGGCCATAGCAAGGGGGATGACCTGCTGACCCAGGTGGCGCGGCGCCTGTCGACCACCGTCCGGGCGAACGATACCCTGGCCCGGCTGGGCGGCGACGAATTCGTCCTGCTGATGGAAAATCTCGATCCCGATTGCCAGCACGCCATGACCGACGCCGAACGGGTCGGCACCAAGGTGCTACAGGCCTTGCGCCCCCCGTTTGCCCTCGACGGCTTCACCCATACCGTCAGCGCCAGCATCGGCATCGCCATGTTTTCGGATGCCGGCAACCGGGTGGACGAATTGCTGCGCCGCGCCGACATGGCCATGTACGACGCCAAGAACGACGGGCGCGACCGGCTGAAATTCTTCAATTCCGCCATGCAGGACGTGCTGGACAAGCGCACTTTATTGGAGACGGAGCTGCGCGAAGCCATCCGGCATCAGGATTTCGTTCTTTATTACCAACCCCAGATCGATGCCGAGGGCGCCCTGATCGGGATGGAGGCGCTGGTCCGCTGGAACCATCCCGATCGGGGAATTCAACCCCCCCGCACCTTCATTCCCCTGGCGGAAAGCACGGGCATGATCCTGCAATTGGGGGATTGGATCGTACGGAGCGCCTGCCGTCAGCTGGCGCTATGGCGAAACCATCCCCGCCTGTCCGGCGCGACGCTGGCGGTCAATGTCAGTGCCCGCCAATTGCACGATCCCGATTTCGTCCCCCGGGTCCTGGCCGCCCTGGACGAGGCCGGCGCCCCTCCGGAACGATTGCAGATCGAACTGACCGAAAGCCAATTGATCGACGATACCGAGACCCTGATCGGCCGAATGCTCGCCTTGCGCGAACACGGCATTCGCTTCTCTCTGGACGATTTCGGCGCCGGCTATTCGTCCCTGAGCCATCTCAAGCGGTTGCCGTTGAACCACCTGAAGATCGATCAATCCTTCGTCCGCGACCTTTTGACCGATCCCAACGACGCCGCCATCGTGCGAACCATCCTGGCGCTGGGCCAAAGCCTCGATCTGGCCGTCATCGCCGAAGGCGTGGAGACCTTCGAGCAGCGCGACATCCTGCTGAAAATGGGGTGCACCCGCTTCCAGGGCTATCTGTTCGGCCGCCCCAGCCCGGTCCAAATCCTTGAGGCGGATTTGGCGGCCAGGTTGAATCCGCCCGCGACTCCGTGAATCACACGGATCAAAAGGCCCCCGGCCCTCTCAGGTATCCAGGAAACTCCGCAGCTTGCGCGACCGCGAGGGGTGCTTCAGCTTGCGCAGGGCCTTGGCCTCGATCTGGCGGATGCGCTCGCGGGTGACGCTGAATTGCTGCCCCACCTCTTCCAGGGTGTGGTCGGTGTTCATGCCGATGCCGAAGCGCATGCGCAGCACCCGTTCCTCGCGCGGCGTCAGGCTGGACAGAACCCGGGTGGTGGTTTCGCGTAAGTTTGCCTGGATGGCGGCGTCCAACGGCAGAACCGCGTTCTTGTCCTCGATGAAATCGCCGAGATGGGAATCCTCCTCGTCGCCGATGGGGGTTTCCAGGCTGATCGGCTCCTTGGCGATCTTGAGGACCTTGCGCACCTTGTCCAGCGGCATGGACAGCTTGTCGGCCAGTTCCTCCGGGGTCGGCTCGCGGCCGATCTCGTGCAGCATCTGCCGCGAGGTCCGCACCAGCTTGTTGATGGTCTCGATCATATGCACCGGGATGCGGATGGTGCGGGCCTGATCGGCGATGGAGCGGGTGATGGCCTGCCTGATCCACCAGGTGGCGTAGGTGGAGAACTTATAGCCGCGCCGGTACTCGAACTTGTCCACCGCCTTCATCAGGCCGATATTGCCTTCCTGGATCAGGTCCAGGAACTGCAAACCGCGATTGGTGTATTTCTTGGCGATGGAGATGACCAGCCGCAGATTGGCCTCGATCATCTCCTTCTTGGCCTTGTTGGACTCGCGCTCGCCCTTCTGGATGGTCTGGATGATGCGGCGATATTCGCCGATGGGCAGGCCGGCTTCGGCGGCGATGCCGCCGATCGACTGGCGGATATCGCCGATCTCCTTGCCGTAGCGCTCGGTGAAATCGCGCCATTGCTTGGAGCGGGACGCCACCGTCGCCACCCAATTGGGATCGAGCTCACTGCCGTAATAGACCTGAAGGAAGTCGGCCCGCTTGACCCGGCAGCTTTCCGCCAGGCGCAGCAGGCGGCCCTCCAGGGTGATCAGGCGCTTGTTCAGGCCGTTCATCTGATCGACCAGCAATTCGATGCGGGCGGCGTTCAGATGAACGCCTTCCATCAGCCGCACCATCTCGATCTTCAGCTTGTCGTATTTCTTTTCCGTCGCCGCCGGCACCACATCGCCCCGCGACAGATGGGCCAGCCGGTCCTTCTGCACCTTCTCCAGCTTCTTGAAGGTGTCGCTGATGGACTGGAACATCCCCAGAACCACCGGCATCAATTCCTCTTCCATGGCCGCCAGCGAGATCGAGCTGTCCTCGCCCTCCTCGGCCTCGGATTCCTGAATTTCGGCCTCGTTCTCCTCGCCCTCGGCGTTTTCCTCTTCGGCCTCGGCCCCGGCCGCCTCCTCTTCCAGCTCCTCATCCGACACTTCGGCGCCATAGGTGGCGTCGAGATCGATGATGTCGCGCAGAAGCATGCGGCCTTCGCACAGGGAATCGTGCCAGTCGATGATGGCGCGGATGGTGAGCGGGCTTTCGCAAATGCCGCCGATCATCATCTGGCAGCCGGCCTCGATGCGCTTGGCGATGGCGATTTCGCCCTCGCGCGACAGCAGCTCGACCGAGCCCATTTCGCGCAGATACATGCGCACGGGATCGTCGGTGCGGCCCAGATCCTCTTCGTCGACATTGCCGCCGGCGAAGGAGTCGGATTCGGATTCCTCGGATTCCTCGGCGGTGTTGTCCTCGCCCTCTTCGCTTTCCACCACGTTGATGCCCATTTCCGAGAGCATCGCCATGGTGTCCTCGATCTGCTCCGACGACACTTCGTCGGGAGGGAGCACCGAATTCAGTTCGTCATACGTGACGTAGCCGCGCTCACGCCCGCGCGCCACCATCTTCTTGACCGACACCCCCAGGGTATCGAGCAGAGGACCTTCCATGGCCTCGTCCGAGGTTTCGCTGACTTCCGCCGTATTTTGCGCTTTGGTCGCCATCAACACCACCGCTCCTGATGCCGCCGTCCGGCCGCGATCCTATGAATGATCATTCCCACGGCCACCCCGGTTTCCCGGCCGGCCGTCACTTATTCACCACCATCGATATCCGACGTTCGTACCCGGGACGTCAAAATGGCCGCCTGACGCGCCCAATCGGCCGGCGACCAATCGCGAACGTAATCGTCCGCCGCCTGCCCGGCTTCGGCCCGCAGGTCGGAACGCTGATACAAGCTGAAAACGTGCTCCCACAGCGTCTTGGCGTCACGGAGCGCATCGGGCCGGGCGATCTTGTATTCATTCGCGTCCAGCAGAGACTCCAACGCTTGGGAGAAGCCGTCGGACCGGAGATAGGCGCGCAAAGCGTCGCCGTCAAGGTCGAGGCCGGTGACGAGGTGCTTTAGAATCCCACGTCTTAGATTGTCAAGAGTGGAATCGGAAAAGGTGGTATTCCCAAGGCGCTCCGCCACCCCGTCCAACAGGCCGGGAAACTCGATCACCAGGGCCAGCAGCCACCGTTCGTGACGCCTCGTGTCCGTCGGCGGCGGCGTCAAATTTCCCATGCCCGGGACTTTGCCATCGGAATCACGGGTGGCGCTGGCGCGCCCCGCCGCCTTGCCCTTGCCCTTGGCCCCGAAAGGTCGGCGGGCCGCCTGCCACAGCCGGTCCTTCAGCGCCGTCTGGTAATAGCGGCGGACCTCGGCATCGCCGATCTCGCCCGCCGCCCGCATCAGATCGCGTTCCAGGCCGGCGCGGCGTTCCGGCGTATCGACGGCGCGCCCCTCGGCGTGGGTGCGCCAGATCACGTCGATCAGGGGCTGGGCGCCGTCGATCACCGCCCGCAACGCCGCAAGCCCGCGGCTCCGCACCAGGCTGTCGGGATCGTCGCCGGCCGGCAGGATCGCGAAGCCCAGCGATTTGCCCGGCGCCAGAATCGGCAGGGCGCGCGTCGCCGCGCGGGCCATCGCCCGCTGGCCGGCGGCGTCGCCGTCGAAACACAGGGTCGGCTCGTCGGCCAAGGCCCACAAAGCGGCGATCTGGTCCTCGGTCAGGGCCGTGCCCAGGGGCGCGACCGCCATGTCGAAACCGGCCTGATGCAGGGCGATGACATCCATATAGCCCTCGACCGCCACCACGCGGTTATGGGCGCGGGCCGGTTCGCGCGCCTGGGCCAGGCCGTACAGGGTCGCCCCCTTGTGGAACAGGGGGGTGTCCGGCGAATTCAGATATTTGGGCTGGCCGTCGCCCAGCGTCCGGGCGCCGAAGGCGATGGGGCGGCCGCGGCGGTCGGTGATGGGAAAGGTGACGCGGCCCCGGAACATGTCGAAGACCCGGCCGTCATCGGCGGCACGGACCAGTCCCGCTTCGGCCAGCAACGCCTCGGGCGCGCCCTTGGCGGCCAAAGCGGCCTTCAGCCCGCCCTGGCCCTGGGGGGCCCAGCCCAGGCGGAAGCGGGCGATGGTGTCGTCGGACAGGCCGCGGCGCTTCAGATAGGCGAGCCCGTCGCGACCTTCGGGCGCGCGCAGGGCCGCCTCGAAAAAGGCGCAGGCGGCGTCGAGAACGTCATGCAGGGTCGCGCGCCGCGCCTCGCGCCGGCCAGCCTCCGGGTCGGGCGCCGGCAAGGCCATGCCGGCCTCGGCCGCCAGCCGTTCCACCGCCTCGGTAAAGGACAGATGGTGGGCGCGCATCTCGAAACCGATGGCGTCGCCATGGGCGCCGCAGCCGAAACAGTGGAAGAACCCCTTGTCCTCGTTGACGGTGAAGCTGGGGGTCTTCTCATTATGGAAGGGGCACAGGCCCTGATATTCGCGGCCTTTGCGGGCGAGCTTGACCGTGCGCCCGACGATCGCCGCCAGCGGCAGACGATTCCGCAATTCATCGAGGAAGGAAGGCGGAAAAGCCATCTCGCGCGAAGCCGTTCCTTAACAATGCTGCCCGCACCCGGCACCGATCATGCGCCAGGAGCCATCCCCGAATCCACTGCGTCGGCGACGGGTCGGAGCTTGTAAATCAATCGAACTTGCAAAAGAACGCCCATTGGAAACGCCGGCGTTTTTCCGTCGGGTTCACGCCGGATGGGCATTCTTTCACAAACTCTCAGCCCCCCAATGCCGATTTGGCCACGGCGCTGGCGCGGGCGAAATCCATCCGGCCGCCATAGCGGTCCTTCAACGCCGCCATCACCTGGCCCATGGATTTAAGCCCGTCGGCGCCGGTCTCGGCGATGATCGCGCCCACCGCCTCGGCGATTTCCTCCTCGGTCATCTGGCGCGGCAGAAAATCCTCGATGATGCCGATTTCCTCGCGTTCCTGCTCGGCCAGCTCCAGCCGGCCGCCCTGCTCATACAGGGCGATACTCTCGCGCCGCTGCTTGACCATCGACTGGAGCATCTGCAGAACCTCGTCGTCGGTCACCTCGTTATTGCCGGTTCCGCGGGTGCGGGCGGCGATGTCGCGATCCTTCAGCGCCGCCAGAATCAACCGCACGGTCGAAACCCGCCGGGGTTCCTTGGCCAGCATCGCCGCCTTCAAAGCGTCATTAAACCGTTGGCGCAACATGCTCCCATCCCCATCCCCGACTCCGCCGCCATAGCCGGCGGCGGGAAAGGGTTCGAGGCTAGCGCAACCCCGCCCGAAATGAAAGCATACCCCGCCGTATCACCAGGGGAATCGGGTGAACCCGCTTCCCCTGCATTATGTATATTTCCCTCAATCGCCGGGCGGGCGCGTCCGCGCCCTTGGCTATCCTCGCTTGCGCGATCTCTGGGTTATCTTCGCTTGCGCTCCGGGGCCCCGATGGAGCCTCTCCGCACGCTGCGGCGGCCTCAACGGCCTAGTCGCTCCGCTCCAACGCGCCTTCACCCGATTACCCTGGCCGTATCACCATGCTCGGAACAGGGCATAAAGGGGCATGGTCGGGAAAAGCGGGCCGGCGCCGGCCTATGCGACCGGAATCGGCCAGGGCCGCATCACCCCCACAGCACCGCCCGCGGCGCATATCACCATTGCCCGGCGCCAGGGAAAAACCGTCCATCGGCCGATTTCCCCGCCCTCTCTTTTATTGAATCGGAGCCGGATGCGCGCATCCGGCTCCAGGCCGGCGGCCAGCGCTTTGATCCTGTTCGCTTTTCCCTTCCCGCCGCGATGCTTGACAGCGGGCCGGCTTTTCATTACACACCGCCCCATCACCCTTGCCACCCTGGCCGTCCGGTCCGCTGGCCCCGCGGGAGCCGTCCTGTTCGGATGGAACCTGACACGCGGGGCCCGAAATGCGGAACCCGCGCATCCGCGCGGGTATTTACAAGGACATCGCCCGCCCCCGCTTCTCAAGACGGGGCAGAGCGGCCGCATCGGGTCGCGTATAGGACTTGGACACGACAGGGGACAGCTTATGGGCGATCCGTCCACCACCGAACCGGCCTTCGACACCCCCATCCCGCCCGAATCCACCGGCGCCCTGGTCCTTGCCGACGGCACCGTCCTGTGGGGCCGGGGCATCGGCGCCACCGGCGCCCGCGTCGGCGAGGTGGTGTTCAACACCGCCATGACCGGCTACCAGGAAGTCCTGACCGATCCCTCCTATGCCGGCCAGATCATCACCTTCACCTTCCCCCATATCGGCAACGTCGGGACCAATCCCGAGGATATCGAGACCCTGACCCCGGCGGCGCGGGGCTGCCTGCTCAAGGCCGACATCACCGAGCCCGCCAATTGGCGGGCGACGCGGGCGCTCGACGCCTGGATGGTGGCGAATGAAATGGTCGGCCTGTCGGGCATCGACACCAGGGCCCTGACCCGGCGCATCCGCGACCAGGGCGCGCCCAACGGCGCCATCGTCCATTTCGCCGCCGGCGAAGATCCCAAGACGGCGCTGAAGGCGGCCTGGCGTCAGGCCGCCGCCTGGCCGGGCCTGGAAGGCATGGATCTGGCCGCCGAAGTGAGCTGCCGCCAATCCTACGCCTGGGACGAAAGCACCTGGCGGCTGGGGCGGGGCTATGGCCGCCAGGAGGCGCCGCGCTTCCATGTGGTGGCCGTCGATTTCGGCGCCAAGCGCAACATCCTGCGCTGTCTGGCCCAGGCCGGATGCCGGGTCACCGTGCTGCCGGCCGACAGCGATGCCGAAACCGTTCTGTCCCACCGGCCCGACGGGGTGTTCCTGTCCAACGGGCCGGGCGACCCGGCGGCCACCGGCCGCTACGCGGTCTCCATGGTGAAGGGTATTCTGGAAACGGACATTCCGCTGTTCGGCATCTGCCTCGGCCACCAGATTCTGGCCCTGGCCCTGGGTGGAAAGACCTTCAAGATGGAAACCGGCCATCGCGGCGCCAACCATCCGGTCAAGGATTTGGCCACGGGACGGGTCGAGATCACCAGCCAGAATCACGGTTTCGCGGTGGACGAGGACAGCCTGCCCGCCGGCCTGGAGGTGACCCATCGCTCCCTGTTCGACGGATCGGTCGAGGGTCTGGCGGTGACGGGCCGGCCGGTCTTCTCCGTCCAGTACCACCCCGAAGCCAGCCCCGGCCCCCAGGACGCGCATTATCTGTTCGACCGTTTCGTCGGCCTGATGGAAAAACGGTAGAACCTTCAGGACCCGTTCAAGGACCCGCCGCCCGACCGTCCGTTCGCGGACACCGAAGCCAGGACGACCATGCCCAAACGCACAGACATCTCCTCGATCCTCATCATCGGCGCCGGGCCGATCGTCATCGGCCAGGCCTGCGAGTTCGATTATTCGGGCGTGCAGGCCTGCAAGGCGCTGAAGGAGGAGGGATACCGGGTCATTCTGGTCAATTCCAACCCGGCCACCATCATGACCGACCCCGGTCTGGCCGACGCGACCTATATCGAGCCGATCACCCCGGAGATGGTGGCCCGCATCCTGGAAAAGGAAAGGCCGGACGCCCTGTTGCCGACCATGGGCGGCCAGACCGCGCTCAACACCGCCATGAAGCTGGCCGAGGACGGAGTGCTGGAGCGGCTGGGGATCGAAATGATCGCCGCCAAGCGCGACGTCATCGCCAAGGCCGAGGACCGGCTGCTGTTCCGCGACGCCATGGACAAGATCGGCCTGGAAAGCCCGCGCTCGCAACTGGTCCATTCCCTGACCGAAGCGCGCGAGGCGCTGGAAGTGGTGGGCCTGCCCGCCATCATCCGCCCGTCCTTCACCCTGGCCGGCACCGGCGGCGGCATCGCCTATAACCGCGAGGAATTCGAAACCATCGTCGCCGGCGGCCTGTCCGCCAGCCCGGTCCACCAGGTCCTGGTCGAGGAATCGGTGCTGGGCTGGAAGGAATACGAGATGGAGGTCGTGCGCGACCGCGCCGACAATTGCATCATCATCTGCGCCATCGAGAATATCGACCCGATGGGGGTCCATACCGGCGATTCCATCACCGTCGCGCCGGCTTTGACCCTGACCGACAAGGAATACCAGATCATGCGCGACGCCTCGATCGCGGTTCTGCGCGAGATCGGGGTCGATACCGGCGGATCGAACGTGCAATTCGCCGTCGATCCCAAGACCGGCCGCATGGTGGTGATCGAGATGAATCCCCGGGTGTCCCGGTCCTCGGCCCTGGCGTCGAAGGCCACCGGCTTTCCCATCGCCAAGGTCGCCGCCAAGCTGGCGGTGGGCTACACCCTGGACGAGCTGGCCAACGACATCACCGGCGTCACCCCGGCCTCGTTCGAACCGACCATCGATTACGTGGTCACCAAGATTCCGCGCTTCACCTTCGAGAAATTCCCCGGCGCCGACCCGGTGCTGACCACCTCGATGAAATCGGTGGGCGAAGCCATGTCCATCGGCCGCACCTTCCAGGAATCGCTGCAAAAGGGCCTGCGTTCCATGGAGACCGGGCTGACCGGCCTGGACGAGGTCGAGATTCCCGGCGCGGGGGCCGGCGACATGAAGGACGCGGTCAAGGCCGCCCTGGCGATTCCCCGCGCCGACCGCATCCTGGTGGTGGCCCAGGCCTTCCGCTTCGGCCTGTCGGTGGAGGACATCCACGCCGCCTGCGCCTTCGACCCGTGGTTCCTGCGCCAGATCCAGGGCATCGTCGCCGCCGAGGCCGAAATCCGCGCCCACGGCCTGCCCAGCGACGGCGCCGATCTGCTGCGGCTGAAGAAGATGGGCTTCTCCGATCAGCGTCTGGCCAAGCTGGCCGGCCTGGAAACGGCGACGGTAACGGCGCGGCGCGAGGCGGCGGGCCTGCATCCGGTGTTCAAGCGCATCGATACCTGCGCCGCCGAATTCCCCTCGCGCACCCCTTACATGTATTCCTGCTACGAGGGCGACGGCATCAATCCCGGCGAATGCGAATCCGACCCCAGCGACCGCGACAAGGTGGTGATCCTGGGCGGCGGTCCCAACCGCATCGGCCAGGGCATCGAGTTCGATTATTGCTGCGTCCACGCCTCTTATGCCCTGGAGGAAGCGGGCAAAGAGACCATCATGGTCAATTGCAACCCGGAAACGGTGTCCACCGATTACGACACCTCGGACCGGCTGTATTTCGAGCCGCTGACCGCCGAAACGGTGATCGAGCTGATCCGGCGCGAGCAATCCAAGGGCAAGGTGCTGGGCTGCATCGTCCAGTTCGGCGGCCAGACGCCGCTGAAGCTGGCCCGCGCCCTGGAACAGGCCCACATCCCGATCCTGGGCACCAGCCCCGATTCCATCGATCTGGCCGAGGATCGCGAACGCTTCCAGCAATTGCTGCAGCGCCTGAATTTGCGCCAGCCGGCCAACGGCATCGCCCGCAGCCAGGAAGAGGCGCGGCGCGTGGCCGAGACCATTGGCTATCCGGTGGTGATCCGCCCCTCCTTCGTGCTGGGGGGACGGGCCATGCAGATCGTCTATGACCACGAGGCGCTGGACCGCTACATGCGCGAGGCGGTGGTGGTGTCCGGCAACGATCCGGTGCTGATCGATTCCTATCTCAAGGACGCCATCGAGGTCGATGTGGACGCCCTGGCCGACGGCACCGACGTCCATGTCGCCGGCATCATGGAGCATATCGAGGAGGCCGGCATCCATTCGGGCGATTCCGCCTGTTCGCTGCCGCCCTATTCCCTGGACGAGGCCACCATCGCCGAACTGGAGCGCCAGACCACCGCCCTGGCCAAGGCGCTGAAGGTGATCGGCCTGATGAACGTCCAGTTCGCCATCAAGGACGGCGACATCTACATTCTGGAGGTCAATCCCCGCGCCAGCCGCACCGTGCCCTTCGTCGCCAAGGCGACCGGCGTGCCCATCGCCAAGATCGCGGCGCGGGTGATGGCCGGCGAAAGCCTGGCCTCGTTCGGCCTCGACGGCCGGTCGCGCCGCAACCATGTGGCGGTCAAGGAGGCGGTGTTCCCCTTCGCGCGCTTCACCGGCGTCGATATCGTGCTGGGTCCGGAAATGAAATCCACCGGCGAGGTCATGGGGCTGGACACCGATTTCGCGCGGGCCTTCGCCAAAAGCCAGCTGGCCTCGGGCTGCGTCCTGCCTCTCGCCGGCACCGCCTTCCTGTCGGTGCGCGAGGCCGACAAGAAGGCGATGATCGATATCGCCCGGCGCCTGCTGGAGATGGGGTTCAAGGTGATCGCCACCTCGGGCACCGCCAAGACGCTGTCCGCCGCCGGGCTGGAGGTGGGCGTGGTCAACAAGGTGCTGGAAGGCCGGCCCCATTGCGTCGATCACATGGTCAATGGCGAGGTCCATCTGGTGGTCAACACCACCGAGGGCAGCCAGGCCCTGCTCGACAGTTTCTCCATCCGCCGCACCGCCCTGGTGCGCTCCATCCCCCACTTCACCACCGTCGCCGGCGCGCGCGCCGCGGTGGCGGCCATCGAGGCGCTCAGACGAAGCCCCCTTGATGTCGCTCCGCTGCAATCGTATTTTGGTGGCTTGTTCTGACGGCCCCCTCCCGCAACGGGGAGTCTCCGGGGGCGCGAAGGGCTTGGACGTTTAGGCACGCGCGGACATCGACGGCGCCGATTGATGGGCGGCGACGCCGTGCCGTCTTTGGATTTCTGGAACGTTTGGGGTTTTCTGGATGGAAAGAATTCCGATGACTCCGGCCGGTCTGGCCCGGCTGGAGGAGGAGTTGAGGACCTTGAAGGCCGTCGAACGGCCTGCCGTCATCAAAGCCATTGCCGAAGCGCGCGAACACGGCGATCTGTCCGAGAACGCCGAATATCACGCCGCCCGCGAACGTCAAAGTTTCATCGAGGGCCGGGTCAGCGAACTTGAGGACGTGATTTCCCGCGCCCAGGTGATCGACGCCACCCAGCTTTCGGGCGACCAGGTCCGCTTCGGCGCCACCGTGACCCTGGCCGACGAGGATTCCGACGACGAAGTGGTCTACACCATCGTCGGCGCCCACGAGGCCGACATCAGATCCGGCCTGATGTCGGTCCATTCGCCCCTGGCCCGCGCCCTGATCGGCAAGCATATCGGCGACACCGTCGAGGTCACCACGCCCGGCGGCTCCAAATCCTACGAAGTGGTCGACGTCAGGTTCGGCTGAGAGTTTGTGAAAGAATGCCCATCCGGCGTGAAACCGACGGAAAAACGCCGGCGTTTCCAATGGGCGTTCTTTTGCAAGTTCGATTGATTTACAAGCTCTGAGCGGACACGGGAGCCCCGGAACGCGGGGCTGCCGCCAAATCCGTAAAATACGGGGCTTGCGCCTCCGGACCGCCCCTGTTTTCGATCCTTGATCGGATGCGCGCCATGATATGCTGCCGGCCGGGGAAAGAACGGATCGGTTGAGCGCGGGATGAGTGGGGGGCCGGACAAAAGCCTAGTCGCACGGGTTTGGAACGGCTCCCGTAAGGCTGTGGCCGTTGCCATGCTAGGCCTCATCGTTCTGGCCTATGCCGGGGCGAAACTTGAGCTTGGCGCACATCCACTCCCCCTTTCGAAGCCGCTTGACTGGGTCCAATGGTGGGCCAGCGCCCCGTCCGACTCCATAGGCCAGCTTTTCCTGGCGATCATCAGCGCCGTCACCCGCGAGCGGGCGCCGCTGGATTGGGCGATGACCTCCGGCACTCTCGGAATTACTTTGGTCCAGTTAGGGCAGCGCCAGACCGACCCCACCCTGGTGAAAAATGGGATCAACGCCATCACGGCGACGGCGACCGAAGCACGAAAAGGCGGCCACGCCCCCGCCGCCGCCTTTTTCGACAATGCCTTGCAGAAGGCTCTCGCCCTACTCCGCACCATGGACCAAGGCTGAAACAAACGGAGGGTTCGGGAGGCCGCGCCTCCCGATCGGGGGAGCGGGGGCGGAAGCCCCCGCGCAAGACGCCGCGATCCGCTACGCCTCCGCCGGCTCGTCCACGCCGTCGATATCGATGGGGACGCCCGGCTGGTGCTTGCACTGGCGGACGGCCAGCGCGCTTTTGACGTGGGTGACGTTGGGCGCGGCGGTCAGGCGCTGGGTCAGGAAACGCTGATAGGCGTCCCAGTCGCGGGCCACCACCTTCAGGATGAAATCGGTTTCGCCGGCCAGCATGTGGCATTCACGGACTTCCGGCCAGGCGCCGACCATGGTCTCGAACGCCTTGAGATCGCTCTCGGCCTGGCTGTTCAGCCCGAC
Organism: Pseudomonadota bacterium; assembly: GCA_021848545.1. GTDB lineage: Bacteria > Pseudomonadota > Alphaproteobacteria > Rhodospirillales > Magnetospirillaceae > JAJZUL01. The sequence goes on from JAJZUL010000036.1 coordinate 32,504, forward strand.
ATGGGCGAAAATGGTGACGTTGTAGCCCAGGGCGGCCGGGTCGATATCGGCGTGGTAGCCCCGGATGGTGCCCGATTCCTCGAGGGCGCGGACCCGGCGCAGGCAGGGCGGCGCCGAAATGCCGGCGCGGCGGGCCAGATCCACATTGGTCATCCGGCCATCGGTCTGCAAATCCGCCAGGATGCGGCGATCGACGCGGTCGAGCTTGACGCGCTGCATAAAGAAAAGGCTCCCGAAAACGAGGAAATCGCGGGCGCGAGCAGCCGGTCGCGAACGATCTTCGACGGCTGATCCCCCCAACACGAAATTATATTACAACGCCCCCGCGCGCCGAGCCATGGGGTAAATCCCCACCCGCACACTTTCGACCTACGGCACCCGGAGGAGCGTGAGCTCCGACTATGCGCGTTGAGCGCGCCGGAGCGAGCGCAAGCGAGTGAGGATAAGCCAAGCGCGAGCGCCGGCGTTTGAGAGCCCGACCCGAAAATCGGCAGGGTGAGCCGAAAATGGCGGTTTTCGAGACCCGCAGCGGAGCGTACTTCATGTACGTGAGCAGCGGATGCGCAGAAAACCGCCATTTGCAGGCCGCCATGGCGATTTTCGGGTCGGGCTCT
>JAJZUL010000037.1 GCA_021848545.1 Pseudomonadota bacterium
AGAGCCCGACCCGAAAATCGTCAGGGTGAGCCGAAAATGGCGGTTTTCGAGACCCGCAGCGGAGCGTACTTCATGTACGTGAGCAGCGGATGCGCAGAAAACCGCCATTTGCAGGCCGCCATGGCGATTTTCGGGTCGGGCTCTAACAAACGTCCTTAACATCGCAACATATGCGGCTCTGCTAATGCACGCTAACCCATTGAAAACAAGAAAAAGCCCCCGGCACGAAGCCGGGGGCTCAAGTTTAGGGAGGAAACGTCCAAGAAAGGCAGCAAGGGGATGGTCGGTGACCGCCCGTTTGCTGCAGTGCAAAAGGTAGGGCGGATTACGCTGCGCCGCAAGAGGAAATCGGTGCTGTTTTTATGACTTTCGGCAAAAAATACGGACCTTTGTATTAAGTTCTTGTATTCCAAGTGTAAATCTATAGTTGTGTTTTGGCGGCATGGCCGCCTGCGTAGAGCGCTGGTGTTGTTGGCATAAACCATGCATTATCACGCCCCGTGACAGGGGCGCGTGAAGGGGCGGCCTGATGGAACCCAGGGGTATGGCGATGGCGAGCATGGCAAAGGCGGCGATGGCGGGATTGGTGGCGGTGTTGGCCGCCGGTACGGCTTGGGCCACGCCGGGCGCCTTGCCGCCCAGCCAGGCTTGCGCCGCCCAGACCAGCCGTTACGAGACCGCCCTCGGCATCCCGCCGCAATTGCTCCATGCCATTTCCATCGTCGAATCGGGACGGTGGGATGCCGCCCGCCGGGCAATCATTGCCTGGCCCTGGACGGTATCGAGCGGGGGCAGGGGTCAATTCTTTCCCACCAAGGCCCAGGCCATCGCCCAGGTCCGCCGGCTGCGGGCGAAGGGTATCCGCAATATCGATGTGGGCTGCATGCAGGTCAATCTCAGCTACCATCCGAACGCCTTCGCCTCCCTCGACGCGGCGTTCACGCCGGCCACCAACGTCGCCTATGCCGCCCGTTTCCTGAAAGCCTTGTACAGCAGCACCGATCAATGGGCGCTGGCCGCTTCCTATTACCATTCCCAGACCCCGAGTCTGGCCGCCGCCTATCGCCGGCGCCTGATGAAGGTCTGGGGCGACATCGGCACGGGCGAATATCGCCCGCCGGCCAGCATCATTCGCGAAGCGTCGCTGCCGGCCCTGCCGCCGATACCGGCCCTGCGGCCGCGGCCGGTTTCCCCGCAGGTGGCGGCCGTAAGCCGGTCCTGGGCCAGCCATAGCCGAAAGGTGCGGGCCGAGGCCGCCCGCATCGCCGCCGCCTATCGCAAGGCGACCCTGGCCGCCTATGAGCAGCGTCAGGTGCATCTGGTGGACGCTTCCGATGACGGCGGGTCGTTCGGCGCCCCGTATTGACGCCGCGCGGCGGTCGCATTCAAACTCTCCAAAACCGCCTGTCGTCCCCATATAGGCAACGGAACGGTTCTTTGATGCCGCTTTTCCGGGTCGTTTTGTCATGTCCGATGTCCGTCCGCCGCCGCCCGCCGCCGATTGGGCGTGGTTTCTCGATGTCGATGGCACGCTGATTCACATCGCGGCCACGCCCTCGGGCATCTCCATTCCCGCCGCCGTGCCGGCTTTGCTGACGGCGTTGTCCGCCCGCTATGGGGGCGCGGTGGCGCTGGTATCGGGACGGACGGTGGAAAACCTGCATCGGCTGATGGCGCCGTACCGCCCGGCCGCCGCCGGCTTGCACGGGCTGGAGCGGGTGACCGCCGACGGTCGCGTGGTGCGGCCCGAGGTCGCGGCGGGGCTGGACGAAATCCGCGCCGATTTGAGCGCCATCGCCGGAGGGGGGATTTTGCTGGAGGATAAGGGGCTGGCTCTGGCGGTGCATTACCGCCAGGCACCCGATCGCGAGGCCGAAGTGCTGGACGCGGTGACCAGGGCGGCGATCACCCATTCCGGCTTTCGCATGCAGGCCGGCAAAATGGTGGCCGAGATCGGTCCGGCGGGGTTCGACAAGGGGGCGGCGGTTCGCGCCTTCATGGACGAGCCGCCGTTTCAGGGCCGGCTTCCCGTGTTCATCGGCGACGACGTCACCGACGAGTACGGGTTCGAGGCCGTCAACGCCTTGGGCGGCATATCGGTTCTGGTCGGGCCGGCGCGGCCCAGTGCCGCCCGCTATCGTCTGAGCGACGTGGAGGAATGTCTGGCGTGGCTGGGCGAAGCCGCGGGGGTGCTTCCGGACCGGGACGATGCTCCTCGCCGTCGTCGTCGGTGATGCTGGCGCGCAAAACGAAACCGCGCCGAATGCGGCGCGGTACGGTACGACAAATCCGTGGTGGTGGCCGTCCCGAATAAAGGGACGGCGCCGGCTTCAGCCCTGGCGGGCCTTGTAGCGCGGATTGGTCTTGTTGATGACGTAGACCCGGCCCTTGCGACGAACCACACGGCAATTCTTGTCACGCAGTTTGGCCGATTTCAGAGAATTGCGGATCTTCATGGAACTGGCTCTTCGTTCAGGTTGTTTTCGTCGTTCAGCGCGTTCCGTGAAACAGGTCCGGGCCGAGAAGCGGCGAAATTAGGGAAAGCCGTGTCGTCTGTCAATGGCTCGATGGCGGAATTTCTCCGCTTTTTCGCCGTGGCTTGAACGGTCGCCACGGTTTCGCCGGCCGGCGGGACCGGCTATGATGCGACCGCGATGAGTTCCAGCCCCTCCGCTTTGCCGCCTTTTCCTCCCTTCGAGATCGCCCGCGGGGCGAAGGACGCGCGGCTTTTGGTGATCTGCGATCATGCCTCGGCGGCGATCCCGGCCGATCTGGGCGATCTCGGGGTGGCTCCCGACATGCGTTACGCCCATATCGCCTGGGATATCGGCGCCGCCGCCGTGACCCGGCTTCTGGCGCGCCGGCTGGCCTGCCCGGCGGTCCTGTCGGGCGCGTCGCGGCTGGTGGTCGATTGCAATCGTCCCCTGGGCCATCCGCAATCGATGCCGGCTTGTTCCGCCGGGGTGCCGATACCCGGCAATCGCCACCTGGACGAGGCCGCAATCGCCGCCCGCGCCGAGGCGTGGTTTACGCCCTATCACCGGGCGGTCGAGGCGGAAGTGGCCCGTCTGCGGCGAAATGGCGGCGTGCCGGCGGTGATCTCGATCCACAGTTTCACGCCGGTCATGGAGGGGTTCGAGCGGCCCTGGCATGTGGGGGTGTTGTGGAACAGGGACCCCCGGTTGGCGGAACCGGCCTTGCGTGGTTTGAGCCGGCGCGGCGATCTGGTGGTGGGCGACAATCAGCCCTATTCGGGCAGGACCATGAATTATTCCCTGGATATTCATGCCGGCGCCGCCGGCCTGCCCCATGTGTCGTTCGAGCTGCGCCAGGACCTGCTGACCGGGGCGGCCGACGCCGAGCGCTGGGCCGATCTGCTGGCCGACGTGCTGGCGCCGTCCCTGGCCGATCCCGGCCTGTACCGCGCCCGGATTTATTGAGGGCGTCGGCTGTTACGCTTCGTCACAGCTTTTTACGGAGGATGACACAGGGCCGACACACGGGGCCGCTAAAGTGTCAGTCAGTCGTAAATCACGAGGTGACGACCATGAAAAAACGCTTTTCCGTCGCAGCGGCGGCGATCCTGTCGGTCCTGGTCGTGGGGGGTGGGGCCGCTCTGGCCGCCCAGGACGTCAAACCCCCGGTTCCATCGGCGCCGCCTTATTTCCATGGCGGGCATCATGGTTGGGGCCATCACCACTCGCCCTACTTGCGCATGTGCCGCGATTTCAATGCCCATATGGCCGGCATGCTGGCGTATGACCGGGTGAAGCTTGGCATCACCGATGCCCAGCGCCCGGCCTGGAGGACCCTGGTGCATTCGCTGGAGCAAGCCCAGAAACCCATACGCGCGGCCTGTGCCGATCTGTCCCACCGGCCGGCGGCCCAGACCCTTCCCGGACGGCTGGAACAGGGTCAGAAAATGGCCGAGGCGCGGGTGGAATCCATGCGCATGGCCGTCCCCGCCATCGCCAAATTCTATCGGACCCTGACGCCGGCCCAGAAACATATCGCCGATCGTCTGGCCCATGGCCGGGGCGGTTATCACCGGCACTGGTGATCCCTGGCCGCCGTCGTCGGCCGTTGAAGTTCCAGGGCGATCGGGCGAAGCCGGTCGCCCTGGTGGAAGTTCGCTTGCCAGCGGCTGGCGGTCGTGGCTATGGTCTGGCCGATTTTCCAGTCATGGGGACCGCAATGGACGACGACCAGACCAATACCGAAGGCGGCAATACCATCGGCGGAATCGCCGCCGAGGCGTTGCGCCAGGCGATCGAACGCATCGAGCGCCTGGAAGAGGAGAAAAAGGCGCTTTCGGACGATATCAAGGAAGTCTACGGCCAGGCCAAGGCCCAGGGCTTCGACCCCAAGATCATCCGCCAGATCGTTCGCATGCGGAAAATGGAAGAGGCCGAGCGCGAAGAGACCGAACAGCTTCTCGACCTGTACAAGGCCGCCATCGGCATGGCGTGACGGGGCTGGCCCCGTCGGCCCTGAATCGCCCTAGCCCGATCTATTCACGGTTCCGGCGGGCGCTGGCTTGGTCTTTGATCCGCCTGGGCTTTTTGCGGCCTTGCCAATACCCCGGTATTGGCGGCGTCCGCGAAAAATCCCATCCAAATCAAATCCCTGCGCCATCACCTCGCGGCCCCATGAATAGATCGGGCTAGCTCCGCCGGCGCTCGATCTCGATCCCGACCGAGGCCGCCTCGGCGTAGACGTCGAGCTTTTCGATGCGAATTCTGACCGATTGCACCCGCCGGTCGTCCAGGCAAAGGGCGGCGATGCCCTCGGCCAGGGTTTCGACCAGATTGATGTGGCCGCCCGCGATCAGGCACTTGATGCCGGTGATGACGTCCTCGTACGACACCACGTTGGCGATATCGTCGTCGAGCGGGCCGGGGCTTTCCAGAACCGCCATATCCACATTGACGCGGATGCGCTGGGGGGCCAGGCGTTCGTGGTCGTGGATGCCGATCGAACACATCAGCAGCAGATCGGTCACCAGAATGCGATACATCCGGCCGTGGCCGGAAAGGGAATGTCCGTTCATGGCCGTCTCAACCGGATAGGGCGGCCTTGGGGGCCTCGCCTCTTTCGACGTCCCATACCGATTCGGCCATCATCAGGATATCGTCGTCGGGCGGCAGGGCCGCCAGCAGGTCGGAAACGGTCCGATCCGTGGACGGAAGGATCGCGGCGGCGGCGATGTCGGCCAGCGGCGCCAGGACGAACCGGCGCTCGGCCATGCGCGGATGGGGGACGGTCAAATCCGCCTCGTCCACGATCCGGTCGGCATAAAGCAGGATGTCGATATCGATGACCCGGGGACCCCAACGCAGGTTGCGGACCCGCCCCAGACGGTTTTCCACCCCCTGGATATGGGTCAGAAGCGTCCGCGGCGCCAGATCGGTACGGGCGCGGACCGCCATATTGAGGAAACGGGGCTGATCGGTGACATGGACCGGGGCGGTTTCATAGACCCTGGACGTGGCCTCGATAACGCAGAAATCCGCCAGGCCGCGTATGGCGTCCTGAAGATAGGCGAAACGGTCGCCGATATTGCCGCCCAAACCGAAATAGGTTGTCGCCATCCTGAAATCCATTCCTTGGATCGGGACGCGGATTTTCCGCATCACCATCCAGCCGTTCCGTACCCGCCTCTAAACCTTTCAATTAGAGAACGATTCGGACACCGGATCGCGCTCTGGAAAGGGCGCACCTTCCCTCAGAACGGTGGCGGATACAAGGGGGCTCAGGGAAAGTTCGATTCGGGCAGTGAATCGACCCAGCCCGACGACATGGCGATGCGGACCGCCTGGGCGCGGTTGGCGGCGCCGATCTTGCGGTAGACGTTGCGGAGATGGACCTTGATGGTGATCTCCTGCAATTCCAGGGCGATGGCGATTTCCTTGTTGGTCCGCCCCTCCACCAGAAGCGCCAGGATCTCCGCCTCGCGCCGCGACAATTTGTCGAACGGGGCGGGCGTGCCCTGGGGTCTGATGACGGGCGCCAGCGGTTGCGTCTGGCCGTCGTCGAAAAACGTGCTGGACGGCAGGTAGGTTTCCCCCGACAGCACCAGTCTCAGCGCATTGACCATGGCCGTGCCCGATACCGTTTTGGGGATGAAGCCGGACGCCCCCGCCTGAACCGCCGCCGCCACATGGTCGCGGCTGGAAAACCCCGAGACGATCACCACCGGGATGTCCGGGCAGGACTGTTTCAGTTTGCTCAATCCCTCCAGGCCGTTCATGCCCGGCATCATCAAATCCAGCAGGATCAGACCCAGATTGGTCGCCCCGGCCACCGCCGCCATGGCCTCTCCGATCGTCGCCGCGTCCAGAATTTCGACGTCGGGCGCCAATTCGGCGAGAAACGGCTTCAGGCCGTCCCGTACCAGCTTGTGGTCGTCAGCCACCACGATTTGCATCGGCGCATTCTCCATCATCGGCAACACCCGCCGTCCCACATGGCCGCGGCCGGCGCCCGATTCCGGCCGAACCGGTCATCCGGTGGATTAGCCGGTATGCATAAAAACAGAGCGGACGATATTGCCCATGTCCCAGCCGTATTACCACGCCGCCGGAGTATATTCACAACTATCGACGTTAACAAACGGAAGCGTTCAGCCCCATTGAATTTTTGCGATTCGAGACGACGTCAGATCGGGGGGTGGAGGAAGCCGGCGACCAGCCCGGCAAGCTTTCCAAGCGCCACCGGTTTCTTGAGAACGGCGCAACGGTCGTCCTGGAGGCGCTCGTTCAGGCGCTCGGTGGCGCCGAGATGGCCGGTGACGATGATCACCGGCAAAAGCGGATCGTAATCGCGCAATTGTTCGACCAATTGTTCGCCGCTGCCGGCCGGCATGCGCAAATCGGTGATGACCACATCGGCCGGGTCCTTGGAAAACAGGCGCCATGCCTGGGTTCCGCCATTGCTGGTGCTGACCCGGTATCCCAGTTCGCGCAGGAAATGGGCCAGGGCGTCGCCGGCGGTCCGCTCGTCATCCACCACCATGATATGGGCGTCGGCCGGCGAAGGCGGCGGTTCGGGCGGGGACGCCGGGGTGGTCCGGCGGGAGCCGGTCACCGGCAGGGTGATGCAAAAGCACGCGCCCAGCGGTTGGCTGACGGCCTCGAGCTGGCCGCCCATGGCGGCGATCAGGCTGAAACTGACCGACAGACCCAGCCCGGTGCCGCGTCCGGCGTCCTTTGTGGTGAAAAACGGCTCGAAAATGCGGTCGCGCAGCGTCGGCGGGATACCGGGGCCGTTATCGGAAACGGTAATCGTCAGGCGGTTGGCGTTGATTTCGGTGGCAACCCGGATGATTCCGCTCCAACCATTGGTTTCGTGGCGCTCCTGCTTGTCCTTGAGGGCATGGTGGGCGTTGGCGAGAAGATTCATCACCACCTGTTCAAGCTGAATCGCCCGTCCCTTCACCAGGATTTCCGCGGATGGCAGGTCGGCGACCAGGGCGATGTCGTCGGGCCGCAATTGCCCGTCGAAGACGCCGATGGCGGCGCGGATCGCGGCGATGGCGTCGAAAATCTGCTCGGGGCTGTCGTCGCGCCGGCTGAAGATGCGGATGTCGTCGATCATTTCGGCGGTGCGTTGCGATTGATCGGCGATCACCTGGAATTGTTGGGCCTGCCAGTCGGGCGTGGCCTTGCCGCGCTCGATGAACAGCAGCGCGCCCTCCGCCGTCATGCGGATGATGTTGAGGGGCTGCGACAATTCATGGACCAGACCGGCGGCCATCTCGCCCAGGGTGGCCAGCTTGGTGGCCTGGATCAACTGGGCCTGGACCTGTTTGCGGTCGGTGACGTCGCGGATGATCACCAGTTGCGCCGACAGGCCGTGGAAAACGATGGCGGTGCTGATCACTTCGGCGTCGAACGGCGTTCCGTCGCGGTGGCGCAACCGGAATTCGCAGGCATTCTGACCGGGGCCGGGGCAGCCGAGCCGCCATTCGGCGGCCGACGGGCAATCCTCGTGCACGAGATCGGTGATGGGATGTCCGACCATTTCGTCGGCGGCGATGGCGCCGAACACGGTCGCCGAGGCGGGGTTGGCGAAAAGAATGGTGCCGTGGCTGTGGACGATGATGGCATCCGGCGAGGTTTCGATCAGCAGCCGGTAGCGGGATTCGCTTTCCGCCAGGCCGTGGATGGCGCGATCGTGCTCGGCCTTCATCCTGAGCGCGCGCACGCCGTAGGTGACGTTGCTGGCCAGACCTTCAAGCAGCCGGATCACGTCGGAATCGAAGGAATCGACGTCGCCGGAATAGATGTTGAGCGCCCCCAGCCGGTCCTTGTCGTCGCCCAGCGGCAGCGAGATCGTCGAACGCAGCCGGTATTTGCGGGCCACATCGCGCCACGGCGCGAATTCCGGGTCCGTCTCGCAATCGCGGATGATCTGGGTGGCGCCGGTACGGATGGCGGTGCCGGTCGGGCCGCCGCCGTCTTCGTCATCGTTCCAGTTGATATGGACTTCGTCGAGATAGGCGCTGTCGGGGCCGGCGACGGCGACGGGCGTCACCGGGCGGGTCGCGTCGGCGCTGGGATAGCCGACCCAGGCGAGATTATAGCCGGCCACGTCCACGGCGATGTGGCAGATGTCCTGAAGCAGCGATTCCTCGCTGGTGGCCCGCAACAGGGCTTCCGTCGAGCGGGTCAATATCGTCACCGCACGGTCGATGAGGCGGAGCTGCTCCGCCACGCTGTGGGTGATCATGCCACTCCCTTCCCAGCTTTTGAGGATCACCGGCCGATGATAGTCGTTGACGGGCGTGCGTCCCAGACGTTCCAAGGAACTAATACCTTCCCGCTGTCCGGTATCGAAAGAACAGGGTTGCGCCCATGGTCATCGTTCGGCGCTTTCCGGTATTTTCACCTTTGGTTATCGTGGTGGGCGAAACCGGCGTTAATTTTTCCCGCCACCGCAATCATAAGGGGAAGCCATGTCTTCAGCGGCGAAAACCAAGGGGTCCCACAGCGAAAAGGAAATCCTCAGCCACGCCCATCGCGGGCTGCAATTGCTGACCGAACAACGGCCCCGGCTGATGGGCAAGATTCAGGCTTTCATGGCCGAGGCGATGGAGCCCGGCGTTCTGGACAAGAAGGAAAAGGAGCGCATGGCCCTGGGCATGGCGCTGGTGCGCCAATGCCATTATTGCATCGCGCTTCATGTGCGGGCCTGCAAGGCGGCGGGGGTGACGGTGGAAGAGGTGATGGAGGTGTGCGGCCTGGCGATCATGATGGGCGGCGGGCCGGTCCTGACCATGATGGCCGAGGTCGAGCGCGCCATGAACGAATTCTATCTCGATGAAAACGGGGACCCGGTGTGAGGTATTTCCGCGATGTTGCCGTCCTTCTGACCCTGGCCGCCCTGCTGGCGGTCGCCGCCGGACGGGCACGGGCCACCGCCGCGCAAGCCCTGTTCGGTCTTCTCGATCCGCCGGTTTCCTACAGCGCCCGCTTTTCGGTGACCAGCGATCGCGGCACCTTTCGCGGCGCCGTCTGGCACGTTCCGGGAACCGAGCGCTGGGATTTCACCACCGCCTACGGTCCCCAGGCGTTGCTGCTGAAACGTCGTGCCGGCATCGTCTATCTGCTCAGCCCCAAGGCCCGCTGGTATGTGGGGATCGGCCTGAACGCGGCGTCAATGCTGGCCGGCGGCATCGGGGCGCTGACGGTGACCCGCCATCGGCTGGGGCCGGCGATGATGAACGGCCAGCGGACCGTCCGCTATCGGATCGAGGCGACGGCGCCCGGTCGCGGCCGTTTCGACGGCGACGCCTGGTTCACCCCCGACGGCATCCTGGTGCGGGCCGCCGGCCTGCTGGTCGATGGAGCCGGCCATTCCCAAAGGGTGGCCACCAATCTGTACGATCTTCATCGCGGTCGGGTGGCGGCGGCGCGGATGGCGCTGCCCAACGGCTATTTCGGCCTGGATCTGAGCAAGATGGCGCCCCAGGCGGTGGAACGGACCATCCGCCGCATGACCCCGCTGCTGGAGGGGAACGGCGGTTTCAGCCGCCGCTGATCGTCACCAGTAACGGACCCGTCCCGTATCCACATGGACGAAATCCGACGCCGGATACTGGCCGACGCCGCCGGCCCTGAGCGATCGGGCGGCCCGTCCCACGGCATGGACGGAATGGCCGGGCAGGCGGATGTCGATGGCCTGGCCCTGCATATGCAGGCTGTGGCGGGCGACGCCGCTGGTGACCGAGGCCAGCCAGGCGTTGGTCGCCGGCGAGCGGTAGCCGGAAATGATGTGGATCGGCCCCCGCGCCTCGACCTTGCGATGGACGGCGTTGATGATGTCCAGCGCATGGGGGTCGATGCGGTGGACCTGGTCGGAGCGGAAATCGCGCAGGAAATGGTTGATGGAATGCAGCGCGTCGGGCAGGTAGCGCCCGCCGGCCCAATAGACTTCCCGCAGATGTTCGCCGGTATGGATGTTGTACAGGGAAAGCGTGCGTTCGTGGGTCAGGCGCAAGGCCGCTTGGGCCGGCCGGCTGGCCACCGCCGCCAGGGCCGCCCCCCCTAAAACCAGCAGCGAACGTCGCGTGATGGATGATGAACGGGCCTTATCCTCTTGATTCGGCATAGATACCCCTCCATTAGGCATAAACCCTTCTACCATTCGGGTGGGGTCGGCTGTCAAGGATTGGATGGCGGCGCCTGCCGGGATCCGGGGCTCGCGAGCGTCGCGGCGGCGGCGAAAAGGCGTCGTCAGCGATCGCGCGCGGCGATGCGGGCCGGGCCGTCGTTGCGGCTCAGCGCCGTCGCCAGATGGGCATCGAGACCATAGATGTCGTTGCGGAACTCCACCGTTCCGTCGGGATCGGCCCAGGCGGTCCAATACAGGAAATAGACCGGCACCGGATGGGCGAGATGGAGGGTGCGCAGGGCCTTTTTCGCCAGCAGCGCCTGCAGGCGGTCGGTCCATTGATCGCCCAGCAGCCGTTCGGCCATCAGCAGCGGCTTTTGCAGGCGCACGCAGCCATGGCTGAAGGCGCGCACCGGTTGGGTGAACAAGGCGCGCTCCGGCGTGTCGTGCATGTAGATGGCTTCGTTGTCGATCAGATGGAATTTGATGCGGCCCAAGGCGTTGTCGGGGCCGGGGCGCTGGCGCAGGCGATAGGGGATATGGGTGGCGTATTGGGACCAATCGATGCCGATGCCCTGGGATTGGGGGCTGCCCTCGGGAAAGGCGCCGACGATGTACATGTCGTTTTCGACCAGATAATTGGGGTCCTTTTTCAGCTTCGGCAGGATCTCCCGATTGGCGATGGAGGGCGGCACCGTCCAGTTGGGATTGATGATCACCGCCGACATGGCGGTGGCCATGATCGGGGTCTGGTGGTCGGGCCGACCCACCACCACCCGCATGGATAGGGTCCGGGTCCCGTCCTGGACCAGTTCCAGTCGTTGATCCGGGATGTTGACGGCGACGAAGGTGGTGCCGAGATTTCGGCGCGCCGCGCGCCGCCGTTCGAGATTGAGCGCGATCGAAGCCAGTCTGGTCCGGGCCGGGACGTCGAGGGCGGCCAGGGTCGCGGGGCCGACGATGCCGTCGCGGTCCAGGCCGTGGCGCGCCTGGAAGCGTTTGACCGCGCGGGTCAGGGCGGAATCGAGGGTGTCGCCGTAATGTCGGCCCCGGCGGGGATGGAAATCGCCGCTGGCGGTCAGACGCCGGCGCAGCAAACGGATACGGGGGTCGGTCTTGCCGGGTTTGATGACGGGGCCGGCGGGAATGGCCGGCCAGCCCCCGGCGGCGGCGATGGCGCGGTAGCGGGCCAGCGCCTTGACCAGATCCCCATAGGCGGGGTCCCGTGGCACCAGCCGTTCGGCGAGAACGGCCAGGGGCGTGCCCGCGGCGGCTTGTCGCAAAAACCCGTCGGAATCGAAGGTCCGGGGGGCCTGCGGCGTCACTTCGCCGTACCAGCCCGAGGCTGACAGGCGCCCGTCATCGAGATCGTGGCCCAGCCGAACCAGGGCGTCGCTGATCCAAAGATCGCGGTCGCCCACCGACAGGGGCGGATGGACGAGGGGAAGAGTGTAATCGGCCGGAGGCAGACCCTGGGTCAGGGCCACGTCGCGCATTTCGGTCAGGATGCGCTCGCCGTGGCTGGTCCAGGCGGGGCGGTAACCGCGGGCGGCGTAGAAGGATTTGAGGGGGGCGATGGCCACGGCATGGCCGTCGATCTCCACCGTCGCGCCGGGGTTGGCCAGCAAGGTCTGGATTTCCGCCGCCTCCACCGAGGACCCCGGCGAGGCCCAAGCCGTTGGCGCCCTTCCAATCAGGACGGCAAGGACGATAAGGGCGGGAAAGGCGGTGAGCGGGCGCGCGAAGGACACGGGCGGACCTCTGACAAAGTGCATCTCAGATTCGAATGGCGCCGGACGGCAAGTCAATCGCCGCGAAGCCGATGCATGCTTATGGAGCCACGCTGTTGCCGCCGGGCCACAGCCGTGGGGGGTGATTTCGCGGCCGGACCCATGTATATGGAACCGGTTCGTTACAGATGGATAGGCCCAATGACCGTTCTCGTTACCGGCGCCGCCGGCTTTATCGGCTATCACACATGCCTGCGTCTGCTTGACCGTGGCGAGCGCGTCGTCGGGGTGGATAATCTCAACACCTATTACGATCCCTCCCTGAAGGAAAGGCGCCTGGGGCAGTTGCGCGAACGGGCCGGTTTCGTCTTTTGCCGGGCCGATATCGCCGATCGCGCGCAGATGGCCGAGGTGGCCGCCGCCAATCCGGATGTCACCCGCTACATCAATCTGGCCGCCCAGGCCGGGGTCCGCCATTCGCTGACCAAGCCCTTCGATTACACCGAGGCCAACGTCGTCGGTCTGCTGACCTTGCTGGAAATGGCCCGCGCCAACGACAAATGCAGCCATTTCGTCTATGCCAGCTCGTCCTCGGTCTACGGCGCCAACACCAAGCTGCCGTTTTCGGTCGAGGACCGGGTCGATACGCCGGTGTCGCTGTACGCCGCCACCAAGCGGTCGGGCGAATTGATGAGCCACGCCTACAGCCATCTGTTCCGGGTGCCGACCACCGGCTTGCGCTTCTTCACCGTCTACGGCCCGTGGGGACGTCCCGACATGGCCGCCTATCTGTTCGCCGACGCCATCCTCGCCGGCCGCCCGATCCGGGTGTTCAACAATGGCGACATGCGCCGCGACTTCACCTATATCGACGATATCGTGTCGGGGGTGCTGGGGGTTCTGGACAACCCGCCCGGCGATGACGGCACCCATCCGCCCTACCGGATCTACAATATCGGCAACAACAATTCCGAATCGCTGATGGATTACATCGGCCTGATCGAACAGAGCCTGGGACGCAAGGCCACCTATCAGTTCGAACCGATGCAGCCGGGCGACGTGCGCGAGACCTATGCCGACATCTCGGCCATCCAACGCGATGTCGGATTCGCCCCCACCACGCCGATTTCGGTGGGCATTCCCCGTTTCATCGAGTGGTTCAAAAGCTATCGCGGCGTCTGACGCGAACGCGGCGCCGGTCACGGCGGAGGAATTCGCCGGGCTGATGGCCGCTCTGGGACCGTTCGAGGCGCGGCCCCGGGTGGCCGTGGCGGTGTCCGGCGGCGCCGATTCCCTGGCTTTGGCGTTTCTGGCCGCGCCCTGGGCGCGGAATCTGGGCGGCGAGGCCGTGGCGGTTACCGTCGATCATGGGCTTCGGGCCGAGGCCGGCGCGGAAGCGGCGCAGGTGGGCGCGTGGCTGACGGCGGCGGGAATCGCCCATTCGGTTCTGACCTGGACCGGTCCCAAACCCCGCTCCGACATCCAGGCGGCGGCCCGCGCCGCCCGTTACCGGCTGCTGGAGGCGTGGTGCGCCGAGCGCGCCATCCTGCATCTGTTGCTGGCCCACCATCTGGACGATCAGGCCGAAACGGTGCTGCTGCGGTTGGGGCGCGGTTCGGGCGTGGACGGGCTGGCCGCCATGGCGCCGATCCGGGAAACCCGCCTGTTGCGGTTGCTGCGGCCGGTTCTGACCCTGCCCGCTTCCCGCTTGCGGGCCGGTCTGGCGGCGGTGGGGCAGCCCTGGATCGACGATCCCTCCAACCATGATCCGGCCTATGCGCGGGTGCGCATGCGCCGGCTGATGCCGGCTTTGGCGGCGGAAGGGCTGAGCGCGGAGCGCTTGGCGGCGACGGCCGCGGGCATGGCGGGGACGCGGGCGGCGCTGGACGGCCAGGTGGCGGCGGCGGCGCTCGATCATGTCCGCTTTCATCCGGCCGGCTTCGTCCATGTCGCCGCCGGGGCGCTGGCGGCGCTGCCCGGCGAAATCGGCCGCCGGCTTTTGGCCCGGTTGCTGCTGGCGGTGGGCGGGGGCGGGTACGCGCCCCGGCGCGACCGTCTGGACCGGCTCCATCGGGCGCTGGTCGGCGGTGGCGCCATCGGGCAGACCCTGGGCGGCTGCCGGATCGCGGCCGCCGGGGGCGGCGACGTCCTGATCTGTCGCGAGACGCGCGCCCTGGCGGCGCCCGCGCCGCTGATTCCGGGCCGCACCATCGCCTGGGACGGACGATTTCATCTGGCGGTTGCCGATGCGGCGCCGGCGGGGCTTGCGGTCGGCGCCCTCGGTGCCGAGGGATGGCGGGTGGTTTGCCGCGAACGCCCGGCGCTGGCGTCGGGCTGGCGGCGCGAGTTTCCGGCTGCGGCGCGCGCGGCCCTGCCGGCGATTTTCGCGACGGATGGACTATGCGCCGTTCCCCACCTCGGTTATAGTCGGCCCGTTACGGTGGCCGGTGTCCTTTGCCCGTCCGTTTTCGATCCGGGCGGCGCTTTGCGCTGGATCGCGCCGGCTCCGATGTTTCCGGTCACGACGGGCCGGGGTTCGACGGAATAAGGTTGGTTCGGCCGGTTCCTCCCTTGTGCAGGTTGGAGCCGGCATTATCTTTTCGGGAAGGCGTCATCTTTTCGACAAGACGCGCGGACGCGGAGGGCGCCCGCGCGACGCAGATCATGAAGGGTCCGAAATTGAACTTCAGCAAGAACCTGGCACTGTGGATCATCATTCTCCTTCTGCTGGTCATGCTGTTCAATCTGTTCCAGTCCACCGCGCCCCATCGCGGGGTGGGACAGACGGCATTCTCGGACTTCGTCACCGACGTCCAGCGCGGCCAGGTGGCCGATGTGACCATCCAGGGATATTCGGTCTCCGGCCATTTCTCTGACGGGCGGTCCTTCTCGACCTATCTGCCCCCCGACGCCAACATCGTGCCGCAGCTCCGCAAGGAGGGCGTGCGCATTTCCGCCCTGCCGCCGGCCGAGGATTCGCCCACCTTGTGGAGCGTTCTGGTGTCGTGGTTCCCCATGCTGCTGCTGATCGGCGTGTGGATCTTCTTCATGCGCCAGATGCAATCCGGCGGCGGCAAGGCCATGGGCTTCGGCAAAAGCCGGGCGCGGATGCTCACCGAAAAGACCGGACGGGTCACCTTCGAGGACGTGGCCGGCATCGACGAGGCCAAGCAGGAGCTTGAGGAGATCGTCGATTTCCTCAAGGACCCGCAGAAATTCCAGCGCCTGGGCGGCAAGATCCCCAAGGGCGTGCTGTTGGTCGGTCCGCCCGGTACCGGCAAGACCCTGCTGGCCCGCGCCATCGCCGGCGAGGCCAACGTGCCGTTCTTCACCATTTCCGGTTCGGACTTCGTCGAGATGTTCGTCGGCGTCGGCGCGTCGCGGGTGCGCGACATGTTCGAACAGGGCAAGAAGAACGCGCCCTGCATCATCTTCATCGATGAAATCGACGCGGTCGGCCGTCATCGCGGCGCCGGCCTGGGCGGCGGCAACGACGAGCGCGAGCAGACCTTGAACCAGTTGCTGGTCGAGATGGACGGTTTCGAATCCAACGAAGGCGTCATTCTCATCGCCGCCACCAACCGTCCCGACGTGCTGGACCCGGCCCTGCTGCGTCCGGGCCGTTTCGACCGTCAGGTGGTGGTGCCCAATCCCGATATTCTCGGCCGCGAGAAGATTCTGAAGGTCCATATGCGCAAGGTGCCGCTGGCGCCCGACGTCGAGGCCAAGATCATCGCCCGCGGCACGCCCGGCTTTTCCGGCGCCGATCTCGCCAATCTGGTCAACGAGGCCGCTTTGCTGGCCGCGCGCGCCGGCAAGCGGGTGGTGACCATGATCGAGCTGGAGGCGGCCAAGGACAAGGTGATGATGGGGGCCGAGCGCCGCTCGATGGTGATGACCGAAGAGGAAAAGCGCCTGACCGCCTATCACGAGGCCGGTCACGCCCTGGTCATGCTGCATCTGCCGGCGCACGAGCCCCTGCACAAGGTCAGCATCATTCCCCGCGGCCGCGCCCTGGGCGTGACCATGGCCCTGCCCGAACGCGACCGGCTGTCGGTGTCGCGCGCCCAGATCAAGGCGATGATCGCCAGCTTCTTCGGCGGCCGCGTCGCCGAGGAAATGATTTTTGGCGACGACGCGGTGACGACGGGGGCGTCGGACGACATCCGCCGCGCCACCGATCTGTCGCGCAAGATGGTCACCGAATTCGGCTTTTCCGACAAATTGGGGCCGCTGCGTTATACCGACAATCAGGAAGAGGTCTTCCTCGGCCATTCTGTGACCCAGCACAAGAACGTGTCGGATTCGACCAACAAGATGATCGACGAGGAAATCCGTCGTTTCGTCGAGGAGGGCGAGACCACCGCGCGCAACATCCTGACCGAGCACAAGGATCAGCTTGAGATCATCGCCCGCGGGCTGCTCGAATACGAAACCCTGTCGCGCGACGAGATCGATTCCCTGCTGCGCGGCGAGGGCATCGTGCGCAATGGCGGCGATTACGAGCCGCCCCAGCCGACCGAACCGCCCCGGCGCACCTCGGTGCCGACCTCGGGCGGCAACAACGAGCAATCCAGCGGGTTCACCTCGGGTCCGGAGCCGCAACCGGGATCGTGACCCCGCCCGCTGTCATGTCCGCTTTTCACCGATGCCCCGCTTTGCCGCGGGGCATCGTTCGTGACGGTCCCGCGTTCTACGTGCTGCCGACGGGGCTGGTGGCCGGCGAGGTGGCCGTTGCGGCGGTGGCGTCCGGTCGCGCCCGGCCGCTGGCCGGCGGTCCGCTGGCCTTTACCGGGGCCGGCATCGTCTGGCGCGACGGGACCGACGCCCGGCTGGCGGTGGCATCCCTGACCGATGTGGAACGATGGGCGGCGGCCGAGCCGGCCGCCGCTTCGGTGCCGGGGCTGATCGAAGCCTGTTCGCGGCCGCGAAATCCCTGGGCCGGGCTTGGTCTCGACCGGCCCCGGATCATGGGCATCGTCAACGTCACCCCCGACAGTTTTTCCGATGGCGGCCGCACCCTGGCGCCGGAGGCGGCCATCGCCCACGGGCTGGCGCTGGTGGACGCCGGCGCCGATCTTGTCGATGTCGGCGGCGAATCGACGCGGCCCGGCGCCGATCCGGTCGCCGAGGACGAGGAACGGGCCCGCGTGGTGCCGGTGATCGCCGCCCTGGCGGCGAAGGGCGTGGCGGTTTCCGTCGATACCCGCCACGCCCCGGTGATGGCGGCGGCGCTGGCGGCGGGCGCGCGGGTGATCAACGACGTCGCCGCCCTGGGCGAACCGGGGGCGATGGACGCCGCCGCCGGTAGCGACGCGGCCCTGTGCCTGATGCATATGCGGGGGCAACCGGCGACCATGCAGGACGCGCCCGCCTACCAGTCGGCGCCGCTCGACGTCTTCGATTTTCTCAGCCAGCGGGTCGCGGCCTGTCGGGCGGCGGGGATCGACGCCGCCCGCATCGCCGTCGATCCCGGCATCGGCTTCGGCAAGACCGACGCCCACAACGCCCAAATCCTGGCGACCTTGCCGCTGCTGCACGGGCTGGGGTGCCCGATCCTGTTGGGCGCGTCGCGCAAGCGCTTCATCGCCGCTTTCAGCCGGGGCGAGGGGCCGGACGACCGTCTGGGGGGCGGCATCGCCGCCGCCCTGGCCGGCATCGAGGCGGGCGCGCAGATCGTGCGGGTGCACGATGTCGCCGAGACGGTTCAGGCGGCGCGGGTGTGGCGGGCGATCCGGGGCGCGTCCTGAGAGCCCTACCCGAAACTCGCCATGGCGGCCTGCAAATGGCGGTTTTCTGCGCATCCGCTGCTCACGTACATAAAGTACGCTCCGCTGCGGTTCTCGAAAACCGCCATTTTCGGCTCACCCTGGCGAGTTTCGGGTAGGGCTCTGAGATCGGCGCGAAGAAATACAATCACAACGCGCTAAAACTACAATTAATACTCCTATAACGATATAAGCGTTGCACCGAGAAGCGGCTTGCCCTACAACACTCGCAATACGAGTGTTGTTTTAAATATAAGCTCGCTTGGAGGGAAAAATGCGCTTCGGCCTGACCGATGTGGTCGATCCTGTCCGCAGCCTCGACGGGACGCCGCCCGGACATCGCGATTTGTGTATCGCGGTTCTCGATGGTCCCGTCGATCTGTCCCATCCCGCTTTCGCCGAATCCGTCCTGTCGGTGGTTCCGGCTGCGCATCCGACCCCGCCGGTTTCCGGCAAGGCCACCGATCACGGCACTCATGTCGCCAGCATCCTGTTCGGTCACCCGGACGGGCCGGTTCCGGGGCTGGCGCATCGCTGCCGCGGGGTGATCGTGCCGATCTACGGCCAGACCGCCGAAGGCGGGGTGACGGCCTGTTCGCAAACCGATCTGGCCCGGGCCATCGGCATCGCCCTCGATCGCGGGGCCCACATCATCAATATCAGCGGCGGCGAGAACGCCTGGGGCGGGCAGGCCGAGCCGGTCCTGGCCGATGCCGTCCGCCGCTGCGAACGCCATGGCGCGGTCGTCGTCGCCGCGGCCGGCAATGACGGGTGCGATTGCCTGCATGTCCCGGCCGCTTTGGACGGCGTGCTCGCGGTGGGCGCCATGGACAGGGGCGGGGTGCCTCTGGACGGCAGCAATTGGGGCGAGGCCTATCGCCGCAACGGGGTTCTGGTGTGTGGCGCCGAGATCGCCGGCGCCCAGGCCGGGGGCGGCGTCGCCCATCGGACCGGGACCAGTTTCGCGGCCGCCATCGCCACCGGACTTCTGGCCCGCCTGACGGCCGCCGCCATGACCCACGATCCCATTCCCGATCCGCGGGCCGCCCGCGCCGCCATTCTCGCCAGCGCCGTCGGCTGCAACGGCGAGGGAGAGGAGGACTGCCGCCGGGTATTGGCTGGCCGCCTCGACGTTTCCGCAGCTCTCAAACTCATGCTGAAGAAAGGAGAATTTTCCATGTCGGAGTCCGACATCATGTCCGAGGCGATGGACGTTCTCGCCGTCGCCCCCGTCGTCGAAACCCCGATCGCCGTCATGCCGGCCGGACAGGACGCGGCCCCGGCGGCCGTCGCTCCCTCCGAGGGGGCCGAGACCGCGCCCAATTGCCGGCTGTGCGCCGACAAGGCGACGGTTCCGGCGGCGGCCGCGTCCGCCGACCGGTCCAAGGTCTATGTCCTGGGCCAGATCGGCTACGATTTCGTCAATCAGGCCCGCCGCGACGCCTATCGCCAGCATACCGGGCTGGCCAACGTCGACGACGAAAAGGCGATGCTCAAATTCCTCAAGGCCGAACCCTCGGCCGCCGCCGGCATGGTCTGGCTGCTCAAGCTGGACGGCGTGCCCCTTTATGCCGTCGAGCCTTCGGGTCCCTTCGCCGCCACCGCCTATGACCGGGTGCGGGAATTTCTCGAAGATCAGGTCGAGGGCAAGATCGAGCGGACGGCGCTGGCCGGCTATATCAGCGGAGCCGCCACCGTTGCCGGCAACAACCTGCCGCTGGTGGTGCCGGTGCTGCGCGGCATGAGCAGCTGGACCACCAAGGCCCTGATCGACGAGGTCAAAAAGGTCCTGGGCGGCGTTGCCGCCGAGACCGCCCGGTCCGCCGAAAGCGAGATCGGCGATTTCCTCATCCGCATCTATCACGAGCTGCGCAATACCGGCACCGCGCCCTCGGACCGGGCGCTCAATTTCGCCGCGACCAACGCCGTGCAGGCGGCGAAGTCCTTCGCGTCCGCCGTCGCCCATGGCTTGCGCCTGGCCGATATCGACGTCGTCAAAACCCCGATCGCCCGTCCCGGGACCGATTGCTGGGACGTTCGTCTGACCTTCTTCCATCCCACCAAGCGGATGGAACACGCCCATCACGTCCACCGCTTCACCATCGATGTCAGCGACGTGGTGCCGGTGACGGTGGGTGATCCCAAGAACTGGGTCGTGGCCTGACCCCCGCGTCAGCGGGGCTGGGCCGCGCGAGTGGGACCGGAGGCCCCATCCTCCGGGCCGTCGGCCAAATCTGTCATCCGGCCGGCGGCAGATTGACAGTCAACCATACGGATAAGGAGTTTTGGACCATGCGTCTTCCCGTTCAGTCCCTGCCGGTCGATCATACCGGCCATACCCCGGCCATGGGCGGCGTCACCCCCAGCCTCAAGGAATGCCTGACCGTGACCGTCCAGAACGGTCAGGTTTGTCTCGATATTCCGGTCGTCGGCAAGCACTGCATCTCGTTGCCGGTGCCGCTGCCGGAAGGAACGTCGGCCCAGGCCTGCATCGAGACCTGCGGCTCGCTCTTTCCGACCGGCGCCTGCGTGACCGTGTCGGCGCTGGGTCATCAGATCGTCAAGGAATGCTTCGGCCTGTGCTGAGCGATCCGGCTTTATGACGGGGCCACGGGTCGCTGACGCGGCCCGTGGCTTCCGTTGTCTCAATCCCCCGGCCACGCTTCCATGGCGCGCTTGATGATGGCGGCCAGCAAGGCCGCGTCGGCGCCGTCGCGGGCCTGGATCGACAGGCCCTGGATCATGGCGGTGTAAAAGGCGGCCAGGGCCGGAATATCGATCCCGGCGGGGATGTCCCCCTCGGCGGCGGCGCGGGTCAGGCGGTCGGTCAGGGCGTTTCTCAACACCCCGCGCCGGTCGGCGACATGGCGGGCGACGGCGCTGTTGGCCGGGCCGCAGGCGGTTTCGCCGGTGGAGACCAGGCAGCCCCTGGGTCCATCCTCGCAACGCATGTCGGCGATGGCGGCCAGCAGCGTTTCGACGGCGGCGCGGGCGTCCGTGGTGTCGTTGAGAATGGCCAGCAGGGCGGCGCCGTATTCGCGCTCGTACAAGGCGCTGGAGCCCCGGCACAGCTCTTCCTTCGACCCGAACGCGGCATAAAGGCTGGGGCCGTTGATGCCCATGGCCGCCTTCAGTTCGGCGATGGAGGTCCCCTCGTAACCATGTTCCCAGAACAGGCGCAGCGCCGCTTTCAGCGCTTTTTCCCGGTCGAAGGCGCGGGGGCGGCCCCGTTCGGCCATGATCGCTTGTCCTGTTGAGAGTAATGCGGCTGACGAGAATAGCACAAAGCGCGGCGCTTGACCGGCGCGCTCCATCTCTCTATTGTGTACCGATTGATACATAAATGGAGGCCCCTCATGTCCCTGCGCGCCTGCCGACTGGCCACCGCGAACAACCGCCGCCATCTGGCGGCGGGGCCGATGATCCCGCCCGCCGACCTTCCCCCCGACGGCGTGTCGGTGCGGATGCGGGCCGCCAGCCTCAATTACCGCGATCTGCTGATTCTGGAGGACCGCTATGCCCACCCCGTTCCCGACGGCATGGTGCCCCTGTCCGATGGCGCCGGCATCGTCGAGCGGGTGGGCGCCGCGGTCACGCGTCTCAAGGTGGGCGACCGGGTGATGCCGGCTTTCGTCCAGGACTGGATCGAAGGGCCGTTTCGCGCCGAATACGGGCCGTCGGCCCTGGGCGGGGCCATCGACGGGGTGCTGGCCGACAGCGCCGTTTTTCCCGAAACGGGTCTCGTGCGAGTCCCCGATCACCTCGATTTCGACGAGGCCGCGACCCTGCCCTGCGCCGGGGTCACCGCCTGGGCCGCCCTGTTCACCCGCGGCCGTCTTCAGGCCGGGCAGACGGTGTTGGTTCAGGGCACCGGCGGCGTCGCCCTGTTCGGCCTGCAACTGGCCACGGCCGCCGGGGCCAGGGTCATCGTCACCTCGTCGTCCGACGCCAAGCTGGAGCGCGCCCGCGCCCTGGGGGCGTGGGGAACCATCAATTACCGCACCCATCCCGATTGGGACGCGGAGGTTTTGCGCCTGACCGATGGGCGCGGGGCCGATCAGATCCTCGATCTGGGCGGGCCGGACACCTTCGACCGCTCGCTCGCCTGCGTGGCGGCCGGCGGCGCCATCGCCCTGATCGGTGTGCTCACCGGCTTCGACATCCATCCCAATCTGATCGGGCTGCTGATGAAGAACGCCACCATCAACGGCATCTATGTGGGCTCACGGGCCGATCTGGAGGCCCTGTCCGCCTTCATGGCCACCCATAAGATTCATCCGGTGATCGACCGCCGTTTCGGCTTCGACCAGGTCACTGAGGCCTTCGCCCTGATGAAAGCGGCCGGCCATTTCGGCAAGATCGTGGTGACGATGTAAAGAAACCACGGGGTAAAGAAACCACGGGCTGCCGACCACGCCCGTTGTTTCTGCCCGCCCGACAGCCGGCCGGGAACCATGTCCATGTGTGGAATCGTTGATTCCGCCGTCATGGCCGGGCTCGTCCCGGCCATCCACGCCTTTCCGTCAGCACGGTGCCGGTGGAACGGCGTGGATACGCGGGACGAGCCCGCGCATGACGACTTTCGATGTCGGCGACGGCGGAGCGCCGAGTCGTCGCCAACTTGCCGTTAATCCGGATTCGGAGCCCTGGGCGGGGAGGGGGGGATGCGCCTCGCGCTGACGCGCGCCGGCTGGAGCACCGGCAACTCACAATAAAAGTAGATTGATTCATGAACCGCACATCGTTGGCGGGTGCTCATCTGTGTCTAAAATGCCACACCTATAGGGAAAAGGTCCTGCCGTCGGGGTGGTGACCCTGCGGCGGAAATCGGGCGGCTCTCCCCATAAGATGGTGAATTTCATGGATAATTTTCACAGACGGCACAAGTCATAATTGAGTATAATAATACTGCAATAAAAACTTTGCTTAATCATGACAGAGAAAACGGGATATGGAGCGGCATATCGTCTGTTTATGTCTTGCGACGATGTGTCATGACAGAGGGGATAAACATGCAAAGGAATAATTACATTTGTGTTACGGCGCGTAAATCTGCGGCTTTCCTGTCGCTTGCGGCTGGGGCCGCTCTCCTTACGATGTGTGGCCCGGCCCATGCCGCGGACCTTCAGTCGGAGATCAACTCCCTGCAGGCGCAACTTAACCAATTGAAGGCCGATCATGCCAAAAGCGCCGGGACGTCCTCGGGCTGGAAGGTCAAAGGCTTCGGGTTCGAGAGCGCCGACGGCGCCGACAGCCTGCAACTGACCGGTCGTCTGCATTACGATATGGGCGCCTATCTCGGGACGAACGCCGACCATTTGCGGAGCGGCGTCAACGCCCGGCGCGCCCGTATCGGCGTTCAGGGCAAGTTCGCCTACGATTGGGGCTATGCCTTGATCTATGATTTCGGCGGTTCCCACGATGCCACGCCGGGCGCCGGCATCGAGAACGCGTTCATCAGCTATAACGGCCTGTCCAACAATCACATCGCGCCGCTCGATTTCGTTCTGGGTTACCAGGATGTTCCCTGGACCCTGGACGAAGCCACCAGCTCCAACGACTTCATGTTCATGGAGCACGCCGCGTCGCAGGCCATCGCCACCAGCTTCGGCGGCGCCGATCAGCGGGCGGCCTTCGACCTGATCTCGCATAGTCCGCGCTATTACGCCGGCCTGTTCCTGACCGGCCCGAAGGCCGGCGACACCCATACCAGCACCACCACGGACGGCGTCGGCAATTATGCCGTTTTGGGCCGTTTGGCTTATCAGGTCGTGTCCACGCCGAACGCGACGCTGCATCTCGGCGTCAATGCCGGCGATTGGTATCAGGTCGAGAAGCATCAGATCGATCTGAAGGATACGGTGAACTCGACCGTCGATCCGACGGCGTTGATCGACACCGGCACCATCAGCAACGTCAAGAACGGCACGGTGATCGGTCCGGAACTGGCCGGCACCTACCATAATTTCTACGCGCAGGGTGAATATTATAACTACAACGTGAACAGGACCGGCACGTCAAACCTGTCCTTCAACGGCGGCTATGCCCAGGCCAGCTACAGCATCGGTGGCCGTCGCCATTACAAGCCCGGCGCCGGCGCTTATTCGGGCGTGATCCCGGACCATGATTTCTCGCTCAAGACCGGTGGCATGGGCGCGTTCGAACTGGCCGCCCGGTACAGCTATCTCGATCTGAACAGCAACAACGTGTATGGCGGCAAGCTGAACGGCTATGGCGTGGGTATCAACTGGTATCCGAACCGCCACATGCGTTTCATGATCGACTACACCAACGCCAACATCACCGATCAAAGCGCGTCGTTGACGTCTCACCATGACCAGTCGCTCGCCGCGCGGGCGCAGTTCGAGTTCTAAAACCGGATACGGTCAGGTCGATCCGCTTGCGCGGTTCGGCCTGATCGCCGCGAAAGCGTGATTTGCGCCAACGGGCGTCGATCGGTTTCCGATCGACGCCTTCGGTCGTTCCGGGGCCGCCGGGATGGCGGTCACCCCGTCAGCGCGGCGAACAGCAGCGGCAGGCGTTCGGGCAGCGTTTCGACCCGATCGACGATGAAATAGCGGGAATCACCGAAGATGCGCCGGACGTAATCGTCGCCCCTGCGGTCCAGATTGATGCAATAGGTATAGATGCCGTCCTGGTCCAGTTCCTGAACCGCCTTGTGGGCGTCTTCGATCAGGTGTTCGGGGTCGCTGACGTCCACGTCCGCCGGTTCGCCGTCGGTCAGCACCAGCATCAGTTTCTTCTCCGCGCGGCGTTGCGACAAGGTATGCGCCGCATGGCGCAGCGCCGCCCCCATGCGGGTGGAATAGCCCGCGTCCATGGCGGCCAGGCGGCCCTTGACGATGTCGCCCCATTGTTCCGAATAGCCTTTGATGTGCTGGTAGCGGACCTCGTGGCGGGTGTTGGAGGAAAATCCGGCGATCGCCAGTTCGTCGCCCAGGCAATCGACCGCCCATCCCAACAGCGACACCGCTTCCTGGCTGAGTTCGAGAATGGATTGGGAGCAGCCTTCGGGGATGTCGCCGACCGATTGCGACAGGTCCAGCAGCAGCATCACCGCGATGTCGCGTCCGTCGTGGCGATGGCTCATATTGATGCGCGGATCGGGTTGGGAGCCGGCCTTGTAGTCGATCAGCGAGCGGATCGCCACGTCCAGATCCAGCTCGGACCCTTCCTCCTGATAGCGCACGCGCACGTATTGTTGCGGCTTCAGCAGGTCCAGGACCCGTTTCAGGCGCTTGGCCAGCAAAGCGTGCTTGGCCAGCAGGCCGTCGATGATCGCCGGGTTGCCGGCGGGATGCAGGCTTTCATACAGACTGACCCAGTCGGGACGGTAGCTGTTCGACTGGTAATCCCATTCCGGGTAGTGGCGGGGCGGCAGGCCCTGGTTTTCCGCTTCCTCGTCGATCTTCTTGCGGTTTTCCTGCTCGAAACTCTCTTCCTCGTCGCCGAGTTCGTAATATTTCCACATGTGCCGATTGTCGTCGCGGTAATCCACTTCGGTATCGGTGAAGTACATGTTGGCCGACAAATCCTGTTGGCGGCGGGTCTTGGCGATGTAGGAAATGGCCAGATCGGCGATTTCCTGGGTCGAGGATTGCCGGCCGTCGGCCATCAGGGCGTGAAAACGGCCCACATAATCCAGAATATCGGGGTTTTTGTAGGGGTGCTCGGCGTCCAGCATGGCGTAGGAGAACATGGCCAGACGGTGGCGGATGCATGACTGGATGGTGGGATCGCAATCCTCCTCGACGGGCTTGGGGTGCAGGACGATGAACAGATCGCGCAGGCCCGGATAGTCGCGCATGGCCAGATATTCGACGCGGGTGTCCTCGAAGATTTCCACGGCGACGCGCTGAAACGGGCTGTAATTATCGGCGAAGATCGGCGTGGTCCAGCGCCGGTGCGCCGCCATGTGCGCCAGCAGGCAGCGATAGCGGTCGGTTCCCTTGACCCGCAGCCCCATCACGTCGTTGCGATAATCGTCATAAACGTCGGGGACCCGGTATCCGAGAGGATCGAAATAGGGCATGGGCTTGCGCAATTCGTCGAAGCCCAGGGAATAGGGCACGAACACATGCTCGTCTTCCCGCCACAGGCCCCGCATGTAAAAGGCCATCTTCCGTTCCACGTCGGCGAACAGGGTGCCGTGGCGTTCCCGTTGCAGCATGGCCTTGGAATCGGCCGATTGCAGGGTGAAATAATCCCGCTGACGCTCGGGATGGTGCTTGTAGTTCCGCGCCCCGTAGGCCACCCAGTTCTTCAACCCCTCCATGGACAATTGGCTCAACAGATAGGGAATTTTCTCCAGAAGGTCCGGCAGGCCGGGGCTGGGGAGGGTGGCGTGAAAGCCGTGAATCGACCCGGTGGTCTTGTCCATGAAGTCGAAGACAAGGGCGACGTATTGGCAGAACAGTTCCTTCGAGCCCAAACGGCGGGACGCTTCGCCCAGGGATTGCAAAAAGGGCGGAATCGCCTTGCCGTTGGGGGTGCGCGACATTTTCCAGACGGCCTGGGCGACCCGTTCGATCACGTCCTCGCCCAGGGACTGGCCGATCGTCGGAAGATCTTCCAGAAAGGTCTGAACCGGCTCGTAGCCGCGCCCGATCTTGCAGATCAGGGACGCGCCTTCCAGCAGGCTGTTGACCCCCGCCGGCGAAAGCCGGCGCATGGCATCCTCCATACAGCCGGCGAAGGCGGTATCGAGCTGCTCGAAGCCGCAGCTCAGATGCTGGCGCAGTTCGTTCAGTTGGTCTTGTGTCAGGCTCATCCGGCGCGCCCTCTTCCTCGCGTTTGAATCAGGCGAAGACCGCGTCGATGGAATGCTTCAGCGTCGCGGTGATGTCGGCATCGTCGGAAATGGGGGCGACCAGCGCCATGCGGCAGGCTTCGTTGGGATTGATGCCCTGTTTCATCAGCCGGGCGGCATAGACCAGCAGGCGGGTGGAAATGCCCTCGTCCAGCCCGTGCCCCTTCAGGTTCCGGGCGATCTGGCCAATCTTCACCAGATTGCCGGCGACGGTCTCGTCCATGCCGGTTTCCCTGGTGATGATGGCGGTTTCCACCTTTTCGTCGGCATAGTCGAAGGTCAGGCCGGAAAAGCGCTGCTTGGTCGATTGCTTCAGATCCTTCATCAGGCTCTGATAGCCGGGGTTGTAGGAGATCACCAACTGGAAGTCGGGATGGGCGTTGACCTGTTCGCCCTTCTTGTCCAGCGGCAGGGTGCGGCGGTGGTCGGTCAGCGGGTGGATGACCACGGTGGTGTCCTGGCGGGCTTCGACCACTTCGTCCAGATAGCAGATGGCGCCGATGCGCGCGGCCACGGTCAGCGGTCCGTCCACCCAGCGGGTGCCGTTGGCGTCCAACAGGTAACGCCCGACCAGATCGGACGCGGTCATGTCCTCGTTGCAGGCGACCGTGATCAGGGGCTTTTTCAGCCGCCACGCCATGTATTCGATGAAGCGCGACTTGCCGCATCCGGTCGGCCCCTTGACCATGACCGGCAGGCGTTCGGCATAGGCCGCTTCGTAAAGCGCCACCTCGTTGCCGGTGGGCTGGTAGAACGGCTCGGTGGTGATCAGGTACTGCGCAACAACGTCGGACATGTCCGCCATCCTTTGAACAACGAAAAAAACAAAACGGCCGGGAGCGTTGGTGTCCGCCCCCGGCCGTCATTGCATAAGCGGCCCGTCCCGGGCCTGCTCAGGCGCCGCGCGGGCTTGTCGCGTCTTCCGATCGATCGGGATCGATCGGAAGACGCTTTGCCTCAAAACCGAAGCGCGCTTACTTGTGCACGCCCAGCTTTTCACGCCAGCCCGGGTACAGCTTGTCGGCGTCGCCGGGGAAGCTTTCGAAGGCGCGGGCGAACTCGCGATGTTCCTTCGCGAACTCGATCGGATCGGCGCCGGACTTCCAGCACTCGTAAGCCTGACGCAGGGAGATGGCCCCGGCCGCCGGGCTGTCGATGTGGCCGTAGGAGCCGCCGCCCGAGGTGTTGATCACGTTGGCGTGACCCAGGTTTTCGAAGAAGCCCGGCAGACGCAGCGCGTTCATGCCGCCCGAGATGATCGGGGTGGTCGGCTTCATGCCCTGCCATTCCTGATGGAAGAACGGGCCGTCGGCGCTGTCGCGTTCGATCATGTAGGCGATGTTCTTGTCGGAGGCTTCGCCTTCCATCTTGCCATAGCCCATGGTGCCGACATGGATGCCCGACGCGCCCTGCATACGGGCCATCTTGGCCAGCACGAACGCGGTGTAGCCGCGCTTGGCCGACGGCGAGGTGACGGCGCCGTGACCGGCACGGTGATAGTGCAGGTACTGGTTGGGGAAGTAACGACGGGCGGTGGTCACCATGCCGGGGCCGCCGACATAGCCGTCGACCAGGAAGGCCACCTTGTCGGCGTCGGGGCCGAAGGCTTCCAGGATGAATTCGCCGCGGGCGATCATTTCGCTGTGATCGTCGGCGGTGATGTTGGCCGAGAACAGCTTGGCCTCGCCGGTTTCATCCATGGCGCGCTTCATGGCGTCGTAGACCAGGGGAATGGTCTTGCGCATGGGCGAGAAGACCTGGTTGCCCTGCGGCTCGTCGTTCTTGATGAAGTCGCCGCCCAGCCAGAACTGATAGGCCGCGTGGGCGAAAGGCTCGGGGCGCAGGCCCAGCTTCGGTTTGATGATGGTGCCGGCGATGTAACCGCCATTGACCACCGGCCGGCCCAGGATGCGCCACAGATCGGAAATGTCCTTGGACGGACCATCGAACAGGCGCAGGTACTTCGGCGGCACGTAGAAGTCGAGCATCTTGGCGTAGGCGATGTCGCCCATGCCCTGGTTGTTGCCGATGGCCAGGGTCAGGAACGACACGATCATCGCGCGGCCGTCGATGATGTTGCGGTCGAACAGATCCACCGGATAGGCGATCTTCATCAGCTCTTTGGCTTCGTCGATGTGATAGACGAGCGCGTCGACGCCTTTGGTGAAGTCGTCGGTGGTGGACACTTCGACGTTGGTGCCGGTCGAGGATTCGGCGGCGAAGTGGGCGGCGGCCTCAAGATAGCCGTAGCCGGCCTTCGGCTTCATGGTGTAGGCGACCAGCACATGGTTGCCGCCGGCCAGCAGATTCTCTTCCTTGAGGGAGAGATCGGCGTAACGACTGGATTGATCCATTATTCGGGTCCTTTCCCCTGAACGTATCGCAAGCGCGGTTCGCGGTCCGCCGTCCTACCCCATTGATTTTTAATCATTATGAAGTGCGGCGGGCCAGTCCGTATGCGCGTGGCAGAGACCCTAGTTTATGTCAGGGCAAAAAATGAAATTTTATTTCAATATGATCCCTATATATCTTTGTATATGATGCGGCCATGCAGCCCACGCTCCAGCAGCTCAAGCTTTTCGAATCGGTCGCCCGCAACAAGGGCTTCACCCGCGCGGCCAAGGAAGTGCATCTGAGCCAGCCCGCCGTCTCCATCCAGATCAAACGGCTGGAGGATCGCCTGGGCATGAAACTGTACGAGGCCGTGGGCAAGGATTTCGTCCTCACCAAGGCGGGGGAGGAGATATTCACCGCCGCCCGGGACGTGCTGGGGCGGCTGAATCAGTTGCGGGGCAGTCTTGATTCCCTGCGGGGCGAAACCGCCGGCCCGCTGCGGATTTCCGCCGTGACCTCGGCGAAATACTTCATGCCCTTTCTCATCGGCGAATTCGCCCGCCGCTACCCCCTGGTTCAGCCCACGCTGAACGCCACCAACCGCGCCGGGATCATGAGCCGGCTGCTGGCCTATCAGGACGATCTGTTCGTCACCGGCCGCGTCCCCAGCGACATCCCCGTCAACGCGGTCCCCTTTCTCGACAACGACATCGTCGCCATCGCCCGACCCGGCCACCCCCTGACCAAACAACGCCGAATCCCCCTGACCCGGCTGTTCCAGGAAAACATCCTGCTGCGCGAGGTCGGCTCCGGCACCCGCCAGGCCATCCTGTCTCTGGCCGATGAAAATGGCATCCACTTCACCCCCTACATGGAGCTCAATTCCAGCGTCACCGTCAAACAATCGGTGATGGCCGGCCTGGGAGTCGGATTCCAATCCGCCTTTTCCATCGAAATCGAACGAAAAGCCGGCCGCATCGCCGTCCTGGACGTCGACGGCCTGCCCCTCAAACGCCGCTGGTTCGCCGTCTATCCCACCAACCGCAGCCTGTCGCGCGCCGCCCAGTTGTTCGTCGAATTCCTCTCCGGCGAAGCCGCCGATTTTCTGGAGAATTTGGCGTAGGCGGGGGATCGCGCTGGCGCGCGTGGGCTGACTTGGGCCGGGAGCGGTGGGGGGCAAGAACCAATCGGGCTGCCGCCCGCACCCGCTCGGGGCCTTGGGCCCCGAACCCGATTCCATGGTCTTGGGGCACACCCGACGAAGTGTCCCCACCCTCGACGTGGACGTGATTGCGCTACACGCGGCCGAATCCGATCTGCGGCAAATCCTCGCCTTCATCGGCCAAAACAATAAAGAAGACCTTTGAATAAAGTGCACTGTCACCGGAATCAAGGGCTTGAATGCAGCGTCGCCTTTAGCCCGTATTATTCACCAGCGCAGGCAAAATCCAGCCTAAAAGTGAGCGATCACAATGCGTTGACACGCATATGCGGTGTGGCAAATTTTGCCACAGGGGTAATTCGGGAACCCAGGCGTTCTCTCGCCTTCGCCCTACTCGGGAATAAGACGGGTTAATTCACAGAAATGTAATCATCCGAATTGCATCCTCGACGCCATGACGAACAGCCTCCGAGCCACTGGTCGCCTTAATTTCCGCAGGCAACGCCGCTAGCGTCTTTGCCGCCGTGTTCAGCCAAAAGACCAGAGCTGACCTTTCAGACACGGTCATGTCGGCTCCCCTCGTCGAGACGAAGTGAGGAAGGCCTTCAAGAACCCTCACGGCATAGGACCGGTGGCTGTCCTCCGACAACATTCCGTTGATGCGTTCAAGGCGCTCCAGCACCTCATTCATCCGCGACACTTGGCGGCCGGCTGGTTCCTGGGTTGCCATCAGCAGAACGATCCGGAACGCCTGCGTATCGATCTGATAGGTCTGAAAACCCTGCCTCTGTAAAGCCTTGTCATAGGCCGTATTAATATACTCCCAAGCTGCATCAAGTCTTGGAAGCTCTGACATGGCAATCGCGTATTGAAGCCAGAACAGAGGTTCGTCAGTAATCCTGCCGTCGTAGCGGAGACGCTCATAAATACTTATTATAAGCGCGACGGTGTCGCCGCGTCGTTTAAGCTCCCTCCGCAGGTTCCCATATGTCATCATACTGGACATGAGAATACGGTAGCTACGTATTGCCTTGCGCTGCGCCGCCGCGAGCGTTACCTCGACGACACAATCAGCAATTTCATCCGGTTGCAAGAATGCGTCGATGACGAATTCTGAGAAGATCGCCGACCGTGCCCGGAAGTCATCGGAAGAAACCTCAAACACCTCGCCGGCCAAATCCTCGAGAGGTTTGAACTCGGCGAACGGGTCGATGCCGGTCACGACCCGGATGAAACTGGGCTCAATGGCTACCTGCGTCCCCGCGATTAACATGGTCATGACCAGCACGCGACGCCTAGTACGTGAGGAGAAGAGGGGCTGAAGCGTTCTTTCAATCCCATTGCGGATCGCCTGATTGGAGAACATGTCAAGTAATATATCGCGCATCTCCAGCCTTCCAGACACATCGCGCGGGGCAGGCAGCCCTGATGACGAGCATAGACGGGCGAATGCTTCCAGATCAGGGCGGGAAAACTGATTGAGACTGATCCGACCGTAAGGTGTGGGCAGGGCCTTCGCCACCTCATGAAATCTGACCTCAAAAATGGCTGTGCGAATTTCTACGACGAACTTTGCTCCCGGCAACTCTTGACTGAGTGAATTCAGTGCGTCTTGCGCCAGGGCTGTTCAACGCTGATCAGATAGCGGCATAGGCCAGGATGTGATCGAGGTTGATGGCTCCGGCCCAAAGGGCCTGGGCGACGTTGGTGACGCC
>JAJZUL010000038.1 GCA_021848545.1 Pseudomonadota bacterium
GTCCGAGCGCGCCGGCAAGATGATGCGCGACGACATGGACGCCCTGGGTCCGGTGCGGTTGCGCGACGTCGATCAGGCCCAGTCGATGATCGTCGCCATGGCCAAGGAAATGGCCGCCTCCGGCCAGCTCGTCATTTCCGAAGGCCGCGACGAAGACGAATTGGTATTTTAGTTTTTTGGTTGGTTTCGACCTACGGCACCCGGAGGCGGCATAGCCGCCGACTATGCGCGTTGAGCGCGCCGGAGCGAGCGCAAGCGAGTGAGGATAAGCCAAGCGCGAGCGCCGGCGTCTGAGGCCAACCAACAAACCTTCACTTGCTGGACGTCAGCTGCAGGAAGATGTCTTCCAAATCCGTTTCCTCGGTCGACAGATCGATGATCGTCAGCCCCGCGTCGCGCACCGCATCGAGGATGGCGCTTATGGGCATGGTCGAGCCCTTGCACGCGAACACCAGACGATTGCCGTCGCGGATTTCCGGCGCGAACGGCGCCAGCGGCGGCGGCAGCGCCTCGGGCATGGCCGCCACCGTCACGGTGATCTGTTTGCGGTCGATGCGCTTCAACAAATTGCGGGTGGTGTCGCAGGCGACCACCTGACCGTGATTGATGATGGCGATACTGTCGCAGAGCTGCTCGGCCTCCTCCAGATAATGGGTGGTGAGCAGAATGGTGACGCCCTGGGCGTTGAGCTCGCGCACGTAATCCCAAAGCTGACGCCGCAATTCGATATCAACCCCGGCGGTGGGTTCGTCCAGCACCAGAACCGGCGGATTGTGAACCATGGCCTTGGCCACCAGCAGGCGCCGGCGCATGCCGCCCGACAAGGTACGGGCGTAGGCATGGGCCTTGTCCGTCAATCCAACCGCCGCCAGCAGGGCGTCCGTGCGCCGTTCCGCCTTGGGCACGCCATACATGCCGGCCTGGACGTCGAGCAGGGCATGAGGGGTGAAGAAGGGATCGAGATTGAGCTCCTGGGGCACCACGCCGATGGCGGCCCGCGCCCCGCGGGGATCGCGGTCGATGTCGCGCCCCCAGATGCGGGCCGTGCCGCCGCTTTTGATCACCAGCCCGGCCAGGATGTTGATCAGGGTGCTTTTGCCGGCGCCGTTGGGCCCCAAAAGGCCAAAGAAGCTGCCCCTGGGAATGGCCAGCGACACCCCGTCCAGCGCCAGCTTGCCGGTGCTGCCGTAGGTTTTGACGAGGTCCACGACCTCGACGGCGTAATCCGGGACGAGGTCGGGCTTGGCCATTGCGCGAGACAGTGATTGAACCATGGGCGGCAATGGGTATCATCCTCTGGTTTCCAGCGTCAACGGATACCCCGCTCATGGAGCCGTCCCCCTCCCCCTCTCCGGCCCCGTCTCTGGCCGCGTCCGACCGTCACCTGGTCACGACGCCCGAGGTCGCCTGCGACGGCGGCGGCGGCGCCCTGGGACACCCGCTGGTCTATCTCGCCTTCGGCAAGGCCACCGAGATCGTCTGTCCCTATTGTTCGCGCCATTACGTCCGGGCCGGCGGGACCAAGGCCGGTTCCGGCCATTGAGCGAATCTGCGACACCCCGCCATCTGGTGCTGGTGGACGGGTCGGGATACATCTTCCGCGCCTTTCACGCCCTGCCGCCGATGACCCGTCCCGACGGGGTTCCGGTCAATGCCGTGTTCGGCTTCACCACCATGCTGATGAAGCTGCTGGCCGAGACCGACGCCGACGCCATGGCGGTGATCTTCGATGCCGGCCGGCGGACCTTCCGCAACGATCTTTATCCCGAATACAAGGCCCACCGCCCGCCGCCGCCGGAGGAACTGGTCCCGCAATTCCCCCTGATCCGCGAAGCCACCCGCGCCTTCGGCCTGCCCGCCATCGAGATGGAGGGGTTCGAGGCCGACGATCTGATCGCCACCTATGCCCGCTTGGCGGTCGAGGGCGGCGGCCACGTCACCATCGTGTCGTCGGACAAGGATCTGATGCAATTGATCGGGGACGGCGTCGCCATGCTGGACCCGATGAAGAACCGTCCCATCGGGCCGGAGCAGGTGATGGAGAAATTCGGCGTGCCGCCGGCCAGGGTCGTCGATGTCCAGGCCCTGTGCGGCGACGCCACCGATAATGTGCCGGGCGTGCCCGGCATCGGCGTCAAGACCGCCGCCCAATTGATCGGCGAATACGGCGATCTCGACACCCTGCTGGCGCGGGCCGGCGAAATCCGCCAGCCCAAGCGGCGCGAAACCCTGCTGGCCAATGCCGACATGGCGCGCCTGTCCCTGCGTCTGGTCACCCTGGACCGGACGGTGCCGGTGGAGCGCGATCTGTCGGCCTTCGCCCGCCCCGATCCCGACCCGTCCCGCCTCGCCGCCTTTCTCACCGAGCAGAATTTCCGCTCCATCCTGTCGCGTGTCGCCGGCGCGCCGAAGGAAAGCGCAGCGCCGCCGGCGGCGGCGCCCGCCGTCCCGCCGGCGGAAACCCGCTACGAGCTGGTCACCGAGCTGGCCGCCCTCGACGGCTGGATCGCCGCCGCCCGCGAGGCCGGCTTCGTCGCCATCGACACCGAAACCACCGGCCTGGACCCCATGGTCTGCGAATTGGTTGGGGTCTCCCTGGCGGTGGAACCGGGCCGGGCCTGTTACATCCCCCTGCGCCACCGGCCGCACGCCGATCAGGGCGCCCTGGATCTGGGCGGCCCCGCCGCACCGGCGACGACGGCGCCGGTTCTGATTCCGCTGGAGACGGCCATCGCCCGGCTGGCGCCGCTTTGCGCCGATCCGTCCGTGCTGAAGATCGGCCACAACCTCAAATACGACATGCAGGTCCTGGCCGGCCACGGCATCGCCTTCCAGGCCATCGACGACACCATGGTGATGAGCTACGTGCTCGACGGCGCGTCCCACGGCCACGGCATGGACGAACTGGCGCTGCTGCATCTGGACCATCGCACCATCCCCTTTTCCGCCGTCTGCGGCACCGGCAAGAAGCAGATCACCTTCGACCGGGTGCCGCTGGATCAGGCCCTGGCCTACGCCGCCGAGGATGCCGACATCACCCTGCGCCTGCACCGATTGCTGCGCCGGCGGCTGCTGAGCGAGCACATGGTCACCGTTTACGAAACCCTGGACCGCCCCCTGATCCCCATCGTGACGACGATGGAACGGACCGGGATCAAGGTGGATTCGGCCCTTCTGGCCGATCTGTCGGTGGAATTCGGCCGCCGCATGGCCGATCTCGACGCCGAAATCCAGCGGATGGCGGGACGGGACTTCAACGTCGCCTCCCCCTCGCAATTGGGCACCGTCCTGTTCGAGGATCTGGGCCTGCCCGGCGGCAAGCGCACCGGCAAAAGCGGCCAATGGGCCACCGGCGCCGGGGTGCTGGAAGAACTGGCCGAAGCCGGCCACGACCTGCCGGCCCGGGTGCTGGACTGGCGCCAGATCGCCAAGCTGAAAAGCACCTATGCCGACGCCCTGATCAATCAGGTCAATCCCGCCACCGGGCGGGTCCACACCAGTTTCTCGCTGGCGGCCACCACCACCGGCCGGCTGGCCTCCAGCGACCCCAACCTTCAGAACATCCCGGTCCGCACCGAGGAAGGGCGCAAGATCCGCCGCGCCTTCATCGCCGAGCCGGGTTTTTCCCTGCTGTCGGCCGATTATTCCCAGATCGAATTGCGTCTGGTCGCCCATGTCGCCGACATCAAGGGCCTGAAGGAGGCCTTTCGCGACGGCGCCGACATCCACGCCATCACCGCCGCCCAGGTGTTCGGGGTCGCCGTCGAAGGCATCGATCCGGCCCTGCGGCGCCGCGCCAAGGCGATCAATTTCGGCATCATCTACGGCATTTCCGCCTTCGGTCTGGCCCGCCAGCTGGGCATTCCCAACGGCGAGGCCAAGGCCTATATCGACGCCTATTTCGCCCGCTATCCGGAAATCCGCGCCTATATGGAGCGCACCCGCGAGGAAGCCCGCGCCCAGGGCTTCGTGACCACCCCGTTCGGGCGCAAGGTGTATGTGCCGGGCATCAAGGACAAGAACGCCCAGGTGCGCAATTTCGCCGAGCGGGCCGCCATCAACGGCCCCATCCAGGGGGGTGCGGCCGACATCATCAAGCGGGCCATGATCCGCCTGCCCGGCGCCCTGGCCGAAGCGGGATTGGGCGCCCGCATGCTGCTGCAGGTCCATGACGAACTGGTGTTCGAAGTGGCGGACGCCGAGGCCGAAACCACCCGCGCCCTGGTCAAGGACGTGATGGAGAACGCCGCCGCCTTCGACGTGCCGCTGGTGGTGGAAACCGGCATCGCCGCCACCTGGGACGAAGCGCACTGATATCCGCCCTCGCCGGGCGCTCACTCCGTTCGCTCGGGCTTCGCGGCATAAGCCGCGCGGCGCCTTGCTGGTTTATATCCGCCCTCGCCGGGCGCTCACTCCGTTCGCTCGGGCTTCGCGGCATAAGCCGCGCGGCGCCTTGCGCCTAGCGATGAGCTTCGCTCATCGCGGGTTCGTGTAAAAACAAAACGGCGTGGCGCGATCGCTCGCGCCACGCCGTTCGCTTGACCGGAAATGGATCAGGCGGAGACGGTGCCGGAATTGGCCACCGGAGCGATGCCCGACGGACCGTAGGACTGGACCGCCCGCATGAAATCGATGGCGAAGACCTGCATGCCGGTCTGCTGGGTGGACGCCGCCACCGCCTGCTGGGTCTTGGTCGCGGCGCTGGTCCCGCTGGCCGCCGCGTTGGTAGCGGTGGCGCCGGTCGCCGTCGCGTTCTGGGCGGAGGCGCCGGCGGTCTGATTGGGGTTGTTCATCATCGACATGAAGTCGGAGAGGAACTGGTTGACGTCGGCCTGAAGCTGGCTGGCCCCGCTGGTGGACGCCCCGGAGGAAGACGACGAGGACGAGGAGGACGCCAGCATCGCTTCCAACATCGAGTGATGATGATGGCCATGGTGGGGCTGGCCGGTCAGCCCGCTCAGCGCCGCGCTTTCCTGGCCGTGATCGCCGTCGCCATCGACACCGGGCACGCTCTGCTGGCTGGCGCTGGCCAGCGCCTGGGTGGCCGCGCCGGTGGTGGTGCCCGAAGCGCTTTGCGACGTGGACGCGGCGTTGGACTCCTGACTGGTCATCATCGACTGCATCTGCAGCATCATCGCCTGCATCTCGGCGGCCAGTTGCTGGAACGGCGAGCCGGTGCCGGTCGAAGCCGCCGTCGCAGAAGAACCCGACGCGCCGGCGGTCGAAGCCTGGGTCGCGCCCGAGCCGAAGCTGTAATTGAGGCCCGACGAGAAAAAGCCGCCGAACGCGCTGGAACCGCCGGACAGGCCGGGGGTGCCCAGGTTCGATACGGAAAGACCGGACCCGGAAAGGCCGGACCCGCCGAGGCCGGAAGAGCCCTGGGCCGCGGCCATTTGCGCCTGCAGGCGCTGCCACATGGCGCCGGCGGCGGAATTGGCGACGCTGTTCATCATGTCCGCTCTCCATCCCATCGGAACAAAGGTTTGGCGACCTAGGGATGCGAACGGCGTGCCAAGCCCGTTTTTCGCCTTTTCGGGGAGAATCGAAGGCCGCTCCGCCGGGCTGGGCAATTTCTGCCGGGCAGAGTTTGCCCCGGCCGGCGAAATCTTCCCGGCGAAATTTGCCCACCGGATTCCCCTTGACCTTCCACCGACTGGAGGGTCCAGCCTGATTCCAGTATACTGGAATGAATGAAGGAGGCCATCATGGCACCCAATCAAGACATCACCCTGACGGTGACCGGCATGACCTGCGGCGGCTGCGTCAAATCGGTGACCCGCGTTCTGAGCGCGGTCGAGGGCGTGACCTCGGCCGATGTCGATCTCGCCGCCGGCCGCGCCGTAATCCACGGCAAGGCTGACGTCCAGGCCCTGGTCAAGGCGGTCGAAGGGGCCGGGTACGGCGCCCGACTCGCCGAGTAGATATCATGGCCAGCGACGCCGCCCCCGCTCCCACGCCCGCCACCACCGAGGCGGCGGGCGCGTCCGACCATGTGATCCTGCCCATCGAGGGCATGACCTGCGCCACCTGCTCGACCCGGGTGGAAAAGGTGCTGTGCGCCCTGCCGGGGGTGGAAGCGACGGTCAATCTGTCGGCGGAACAGGCCGACATCCGTTTCAACCCCGCCTTGACCGCGGCCGCCCGTCTGGCCGAGGCGGTCGCCAAGGCGGGCTACACCGTCCCCCACGAAACCCGCGAGCTGGCCATTTCCGGCATGACCTGCGCCAGTTGTTCGGCGCGGGTGGAAAAGGCCCTGGCGCGGGTGCCCGGCGTGGTCAGCGCCTCGGTCAATCTGGCCAGCGAAAAGGCGACGGTCGAAGGCGTGGTCGGCCTGCTGCGCCCGGCCGATCTGACGGCGGCGGTGCAAAAGGCCGGGTACGGCGCCGAGCTTCTGACCGGCGAGGCCGAACGCGACAAGAAGATCGCCGCGGACACCGCCCGGCGTCTGCGACGTGAGACCATTTCGGTCGCCGTGGCGGTGATCCTGAGCGCGCCCCTGATGCTGCCGATGGTGGGCGTGCCCCTGCCCGGCTGGCTGGCCCTGGCGCTGGCGACGCCGGTCCAGTTCGTCATCGGCGCGCGGTTCTATCGCGGCGCCTGGAAGGCGCTGTTGGGCGGCACCGGCAATATGGACACGCTGGTGGCGCTGGGCACCTCGGCGGCCTATTTCTACAGTCTGGCGCTGCTGCTGACCGGATCGCCCCACCTGTATTTCGACGCGGCAGCGGTGGTGATCGCCCTGGTCATGACCGGCAAATGGCTGGAGGCCCGGGCCAAGCATTCGACCACCCTGGCCATCCGCGCCCTGATGGCCCTGCGCCCGGAAACGGCGCGGGTGGAACGCGACGGCGGCGAGATCGAGGTGCCGCTGGCGGCGGTGTCCCTGGGCGACGTGGTGGTGGTCAAACCCGGCGAGAAGCTGCCGGTGGACGGCACCGTGATCAGCGGCCGCAGCGACGTCGATGAAAGCCTGCTCACGGGCGAAAGCATGCCGGTGGCCAAGGCCGAGGGCGACCGGGTGGTGGGCGCCTCGATCAATGGCGGCGGGCGCCTGCGGATCGAAGCCACCGCCATCGGCGAGCAATCGGTCCTGGCCCGGATCATCGCCCTGGTGGAGAACGCCCAGGCCAAGAAGCCGCCGGTGCAAAGACTGGTGGACAAGGTGGCCGCCATTTTCGTGCCCGCCGTGCTGGCGGTCGCCACGGTGGCCTTCATCGGCTGGATGGTGACCGGCGCCCCGTTCGGGGCGGCGATCATCGCCGCGGTGTCGGTGCTGGTGATCGCCTGCCCCTGCGCCCTGGGTCTGGCGACGCCGACGGCGCTGATGGTGGGCACCGGCGCGGCGGCGCGGGCCGGCATTTTGATCCGCGACGCCGAGGCGCTGGAGCGCGCCCACCGCATCGACACCATCGTCCTGGACAAGACCGGCACCATGACCGAAGGAAAGCCGGCGGTCACCGACATGGTGGTCGCGCCGGGGGTGACGGAAACCGAGCTGTTGACCCGGGCCGCCGCCGCGCAGACCGGCAGCGAGCATCCCCTGGCGCGGGCGGTGCTGGCCAGGGCCGCCGGTCTCGATCTGCCGCCGCTGGAGGATTTCACTGCCCGCGCCGGAATGGGCCTGACCGCGCGGGTCGGCGGCCGCGCCCTGGCCATCGGCAACCGCCGCCTGATGGCCGACGAGGGCGTGGCCACGGCGCCGTTGGAAGCCGAGGCCGACCGTCTGGAAGCCCAGGCCCGCACCGTGATGTGGGTGGCCGAGACCGGGACGGAGGCGCGGCTGCTGGGGCTGATCGCCGTCGCCGACCCGGTGAAGCCGGGCGCGGCCGAGGCGGTGCGCCGGCTGCACGCGGCCGGAATCACCACCGTGCTGCTGACCGGCGACAACCGCCGCACCGCCGAGGCGGTGGCCGCCGAACTGGGCGTCACCCGCGTCCTGGCCGGGGTGCTGCCCGACGGCAAGGCCGCCGAAATCCGCCGTCTGCAAGCCGAGGGCCGGCGGGTGGCGATGGTCGGCGAGGGGGTCAACGACGCCCCCGCCCTGGCCGCCGCCGATGTCGGCATCGCCATGGGCAACGGCGCCGACGTCGCCATGGAAACCGCCGGCATCACCCTGATGCGCGGCGACCCCCTGCTGATCGGCGACGCCATCGCCATCAGCCGCGCCACCTACAACAAGATTCGCCAGGGCCTGTTCTGGGCGTTCTTCTACAACGTCATCGGCATGCCGGCCGCGGCGTTCGGCCTGCTGACCCCGGTCATCGCCGGGGGCGCCATGGCGGCGTCGTCGGTCAGCGTGGTGTCCAACGCCTTGTTGCTGCGGCGCTGGAAACCGGCGTCCCGGTCATGACCGGAACGCGGGTGACCATCGGCGAGGCGGCGAGACGGTCCGGCGTGCCGGCCAAGACCATCCGCTTCTACGAGGAAAGCGGCATCATCGCCCCGGCGGCGCGCGACACCAACGGCTATCGCTTTTATGGCGAGTCCGACGTGGAGACCCTGCGCTTCATCCACCGCGCCCGCGATCTCGGCTTTTCGCTGAAGGATATCGGCGATCTGCTGGCCCTGTACCGCGACCAGGGGCGCGCCAGCCGCGACGTCAAGGATTTGGCCCTGCGTCATGTCGCCGAACTGGAGCGCCGCATCGCCGAAATGACCGCCATCCGCGACGTCATCAAGACCCTGGCCGAACGCTGCCACGGCGATCACCGCCCCGATTGCCCGATCCTGGAGGATTTGGCTCACGTCCCGCAAAAGGTCTCGTAGGCCGGCGCACCCTCGGGCGGGGGGGATTCGTACTCTTCCAGGCCGGCGCGGCGCTCATAGGGCGCCGACAGAACCTCGAGCAGCCGGGTCAAGGGCGCCAGATCGCCCTCGCCCGCCGCCGCCAGGGCCGCCTCGACCCGATGGTTGCGGGGGATATAGACGGGATTGGCGGCGCGCATGCGCGCCTGCGCCGGCCCCATATCGCCCCGGCGCGCGCGCCAGCGTTCCAGCCAGACGGGATCGGCGCCGGGCGGGGCCGAATCCTCGGTCAGGGCCGCGAAGCCGTTGGTGTAATCGAAGCCGCCCGCCCGCATCCAGGCCAGAAGATCCTCGATCAAAGCGGAATCGCCGGCATCGAAACCGGCCAGCCCCAGCTTGGCGCCCATCATCGCCTGCCAGCGCAAACGATAGCGGCTTTCAAAGGATTTGATCCGGTCCTCGGCCAGGGCGACCGCCGCGTCCGGATCGGCGGCCAGCAGCGGCAACAGGCATTCGGCGAAGCGCGCCAGATTCCACTGGGCCATCTTCGGCTGGCGGCCAAAGGCGTAGCGGCCGCCGAGATCGATGGAGCTGAACACCGTGTCCGGGTCATAGGCATCCATGAAGGCGCAGGGACCGTAATCGATGGTCTCGCCGGAAATGGTCATGTTGTCGGTGTTCATGACGCCATGGATGAAGCCGACCCGCATCCATTCGACGATCAGATCGGCCTGACGGTCGATGACCGCGTCCAGCAGGGCCAGGGCCGGATTATCGGCATCCGCCAAATCGGGATAGTGCCGGTCGATGGCGTAGGCGACCAGGGCCTGGAGGGCGTCCGGCCCCTGGCGGATTGCGAATTCGAAGGTGCCGACCCGCAAATGGCTGGCGGCGATGCGGGTCAGCACGGCGCCGGGCAGAATCTGTTCGCGGTAAACCGGCTCGCCGGTGGCCGCCACCGCCAGGGAGCGGGTGGTGGGAATGCCGAGACCCGCCATGGCCTCAGAGATGATGTATTCCCGCAGCATCGGCCCCAGCGCCGCGCGCCCGTCGCCGCGCCGTGAATAGGGGGTGGGGCCGGAGCCCTTCAACTGGATATCGACCCGCCGCCCGTCCGGCGCCAGATGCTCGCCCAGCACGATCGCCCGCCCGTCGCCGAGGATATTGAAGCCGCCGAACTGGTGACCGGCATAGGCCTGGGCGATGGGATCGGCACCATCGGGAACCGTGTTGCCGGCGAACACCGCCGCCAGCTCCCCCTCCGGCAGGCCGGCCAGATCGAGGCCGAGTTGTTCGGCGAGGCGATGATTGACGATCACCGCGCCGGGCGCGGCCACCGGCGTCGGCGGCAGACGGGTGAACAAGCCGTCGGGAAGACGGGCATAGGAATTGTCGAACTTCCAACCGGGGGCCGTCATCGCGCCAAGCCTGCCTTGCCAGGGGAGTGACCTCCCATATGGGGCGCGGCGGCCGGCAAACCAACAGGGGCCGAAACGGGACGCCTTTCAAGGGCGCCGGACTTCTCCTATTCTCGCCTGGGATGAAAACGGAAGGATGCGCCATGCGCCGGCTGCTCGCGGCCCTGACGATCGCAACGATGCTGACCGGCCCGGCGCTGGCGGGGACGCCGGCGGCACGGCAGGCCGCAGCACCTGCACCTGCACCTGCACCTGCACCTGCACCTGCACCTGCACCATCGGCAACCACCCTGCCGTCGCCGCAAGTGGAAACCAACCGCGTGGCCATCGCCCGCCTTCAAGTTGGGACCGCAGACCTCGCAAAGCGGATCAATGATATCGCCAACGAAAACGATCACT
Organism: Pseudomonadota bacterium; assembly: GCA_021848545.1. GTDB lineage: Bacteria > Pseudomonadota > Alphaproteobacteria > Rhodospirillales > Magnetospirillaceae > JAJZUL01. Next base: position 10,563 of record JAJZUL010000038.1, read on the forward strand.
GGCTGACGTTGCTCACCCTTGTTGTGACTCTCGGTGTCGCCGGTGCCGGTGCCTTCGTTTACGGCCGATCCAAGGACGCGGCGGAAAAGGAGACAAAGGCTTGGCTGGCTGAGAACGGCCCAAAGCTCCAAGAAGAAATGCGCCTATTGGCCGAAGACCTAAAGACGGAAATGCAGTCCATCAGAGAACGCGCGTATAGGGCACTCGATGAGATCGTCAACAGCCCGGTCGATCCCGAAAAACCACCATCGGCAGACGCAAAAGAAGAGCTGCGACAGGCCGGCCGGACCCTCACCGAAAAGCCGGAGAGCCGCTACAATGTGTCCGATTGGCAAATCAGGGCTTATGCCGCTTACACCGCCGGCCGGCTCGACGAGGCCATCCTGTACTGGTCGAAAATTCCCGGAACGCCGGATGCCAACGACCGGGACATCGCCATAGCACTGAACAACGAAGGCGTCGCTCTGTCCCAACTCGGCCGCCACGATGAGGCCATCTCCGCGCATGAAAAGGTATTCGACCGGTTCAGTGCGACGACGGAACCGGTGCTGCGTGAGCAAGTGGCCAGAGCTCTGTTCAGCAAAGGGTTCGCTCAGGGAAAACTCGGGCACTTCGACGGCGAAATCGCCACGTACGATGACCTGCTCATCCGGTTCGCTAACGCAACGGAGCCAGCGCTACGTGAGCAGGTGGCCAAGGCCCTGACCAACAAGGGATCCGCTCAGGGGAAACTTGGCCACCTCGAAGCGGCGATCACCACCTGCGACGATGTTCTCAACCGGTTCGGTAACGCACCGGAGCCGGCGCTACGCGAGCCGGTAGCCAGGGCCCTCGTCAACAAGGGAGTCGCTCAGCTCCAACTTCGTCACCACGAGGGGGTGATCGCTACCTGCGACGATATACTCAACCGGTTCGGCGACGCGCCAGAGCCCGTGCTGCGTGAGCTGGTGGCCGCGCTCCTGGACGCCAAGGGAACCGCGTTGATCCAGACGTCCAAGACCGCAAGCGACGACGAAAAAACGCGGCTATGGGCCAGAGCGGAAGAGGCCAGCGTCCACGCCAACGAAATTAAACAGGGAATTGCCTCCTACAATCTGGCCTGCCTCGCCGCCCTGCGCGGCGATCCCGAAGGCTGCCGGCGCCGGCTGGAGGAATGCCGCGCCAATGGCACCCTGCCCCCGCGGAAGCACTTGACCACCGATTCGGACATGGACGCGGTGCGCGACCAGCCCTGGTTCCCGGACATCCTCGCCGCCGCGCCGACGGCGGCAAAGCCGGCGGGATAGGAACGCCCTCACCCCGCATTCTCCGGCTCGCGCTGGAGCATGGCGATCACGCTGCCCGCCGCCAGGATCGCCACCGACAGCCACAGCCCGGCCTTGACCCCGCCGGGTCCGTCCGACAGCACCCCGCTCAGCACCGGGCCGATGCTTTGGCCGATGCCGAACGCCGCCGTCATGGCGGCGATCACCGCCGTCCAGGCGTGGGGCCGCGCCGCGCGGCGGGCGAAGGCGGTCACGGCGGCCACCACCGCCAGAAACGAGCCGCCGAACAAAATCGCCGACAGGAAGGCGCCGATCAATCCGTTCCAGACCAGGGGCATCGCCGCGCCCAGCGCCACGGTGCCGGTGGTCGCCGCCGCGCCCCACCCGCCCTTCAGCCGGCCCAGCACCGGCCCCCAGGCGAAGGCGGCGGCGATGGCGGCCAGACCCAGCACCGCCCAGAAGGCCGAAATGGCGGGCGCGGCCAGATGCTCGGCGCTTTTCAGATAGGCGATGATGAAGGTGGCATAGGCGATGTAGCCGGCCCCGAAAAAGCTGTAGCCGATCAGCTTCGGCGCCATGAAGCGCGCCGACCAGCCGCCGCGCCCCTGGCGCCCGGCCACGCTGGCGGTATCCGGGGCGCGGCGCAGGACGGCCCAGGCGATCAGCGTCGCCACCAGGGACAGGCCGCCCAGCACCAGCCAGCCGCCGCGCCAGCCGGCCACGGCAACCAGCGGCGGCACCGCGATCGCCGACAGGGTGATGCCGAACCCGCCCCCGGCGAAATAAAGCCCCAGCAGGGTGGCCGTCCGCGCCGGCCGGCCGCCCCTGGCCGCCGCCGCGGTCAGTCCGGCGCCGGTCACGAAGGTCAGCGCGCCGGTGAAACCGGCCAGGAAACGCAAGACCAGTTGCAGCCCGTAGGCGGTGGTCGCGCCCGAGGCGGCGACGGCGAAGCCGGTCAGCAGGATGGCGACGGCGAACACCCTTTTGTCGCCGAACCGGCGCCCGATCGCCGCCGTCACCAGGGCGCCGGCGAGATAGCCCGCCGCGTTGGCCGTATTCAGCGCCCCGGCGGCGGCGTAATTCCAATGAAGGTCGGCCCGCATCGGCGGCAGCAGCAGCGCATAGGCGAAACGCGCCAGCCCCAATGCGACGGTCGGTCCCATGGCGAGGCCGATCACCACCCACACGGGCGTCGGCGCCACGTCCGGCGCCGTCCCCTGTACCGGCGCGGCCGCGGAAACGGTCAAATTTTCAGTCAAACCCCGGCTCCCGAATGAGCGCCCCCCACGCGCGGCAATGTCCGCCAAAATACGGCCATATCGCCATCGATGACATCGACCATCCGGCGTGGTCGGCACGTCCGAACGGCGCCGTCCCGGCATGAAACCATCCGACAGGTCGGGGCCGGGCGCGATCGGAATCCACCGGCGGGTGAAAAATCACGATGCGACCATGTTGCATGATGCCCTATGCAGCCGGCGGTTCGCGGGGTACAATGGCTGTGCTTAACGGCGGGCCGCATGCGGCCCGGGCCGGGGCCGGGCCGGCATTCCGTTTCAAGGCAACCGGTTTTTGATCGTCATCGGCCGCCTCTTTCGTATCGACCGATCCGTAACAATATCTGGATTGGCCGCCAGCAACGATGCCTCGCAAAAGAACCCTTCCCGACGATATCGTTCTTGAACGCGCCATGACCGTCTTCTGGCGTCTCGGCTATGCCGGCACGTCCATGCGCGATCTGACCCAGGCCACCGGCCTGAGCGCGGCCGCCCTGTACAACCGCTTTGCCGACAAGGACGGGCTGTTCGTCGCGGTGCTGCGCCGCTATTCCGAGATCGCCCTGACGCCGCTGCTGGACCGTCTGGCCGCGTCCCGGTCCCCGGTGGCGGCGATCCGCGGCTTTTTCGACGCCCTCATCGCCGCGTCCCAGGCCGACGCCGACCGCCTGGGGTGCCTGCTGGTCAACACCATCGTCGACGGCGCGGCGATGTCGGACGACGCCCGCGCGATGCTGAACAGCCGGTTCGGCGAGCTGGAGGCGTTTTTCGCCACCCAGTTGCGCCGCGCCATCGCCGAAGGCGCCATCGATCCCGGAATCGACCCCGCCGCCAAGGCCGCGGCCCTGCTGGGCACCGCCTTCGGCCTGCGGGTTCTGTCCCGCCTGCGTGACGATCCCCCCGACCAATTGCGGGATCTGGCCGACAACGCCCTGGCGTTTCTGGCCGAGCCGCCGCCGGCCCTGCGGTTGCGCGCCGCCCGGTAGGAACCCGGCCCGGCGGGCGTCATCCATCGTCCGGAAAAGCGCCTTTCGACCCCGCGCAAATCCCTCAATGAGCGCTCCGCCCCCGACATTCGATATGCCGGGTCATTTTTTATTGACTTTAGTATTAAAAAAATAACAGATCGATCCATATACATGGATGCGCCGGACGAACCGGCACGGGCGGCGGGCGCCGTCGCGTTTACCAAATCCGCCCCCCCGGCATGGACTTGCGATCGGGCGAGGCCCGACTCCGGTCCCACAGGAGAATTTCGACCGATGACGTCCCCGCTTCCCGACAATGACCAGGATTGCGCCGCCCGTTTGCGGTTCATGCGCATCACCGAACCGACCCGCGCGCTGCTGCGGGAATTCTGGAAGGTGGCCGAACCGGAAATGCCCCGCATCCTTGACGGCTTCTATCGGCACGTGACCGCGGAGCCGATTCTGTCCAGACTGGTCGGCAATCAGGTTTCCCGGCTGAAGGATACGCAACGCGGCCATTGGGCGCGGCTGTTCGACGGCCGCTTCGACGACGCCTATCTTCGGGGCGTGCGGACCATCGGCCTGATTCACAACAAGATCGGCCTGGAACCGCGCTGGTATATCGGCGGCTACAATTTCGTGCTGGCCGAGTTGACGGCCTTGGCGGTCGCGGCGCATCGCTGGCGGCCGGCGCGGTTGAGCGCGGTGCTGACGGCGATCAATTCCGCCGTCATGCTGGACATGGATATCGCCATTTCCGTCTATCAGGAGGCTCTGCTGGCCGACCGCCAGCGCGCCCAGGACAAGATCACCCGGGCGATCCGCGATTTCGACGAGCGGATGGGCCAGACGCTGCATTCCTTCACCGAAGCGGCGACGCGGATGCAGGGCACCGCCAACACCCTGTCCGCCACCGCCGAGGAGGTGACCCACCGCACCACCGCGGTCGCCGCCGCCTCGGAACAGGCGTCGGTCAATGTTCAGACGGTGGCCAGCGCCGCCGAGGAATTATCGGCCTCGGTGACCGAGATCGGCCGCCAGGTGGCCGAATCCACCCGTATTTCCGGCGAAGCGGTACAGCAGGCCAACCGGACCGACGCCACCGTCCGCGGTCTGGCGGACGCGGCCCAAAAGATCGGCGAGGTGGTGAGCCTGATCAGCGACATCGCCAGCCAGACCAACCTTCTGGCCCTGAACGCCACCATCGAGGCGGCCCGGGCCGGCGAGGCCGGCAAGGGCTTCGCGGTGGTCGCCGGCGAGGTCAAGCATCTGGCCAGCCAGACGGCGAAGGCCACCGACGAGATTTCCCAGCAGGTCACCACCATCCAGGGGGTGACCCACGACGCGGTCCAGGCCATCCGCACCATCGCCGACACCATCGATCAGATCAACACCATCGCCACGGCGGTCTCCGCCGCCATCGAGGAACAGGGGGCGGCGACACAGGAGATCGCCCGCAACGTCGCCGAGGCGTCCCACGGCACCCGCGACGTTTCCGACAACATCCTGGCCGTCAATCAGACGGCGGACGACACCCGCCGGTCCGCGGCCGAGGCGCTGGCCGCCGCCAGCGAACTGACCTCCCGCTCGGACTCGCTGCAACGGGATGTGAGCGCCTTTTTCGGTGAAATCCAGACGGCCTGAGCGGGCACGGGCGCGACGCCCCGTCAAATTTGCCGGTCGGCGGCCTTGCGGGCGTCCATCCACGCCAGCAATTCGTCGGCCGGCAAGGGCGGGGAGAAATACAGGCCCTGGCCCAGACCGTCGCCGCAAAGCGACCGGATCAAATCAAGCTGGGCCTCGGTTTCCACCCCTTCGGCCACCACCGTCAGACCCAAATCCCTGGCCAGAGCGACCACGCCGCGAATGATTTGCGCGACCTTGTCGCTGCGCTGCGCTTCGCCGACCAGCCAACGGTCGATCTTCACCGTGTCGATCGGCAGCATGCCCAGGCAGAACAGGTTGGAATGGCCGGCGCCGAACCCGTCGATCGCCACCGTCGTCCCCAACTTCCTCAGCCGTTCGATGACCTGCGTCGTGCGCTCGGGGTCGCGGGCGACGGTCTGCTCGCTCAGCTCCACCTCCAGATCGGCAGGGCTGACGCCATGGCGCGCGGCCGCTTCGGCCAGCCGCTCCGGCAAGGTGCCGGTCCCCAGCTCCGGCGCGGAGACGTTGATCGCCACCCGGAACGTGCGCCCCGCCTTCCGCCATGCCGCCAGATGGCGGCAGACCTCTTCGATCACATGAAGGCCCAGATCGACCATCAGGCCGCGTTCCACCGCCAACGGCACGAAGGCGTCGGCGGTCAACAATCCGTGGCGGGGATGGCGCCAGCGCGCCAACGCCTCCACCCGGTTCACCTGGCAATCGCCCAGGGCCACCTTGGGCTGGTAATGGAGTTCGATGACGCCATCGGCGATCGCCCGCCGCAGGTCGCCCCCCAGACCCGGCGTCCGGCCGGGTTCCCCCATGTCGTCCGAATCGAAACGGCGCCAGGTGCTTCGTCCCGCCGCCTTGGCCGCGTACATGGCCATGTCGGCGCGCTTCATCAACGCGTCGGCATCGGTGCCGTCGCCGGGACAGAACGCCACGCCGGCCGATACCCCGACCTCCACCGTATGGCCGCCCAGTTGCATCGGCCGGGCGAGGTCGGCCACCACCTGACCGATGCGGTCGGTGCAGATGGCGGGATCGGTCAGGTCCTCCATCAGCACCACGAACTCGTCGCCGCCCAGGCGGGCGATGGTATCGGTCTCGCGCAGGCGCTCTTTCATCCGTCCGGCGACCTCCTGCAGCAACAGGTCGCCGATGTCATGGCCGAAGGTGTCGTTGACCGCCTTGAACCGGTCCAGATCGAAGAACGTCACCGACAAGGCGCCGCCCTCCCGCTTCAGCCGGGCGATGGCGTGGGAAAGACGCTCGGTCAGCAGCACCCGGTTGGGCAGACCGGTCAGGGCGTCGTGGCACGCCAGATAGGCGACCCGTTCGTCCTGCTGGCGCAACTCGGTGACGTCGTGGAACACCGCCACGTAACGGTCCGGCTTGCCGTCGGCACCGTCGATCTGGTTGATGGTCGTCCATTGCAGATAGGCTTCGCCGTCCTTGCGGCGGTTCCAGATTTCGCCCCGCCAGCATTTGGTGCGCGCCAACGTCTCGAACATCGCCCGATAGAAATCGGCATCGTGGCGGTCGGACCGCAAAATGCGGGGGGTGGCGCCCACCGCCTCGCCGGCATCGTATCCGGTGATTTCGCTGAAGGCCGGGTTGACCGACAGGATCACATCGTCGATATCGGTGACCATCACCCCTTCCGACGAATTGTCGAACACCGCCGCCGCAAGACGGATCTGCTCTTCCTTTCGCCGCGTTTCGGTAACGTCGCGCCCCACACCCAGCACGCCGGCCCCCCGTCCGTCCGGCCCCGGCTCGGCGACCAGGCGGATCAGGTAGATGTGGGACGAACCGTCGGGGCCGGGAACATTCTGTTCGATGTCCAGGGATGCGCCGCTTTGGCCCACCTGCCGCACGCCCGCGCCCAAAGCGGCGTACCTGGCCGCGTCGATCGCGTCCACCGGCCGCCCCACCAGCCGGGCGGCGTCGGTCCCGACGGCGTCCGCCAATTTCGCGTTGGCATAGGTGAGCGTGCCGTCCAGATCGAAGCGGGCGATCAGATCGGGCGTATTCTCCGCCAGACTGCGGAATTCCGTTTCCCGGCGGGCCAAGGCCCGGTTGGCGTCCCGCAGACGGGCGGTGTTTTCCGCCACTTGCCCATACGCGGACCTGACCCGGATCGCCAGATAGCCGAACCCCCACACGAACACGAGAACGGCGCCATAGGAAATCGCGGCCTCCCATGCCGGCACGCCGGGCGGAATGATCGAGGCCATCATGTCGATGTTCACGGCCGAAGCCGCCAATAAAACGATATATACTATTACGTCATAAGAGTAGGACGCGGCAATGGCGATGGGAAAAATATAAAACCCGTACAGAAGAACATACGGGGGCGTAACGAAATCGATAATAATGATGATGGACAATAAGATCAGGGCAACGGCCGCCGCCACCCCCTTCGTCATTTTCGACATCCTGCCGTTGATCCATCGAACGGCGGTCATGGCGCGGCCGGACCTAAAAATATGCCGTTCTCCGACACCGGACAGGGGCGGATGCAACGGCCGGAAGCCCGCCGCCGCCCGAAGAATCCTGACCTGAAAATCGCTTCGACCAGCCCCGCGTTAAAATCCATGACAACGACCGCCCGTGCCCCACCGTCGAGGGCATTTGATAATAGACCGATCGATAGACATCAACAAAAAATACGATGTTAACGTGTGCTTTTGCGCGGTCGGCGGGCGATGGCCAAATCCTTCCAGGCCGTCACGCCCGCGAGACGGCGAACCAGGATTGCCGATCCGTCTTCATGATGTGATTGGCCAGCCAATCACGCAGAAACTCCATGAGATCGGCATTCACGGCCAGGGTCCCGGCATTGAATTTTGCGACGACGTCTTTGACCCGGGCGACGAGATCGTCATGTTGTTTCTTGTGTTGAGCGAAGTTGTTCAATTTATGGCTGCGCCAAATCTCCTCTTCGCGGGCAAAATGCTCCATCGTATATTTGGCCAGGCCGTTGAGAATACTGCCGACGATCGCGTGCGACTCGCCCCGCAACATGGCCTTCCCGAGATCGTTGACATAGCGGACCAGCGCCTTGTGGTCGGTGTCGATGACGGAATTGCCGGTGGCCATCGCCGCCTCGTCCCACACCATGTATTCGCCGTCGGCCGTGGCGCCGCCGCGCATTTCCGCCAGAAACGCTTCCACCGCGCGGCCCAGGGCATCGCTTTCCGACAGAACGTCGTTGGCCAGCTTGAACACGCCGCGCGCCATGTCGCCGGTCTGCGACGCGGCCTGGGCGACGCCGGAGATGTTCGTGGCGACGTCCCGGGTCACGGCCGAAACCTGTTCGACGTTGCGCGAGATTTCCTGGGTGGCGGCGCCCTGTTCCTCCACCGCGGCGGCGATGGTGGCGGACAATTCGTTGATATGGGCGATGGTCTTGCCGATTCCCTCGATCGCCTGGACCGCGGATTCGGTTTCCTCCTGAACGCCCTTGATCTGGTCGGCGATATCCTCGGTGGCGCGGCCGGTCTGGTTGGCCAGATTCTTGACCTCGCCCGCCACCACGGCGAACCCTTTGCCCGCCTCGCCGGCGCGCGCGCTTTCGATGGTGGCGTTCAGCGCCAGCAGATTGGTCTGACTGGCGATATCGTTGATCAGCTTGACCACCTCGCCGATTTTGACCGCCGATTGCGCCAGACCGGAGATCTTGGCGATGGCGTCGGCGGCCTCGCTCGACGCGGTTCGGGCGATTTCCGCCGACAGGGTGACCTGACGGCCGATTTCCTGAATGGAAGCGGTCAGTTCGGTACCCGCGGCCGACACGGTCTGGACGTTGGCGGTGGCCTGATCGGTGGCGGCGGCCACCGCCGCGCTCCGCTGCTGAGCGGTGTCGGCATTGGCGGACAGGGAATCGGCGGCGGAATGCAATCCCTTGGCGGTATTGTCGATCGCCCCGGTCACGCCCTTGATCCGCCGTTCCAGGGCATCGACCATGTCGATCCGACCCTGGTGCTGCGCCATTTCGGCCCGTTTGCGGATCTGGGCGCTTTCATGGGCGATCACCCCGACCAGCCGCGACTGTTCCCGGACCGGCAGCATCGCCCGCGCGATATCGCCGATTTCGTCGCCGCGATTCATATAGGGGATTTCGGCGACTTCCTCACCCGACGCCAGACGCTGAAGAACGCTTGAAATGTCACTGACCGAGACCACCAGCCGCCGGATGAACAGAGCGGCCAGCGATCCCCCGATGACCGGGGTCGCGACCAAAGCGGCCAGCAGGTCCGTTGTCTCGGCGCCGTTCAGATGGTGGCGGGCGGCGGCGTGCAGCACGAACGCCGCCGCCGCGGCGAGGATGACCACCGACGACCCGCCGACCACCAGGAAGCGGATGATGAGAGAGCGGCCCCACCCCCGGCACAGACCGCCCCACCAGCCCATGGGGCAGCGCCCGAGGCTGTTGCGCCGCCAATGGCTCATGGCCAGCACCAGCGCCGCCGAGGCGCGGGCGAAGGCCCCGGAAAGATCGGCGCGGGCGCCGGCATCGTCGCCGGCCGAGACCTTGCGCAAGGTCTCGGCGGTGGCCCGATGGAAACGGGCATGCAGATCGACCACCGTCGCGTAATCGTCGGCCGCGGTCGCCGTGAGGTCCCGGCGATTGTCGTTCAGCCATTTGCCGAACTCGCACTTGTCGTCCGCCGCCACGGTGGCGATGTCATAGGAGCAATCGCCGCTTTCCACGGCGTCCACCAATCGCGCCCGCCAGGCGATATGCGCCCCCAGGGCCTTGGTCATTTCGGTATCCAGGTCCACTTTGCACCTCCACCGGCGGGCATCCGCTGGTGCCCGCCATCCCGCCAGTCGCCCTGCCCGCCGATGACGCCCCCCCGGCTCACGAGCGTAATTCGACCGTCTCCCCCCAAAAAATGGAGCGCTCTTTTTTTTATTTTTGTGATTCGCCCTTGCTGCCAAGGGTTCCGTGCCCGATGGGTTCCACCGCAGATGGCACGGCGCCGGACCGGCGATGGCGCCCATATCCGGAAAAGATAGGCAAAATTTCGCCGGGCACGATGACGTATGTCAAAGACGTTTTTGGTATAGAAACAATTTTTTCAAAAAAAATATGCACACATTTATCAATGTTAAATTTTCGGTTTTCGGAACATTATGGCCGGCACGCTAAAGGCGCGCGATATTATTATTATTAAAACATGCACTTTTTTTCAATTCCTGGCGGCCAACCTTACGAACCGTCCGGTGAGGGCGCTCCGTACGGCGCATTTTCTGCGCAAATTCGACAAGCACCGTCGCCCGAAAGCCGCATGCTTCGGTAATTCGTCGATTTTCCAGAGGAAAAATTGGCGCAACCGGTAGGATTCGAACCTACGACCTCTGCCTTCGGAGGGCCTTCAAACTGCATTTTTGTGCATTTTGCTGCATCACAATGCACGCCTTTTCAATAGGTTAATCTGCGCTGACACGCACCGACCTGCGCGACACCTGGAGCTAGGTGTCGCGAAATTGTCGCGCCGGCAGGCGTGGGCAGGGGTTGTTTCAACGAGGACCCCGGCCGCAACTACCATCGCTGTAGACGCCTATAGGCATATAAAGAAGGGTTTTTTATAAGCCATTGATTTTTCTTTCATATTTGAATTGCAGTGTTCAATGGAGTGAACACTTTGTTCAGCCCATTGAACACTTTGTTCACTCCATTGAACACTCCCTCCCGATTCCGGCGGGGCGTTACGTGACAAAATGCCAAATTTTTATGTACGGATTTTGAAAAACGTCACGTAACGCAAATAGCCCCCCGATCATTAATAAGGTACGCAGGCGTTCCTTAACTTGCGTATATGTAAGTTTTTGAGACTCTCTAGTTTGCATATACGCAAGTTCAACATGATTATTTTGCCAGTTGTTGAATTCTAGCATTGCTCATCGATTCGCGTTGGTGCAGCCTCGGGACTGCAAAAACAGTTTGGAATCGCACCGATGACAAAACTCTTCAGCCGAGGCGACGCCGCCGCGGCGCTGCGCATATCCCTACGGAAAGTTGATGATCTGTTGGCGTCCGGGCGCCTGAACTCTGTGCGGATCGGCCGGCGGCGGCTGGTGCCAGCGCCGGCACTTGAGGAGTTTGTCGCTGCCCTCTCCGCCGCGCCGGCCGCGCCGCGCCGCCGCCGGCCGGGGCGCGGCCGGCCGGGAAAGCCGCCGATCTACAAAAAAAATGACAAAGAGAATGGGGGCGACAAATGACTCCGCGCCGCCAAATTCTGCAGGTCGACAAAGAGACCGGCGAGGAAATTGGAAGCGCTCTTGTTGAAAAGCGCTTGCCGCGCGCGCCGTCACCCTATGGTGATGATTGGATGCAATCTCATCAACGTGCGCTTTTGCAAATAGCAGCAGACAGAGAATTGCGGGGAATACCAAGTGCTGTTTATTTATATGTTTCAGCAAAATTAGATTATCAGAATTACTTTTGCGTCAGCCCCACCGACATCTCAAGAGACATCAACGTCGGACGAAACAGCGCAACTGCTGCGCTACAATTACTTGCTAAAAAAGACATTCTTCTTGGCGGACCAAAGGTTGGAAACACAAAATCCTTCAAATTGAACCCGTTGTATGGCTGGCGCGGGTCAGTGATTGGGCTCAAAAAAGAACTCGGCCGCCATGACGCCGTTGCCATTGCTCGGCGGCGCTGGGACGAAGAACTGGAGTTTTTATTGTCGCCCCCCGCCGAAGATCGATGAGGACCGCTCATGAAACGAAAAATTACCCTGATCGGTTTGCTGCTGTCGTCCCGGGAAGCCGTGGTGACGGAAGTCGATGTCGAGGTTGCCGAAACGCTGCCGTGGGTTGACGCGGTATGGGCGGAAATTGATCGGTACGGCGACGATTATCAATTCATCTGCGCCGTGGACGGTTCTCTCGAGGTTCAGGGAACCTGGGAGAACATGCCCGAAGATCCACCGGGCTGGCGGCCGGCGACCGGGCCGTACCGCCCCTGGACCGTAATCGGCTTCGATTTCGTGATGGGCGGGATGGAAGTCGTCCATGAAGTGGATGAGGTGGATTGGCCCAGCGCCGGCCACCAGGCCATGGCCGCCGGCGGAACCCAATACCAGTTGGTGAGCGTGATTACCGGGGCAGTCGTGTCCCAGCGATTCATCTACGCCTGGAGCTGGCTGGTCGGACCAGGAGGGGAAAATGACTCAAATTGAGATTGCTGAAAGACTGGCAAAGCAACGAAACCTTGATCGCCAGTTGGCAAGAAAAGTGGCGGCTATATTCTGGAAACTCCCTTGGCCGCGCTTTGCGCTGGCCCTGTTTACCATCGCCAGCGGCACCATATTGTGGTTGCAGTATTTCAGTTCCAGGCCTTTACCCTCTCCTACATTGGGGGTTATTGCCTCTCTTATCCTGATGATCTCGATGGTGGTGCTGATCGGCCGCGACGCGGAACGCCGCCTCCAACGCCAGGTAGCGGCCATTGCGGCCCTGACCAATTCCCAACCTGATGCGGTCACCGACGGCCGGGCACGAATGGCCGCTGGAGAATCTCATGCCGTTTGGACGGATTGGGTGCCGTTTTTTGGCCGCCTCTTTTTCTGGGCGCTGCTCGTCGTTTTGTCACGTAACGCCCACGGCATCTCTGCCTGGGCGCCGTGGGCGCTGCTGGCAGTCGCGCTTGCTGACTTGGCTTGGCATGCACGCCGGATGAAGTTGAAAAAGTAGCCCCCCGGCCGCGCCTACCGCAGGCTTTAACGACAGCTATGACTATATATGTGTTGCGTAATTACGTGGCGCATATATAGTCATTTTCATGATCAAGACATTCGCCGACAACCGCACCACGGCCCTCTTCGCCGGGATTTTCGCCAAGGGCGTTCCGGCTGATGTCGTCAGGCGGGCGCGGGCGAAACTGACCTTGATCGATGCGGCGGCGGAACTGGAATTTCTGCGCTCCCCGCCAGGAAATCATCTTGAGGCACTGAAGGACGACCGGGCCGGACAACATAGCATTCGCGTCAACGATCAATGGCGCATCTGCTTCGTCTTCCGCGATGGAAACGCCTTCGATGTTGAATTTACCGATTACCATTGATGCCGATTACCATTGAGGTGCGATATGACCATCAACCGTGACGATCTCGATGTCGGCCACATCGATTTCACCGATATCGCCGAACCTGGAACATTCGCCGCGGCGCCGTTGCATCCGGGCGAAATTCTGGTGAGTGAGTGGCTGGAACCGCTTGGGATAACCGCCTACCGCCTCGCCAAGGACATCAACGTGCCAGCGAACCGGGTGACCGAAATCATCAAGGGCAAGCGCGCGATTTCGGCCGAAACCGCGCTTCGTCTGGCGCGGTATTTCGGAACGGACGCACAATCCTGGGTCAATCTCCAGGCGGCCTACGATGTCGCGGTGGCTCGGATCGAGGTGAGCGACCGCGTGGAGAGGGAAGTCGCACCACGGGCGGCGTAAATCGCCGCCCTATGAGCCGCTATCGGCCACCTTCCTGGCCTCGAGGGCCAAGCCGGCTAGAAGACGGCCGTTGTACGGGCTGGGGCGTACTCTCCTGCGCCGAGGCCTCGCGCAGATCCAGGCCTCGTTCGGTGGCGACAGAATCGATGATCTGTCGCCCATCCCAAGCCGCGAATTTTCGATCCTGATCGCCACGACGTTCCAGCCGTGCGGCCTCCGTTGCAGCACGCAAGCGCACCAGATCTTGGGGGGCCATCCGGCGGAGCGCCGCAAGTGCGTCCCGTTCCGGCACGGCGCCGGACACGAAACAGCCTTCCTTGGCGACCAACAAGGGCTTGGTCAGATCAAGATTTAGGACAGGGGGCGACAGCGGTGCCGCCTCCGCTTGGCGCGGCACAGCGTCGGGCCAAGCTTCGAGTTGACGGATCGTCGCACCGACCGTGCCGACCGTCATCACCGCGTCTTCCTGGATGTTCGCGCCCTTGCGAGCCACCAAGTCGAAGAGGTATTTGGTCGCCTTCACACTGGCCGGCTTTTGATCCTCTTCCAGCTCGACCGGCACACGGATCTCACGGACGACCTCGATGGTCCGAGGCGGCCTCGCCCGTTCAGTATCGAGGGCGAAGCCGGCGGCACGGGCGGCACTCTCAGCGGCCCTTTGTGCCGCCCGTGCTTCGTTGCGCTGGTCGCGCACCCGGTCCAATTCTGCCGCCGAAACCGCTCCCAATCGCGCCATCCGCGCCTCTTGTTTTGCGGTTTTTTCTTTTCTCCGCACGTTAGCAAGCTGTGCCGCCTTCCGGCGCGCCTCTTCGCGGCGCTGATGCGTCTCTTGGACAACGATTGGTGCCGGCGCGCGTTGCCCTTCTTCCCATGACGATTGCGGCAATCGCCGCTTCGGCTGCCGCCCGGCAATTCCGGGGCGTTCCATGGCGCTGTCCCGACTTGCAAAAAAATCGACGGCTGGACGGCAAATCCGATTGACCAATTCAGCGAACGCTTGGCGCTCGTCGCGGACTGCTTGCCGGATCTGCAAAGCGACTTGGCCCGGCGTTCGGTCGACCGCCCAACCATCGCTATTTTCCGTCACCGGGCGAGCAGAAATAGCGATGTGAAGATGTGGCTGGACCTTGCCATTGGCGTGGACGGCAGCGACCGCCAAATGCCCTCGGCCTTCCCATCGCGTCACCAGTGCCTCGGCCACCGCTTTTCGGTCCGCTGGCGAGCTGTCCTCGGGCAGTTCGAGCACTTGGGTCACCATGACTTTTTCAGCGGTCTTGCCCCGGCGCACGCGTGCCGTCCGATCGATCTCCATAATGGCTTTCTTCATGCGATCACGGTCACCGATAACGCACTCTAGGTCGTCGCGATCGCCGTAGTCGCCTTCGCGGGCAAGGTAATCGATCGCCCCGACACCCACGCCGACATGGATACCGCGCGTGAACGCATGAAAGGTTCGCGTGGGGCGACCGCGATGCCAACCGATTCGGCCGGACAGCAGGGCCTTGCTGCTGTCCAGGCCGGCGCAGCGATTTCGCTGTTCAAGATCGTCGTGTGTCGACATGCCAAGGCCTCACAGCGTGGGTTTAAGTGTGTGATATAGCCCAAAGAGAAGTCGATCGACTTCTCTTTGGGCTATATCACACACTTTTATACCGCATTCGCCGAGATAAGCACCAGAACGCCCCGCACACGGCTAGCCCTACAATCAACGGGGCTGGTGTCGCCCCCTCGCCGCAGTAAATGGTAGCTCGCTAGTAGCGATCAGGAGGTTTACGATGACCGAGAAAATGCAACGTCGGGACGTCAACGTGATTCAGCTGACTGGGCGCGGCATCGAGGCGCTGAAGCGCGCGTTGGACGATGCCCCAAAAGTGCTGACTGCGGCTGAGCGACGGGCTGCCGAAAGGGAAGAAAAAAAACAGAAGATCGACGCGGCAATTTCCGAAGTCCGCGAGCAAATTTTTGGGGCACGACAAAAGGGCTACAGCGCCAGCCAAATCGCCGCCACAATGCGCCAAGCCCTCGGCCTCCCGGTTTCCTCCTCGACCATCCAGTCGGTTCTAAAAGAAGGGAGCTTTAGCCCATGAAACAGCTGTCTTTGTCGACCTTTAACAAGAAGAAGCTGTCCGTGTCGATCTTCAACAATTTGATGACCACCGCCCATGAGATTGCGCAGATAAATCCTCTTGGATTACCCGATTTGGTGAAGGCCATCCTAAGACCGCTCCAAGCAGAGCATATCTATTTTGTTGCCGAGAGAGACCCTCATAACGCGCCTCCGGCAATCGACCGATATAACTTTTTCATGCGGGATCAGCCATGGCGCCTTTCCTGGGTTTATGGCGATGGAGCTTACGCCGAGGGAGAGCGGATTAATCCTGAGCCGTTCCGCGTCCGCCTCGGCAAGGATTTAGTTTTACCGACATGCTGGAATAGATCCAGATTCGAAGGCGCACTTGCATCTATTGGAAGCCAAAAAACGACGGCTTGGACAGATAGGACTTGGAGAGCGGATTCCAACCACAATGTCTTGATCTGGCTTCCTTGGGGTATTGCCTTTGTTCTGGGCGGAAACCACTCGATCAGCGCAGGCATCTTGGCCGGCGAAGGGGAGGTCGAGGCAACCGAGGTCTACGATCTTGGGCAAGTGATCGATCAAGTCCGCTGTGACGGCAAGGTTTACGTCAGAATCGACAATGGGGAGGTTATTGCCAGGGTAACGGATGTGCGCCGCGCCGCCGTCTTCGAGATTGGCAGAATCATGCGCGACAACGGCATTTCCGCTTTCCCGGAAGCACTTCGGCAGGGGCAATTGGAAACCCTGGTGGCCACCCGCAACTTGACGATCCGATAGGCCCGCATGCAAGTGGCGGCTGGGAGGTTTGGATTCTACCGACCAAGGCCGGAAAGGATGACGCCGGCCCTCTGGCACAAGGAGCCGGCGTCTGGAGAAAAAGAAGTTCAACAAGCTTCTAAAGCTACTTCCGATCCCGGCTAGGATATGCCACCTGTGAGGGAAAATAAACTGCCGAGCACACGCCGTCTTGCTGGTCGAATATTGGGCTGTCTAGGGAAGGACAGACCAGTCGATCCGCTCGACCCAATCCTCCCTGGCAGCGGATCTGGGCTGCACCACGAGTTCCAGGTTCAAGGCGGCGAGAAGGCGGAACAAGGTGTCGATGTCCATGTTCGATCGCGGGTTCTCGGCGTTGGAGATCGTTGCCTGGCGCGTGACGGCGGCCTCGGCCAAGTCGGATTGGGTCATGTGACGCAACTCACGGCGAAACCGCCGTAACGCTGCCGCCAGCTGCCTGTTGTCTCGAACGGGGATTTCCATAATCGGGATCCGCATTATACGGCATAACGTATGACGCATTGAATTATACGGTATGCCGTATAATTCACCAATATACGATACAGCGTATAGATCAATCCTCCGGGTGTTCCTTGGCCCAGGCCGTCGCTAGGTCGTCCAGTGTCACCTCCGGCCCGATCAGGATTGCGTCCACCGGATCGATCGACGGGTCTGAAACAAGACGTGGTGGCGGTGGCGTAAGCCTCGGCCCGATGTGAAACACCCGCCGCCTCTGATCCTCATTCATCGTCCGGTTCCTCTTTGCGCCCCTCGCTTGCGGCCGCCCCTCGCCGCAGTAAAGGGTAGCCTAAATTATGATAGGGGCGCTCTTCTGATGATGCTCAATTTGATAACCAGGCGCCAGCTGCTGCGTCTTCTCCGCGCCGGCATCGGCTTCGCCCTTCTGGTTCCGTTTCTGCTGGCCACCGCCCACGCGGCCGCGGCGGCCGTGCCGGCGTCGCAAGCGGGCTGCATCACCTGTGCCTATTTCAACAGCCTCGCCACCCTCAAGACAGAATTTTCGCTGGAGGTTTTCAACGATCTCGCGCCCCAGCTGGCGCCGCTCCTGCAGGGCGCGATGACGATCCTGATCATCTTCATCGCCGGCCGCGCCATGGTCACCGGCAACATCCAGCATCTGTCGGGCGTGGTCAAACTGGCGATTCTGCTGCCGATCCTGGGCGTCGCCATGCAGCCGGGCACCGTGTCCAATCCGCCCCTGATCTACAAATGGATCATCGATCCCATCGAGGAGCTCGGCCTGGGGATCGGCCAGCAGGTGCTCGCCGGCACCTATGCCCTGGTCGGCCAGCACCAATTGCAGAACCAGGCGGTGGCCAGCGCGGTCGCCGCCGCGCAGACCGGCACGCCCTCCTACGGCGCTCTGGCCGCCATCGTCGAGGCCCAGATCTTTTCAATTTTAAACTCGATCTATTCCGGAATTATCTCGCCAAGCCTCAATGCCGGCGGCGTCCTCAACGGCAGCTTCTTCGTCAATTTGATTGCCGGAATCATGCTGATTCTGCCCTATCTGTTCGTGATCTGCATCTGGGGCGCCTTCATGGTGGAGGCGATGTTCAAGTTCCTGGCGGTGGGCATCGTCGCCCCGCTGCTGGTCTTTGCCGCCGCCATCGGCTCCACCCGCTCCTTCGCCACCGCCGGCGTGCGGATTCTGGCCGGGGCCGCCTTCACCATCATCTTCGCCTGCGGGGCATTGGGCTTCTCCATGTCGGTGGTCGACACCTATGCCGGCAAATTGCAGGTTAGCACCTCGAACACGGCGCCATTGAACAGCCCCCAATATAAAAATGCCCTAGCCGCATATAATGCGGCAGGATGCAACACATACAACAACATCGTTAATAATAACAATTGCTCCGCCCTTAACCAGAACCTAACCAACATAATCGATGGTTACACTCACGTCGGCCCGTCCCAGGCTTTTAAGATTTTCACACCCTCCTATTGGCGGCTGTTCATCATCGGATTCGCCTCGGTCCTGCTCCATCTCGCGGCAAAGACCATGGCGTCGACCCTCACCGGCGCCAATGACGGACCGGGTCCGGCCGCAGCCACGGTGGCGGCCGGCAAGATGGTATTGGGGGGCGGCGCCTTCGCCCTGTCGCGCGCGGCCTTCGGCTCGGGCGGCATCGGCGGCTCGCTCCAGGACATGGCCCGGGGCAATGCCCCGCCGGGCAGCCTTGGCCAAGGTATGGCCCAGCACGGCTTGGTCGGCGGCGCCGCCTACTCTGCCACCTCGATGATGAACGCCCTGGGCGGCGGTTCGGGCGGCGGCGGAGGAGGCGGGGGGCCGCCGGGAGGCGGCGACGGCTTCGGGCCGAGCTTCACTGGCGGCGGACCGCAATATTCCGGCGGCGGGGCCAAGGCGCCGCCGATGCCGCCCGAGATGGTCAAAGGCTTCGCCACCATGAACAAGCATCTGGAAAATATCGCCAAGGCCGTCGATCCCAAGAGCGCTCAAGGCGGCGGCCGCAACCGACTAGGTTGAGACTTACGACGCTACCTTGAGGGGCCGCCCATCGACCCAGGTTCCGTTTTTAACAAGAGCACGCCACTCAATAAATTGTGGCCTAACCTCCGGAGCCAGTGGTATGGAGATTACCAATTTTGACGAATCATGGGGATCGCGGGCCAATATAATAAGCGTCTCATATCCATATTCATTCTTTTCTCGTACTGAAATATGGCACTGAGGAACCGCACCCAGCGTATTATTCATATTGCAAATACCGTGTTGTGTCCCGATCGTGTAGGCGAAGTGGCTGGGCACCGTTCCGCCGGACAGCTCGCCGGTGACCACATAGACGGCGCCGCCCCCGGCCACCAGGGCGGCCAGGCCGGCGAGCAGAGCGTGACGTTTGATGAGATCGACGATCGCGGACATCCTTCTTTCCCCACACGATTATCCAAGCAGTACGGCCGCCGCCGGCCCGATCCAAGAGACGGTCACCGTCACGACGTCACCTTGAAGGGAAGACCGTCGAAGACGAAACCTCTTTCCAATATCGTCCACGGCACAAACATCGGCGGGCGAACGGACCCGATGATTCCGATGGCGACCTTCGTGTCGTCGTTGGGATCGATGGCGATGCCGATCCTATCCGTCTGCTTTGTGAGGCGACCATTGAGAAAGGCATCACGCACCATGTGGGTCACATTGAAATCACATTCCTTGACCCGGCTCAGCGTGTTGGTCATGTCGCAGGTGCCGTGCTGAGTCCCGATGGTATAGGCGAAACGATCAGGCACGGCATTGGCACCGGCGCCGCCGGCCACCACATACACCGCACCGCCGGCGGTCAGGGCCGCCAGCAGGCCGGCGGCCACGGCGTGCTGTTTGATGAGATCGACGATCGCGGACATTCTTCTTTCCCCCACGGATTATCCGAACCGCGCTCATCGTAGGCGAGAGACGGCGCGCAATCCACCCGCATTGATCTATTCGAGCCGGTGAATGGAAAACCGGGGTGTAGGGGCGCAAGCCCCTACGGCGACGCGGTGATTGGCCGCGCGGATCGACGCCAGGGCGCTGCGCAGCACCAAGCCAGGGCGAAAAGACGGGAAGGCGCCAGCCTTCCCCCTGCCGAGCCACGCGCGCGTCCACCTGGTTTGGCGCGTGGATAAGTGGACAATGCGCTTCGCGCACCGGCTGCGCTTCCCCCACAAGTGGGGAAATGCTCGCCTTTGCCCACTTACCCACCCGCCCCGCATCCAAAAATTTTTCAATTGATTGAGGAAAAATGGGGAGTTTGGCCCCGGCGTCGCTCCGGCTCGATCCGTGGACAGTCGGCGCAAGCGCCGATCCGCTCCTCCGCCTATCCGGCTCCGTCGCCTGCCCACCGATCCCGACCAGCGGTCAAGGCCCCGCCATGGCTATTGCTCGAGCTTCCGCGCCAGATCAAAAGCTCGGAGATTCGTATACCGCTTGAGCATTTGGATATCCTGATGCCCGGTGACATGGGCCACTTCCATAATGCCCCACCCTCGTTCGAAGAGACGGGACGTCGCTTCATGGCGGAGGTCATGGAAATTGAAATGCTCCATGCCGGCCTTCGCCCTCGCCCGTTCGAACGCCTGCTTGATCCCCTCGGCCGTGGTGTCCAGCACCCGGCCATGATCGGGCGGCAGATCGGCGCCCAGGCGCCACAGAAGCTCGTATGCCCGGGGCGACAGGGGCACGGTACGGCTTTTGCCCGTCTTGCTGTCCGGCAGGTAGACGTGCAGCTGATCGAAGTCCACATCCTCCCACCGCAAGGCCAACAGCTCGCCCCGGCGCATCGCTGTTTCCACCGCGAGAATGACGGCAGGCTCCAGCCATGGGTTTCGTGACGCGCGACACGCCTTCAGCAGCTTGTCTTCCTCGCCGGGCCGAAGACGCATATCCCGTGCATCCCGGACGGTCGGGCGCCGAACGTCCGATACCGGATTTTCAACCATGCCGTGGCTTTTGCGGACGGATTCGACGACGGTATGGAGCAATCCGAGTTCTCGCTTCACCGTTCCTGCCGCGACCTGGCCCAAGCGACGGTCACGGTACGCCTCGATAACCTTTGTCGTCAGGTTCGCCAGCGAATAGGCGACGAGCTTTGGCTCGTCCCGGATGATCCGTTGTAGGCGCAATATCTCGGCCTGACCGCCTTTGTGCCCTGGCGCAACGTTGGCGATGTAGGATTCGATGGCATCGCGGAAGGTGCGGCGATCCGCCTTGCTGCGGTCCACATGGACGCCACGCACCATCTCGCTTTCGATAACCGCAGCCCAGGCGTCGGCCTCGGTCTTCCGGTCAAAGGTCCGGACCTGGGCCGGATAGCCCCTTTTCCGTACGCGGACCTGCCAGCCGATAAGCTGGCCTTCGCGGTTTTTCCGGGGAGATACGGTCGCCAAGCGGCACCTCTGCGCGACACCGAACTGTCGCGCAGTGTCGCGCATTTGTCGCGCAAATTCAATCAGCCCCCGCCTTTGACAGCGGCTAGATCGTCTATCTAGTTGATTTTTCAGGAGAAAAAATGG
>JAJZUL010000039.1 GCA_021848545.1 Pseudomonadota bacterium
CCGATCTGGATTTCCCGGGGAAGCACCCCTTGCGGAAACTTCGCCGGCCGCCCCGGTTAAGGTCGCGGCCCTGTTGCCCGATTCACACCAATGGGTCACGAACCATCCGGGTAAATCATGCGCAACGTCTCAAATTTGGTGGGCCGCCCCGCCAAACAGAGGGGTCATCCCTGTTTGGCGGGGCGGCCCACCGGCGATCACGCGTCGGTGGTTTCGGTTTCGGATTCGGTTTCGGGACGGCGGCTCACCACCTCGTCGATCAATCCGAATTCCTTGGCTTCTTCCGCCGACAGGAACTTGTCGCGCTCCATGGCCTGCTCGATCACGTCGAGCGACTGGCCGGTATGCTGCACATAGATATTGTTGAGCCGTGCCCGCAGCGCAAGGATTTCGCGGGCATGGATTTCAATATCGGTGGCCTGCCCCTGGAAACCGCCCGATGGCTGATGCACCATGATCCGGGCGTTGGGCAGGGCGAACCGCTTGCCTTTCGCGCCGGCGGCCAGCAACAGCGACCCCATGGACGCCGCTTGGCCGATGCAGACGGTGGACACGTCCGGCCGGATGTACTGCATGGTGTCGTAAATGGCCATGCCCGACGTCACCACGCCCCCCGGAGAATTGATGTAAAGGGCGATATCCTTCTTGGGATTCTCCGATTCCAGGAACAGAAGCTGGGCGCACAGCAGGCTCGACATCTCATCGAACACTTGGCCGGTCATGAAGATGATGCGTTCCTTGAGCAGACGCGAATAGATGTCGTAGGACCGCTCGCCCCGGTTGGTCTGTTCCACCACCATGGGAACCAGGGTGTTCATGTAAACGTCGATAGGGTCTCGTTCTCGCATGATCCGTCCTCAGTGTCGCGTGAGAGGGCCGGCCGACCGGCCGGCCCTTGAACATCCGTCCGCATCCGGCGGTCATCCCGCGTCGGTCGCGGCCCCCGCCCCGGGGACGGCACGCAGGTCGGCCGCCGTAACACCGCGTTCCTCGATCTTGGCCAGTTCGAGGATGAAGTCGATCACCTTGTCTTCGTAGATCGGCGCGCGCAGTTGGTCGATGGCCTCCGGATGATCCCGGTAATATTGGAACACCATGTGCTCCTGTCCAGGAAAGCGGCGAGCCTCGTTGACCAGCGCCCGGTTCACGTCGTCCTGGGAGACGTCGATATGGTTGACCCGGCCGACCTCGGCCAGCAGCAGGCCCAGGCGCACCCGACGCTCGGCCAGGGTGAGGTATTCGGCGCGCAAAGCCTCTTCGCTCTTGCCGGCATCGTCCTCGTCCAGACGGCCGGCTTTGCGGTCCTCCTCGATCTGGGTCCAGATCGACTGGAATTCGTTATCGAGCAGCTTGGGCGGAATCGGGAAATCGTGATTTTCGGCCAGCACGTCGAGCAGACGGCGCTTGAGGCGCGACCGCGCCAGGTTGTCCAGCTCGCGGCCCAGTTCCTCGCGCACGGCCTGACGCAGGGCGTCGAGCGAGTCCATGCCCACCGCCTTGGCCAGTTCGTCATCGACCTGCCGGGGGCGATTCTCGCGCACCTCGTTGACCTTGACCTGGAATTCGGCGCCCTTGCCGGCCAGCAGCTCGGCGGCATAGCCCTCGGGGAAGGTCAACGACACCAGGGTCTCGTCGCCGGCGCTCTTGCCGGTCAACTGTTCCTCGAAACCGGGAATGAAGGCGCCGGAACCCAGGGTCAATTCGTAATTTTCGGCGGCGCCGCCCGGAAATTCGACGCCGTCCTGGCGGCCGACGAAATCGATGACCACCACGTCGCCATCCTGGGCCGGGCGATCCACCGTAACCATCTCGCCGCTACCGGCCGCAATGCGGGCCAGGGCGTCCTCGACATCCTCGTCGGGAACGTCGGCCTTTTCGCGCTCCAGGGAAACGGTGGCGAAATCCATGGGCGCGATCTCGGGCAGGACTTCCACCGCCACGGTGAATTCCAGGTCGCCGCCCTCGCCGTATTCGCCGATCTCCACTTCCGGTTTGATCGCCGGACGCAGGCCCTTGGAATCGATCGCCGTGCGGGCGCCGTCATTGACGGCCTCCTCCATCACCTCGCTCAACACCGCCGCGCCGTATTTCTGGCGCACCAGCTTCATCGGCACCTTGCCGGGACGGAACCCCGGCAGATTGATGGTGCGGGCGACCTCGCCCAGGCGCGCCTGCACCAACTCCTCAAGGCGCCCCGCCGGAATGACGACCTTGAAGGCATGCTTCAGGCCATCGGCATTGATCTCGGTTACCTGCATCAGTCTTTCGCCATATCGATTCGGGTTTGAATTAAAGGATCTCGTTCGGACTGGAATCCCGTCGGTCTTTAGCGGCGCGATTGGAACCACCGACACGTCGGGCGACTTGGTGCCTGGTGCGGGCGAAGGGATTTGAACCCCCATGGCTTGCGCCGCTGGAACCTAAATCCAGTGTGTCTACCAGTTCCACCACGCCCGCGCGGGCATCCGCGCCACCCCGTACCCGGCCCCCCGCGCCGCGGGTGTCCGAAGGTCCTGTCCGCCGGAAGCGGTGTCTATAGCATAGGAGTGAACGCTGATACAGGCATTCTCTCACCCCCGGGCGCAAGCGTGCCCGAGACATGGAAAACCCATGCCGGCCCCGTCCACCTTCGCCGAAGGCCCGCCCACCTTCGCCGAAGGCCCGCCCACCTTCGCCGAAGGATTGTGTGCTCTTAAACTAAAGATTGGAAAAAAACCACAATTTAGAATCGATATAAATTAGATACGTGCCAAGAATATATATCCAAAAGAGTAGGTTTTGTTGTACATTAGGACATTATGTCTTCTCGATAGTTGGACACCCTTAGCCACAGTGGATGAGTCTCATGGATATCGACCGTTCCGGCCGCGTCGCCTTTTTGCAAATTGACGATGACACCCGTCAAACCCTGCGCGATTTCCGCAATGTCCTGGCCCCCCGGATCGACACCATTCTCGACGCCTTTTATCGTCATGTGATGGCCAACCCGATTCTGGCGGCCAAATTCGCCGCCCCCGGGCTTGCGGACAAGGCTCGGAAGTTACAGCGCCAGCATTGGCTGGACAGTGTCTTTTCCGGCAATTTCGACGACAAGTACGTTCAACAGGTGACCACCATCGGCGCGGTCCATCAGCGCATCGGCCTGGAACCCCGCTGGTACACCGCCGCCTATTGCTTCGCGCTCAACCATGTGACGGCCCTGGCGGTGGAAACCTACCGCCGCAAGCCCGACACCCTGACCCGGGTGGTCTCGGCGATCAACAAGGCGGTGTTCCTGGATATGGACCTTGCGACCTCGGTCTATGTCGAGGCCAACACCAAGGAGATCGTCGCCCGCGAGATGGGGACCAAGGCCGCGAACTTCGAACGCGATGTGGCGAGCGTGGTGGCGTCGGTGGTGGCCGCGACCCGCCAGTTGGAGGCGACCGCGCGCACCATGAGCGGCACCGCCCAGGACAGCTCGCAACAATCCCTGGCGGTGGCCACCGCCGCCGAGGAGGCGACCACCAACATCCAGACCGTGGCCGCCGCCGCCGAGGAATTGTCGGCCTCGATTTCCGAGATCAGCCGCCAGGTGACCCAGTCCAGCGGCGTCGCTTCGAGCGCCATGCAGGATGCCGACCGCACCAACGGCATCGTGCAAAGCCTGGCCGAAGCGGTCGGGCGCATCGGTCAGGTGGTCAAGCTGATCAACGATATCGCCTCGCAGACCAATCTTCTGGCGTTGAACGCCACCATCGAGGCGGCGCGGGCGGGTGAAGCTGGCAAGGGTTTCGCCGTGGTCGCCAACGAGGTGAAGAGTCTGGCCAATCAGACCGCCAAGGCCACCGACGAGATCGGCGCCCAGATCGCCGCCGTCCAGACGGCGACCCGCGACGCGGTCGAAGCCATCGCCGGCATTTCGACCACCATCGGCCAGATCAACGACATCACCGGATCGATCGCCGCGGCGGTCGAGGAACAGGGGGCGGCAACCCAGGAAATCGCCCGCAACGTCCAGCAGGCCGCCGAAGGCACGCAATCGGTGACCAGCACCATCGGACGGGTATCGGACGCCGCCGCCGCCACCGGTCAAGCCGCCCGCGAAGTCATGGACGCGGCCTCGTCGCTGTCCTCCGACACCGCGACCCTCGACCAGCGGATCGGCGCCTTCGTCGCCGATATCCGGGGGCACTAGACCGTGATGCAGAAAATCTGCATCACGGTCTAAAGGCTTTATATTTGGCCCTCTGCCTAAGCGCGCGCGTCCGCGCGCTTGGCCGCTCGCTCAATGCTCGCCGGAGCGACGCGTCCAAGATTGAACCAGACGTTTCAGATTTCAGGCGCGTCGCTCTAAAAACGGATTCCATAAAGTAGAGGGCGATCCAAGGTCATCGCGCCCCGGCCCGGAGCCCGGCCAGCAGCGGCGGCAACGCCTCGGCCAGATCCTCGGCGATGAGACCCGGTCCGCAGGCGCGGGCGGCGGCGGAATGCAACCACACCGCCGCCGCCGCCGCCATCAGGGTTTTCATGCCCTGGGCCAGCAGCCCCAGGGCCAGACCGGCCAGCACATCGCCGGTCCCGGCGGTGGCGAGATCGGCGGGCGCATCGGAATTGATGACGGCCCGACCATCGGGATGGGCGATCACCGTATCGGTCCCCTTCAACAGCACCACCGCTCCCGACCGCTTCGCCGCCGCCCGCGCCCGGTCCAGACGGCTGCCGGGGATTTCCCCGAACAGACGGCGGAATTCGCCCTCGTGGGGGGTCAACAGGGCGCGATCGGACAGGCGGGCGAACAGTCGTTCCTCTTCGCCGGCGAAAGCGGTCAGGGCGTCGGCATCCACCACCACCGCCTTGCCGGCGGCCAAAGCCTGTTCGGTGCGCCGCCGCGCCGCCTCGTCCACCCCCATCCCCGGTCCCACCAGCACCGCATTGTAACGCTTGTCCTCCAGCAACGCCTCGTACATCGACAGCGGCCGGACGATCAGACCGGGATCGCCGGCGCGAAAGACGGATTCCACATCCGGGGGCACTGCCGCGCTCACCAGACCGGCCCCCACCCGCCGCGCCGCCCGCGCCGCCAAACGTCCGGCCCCGGCCATCGGGCCACCCACCACCAAAGCGTGCCCGCGCGCGTATTTGTGGCCGTCCCTCAGCGGCCGGGGGCGAACCTTGTCCCACAGGCCCGGCGCGTTTTCATGGACGGAGGGCGCGATCGCCTCCAGCACCGCGCCGGGAATGCCGATATCGGCCACCACCACCCGCCCGCAGGCGGCGCGGCCGGGCAGCAGCAGATGGCCCGGCTTCTTGCGAAAAAAAGTCACCGTCGTCGTCGCTTGGGCCGCCGCGCCCAGAACGGCGCCGCTATCGCCATCGATTCCGGACGGCACATCCACCGCGACCACCGGTACGCCCGGCCGTGCCATGACCGGGATGATGTCGAGGGCCGCCCCCGTCAAGGGCCGCGACAGGCCGGCGCCGAACAGGGCGTCGATCACCAGATCGGCCCGCGCCAGCACGGCCGGGCCCAGAGGTTCGACGGGACCGCGCCACCGCCCGGCCATGATCGCGGCGTCGCCCTTCAGGGCCTCGACCCTCCCCAGCAGAGCCAGCCGCACCACATAGCCCGCCTCGGCCAGCAGGCGCGCCGCGACGAAGCCGTCGCCGCCATTATTGCCGGGTCCGCACAGCACCGCCACCCGGCAGGGACCGCGCAGCCGGCGCGCTTCGCGGGCCACCGCCCAACCCGCCGCCTCCATCAGACGATGACCGGGCACGCCCGCCGCCATGGCCAGGGAATCGGCGCGGCCCATTTCCGCGATCGTCAACAAGGCGAAAGGATCGGTCGCCGCCGGCATGCGCACACCATGATCAACATGTGAGTCGTCCGGTGAGAGTAGCCCCACGCCTTCGCCTTGCAAACCGCCTCTCATCTTCCGCCGGAAACCGCCAATCCCCATCTATCGGGGATTGCTGCACCGCAATGGATGGGTTACGACGGAACAGTGACGGCGGACGGCAAGCGCCGCCGTCACCTGCCATGGAGCGCGACGTGAAAATCATTGTTCTTGGTGCCGGCGTGATTGGAACCACCGTCGCCTGGTATCTCAATCGCGACGGCCACGAGGTGACGGTTCTGGACCGCCAGGGCGGCGCCGGTTTGGAAACCAGCTTCGCCAACGGCGGCCAGATTTCCGCCTGCCACGCCGAACCCTGGGCCAATCCGACGGTTCTGCCCAAACTGGCCCGCTGGCTGGGGCGGGAGGACGCGCCGCTGCTGTTCCGCTGGAACCGCTGGGACCCGGCCTTGTGGGCCTGGGGCATCCGGTTTCTGAGCAACTGCACGGGAAAGCGGGCCCGCATCAACACCGAACGCACCTTGCGGCTGGCGCTGTATTCCCGCGCCTGCCTGCAGGCGATCCGGGCCGAAACCGGCCTGTCCTATGACGAGCAGACCCGCGGCATCCTTCATTTCTATCGCGACGGTCCCCAGTTCGATCATGCCAGAAAGGCGGCGGCGGTAATGCGCGCCGGTGGCCTGCCGCGTTTTGAGAAGACTCCCGCCGAATGCGTGGAGATCGAGCCGGCTTTGGCGACGGTGGCCGGCGGACTGGCCGGCGGCATCTACACGCCCGACGACGAAAGCGGCGACGCCTATAAATTCACGGTCGGTCTGGCGGAACGCGCCGCCGCCGCCGGGGTCACCTTTGAAACCGGCGTGACCATCTCGGCGATTCTGGGCGAAGGAGACCGGGTGACCGGCATCGCCACCGATCGCGGCGTCCGGCGCGCCGATGCCTATGTGCTGGCCTTGGGCAGCTATTCCCCGCTTTTCACCCGATCCCTGGGATTTTCGCTGCCGATCGTGCCGGCCAAGGGCTATTCCATCACCGTGCCCGTTGGCGATCACACCGGGGCGCCGACGGTGTCGATCACCGACGACGAGCACAAGATCGTCTATTCGCGCCTGGGCCAGCGCCTGCGGGTGGCGGGCACCGCCGAAATGGCCGGCTGGAACACCGCGCCGGGACCGCGCCGGACCAAGGTGCTGGAGGATCTGGCCCGCGCCACCTTCCCCGACGGCGGCGATTACGACCGCGCCGAACCCTGGACCGGCCTGCGCTCGGTCACGCCCGACAGCGTGCCGCTGCTGGGGCCGACCCCCTATGGCAATCTGTGGCTGGATACCGGCCACAGCACCCTGGGCTGGACCATGGCCTGCGGTTCCGGAAAGGTGGTGGCCGACCTTATCAGCGGACGGACTCCCGAGATCGCCACCGATGGTCTGACCCTGTCCCGTTTCGGTCGCGTCTGACCCTTTCCCGCCAGGGGTGGAACGACCACGGCCGGTCCCCCTGCCAGGTGGCGGCGCTGGCGACGCGGATGCCGTCCGGTTCCAGCCAGATCGCCCGCGCCCCATGCCGCCACAGGGAAAAGCGGTCGATCACCACGCCGCCGCCGGCACAAATCCGGCGGCGGATCGGCACCGCGCTGATCACCAGCGCGCTGTCGGCGCAGGCCGCCTTCACCCCCGCCCGCTTGCGTACGAAGGCCACCCGGCGTCCGGCCTCCCGGTACAGACACCAATCGGGATCGCAGATCAGACGGCCATCGCCGCTTTTACCCCAACGGGGCCATCGTCCCGGCGCCAGGGGACCGGCGCGACGGCCCCAGATATCCTTGAGCATCCGCCCTCCGCCCGACACCAGCAGCGCCCCGTCGGCCATGCGCACGCCAAAGGACGCCCCGTGGGAATCCACCAATATGTCGGGCGGACGCCAGAAGGCCATGGGAAGCAGACCGGCCACCATCGCCGCCAATCCCCAGCGCCGCCATTTCTTTCGCCACAGACACAGCCACAATCCGCCCAGGGAAAAAAGGATCAGTCCCCCTACCGGCAGCACCGGCGCCGGCACCACCGCATGGGGCCAGTGCGAAACCCACACCGCCACCCGGGTCACCGCGCCGATCCCCCAGCCCAGCGGCGTCAGCGCCAGCCGCTCCAACCCGAACGGCATCAGCGCCAGAGACGCCACGGCGAACGGCATCACCGCCACGCCCACCAGCGGCACCGCCATCACGTTGGCGGCGACCTGCCAGAGGGCGATACTGTTGAAATGGTAGATGGCATAGACCATGGTGGCGCCGCCGGCGGCGAAGCTGGTCAGGGCCAAGCCGGCGATTTCGTGAAAAACATAGGCCAGCTTGCCGCCATAGGCGCGGCGCAGCCCGGCCAGACGCGGCCCCATGATTTCGTAGGTGGCGATCAGGGCGGCGACGGCGGCGAACGACATCTGGAAGCTCGCGCCGACCAGCGCTTCGGGCTCGACCAGCAAAATCACCGCCGCCGCCAAGGCCCACAGCCGCATGGATACGGCCCGGCGATCAAGCATCACCGCCGCCAGCACCAGGGCCGCCATCAGAAAGGCGCGGGTCGCCGGCACCGGAATTCCCGCCAGAAGCAGATAGAAGCCGCTGACCAGCAGCGCCGCCGCCGCCGCCCACTTTTTGATGGGAAAGCGCAGGGCCAACGGCGGGATCAAGGCCAGCCCGCCCCGCACCAGAAAGAACACCAGCGCCGCCACCAATCCCATATGCAGGCCGGCGATCACCAGGATATGGGCCAGACCGGAATTGCGATAGGCGGCGAGAATGGCGGGGGGAATGGCGTGGGTATCGCCGGTGACGATCGCCGCCGCCACCGTGCCGTCGGTTCCCGGCAGACCGGCGCGGACGCGGTCGCCGATGGTCTGGCGCAAGCGGTTGAGCGCCAGTTCCCACGCCGGCGGCGTGTCGCCACCAGCCACCGATCGCGCCGGCCCCAACGCCATGCCCACCGCACCCAATTTCAGAAACCAGGCCTGACGGGGAAAATCGTAGGCGCCCGGCATGACCGGGCGCGGCGGCGGAATCAGGGTGGCGCGCACTTCGATGCGCCGGCCCACCCGCACCCTTGGCCAGCCGGGGCGAAAGCTGATCCGCACCCGCTTCGGCAGCGGTCTCGGGATCGGTCCGCCCAGCCGGTCCAGGGTCACGCGCTGCCAGCCGCCGGCCTTGACCTGAACCTGGATGACCCGACCCTGGATAGGAAGAGCGCCGGTGGCGCGCGCGAGAATCGGCGCGGCCACCTCGCGGCTGCGCAGGCAGGCGGCGGAAAAGCCCAACGCCGCCACCGCCACGGCCAGAAACGCCCACCGCGGACCGTCCCGCCGACGCGCCACGATGGAAGCGGCGAAAGCCGCGGCGCAAAGCGCCAGACCGGGCCACGGCAACGGTTCAACGGGCAGAGCGAAATACAGCGCCACCCCGGCGCCCAGGAAGACCGGCAGCCAAAGCGGCCAGCGATCCCGCTCCGCCACCAGAGAGCCCACCAAATATAGCTGGAAACAACCCACCCATTTGGCGAGGCTGTAACCAAATCGTAAAGGCGGGTTTTGCTGCATTGCCCCCCATGTGCGGGATGTCACGGCGGCGAGAATATGCTACAGAGGGGCCTCTCGCGCTACAGGCGATATCGCCTGTCGCCCTATCCCGCGCGCTTCTTTCCGGATACCCGATAGTTTCCAATGTCCGTCGTAACCCGCTTCGCTCCCTCACCCACCGGCTACCTCCATATCGGCGGGGCCCGCACCGCTTTGTTCAACTGGCTGTTCGCCCGCCACCATGGCGGACGTTTCCGGTTGCGCATCGAGGATACCGACCGCGCCCGCTCGACCGAAGATGCGGTCGAGAAGATTTTCGACGGCTTGCGCTGGCTGGGACTCGACTGGGACGACGAGCCCGTTTTCCAGTTCGCCCGTGCCGAACACCATGCCGAGCTGGCCCGACGGCTGCTGGCGGAAGGCACGGCCTATCGCTGCTATGCGACCCCGGAGGAACTGACGGCGCTGCGCGAAGAGCAGCGGGCCAAGGGCCAGCCGGTGCGCTATCCGGGCATCTGGCGCGACCGCGACCCGGCCGACGCGCCGGCCGGCGCGCCCTTCGTCATTCGGCTGAAGGCGCCCCAGGAGGGCGAAACCATCATCGCCGACGCCGTCCAGGGCGAAGTCCGGGTGGCCAACGACCAGTTGGACGACATGGTGCTGCTTCGCGCCGACGGCACCCCCACCTACATGCTGTCGGTGGTGGTGGACGACCACGACATGGGCGTCACCGACGTGATCCGCGGCGACGACCATCTGACCAACGCCTTCCGCCAGACCCAGCTTTACCGCGCCTTGGGCTGGACGCCCCCCAATTTCGCCCATATCCCGCTGATCCACGGACCGGACGGCGCCAAATTGTCCAAGCGCCACGGCGCGTTGGGGGTCGAAGCCTATCGCGATATGGGCTATCTGCCCGAGGCCATGCGCAATTACCTGCTGCGCCTGGGCTGGAGCCATGGCGACGATGAGATCATCGCTACCGAGCAGGCGATCGCCTGGTTCTCGCTGGATAAGGTGGGCCGCTCGCCGGCCCGGTTCGATTTCACCCGTCTGGCCGCCGTGAACGGCTTTTACATGCGCCAGACCGCCGATATGGATCTGCTCGATCAGGTCGAGCCGTTCCTGGCCGAAAAGCTGGGCGGGGAGTTGGACGATACCGGACGGGGACGGCTGGCCGCGGGCATGTCCGGCCTCAAGGACCGGGCCAAGACCCTGGTGGAACTGGCCGAGTCCGCTTTATTCTACCTGCGCCCGGTCGCGCCCGATGCCAAGGCCCAGAAGATTTTGGCCGAAGGCGGCGCCGAACTCGCGGCGTTGCGTGCCCGCTTGGAAACCACGCCCTGGATGCCCGAATCCCTGGAGGCGACCGCCCGCGATCTGGCCGAGGAACTGGGCGTGAAATTGGGAAAGATCGCGCAACCGCTCAGGGCGGCTTTGACCGGCTCCACCGTTTCGCCGCCGATCTTCGAGGCGATGACCATTCTGGGCCCCGAGGAAAGCCGGCGCCGTATCGATACCGCGCTCAAGGGCGCCGACGACGACCAACGTTCCTGAACCATTCATCCGGACCGCGACGCGACCATCGCGCATCGCCGTCCTAAAAAGAGACGGGGAAGATTGCATGCCGAACCATAGCGAAACGAAGACGCCGCGGGAAACCGTCACCGTCACCGATAACAGCAGCGGACGCTCGGTCGAATTCCCGCTTCTGTCGGGCAGTGTCGGGCCGAAAGTGATGGATATCCGGCCGCTTTACAACGAGCTGGGCATCTTCACCTACGATCCGGGCTACACCTCCACCGGATCGTGCAAATCGGCGATCACCTATATCGACGGCGACCAGGGCGTGCTGCTACATCGCGGCTACGCCATCGAGGATCTGGCCGAACATTGCGACTTCCTGGAAGTCGCCCACCTGATCCTTAACGGGGAATTACCCAACCCGACGCAAAAGGCGCGGTTCAACGACGAAATCACCCACCACTCCATGCTCAACGAGCAGATCAACTTCTTCTTCCGGGGATTTCGCCGCGACGCCCATCCCATGGCGGTGATGTGCGGCGTGGTCGGCGCGATGGCCGCCTTCTATCACGATTCGACCAATGTCCACGATCCCCGCCAGCGGATGATCGCGGGCGAGCGCCTGATCGCCAAGATGCCGACCGTGACCGCCTGGGCCTATAAATACTCCATGGGCCAGCCCTTCATGTATCCCAAGAACAGCCTGGGCTATTCCGAGAATTTCCTGCACATGATGTTCGCCACCCCGTGCGACGATTACGAAGTCAACCCGGTCCTGGCCCGGGCCATGGACCGCATCCTGATCCTGCACGCCGACCACGAACAGAACGCCTCGACCTCGACGGTGCGGCTGGCCGGGTCGTCGGGCGCCAATCCCTTCGCCTGCATCGCGGCGGGCATCGCCTCTTTGTGGGGACCGGCCCATGGCGGCGCCAACGAGGCGGTGTTGCAGATGCTGCGTGAGATCGGCAGCAAGGACCGTATCCCCGAATTCATCGCCCGCGCCAAGGACAAGAACGATTCGTTCCGCCTGATGGGGTTCGGCCACCGGGTCTACAAGAATTACGATCCCCGGGCCAAGATCATGCAGCGCACCTGCTACGAGGTGCTGGAGGAGCTGGGCATCCACAACGACCCGCTTCTGTCGCTGGCCATCGAACTGGAACGGATCGCGCTCAACGACGATTATTTCGTCGAACGCAAGCTGTTCCCCAACGTCGATTTCTATTCGGGCATCATCTTCAGTGCCATGGGCATCCCCACCCAGATGTTCACCAGCCTTTTCGCGCTGGCGCGCACCGTGGGCTGGATCGCCCAATGGAACGAGATGCTGACCGACGCCGACCAGAAGATCGGCCGTCCGCGCCAGCTTTACACGGGCGAAAAGCCCCGCCCCTTCCGCCCCTTGGCCGATCGTGCGTGAGCCCATGGGTCAACCGGGCGGATATCCGCGTCGGAAGCGCCCGGTGGCCGGCGGCCGGCATCCTCGGATGAGCGCCGGCCGCCCCCCCTCGCCCGCCAACGACAATACGGCGCCGCGCTCCCTGCGCCTGAAGCAGGCGATGGGATTCGTGGCCCTGATCGCCCTGGCCGTCGCGGTGATCGCCCTGAGGGTGACGGGGTAACCCCCCTACCCCTTCTTGCGGGCCGCGCGGACCAGGCTTTCCACCAGCACCAGGATACAGCCCAGCAGCAGCAGCCCGCCCCCGTCCAGGGGCGGCAGATGGGCGAATTTGACCAGCAGGGTGACGGTGGCGATCAGCACCACCACCAGCAGGGCGAGATTGCCGTCATCGACGAACAGGCCGATGAATTCGGAGAAGGCGATACGGATGGCGTTCATGGCAGGTCGCCTTCAAAAGCGGTGGCGCGGGCGCCGCGCAGGATGCGGACGGACAGGAGCGACGCGGCCAGCAGAATGACCATGATCGCGGGGATCGCCAGATCGGCGCCGGGCCAGGGCGTGCCCAATCCCTCGCCGGTCCAGAAGATGCCGAACGAGGTCAGCAGCACGCCCACGACGAATTTCAGGGTGTTTTCCGGCACCTGGGCCAGCGGACGATGGACCGCCAGACCGATGGCCAGCACGGCGACGCAGGCCGCAGTGGCGCCGATGCCGGCATAAGGCAGCATGCCGTTGCCGGCGCCCACGGCGATGACGATGAACACCACCTCGATTCCTTCCAACAGCACCGCCTTGAAGGCGGCGAGCCCGGCCAGGAAATCGGCCCGCCGGTCGGACGCCTGACGCTTCAGCAGGTCGGTTTCCTTGGCGAAGGATTTCAATTCGTCATGCAGGGGAATATGGCCGCCGGCGCGCAGGATCGCCTTGCGCAACCAGCGAATCCCGAACAGGGTCAACAGAACCCCGATCCCGTATTGCAGCAGATGGATGGGGATCAGCCCCAGAAGCGGCCCCAACCCGACGATCAGCGCCGCCAGCGCCGCCAGGGCCAGACCGGCGCCTTGCAGGGCCGGCCGCCAGCTTCGCGACAGCCCCACGGCCAGGACGATGGTAAAGGCTTCCACGGCCTCGACGAACGAGCCGAGAAAGGCCGCCGTCACCGTCGAAGTAATTGCCGTAATGCTCGTCATAACACCTTCCGTATGTCGAGAGATGATATCTTGTATCGAAGCGGGCCGAAGCCCGATCTATCCGCCGCTGGAATCCCCCTCCACGGGCAGCGGATAGGCGAAAGCGTGGGCGGAATCGATGCCGATCATGCCGATGTCGCCGGCCGGCGGAAACGATTCCATCCCCGCGAGCACGAGACCGCACCGCTCCAACGCCCATTCGATCCGGTGACGCCCGGATTCGAACACGCTGCGGAGCGGACGGGCGGCCATGCCGCCCTCGTGCCGCCGCACCCCTTCGGGGCGGATATGGACCCGGCAGCGTTCGCCGGCCTTCACGCCCACCGGCGTCACCGGCCAGAAGCGGTCGCCGAGAAGGATGCCCGCGGCCCCTTCCCGTTCGGCGAGGTCGGCGGAAAATCCGCCCGGCGCGCCGGTGAAGCGCGCGGCGCGCGACGTGGCCGGGCGGGCGTAAAGCTCGGCCGGCGTGGCCACCTGAGTCAGGGCGCCGTTTTCAAGCACCGCGATGCGGTCGGCCAGCCGCCAGGCGTCAAGGGGATCGTGGCTGACGAACAGCGCCGCCGCGCGGCGCCGGCGCACCAGATCGCCGAGATCCATGCGCAGCCGGTCCCTCAGATCGGGATCGACAGCCGACAGGGCCTCGTCGAACAACAGCAGATCGGACCCCGCCGCCAGCGCCCGCGCCACCCCGACCCGCTGCTGCTCGCCGCCCGACAGGCGATGGGGCCGGGCGCCGGCATTGTGGGCCATGCCCATGTAATCCAGCAGTTCCATCGCCGCCGCCCGCCGCTCCGCTTTGCCGCCGGTCGCCGCCGCTTCGACATTCTCCAGGCAGGTGTAATGCGGCCACAGGGCGTAATCCTGAAACACCATGCCGATGCGACGCCGCTCCGGCGCCACGAAGCGCCCGAAAGACGGCTGATCGACCGCCGCGCCGCGCAGATGGACCGCCCCCTGGTCCGCCCGCTCCAGGCCGGCGGCTATTCGCAGCAACGTGGTCTTGCCTGAACCGGAACCGCCGATCAGAACCACGAATTCGCCCGGCTGAACGGCCAACGTCACGTCGCGCAGGACCGGCCTTGTGCCGAGTCGCTTACCCACGGAATCAAAGCTCAAGATCGAATTCACGTCGTTTCCGCTCCCATCCGACCGGGCCGGAACGCGACCCGTATCGCCAAGCCGGCGATCAGGGCGATCGCCAGACTGACCCCGATTCCGGCCAGCGCCAGTCTGGCCTCGTCGGTATAATGAAGATTTTGGTTGAACCAGATCAACTTGACCGCTACCGGCGCCCGGCCGGGAGGATAAAGCAGCATGGAGATCGGCAGTTCGAAAAAAACCTGCCCGAACGCCATCGCCCACCCCCAGGTCAGGGCCGGCGCCAGCAACGGCGCGTCGATGTCGAACACCCGCGCGCTCCACGACAGGCCGTGAACGCGGGCGGCGTCGGACAGGCCGTGATGAAGATGATCGAACGGCGCCTGCAAAAACCGGATCAGCATCGGCACCTGAATGGCCACATAGCCGACGATCAGCAGCAGCGGCGTTCCGTACAGGGGCAACCAGCCGCCGTTGAAGGCGATGGCATAGGCCGCGCCCAGCACCAGGCCGGGAACCGCCATGTTGCCCAGGGCCAGGGCCCCGACGATATCCTTCAGCCAACCGGCGCGCATGCCGCGCCCCACCAGCGGCGGCACCAGCAGCACCCCCGCCAGGGCGGCGAGGACGCCGTAAATGGCGGACCAGGCCAGACTGTTCCAGGGAATGGGAAAGGCGCTCGCCGGCCGTACCGCCTCGGCGACGATGGCCGTCAGCGGAATGCCGATGCCCAGCAGCGCCAGCGCCGCCAGCCCGGTCGCGGCCAGGGCCGCTTCCCCGCGGGTGCAGCCGATGGCCGACGCGACCCGCCGCTTTCCATGGACCAGGGCGCCGGAATGGCGGACGGCCAGTTGCCGGTGCGCCAGCGCCACCACCAGGGCCATGCCCACCATCAGCCAACTGAGGATGGCGGCGCCACGGAAATCCAGCGGCGTGGTGGCCAGTTTTTCATAGATGGCATAGGTGAGGATGGGCAGATGAATCTGTTCCCCCAGGGTCGCGGGAATACCGAATTCCTGGATGGTTTCGATGAAAACCACCGCGAACGCCGCCCCCGCCGACGGCAGCAGCAGCCGCAGCACCACCATTTGCCGGCGCCGGCGATCGGCCACCAGGACCCGGGCGGCGTCGCTCAATTCCGCCCCCAGCGCCCGCCAAGAGGTGCGGGCCGCCAGCACGGCGAAGGGAAGGCCCTTCAGCGCCAGCAGGAACACGATCCCCACTTCGCTGAAGAACAGGTGGGCGAGCCAGCCGTTCGCCAGCCCCGGCTGCGAAAACACGATCTGCCAGCCGCTGGTCAACAAATAGGACGGGGTCAGGAACACCACCCACAGCACCGCCAGCAGCGCCCCCGACCCGCGCCAGCGCCGGCGTTCGAACAGCCAGGCGATGGCCATGCCGAAGGGCAGCGCCGCCAGGGTGCTGTACAAGCCGATGCGAATGGTGTTGAGCACGGCGACCAGCGGCACGGTCGCGGCCACGCCCGTGGCGCCGGCCGGACAAAAAGACGGGAACAGCGGGCTCAGCAGAAACCGGCCGACCGGATAGAGGACGACGAAGGCGAACAGCGCCAGCGCCACCGCCCCCGGCCCCAGGCGCCGCAGCGCCATGGACGCCTTGCTCAGCGCGGCACTCATTGGCCGAACATCATCTTGCTGAACCAGGCGTTGACCACCTCCTCGCGGGGGCCCCACTTGGCGGGGCTCAGCCGCTCGACATGAAGCGACGACAGCGGCGGCAGCCCCGGCAGAGCGGATACGCCCCGGGTCAGCGGCCAGTAATAGCCGTCCTCCTCGCCCTCGGTCATCCGCAGCTTCTGCCCGGCCGGGGACATGACGAAGCGCATGAAACCCAGGGCCTGCGCCCGCGCCTTCGGCGACAATCGCGGACTGAGGCCGATCACGCTGGGCAGGGCGAAGGCGGGTTCGGGCACCGTGACCTTCAGCGCCGGATCGGTCCGCGCGACATAATAGGCGTGGGAGGACTGGATCATCGCCAGCCGGATATGCCCCTGTTGCAGCGCCGCCATGGTATTGGCGTTCTTGGCGTAGATCTTAAGCCCGTTATCCTTCAGCCCCAGCACGTAGGCCTTGCCGGCCGGCCAGCCGCCGCCCTGGGCCAGCATGCCCGCCAGTTGCGGGTACATCGGCCCGGAAATGGCCGGATTGTTCATGCCGACCGCGTTCTTGTAGCGGGGCGCCAGCAGGTCGTTCCACGTCTTGGGCGGCACCAGACCCGACCCCGCCCGCCAGGTGAACACGCCGGCCAGGGTCATGCCGGTGGGGACATAGGCGCCATCGGCGGGAAGCAGGGAACGGCCCAGCTTCGTCCAGGGCAGGGCCGGCGCGGTGTGCCGGGCCAGCAGACCCGCCTGATCCAGGGCGTCGGCGGCGAGATCGCCGTCGAACCACACCATCGACCAGTCCGGGCGCCGTCCCTCGGCCGAGACCCGGGCCAGCAAAGTGCCGGTGGACAATTGCACCACCGAGACCGGAATGCCGGTGGCCTTGGTATAGGCCGCCGCCATCACCGGCCCGTAATCGACGGCGCTGTACAGAACCAGCCCCTTCGGCCCGCGCGGCCACAGCAGGAACAGTCCGCCCGCCACCAGCGCCAGCAGGAGCGGAATGATGATCAATGCGCGTTTCATGAATCCTCGCAGGTCAGAAGCTGTGCGCCACCGCGAACCGGACCCACAGCACGATATGCAGGGTCCGGTCGCCGAGATGGGCGATCGGCGGCGGCAGATGGGCGGCGGCCACCGCGGCCAACGCCGCCCGATTGAAAGGCGGAAAGCCCGCGGGCTCGATCACCCGGATGTCCGAGGCGATTCCGGCGCGGTAATCGAAGGCCACCCGCACGCGGCCCTGCATGTTCATCATCCGCCCGGCCGCCGGATACCGGACCGCCGCCTGGATCGCCTGACGCATCGCCCCTTCGAACAGGGCCAGCGCGCTGGCGGTGGGCGCCTTGGGCGCGGGCGGCGGCGGTGCCGGTCTGGTCACCGGCACGGGCTTGGTCACCGGTACCGGCTTGGCCACGGGCGCGGGCTGCGTCACCGGGCGGGGCGGCGGTGGCCGATGGACGATCCGGCGGACATGCCGAACGATTTTCGGCTTGGGCCTGGGCGTCGGCTTGGGCTTGGGCTTTGGCGGCGGCGGCTTGGGCTTGGCCGGCTTCGGCTGCGGGGGCGCCGGCTTGGGCGGCGCCGGCTTGGGCACCGTGACCAGGGCAAGCTTCATGGAAGTCGTGGGCGGCGGCGGCGGCGGTGGCGGCGCATGGATGATCCACCAGGCGATCACGCCCACCAGCAGCGCCTCCACCACCAGCGCGGCAAGGGCGGCCCCATAGGTCCGTAGAGCGGGGTCCCTGTCGTTATTGGCCGGCATCGGCGCGTTCCAAAACGTCAGTTGCCGTGACGGGCGGCCAGACCGACCGCGGTGACCCCGGCGGTACGGCAGGCGTCCATCACCTTCATCAGGCTTTGCAGCGACGCCGTCCTGGCGCCGGCGATGGTGACCTGGGCATGGGTATGGTCGGGCATGGCCCGCAGGCGATCGGTCAATTGCGCCAGGGTCAGAACCTGGTTTTCGACCTTGATCCGGCCGTTGCCGAACAGGGTGACCACCAGTTTGGGATGGTCGAGTTGCTGGGCCGTGCTGCTTTGCGGCAGCTGCGAGGCGATGCCGGTCGCCGGTATCATGCGCAGCGTCACCATGATGAAGAACACCAGCAGGAAGAACATCACATCGATCATCGGAATGATCTCGATGCGGGCCTTTTTCATTTCGAAATAACGCATGGCTCAGCCCTCCCGCGGATTGTCGAGCCGATTGACCAGCATCACCTTGATGGTTTCCAGCTGATGCACCACCTGCCGAACCAAGGTGCTGAGATTGTTGTAGAAAATCAGGCCGATGATGGCGATGAACAGGCCGCAGGCGGTGGCGACCAGCGCCTCGGCGACGCCGCCGGTGATCTTGGTCGGCGCGCCGCTGGCGCTGCCCAGAACCTGAAAGGCGTTGAAGATGCCGATGATGGTGCCCAGCAGGCCGAGAAGCGGCGCCAGGGTGACGATGGTGTCCAGCATCCACAGCGAGCGGTCGATCTTCGGCACCTGCCACATGATCGCTTCCTCAAGCAGGCCGGACAGACGGGGCGCATCCACCACGCCGGGAAAACTCAGCGGCACCTCCAGCAACGACGCCTGGGGCAGGGTCCCCGCGCCCAGATGCAGCTCTTCGATGGCTTTGCGGTTGAGGTGGGGGAGTTGGGCGACCCGATGGGCGATGGTCTCGCCCTTGTAGATCATATGCCGCAGATACCACGATCGCTCGATGATCACCGTCAGCGCCACCAGCAGCAGCACCGCCATGATGTAGATGATTCCACCCGATTCCTGAGCGATGCGCGCAAGCGTGGCGGTGTTGAATATAGCGTCCATGGTGAATACGACCTTGTTGCCGCGGAGATAAGGAAATCCCCCCGGCGGATTTTCGGCCGCCGGGGGGGGTAACGAGGCGCCGATCAGAACGGCGCCGACATGGTGAAGAAGTAGGACCGCCCGGGGATGGTCCAGTAGGTGCCGCCCGACCCGCCGAGATAGCCGTGGTGGTCGAACAGGTTGTTGATTGTCAGGCCGGCCTTGAGGCCTTTGGACCCGATCAGGGTGCCCGCCGGCAGGGTGTAATTCACCGCCATGTTGGCGATCATGTAGCCGTTGATGGCGCAGCCCTTGGAACCGTTGACATCGCCATCGTTACAGCCGCTGCTCCCGCCATTGGTGCTGTCGGTGCCGTAGGTCTTGCCCACATATTTGGCCAGCAGCGAAGCATAGATGCCATGCTGACTGTAGATCGGCCCGAAGGCGGCGGTGAAGTCCGGCGCGTTGGCGATGGGACCGTAATTGGCGCCGCTGTAATTCTGTGAGCTGAGCGACGCGTTGGCGTAGAAATTCAGGCCCCTGACGATGCGATAGGTGCCTTCCGCCTCCAGACCCTTGTAGGTGGCGCCGCCGGCATTGACCGCATACTTGTTAACCCCGGTGCCGTCGGTGGTGACGTAATTGCTGAAATCGATCAGGTAAGCGTCGCCGGACAGGGACAGTCGGTCGGCCTGATAGGAGGTGCCGACCTGATAGTTCATGGTCTGCTCGGGCGAGAAGGAGGACGTCGGCGTCGTGGTGTAGAGCAGGTTCAGGTTCGGCGCCAGAAAGCCCTGGGCCACCTGGGCGTAGGCCGCCCAGTGGGGATTGATGGCGTAATGGACGTCGAAATAGGGCAGCGCCTTCTGCCAGGATACGCTGAAATTGGCCGGCAGCATGGTGGTCTGCAGGGCCACCGCGTTCACGCCGCGGCTGAAATAGACGTACCTGACGCCGGGCGAAACGGTCAGACCCGGCAACGCCTTCCAATGCAGCTCGACATAGGGTTCGATGGTGGTGAGGTTGTCCCTCATATCCCGGTTGCTGTGGTCGTAGTTGGTGTTGCCCTTGGTGAGCATGGTCCCCGTGATGTAGGCGTTGGGACCGAGATCCTGGGCGATGTCATACTGGGTGCGGCTGTTGATCTGATGGTCGCCCCAGATGCCGGCCTCGACGCTGCCCAGCCCGGGCAGATCCTTTTTGCCGCGGGCGACATCGCCGAACGAGCGGTAATCCATGGTCATCTTCTGGGCGGCGACCGGGTTGGGATCGCAGAAGTTGACGGTGGTACCAAAGGGATTGCCGATGGGAACCTCTCCAGCGGGGCAACCATAGGTGCCGGCGAAGCCGCCGGTATTGTTGCTGGTGCCGTCGCTGTTGAAGCCGTCACCGTTAAAGCCGTGATGGAAATATCCATAGGTATAGGCTTTATTGTCGAACGACCAACCGTGGTTCAAATTCGAGCGGACATCGATGTATTCGAAATCGGTTTGGATGTCGTCGTAATTGTACCTGTAGTTCTGCGTATCGCCAGCACTACTGCTGAGTCCGCCGTAATCATAGCCGTACAGGGCGATCTGCGTCGGCGTGACCTGCACCGGCACGTTCTGATGCAGCTTGTTGTACATCCCCTCCAGGGTGACGACGGTGCTGTCGTTGATCGGTATTTCGATCTTGTCGAACAGATTGGTGTGGTCGGTGTAGCCGTATTTCAGGCGACCGTCGCTGGACAGGTGTTCGATATTCATCACCATGGCGCCGCCGTGCAGGCTCTTCAGCGACCCGGTATTGAGCTCGCCGCCCTCCAACAGGGTGTTCCAGCTGCCATAGCTGAAATAGGGGGTGACGCTCGCCGTCGCGGTCGGATTTTTCGACAGCATCGCCACGGTGCCGCCAAAGGTGGCGTCGCCGATGGTGGCGGCGGTGCCCGGGCCGCGGTTGACCGAAATCTGGCCCAGGTCGTGATTCATGAAATACGACGTGGTGTGGTGGGTGAAGTCGTTGGAATCGCCGAAGGGGATGCCGTCGAAGGTGACGTTGAACTGGCCGTCCTGGAAGCCGCGCATCTGCACGCCCTGGTCTTCCATCAAACCGGGACCGTTCGGTTCCTGGGTGGAGACGTTGGGGGTGATGTTGATGGCGGTGTCGTAATTGCCGCTCGGCGCCAGATTGTTGGCGATATAGTGCTGCGTCACCACCGAAGTCGGCTGGGTGGCGGCCAGCGGCGACCGGCTCGGCGCCTGGTACGGCGCGGAATCCTCGTTATAGCCCGCGGTTCCGCCGGCGCCGGTGGCCTGAACGATGCCGATGTCGGTGGTGTTGCCGAGATCGAACCAGGAGGTCCCGGAGGTCTTGGACTTGGCCGCGGTGGCCGCGTCGGACGTGTTGGTCGCGGCCGTCTGGGCGTAGGCGCCGGACGCGGCGGCAAGCGCCATCAGGCCGCAGCTGGAAAACAGCAGTGTTTTGGAAACGCGCCGAAGCGCGGTGCTACGCTTTATCGTCATGACTGCCCCCGAGGGAATGGCTGGGTGACCCGTATTGCGGTGCGGTAACGGAATGTGGCAGGACTATATGGATTTCGGGGAAGCCAACCTGACGATTTCCTGTTCTTTTTGAAATATTGAAGGGATTATCTTTATAAATCAGTTCGTTCAAGTTTGTGTGACGGTTCTGTTAATCGTTTTATTGCCGTTTTGAGACGCGCGGGCAGAGGAAGCGGTGAGATGGCGCATTTTGTTTTGCTGATCAAACTGGGCGGCCATGGCGTGAAGCGGTTGCGAAAAGGGTTTTTGCGCGAGGGGTTCGAGGTCGCCGTCGCCTACGACATCGATCAGATGCGGGCGATGTCGGCCATGGCCCGTCATCAGGTGGTGGTGGTGGCCGCCACCGCCGCCTTGCTGCCGCCTTGCCTTGACGCCCTGGCCGACGAACATCGCCGCCTTCCCTGTCTGGTCCTGGCCGATTTGACGGCGGCGGAGGAAATTTACGCGCTGACCGTCGGCGCCACCGCCTGTCTCGCCCCCGAGACGCCGTTCGCCGAAGTGCTGGCGCGGGTGCGCGGAATGACGAAGGTGGCGACGGGTTTTCCCGTCCACTACCGCATTCACGATCTCGGCATAGACCCGGTGCAACGGCGGGCCAGCCGGGCGGGAACACCGTTGCACCTCCGGTCCGGCGAGTTCGACGCCCTGCTGGCCCTGGCCGAGGGCGAGGGGCAGTTGGTGTCCCACAGGGATCTGCATCATCTGCTGTGGCCGGAGCGCCCGTTCTCGAAAAAGCGCGTGGCGCTGCGCATTCACCAGCTTCGCCGCGCCATCGGCGACGACCGGCGCACCCAGATATTGCATACCCTCCGCGACCGGGGATATGTTCTGGCGGCACGGCGTCCGGAGAGCGAGAAAAGCCGATGCGCTGCCTGATCCACAGCGAAAATCCGTCCTTAATGGAACGCTTCGCCCGGCTGCTTCGCGAACGGGGCTGGCACCTGAGTCATGGTCCGGCGCCGGATGGCGGCGCGGACAACCGGGGGCCCTTCGATTTGGTGCTGCTGGAAGCGGAAGCCGACATCGCGGCGGCCTGCGCCCGCTTTCGCGATACCATCGTCATGATCGTCGGCGCCCTATCGCCCGACATTCGGCAAGAGGCGCTGGCGTTGGGAGCGGCCGAGTTCGTCCTCCC
This sequence comes from Pseudomonadota bacterium, assembly GCA_021848545.1. Taxonomy (GTDB): domain Bacteria; phylum Pseudomonadota; class Alphaproteobacteria; order Rhodospirillales; family Magnetospirillaceae; genus JAJZUL01. The sequence continues at coordinate 22,723 of JAJZUL010000039.1, forward strand.
CTCCATTCCCCTCGATCTGTTCGAAGCCAAGCTGAACGCGCTGCTTCGCCTCCGGCCGGAAAAGTTTCGTTCGGTCCATCGGCTGAACGACATGGAAATCGACATCCCGCATCGCCGGGTTCGCCAGAACGGCCGCGACATCGATTTGTCGCGCATGGAATTCCAGCTTCTCGCCACCCTGGCGGAAAACCGGGGTGAGACGGTCCTGCGCAGCGTCTTGCTGGAACGGTTGTGGGAGGGTGAATCCGGCGGCGACGACAACGCCCTGGAAACCCTGATTTCCCGGCTTCGCCGCAAGCTGAGTTCCGGCGGCACCGGGCGGATCGTCACCGTGCGCGGGGTGGGCTACAGGCTGGATACCGATTCCATCGGCAAAGCCTGAGAGCCTGACCCGAAAGTCGCCATGGCAGCCTGCAAATGGCGGTTTTCTGCGCTTCCGCTGCTCACGTACATGAAGTACGCTCCGCTACGGTTCTCGAAAACCGCCATTTTCGGCTCACCCTGCCGACTTTCGAGTCAGGCTCTGAAACCCACCTGACTTTATCAATTCGGGATTCCGGCTCAGCGGGCCGGCAAAGCCGCCGGCGGCACGAAGCCTTGCTTGACCAGGGCCTGGACCTTTTCGAACGCCTTGGCCTCGATCTGGCGGATGCGCTCGCGCGACACGCCATAGCGGTGGCCGAGATCTTCCAGGGTCGGCGGGTCCTCGTTCAACCGCCGCTCGACGAAGATGGCGCGCTCGCGCTCGCCCAACGTGGCCACCGCGCGGGCGATCAGTCCCCTTCCCTTGGTCAGTTCCTCGGCATGGGCGACGACGGTCTCCTGATTGTCGCCGTCATCGGCCAGCAGATCCTGAATCTCACCGCCCTCTTCGGCCAAAGGCGCGTTGAGCGAGGCGTCGCGGGCCGACATGCGGCGGTTCATCGCCACCACGTCGGATTCGTCCACCTTCAATTCATGGGCGATGGCCGCCACCTGCTCCGGCGTCATATCGCCCTGCTCCAGCACGGACAAACGGGCCTTGATCCGGCGCAGATTGAAGAACAGCTTCTTCTGCGCGGCCAGGGAGCCCACCTTGACCAGCGACCAGGAATTGAGCACGAACTCATTGAGCGAGGCCCGGATCCACCACATGGCGTAGGTGGCCAGACGGAAGCCTTTTTCGGGATCGAATTTCTTGACGGCCCGCATCAGGCCGATATTGCCTTCGGAAATCAGTTCCGCGAACGGCAACCCGTAATGACGGTAACCCGCCGCGATCTTGACCACCAGACGCAGATGGCTGGTGACCAGGGTATGCGCGGCATCGGTATCGTCATATTCAAGCCAGCGCTTGGCCAGCATGTATTCCTGTTCCGCCTCCAACAGCGGAAAGGCGCGTATCTCGCGGAGATACTTACCCAATCCCGCATCGATCGCGGGCACGCTTCTGATCGTAGACATGGTCACATCCTCCACCGAGCAACATGACGATCCGCCTGTCCCCACGGGACCAGGCCAAAGATCACGATCGACCCGAAGGTCCGATCCTCCAACCCCGCCGGCCCAAGGCCCGGCGCACTCAAGACCGCCCGGCCCCACGGCCCGACCGCCGCCACCCGTGCCGCCCCGCAGGCGCGACCCAATTTGGCAAGGTGATTATCCTACTTGACCGCGACGAATGCAAGCCCATCGCCATATAACCACATCCCATAATTGAATATAGTGATATTCACGATTTTATTACGGGAGTCCGGATGTTTTTATGACGGTGTCTTCGGCGGAGCACGCAAGGATTGCGCGACTTTCGCTCCGGCGTTACCGTCGCCGTTCACTCCGCCCGATCACCTTGAGCCGCCAAAGGACGCCATGGCGCCGCTCGCCACCATTCTCCGCTATGACGTCGTTACGGCGCCGCCCGGACCCGGCCGGCGCCGCAAGCCGCGCTGGTCGCAGGCCGCGTCGCCGGTCCCGCTGCTGGATATCCAGGCGTTGAAGACCCAATTGGACCGCGTGGTGGAATCGGGACGCCCGGTGGTCCGGGCGTCGGCCATCGCCCGGGCGGCGGCCGGCATGGCGGCGCTGCCCGCGGGGGCGCTGGCGCTGACCTTCGACGGCAGTCTGGCCGACCATCACGACCTGGTGCTGCCGCTTTTGCTCGACCGCGATTTGACGGCGACCTTCTTCCTGGCGCCGGCGGCCATCGTCGGCGGCCGGGTCATGGAGGCCCACAAGATTCATTTCCTATTGGCGGCGGCAGAGGACGAAGACGACGTGATCGCGGCCATTTACGACGTCCTGGCCGAACGCCGCCACACATCCACCGCCCCGTCTTTCGGCAAGCCGCCCTGGCAGGAACAGATCGCCGACCCGGCTACGAAACGCAGGATCGAGGCCGCCTTCGTCACCCGCCTGTTACGCTCGGCGCTGCCGGCCGGTCTGCGCACCGCGATCATTCGCCGCCTGTTCCGCACCTATGTCACCAGCGCCGAACATTCCTTCGCCGCCCGCCTGTATCTGTCCCCCGCCCAGGTCCAGGCCTTGGCCGAATCCGGCATGGAATTGGGCGGATGCGGAAATTCCGGCATCAACCTTCAGGGGGTCCCCCGGCGGCAACAGGCGGAGGAAATAGAAGCGTCCGCCGGTTTCCTGAGGGAACAACCGGCGACCGGCGATGACGGCGAACGCCTGTTCGCCTATCCCGGCGGCGGCTGGGACGAGGTCACCCTGGACCTGTTGCCGCGCTACGGCTTCACCGCCGCCTTCACGCTTCATCCCGGCGCGGTGGCCGCGCCATCCGATCCTTTCCGCTTGCCCCGCTACGACGCCACCGCCGATTTCGATACCGCCCTCAATCCATAAATCCGGACGGGCTCCCCCTCACAAATCGGGCGCGCTTCCGAAGCGGTCGCCCAATTCGGCCACCAGCAACGGCGCCAGCGCCGTCGCGCCGTCGCGGACCGACACCCACGCGCCGTCATCGCGGGGGGCGAAATGCCAGGCGCCGCTGACCGGCGACGACAGCCAGATCTCGCGATTGGGAGCATGGGCGTTCACCACGTATTGGCCGCCGCCGGGTAACGACAGGGTCAGGATGCCGCCATTCATCTCCACATCGATTTCATCGCCCAAAGCATCGTCGATGGCGTCGGCGAACCGATCCAGGGTTTCGCCGGCCAGCTTTACGAATGCGCTCTCGTCCATACCCGTGTCCTATCGCTGTCTTTCACCCGTGAACATATGGCATCGACAGCCCCCCACACAATCAAGCGCGAAAGCCTTGCGCCGGCGTTTCATTTTCGTTATAGAAAGCGCCTTCTTTTTCCGGAGCAGGACGGCCATGAAACAGGACATTCATCCCGACTACCACGACATCACCGTGGTCATGACGGACGGCACCGAGTTCAAGACCCGCTCCACCTGGGGCGCGGAAGGCGACACGATGCGCCTGGATATCGACCCCAAGTCGCATCCGGCCTGGACCGGCGTTCATCGCATGATCGATACCGGCGGTCAGATCGCCAAGTTCAACAAGCGTTTCGCCAATTTCGGCCTGAAGAAATAAGGCTGACCGGCCGCGACCACGCGCCGAACACGCTGACCACCCGATCCGGTGTTTAAAACCGCGGTGCGCCCCCTGAGGTCGCATCGCGGTTTGCGTTTGGCCCGATGGCGTGCCTTGTGCGCTTGCAGTGGGCAATGCGCTAGAGCATGATGCGGACGTCTTTAATCAGCGCAATAATGCTCCAGTAGCTCGAGACTTGAAAAGGCTGTGCTTTTTCGTCCATCCGATTGCACCGATGCGGCCGCCGCGGCTGTACATCCGGACCATTTCTGGCTCGCGCGGGCCATCCCTGATGGTATCTCGACGCCATGATGATCATCCATTACGAGGTCTACGTACAAGAGCCACGGGGATGGATGCTTCACGCCCGCTATCCGCGGCAGGAGCGCGAAAACGCCCTGGCCGAAGCGAAAGAACTCGAGCAAATTCATCTCAAAGTAAAGGTTGTCCGCGAGACCTATTACAGCGATACGAATAATTTCGAGGAAGCGGAAATCTACCATACCGGCAAGGGCCAGGGGCCGGACAGAGGCGCCAAACCGCCGGCACCAGCCCCGGCCCCGCCGCCGCGCAAGGCGGCGGACAACAAGCCCGCCGCCAAGCCCAAACCGCCGATAAAGCGCCCGGCCCGCCGGTCGAAGGCCGCCCCGCCCAGACCGTCATTGCGTACGGAAAAGAATCCGGACAAGGACAAAGACAAGGCGCCGAGCGCGCCGGAACCGGCGCCGGCAGCCACCCCGTCCGCCGACGACGCGCAGGAGGCGGCGCGGCCCCTGACCCTCGTGGTTCGGCTGGTGATCATCCTCGCCATCGCCCTGGGCGCGGCGCTGGGCGCGGTCCGCCTGACCCCCAACGTCGTCTCCAGCCTGTGGAAAGTGGGGCTTGCCACCAGCGTCGATGCCGGGAATTTCAACCAGATTCTCTTCGCCGTCTTTTCTTTGACCTTTCTGATGGTGGCCGTCCCCCTGGCCCTGCGCTACTTGCCGCGCCGCACCGCGTCGAGGGCGCGGAACAGAATGGCGGCGGCGGCCGCGCAAGCCGAGGCCGACCGCGCGGCCCTTGACGCCCAGCGGCAGCGCAAGGTCCGCAAATCCCTGGACCGGCTGGCGCGCGAAGCCCTGGCCGAAGAGGAACGGGCCACCGCGGTGGCGGAACTTCTGGAAGACAAGGAGGAATCGGCGGAGGAGACGGAAACGAAGCCAAAGGACTCCCCGGCCGACGACAACCGGCAGAGTGTCGAAGCGCCGGCCGATACCGGACCCACTCCGGAAAACCGGCGCGCGGTGATCATGCGTTTCCTCAACGGCGCGGTCACCACCGCCAGCCACGCCGTGCCCACGCTCGACAGCTACAACAAATTCGCCCTGCATCTTTATCTCGCCGGCGCCGTCGACGGCTTGTGCGACGCCCACGGCACCGGCGACGGCGATCGTCGCACCCTGACCGCCGCCACGTTGGAAGCCCTGGGCACCCCTCCCGATCTGGCGCGGCATTTCTACGACAAGATCGGCAGCTATCTGTTGGAACAGCGCTATTTGAAAATGGCGCAGGCCGGCCGCACCGCCATCGAATCCTTTCTCGGCGGCGCCGAGGCCGGCGCCCATGTGGTGCTGAAGGACGCGCTCACCGAATGGAACAAGCCGACCCAGAAGCAGAGCCTGGTGGTCACGGTGATGTTCACCGACATGGTCGGCTCCACCGACCTGACCCAGGCCCGCGGCGACGCGGCGGCCCAGGAAATCGTGCGCCGTCACAACGCCATCGTGCGCACCGCCATCCTCCAATGCGACGGCAAGGAGGTCAAACATACGGGCGACGGCATCATGGCGTCCTTCGCCTCGGCGGCCAAAGCGGTCGATGCCGCCGCCGCCATTCAGCGCAACGTCGCCGCCCACAACGCCAAGATGCCGGCCCAGGAACTGCATCTGCGCATCGGGCTGAACGCCGGCGAACCGATCCAGGAAGAGAACGATCTGTTCGGCTCGACCGTCCAATTGGCCGCCCGGGTCTGCGCCGCCACCCCCACCGACGGCATCCTGTGCACCGAAACCGTCAAGACCATGGCCCACGGCAAGGGCAACGCGTTCCAATCGGCGGGAAACCACGCCCTGAAGGGCTTCCGCGACCCGGTGCCGCTGTATGAAATCGCCTGGGCTCGGCCCTGATCAGCCCTGAACACGATCACGCCGGACGGGGATCGACCGGAGTATTGCACCTAACGGATGCGCACCACATAATCACCTTTCATTAATTGTTTGAAAGGGATGTGTCATGCGCCTGATCCTTGCGCTTCTTTTGCCATGGCTTCAATTTTTCACCATCGGCCGCCCCATATCCGGCATCATCTGCCTACTCCTCCAGATCACGGTCATTGGATGGATACCGGCGGCGATATGGTCGGTATATGCGCTGTCGCAGTACAAGACGGATCAGAAAATCGCCAGAAGCGCGGTCCTGTCGTAGCAACCGCGACGCCGGGCGCCTGAGCGAAGCCCGTTCGCGATCGGTCGCAGACCGTGAGCGACGGTATTATGGCGCACGGCGTCGCCCGGAGAGCGATCCGATCAAAGCCGGAAAAAGCGCCTGCAAGTCTCAATGCAGCCGGTCGAGCATTTGCTGTTCAAGGTGGGAAACGCGGATGTAAAGGCGCCGGCTACGATCCAGCAGGCTGCGCAACCCCCGGGGCAGGTTTTCGTCTTCGGTGAAACTGTCGTCCAGACAGACCTCGGCTCCCGACAGGCGGTTTTCCTCGTCCATGGCCGCGTCCGACGAAATTTCGCCCTCGGCGACCGCGCGCTGCATCATCAGCCACGCCATCACCTGGGTCAGGCGCGACGTCACCCGCATGGCCTCGCACGACAAACGCAACCCGCCGGCGTTGTCATTCGAGCGTCGCTCCACCGGCCCGACAAAGGCCATGTAGTTACGCGCCTCGACCATCAGAGTCATGGTCTCGTCGTAGGTCCGGCTGAAATAGGCTGTGACCGTCATGGCGTCACCTCCTGCTGGTCCCGACGGGCAACCGCCGCTCCCACCCGATCAGCTTAGGGCAGAACGGGTGCCGGCGCTACGCCGCAAATGTCACACCCCCTTCATAATACCTGCGTTTCCACCGCGCTCCATCAAGGGGGGGAAGTGGAAATTCATGCTTTCGCGGTGAAACCGGGGTGCTTGACAGGGGTGGGAAACGTCTTAGGTCAGATCGTGAGCGCGGTTGCCAAAAGGGATCGCGCAGCGGCCGCGGGTCCGGGCCGAACGGCCGGACCGGGAGAAGCCGCGTTTCACTCCAGGTTGCTTCGTAAAGGAGAGCCGTTATGCGTACGTTCGATCTTTCCCCTCTGTTTCACTCCACCATCGGCTTCGACCATCTGAACCGGCTGCTCGACACCGCGTCCCGCACCGACGAGACGGCGCCCAGCTACCCGCCCTACAACATCGAGAAGCTCGACGAGGACACCTACCGCATCACCATGGCGGTGGCCGGTTTCGCCGAAAGCGACATCGAAATCACCGCCCGGGATCACAGCCTGGTGGTGACCGGCAAGGCGCATAAGGACGACCCCGCGGTCAAGTATCTCCATCGCGGCATCGCCGGCCGGTCTTTCGAACGGCGTTTCGATCTGGCCGATTTCATCCGCGTCCAGGGGGCGTCGCTGGTCAATGGCCTGCTGCATGTGGAACTGGCGCGCGAAGTGCCCGAGGCCATGAAGCCCCGCACCATCGCCATCGAAACCAAGTCCGGCGCGTCGTCGCTGCCGGCCCAGTCCACGGAAACGCCGCAGGCGGCGTGATTCGCCGCTGCCGTCGATACGCCGCGGCGGCCACCACCGCCGCGGCGTTTTTCCATCCGGCGATGTCGAATTTACTTAAAATTGAAAATATTGCGCACAGACCTTCAACACCCTATCTTGGATAGGGGTTTCGGGCATGGGGGGTTCTCATGCGCTATATTATCGCCAATTCTTTCGACAAGAGCGAAGTCAATCACGCCTTCGAAGCGGACATCGTCCCCCGTATCGGGCGCGTGGTCCGGTCGAAAAGCGGTCACGTCTATCGCGTCACCGACATCGTCTGGTACCCTGATCCCGTCGATCACCTTCAGAACGTCCGCGCTCTGCTGCGCCGAGAAGCTTAACCCGGATTCTCGGCCACGGGCCCCGGACCGAATTGGGGTCCCATGCTGCCGGAAACGATGACTTGTATCGAGATCAGCCGGCCCGGCGGTCCCGAAGTGTTGGTGCCCGCCACGCGCCCGGTTCCCCGCCCGGCTCCCGGCGAAGTGGTGATCGCGGTGGCCGCCGCCGGAATCAACCGCCCCGACATCCTGCAACGCAAAGGCGTGTACCCGCCGCCGCCCGGCGCGTCGGACCTGCCCGGCCTGGAAGTGGCCGGCCATGTGGCGGCCGTGGGCGACGGCGTCCGGACGCCGCGTCCCGGCGATCCCGTTTGCGCCCTGGTGGCCGGCGGCGGCTATGCGCCGTATGTGGCGGTGGACGCCAGGCACTGTCTGCCGGTGCCATCCACCCTTGATATGGCGGCGGCGGCCGCCCTGCCCGAAACCACCTTCACCGTCTGGCACAATGTGGTCGAACGCGGTCGTCTCGCCGCCGGCGAAAGCATCCTCATCCATGGCGGGTCGGGGGGCATCGGCACCACCGCCATCCAAATCGCCAAGGCTTTGGGCGCCACCGTGTTCACCACCGCCAGCGCCGGCAAGCTCGATTCCTGTCGGGCGCTGGGGGCCGATCACGCCTTCGATTACCGCACCGTCGATTTCGTCGAAGCGATCAAGGCTGAAACCGCCGGGCGCGGCGTCGATGTGGTCCTGGATATGATGGGCGGCGATTCCATCGCCCGCAATCTGGCGGTTCTGGCCGCCGACGGCCGTCTGGTCTTCATCAACTTCGCGGCCGGGTCCACGGCGACGGTCGATTTCCTGCCGATCATGGTCAAGCGTCTCACCGTCACCGGCTCGACCCTGCGGCCGCAGACCGCCGACGCCAAGGCCCGCATCGCCGATGGCCTGCGGCGGGTCGTCTGGCCGATGTTGGAAGACGGCCGCGTCCGGCCGATTCTTCATGCGACCTTCCCTTTGGCGCAGGCCGCCGACGCCCACGCCGCCATGGAGGCCGGGACACATTTCGGGAAACTGGTTTTGACCGTGCAATAGACCCCGATCTTAGAGCCCGACCCGAAAATCGTCAGGGTGAGCCGAAAATGGCGGTTTTCGAGACCCGCAGCGGAGCGTA